>NZ_QWTZ01000008.1:0-64022 GCF_003576505.1 Brevundimonas sp. LPMIX5
GCCAGACTCAGTCGTCCAGTTCCGCCCGCGCCTGTTCGGCCAGATCGAAGAAGCGGCGGCGGACCTCGGCGGCGAAGGGGTTGTCGTGTTCGATGGCGCGGAAAACCGCAGCGCTGTCGTGGCGGACCATGTCGACGCCCTGCATGACCCGCTCGAAACTGGTGGTGGTCATCCGCGTCGGCAGCGGCTCCATCGCCAGCAGCACCTTGGCGATCAGATGGGTCAGACCCTGCACCGTCGCCGCCTCGCGGTCATGATCCTCAGGACTGACGACGAAGACCTTCAACGCCAGCATCCGGCGACAGAAGGCAGCGACCCGCCAAGCCGCCTTGTCGCCGCGCACCGGGCAGACGGCGATGCGCAGACCGGCGATGCCGTCCTTGCCGCTCTGGGGGCCGAACAGGGGGTGGGTTCCGACGATCTGAACCCCTTGCGGCAGGCCGTCGAGCATGACGTGCGCCGGCTTCACCTTCACCGACCCCACGTCGAGGATCAGGGCGCCCGGCGTCACGAATGGCGCGATCGCCGCGACCGTCTCGGCCAGAACCCCGACCGGCACGGCCAGCACCACCACCGGACAGGCGGCGGCCTCTTCCAGCGTCGTCAGCCGCGCCAGCCCATCGCCGTCGCTCGCCGCCGGATCATGGGCGACAATGTCGAACCACGGCGCCAGATGCTTGGCCGTCAGCCGCCCGAAGGCGCCGAAGCCGATCAAGCCGAGTTGAGGCTTGGGACCGCTCACCCCGCCAGCGTCTCCTGGAACCGTACCGGCTGGCCATGCGCCTGACCGATCAGTTCGCCGTCCTTCATCACCACGCGGCCGCGCACGATGGTGGCGACCGGCCAGCCCGTCGCCTCGAAGCCGTCGAAGGGCGTCCAGCCGCAGCGCGTGGCCTGCTGGTCATGCGTGATGGTCTTCTTCGCCTTCAGGTCGACGATGGTCAGGTCGGCGTCATAGCTGACGGCCATGCGGCCCTTGTTGGCCGTCCCGAACACCCGCTGCGCCCCGCCCGAGGTCAGGTCGATGAAGCGCTCCAGCGACAGGCGGCCCTCGGCCACGTGGGTCAGCATCAGCGGCACCAGGGTCTGCACCCCCGGCATGCCCGAGGGCGAGGCCGGATAGGGCTTGGACTTTTCTTCCTTCGTGTGCGGCGCGTGGTCCGAGCCCAGCACATCGGCCACGCCCTGCTGCATCCCCCACAGCCACAGGGCGTCGACGTGCTCCTGCGACCGGATCGGCGGGTTCATCTGGGCGTAGGCGCCGAGGCGCTGATAGGCTTCCGGCGCGACCAGGGTCAGGTGCTGGGGCGTGATCTCGACGGTGGCGACGTCCTTGTGGAAGCGCAGGAACTCCATCTCATCCTTAGTCGTCACGTGCAGGACGTGGATGCGGGCGCCGGTCTCTTTCGCCAGCCCGACCAGACGGCGCGTGGACATGATGGCGCTTTCGGCGTCGCGGACTTCCGGGTGGCTGGTCCAGTCGCCGGTGCGGGCCAGGTTGCGGCGCTCGACCAGGCGGTATTCGTCTTCCGAGTGGAAGGTGGCGCGACGGCGCACGTTCGACAGAACCTTGCGCACCCCCTCGTCGTCGGCGATCAGCAGGTCGCCGGTCGAGGCGCCCATGAAGACCTTGACCCCGCAGCAGCCCGGCAGGCGCTCCAGATCGGCCAGATGGTCGGCGTTCTCATGCGTGCCGCCGACGTAGAAGGCGTGGTCGGTCCACATCCGGTCACGCGCCCGCGCCAGCTTGTCGGCCATGGTGTCGGGATCGGTGGTGTTGGGATTGGTGTTCGGCATCTCGAACACGGCCACGACGCCGCCCAGCGCCGCCGCGCGGCTGCCGGTCTCCAGGTCTTCCTTCCATTCCAGACCCGGCTCGCGGAAGTGGACCTGGGTGTCGATGACGCCCGGCAGCACGGTCAGGCCCGTCGCGTCGAACACCTCTCCGGCCGAGGCCTGCGACAGATCGCCGATGAAGGCGATGCGGCCGTCGATGACGCCGACATCGGCCTTGCCCCGCCCGGCGTGGTTGGCCACCTCGCCGCCCCGAACGATCAGGTCATAGGTCTGGGTCATCGCGCGCATCTCCTGAAGTTCCGGCGCTTATGCGCGCCGAAGGCTTGGAGACGCAAGCCGAGGGGGTCAGGTGGCCCGTTCCGCCAGCAGCCTTTTCGCCGCCTTCAACACGCGCTCATAGGGCAGGTCCATCATGTGCTGGATGTGCTGGTTCAGGCGCGGGTCCAGTTCGCGGAACTCTTGCAGGCTGCGCGGGCCGCGCACGGCGACGCCGGTCCACGGGCGCTTCAACGTCTCGTCCGAGGGGCCGAACACCGCCACAGCCGGCACGCCCGCCGCCACGGCCAGCTGCGTCCACAGGGAGTCGCCGCCCAGATAGAGGTCCGCATGCGACAGGGCCGCAGCCGTCTGCAGGCGCGTCAACCGCCCCTGAAGCTCGATCACCCGGTCGCGTTTGACCGCCGAGCGGATGGTCTGGGCCGCATCGCGGTCCGCCTCCTCGCCCACGATCATCAGCCGCCCGCCCGCCAGCGGCCCGCCCTCGCCCAGCAGGGAAATGGCGATCTTGGCGTAACGATCGGCGGGCCAGCGCTTGCCGATCCAGTCGGCGCCCGGCCCGATGGCCAGGATCGGTCCGTCGCCTGCCGGGATCAGGGCGTCGGCGGCTTCCTGCGTATCCCGCTCGATGAACAGTTTCGGGGCCGGAATCTCGTCCAGTTGCAGGGTCCGCGCCGCCTGTTCGACCAGATGCACCCCCGGCAGGGTCTTACCTCTAACCGCACGCCGCTGGCGCCGCAGCTTGCCTGACAGGGTCGAGCCGCGCATGTCGACCACCAGACCCCAGTTCGTCTCGCGCACCTGGTTCCACAGGGCGATCCAGTCCCAGCGCCCGTCGCGATCCAGCGTGATCAGCCGCTGAAGACGCGGCAGATCGGCGAACAGCGGCGCGCTGGCCGGAGAGCCGACGACGGTGAAGGTCGCCTGCGGGATCGCCTCGACCAGCTGGGCCAGCGCCCCGGACGACAGGACCGCCTCTTCGGCGTCCGCCTCGGCGATATAGAGGATCGGAAAACGACCATGCATGATGTCAACCTATCCGGATTCTCAAGGCGATTCAGCGGCGAAACTGAAACAGGACCGGAAACCGGGCTTCATCGCGCCAGCGCCCGTCGCGCCGGGTCGAACGGGAGCACTTCCCTGATTGAAATCAGCGTCTTGAATGCGCGCACGCGGGCGTCGTCGTTCAGCATTTCACGCGTGAAGACTTCATAGGCCTCCATCGTCGGCACCACGACGTAGAGGATCAGGTCAGTGTCGCCGGTCACATACCAGGCCGCCTGCACTTCAGGGCGGGCGGTCAGCTTGTCGATCAGGGCGTCCAGAACCGCCGTGCCCTCGCGCTCCATCTCGACCAGGACGTGCATGGTCAGGACGCGCGCCAGCCGAGCCGGATCGACCACCGCGACATCGGCGATGATGATCCCCTCGTCTCGCAGCCGCCGCAACCGCCGCGACACCGCCGATTCCGACAGGCCGACCTTGTCCGCCAGCACGCGCGCTGGCTGGAGATTGTCGCGGCGCACCAGGGCCAGCAGGCGACGGTCAAAGGAATCGAGGTCGACGTTTTCTTGCATAATGACTGACAATACGCGTGTTTCTTGCAGCATGGCAGGCGAAATCGCCAAGAAAAACGAGCGGCTTTTCGATAGATTGCCGGCCATGTCCTCCCCGGTCCTCGTCCTTCGCCATCCGCGCCTGTCAGCGGTCCTGCCCTATCTCGCTCTGATCGGCGGCATGGTGTCGCTTTCGGCCGGCACCTCCTTCGCCAAGACGCTTTATCCGATGGTGGGACCGGCCGGGACGGCGGGCCTGCGCGTCGGGCTGTCGGCCATCGTCCTGCTGGCGGTTTTTCGTCCCTGGCGCAGCGCCTTCACCACCAGCGACCTGCGCGCCCTGGCGGTCTACGGCGTGGTGATGGGGCTGATGAACCTCAGCTTCTACATGGCGCTGAACACCATTCCGCTGGGGGTGGCCCTGGCGATCGAGTTCATGGGGCCGCTGTCGATCGCCCTGTTCAACTCGCGGCGGCTGATCCACTTCGTCTGGGTCGGACTGGCGGTGCTGGGTCTGGTTCTGCTTCTGCCGCTGGATGGAAACGTGTCGGGGCTTGATCCGATCGGCTGCGCCTATGCGGCGGGGGCGGCGGTGTTCTGGGCGGGCTATATCGTCTTCGGCAAACGGGTCAGCCATCTGCCCAGCGGCTCGACCGTCGCCATCGGCATGACCTTCGCCGCCATGACCGTCGTGCCTTTCGGCGTCGCCGGCGCGGGCATGAGCCTTCTGGACCCCAAGATTCTGGCGCTTGGTCTCATCGTCGCCCTCGTGTCCAGCGCCCTGCCCTACACGCTGGACATGGTCGCCCTGCGCCATATTCCCAAGCGCACCTTCGGCGTGGCGGTCAGCGGCGATCCGGCCATTGGCGCCCTGGCGGGCCTGTTCGTGCTGGGCGAGCACCTCACCAGCCAGCAGTGGCTGGCCATCGCCGCCATCATCGCCGCCTCGGTCGGCGCCGTGCTGACCTCGCCGTCAGACGAACAGCCGTTGCAGGATCCGGCCGCCCCGGCCTAATCTCAACGCCTAGAACTCGGTCCATTCCTCGGCGGCCGGGCCGTTGACGACCGCACGGAGACGGGCGCGCTGCGCCTCCAGCGCGGGCGGCAGGCCGCCATAGGTCTTCAACGCGCGCACCGCGCCGCCCTCGGCGCCCGTGCGGAACCGTCCGACCAGTTCGGCCAGATGCTCGGCCTCGGTCTTCAGGTTGGCGGCGGCGGCCGTCGTCTGCTCGACCATGGCGGCGTTCTGTTGCGTGACCTGATCCATCTGGTTCACCGCCTGATTGACCTGGCCCAGACCCGAGGCCTGTTCCTGGGCCGAGGCGGCGATTTCGGCGACCAGCCCGTCCATCTCATTGACCTGTTCGGCGATGGTCCCCAGCGCGCGGCCGGTCTCGGCGACCAGTTCGACGCCCTGCGCCACCTCGGCTCCGGAAGCCGAGATCAGAGCCTTGATCTCCTTGGCGGCCTCAGCCGACCGCTGGGCCAGCGCCCGCACCTCAGACGCCACCACGGCGAACCCGCGCCCGCTGTCGCCCGCTCGCGCCGCCTCAACCCCCGCATTCAACGCCAGGAGGTTGGTCTGGAAGGCGATCTCGTCGATCACTCCGACGATGTCGCTGATCTCGGATGAGCGGCGGCTGATGCCGTCCATAGCCGCCACCGCCCGCCCCATGATCTCGCCCGAGCGACCGGCTTCGGCATGGGCCTTGGCGGCGACGGAGGCCGCCTGCCGGGCGCCCTCGGCGCTGCGCTGGACAGTGGCGGTGATCTGGTCCAGCGCCGCCGCTGTCTCTTCCAGACTGGCCGCCTGTTGTTCGGTGCGTCGCGACAGGTCGTCCGACGCCTGACTGATCTCGTCCGAGCCGCCCCGCAGGGTCGTCACCGCCGAAAGGACCTTTTCAAGCGCAGTCCTGAGACTGGACACAGCGCCGTTGAAGTCCGCCTTCACCGCCTGATGGGCGCCGTCCATATCCTGTTCGATAGCGGCCATCAGATCGCCATCCGACAGGCGGGACAGTTGTTCCGCCAGGGCGCCGACCAGTCTGGCCTGCGCCGCCTCAGCCGCCAGACGCTCCTGCTCGGCCCGCTGGGCGGCCTGTTCAGCCTTGGTGATGTCGACAGCCAGCTTGACCACCTTCAGCGGCCGCCCCGCCTCGTCCAACACGGGATTATAGGAGGCTTCCAGCCAGACCTCGCGCCCGCCCTTGGCGATGCGGCGGAATTTGCGGGCGACAAAGCGCCCCTCGTTCAACTCTCGCCAGAACGCCAGATAGTCCGCTGACGCCGCCTCGGCCGGGTCCATGAACATCCGGTGATGCTGTCCCCGGATCTCGTCCATGCCGTAGCCCATCGTTTGGAGCAGGTTTTCGTTGGCGTCCCGGATCGTGCCGTCAAGGTCGAACTCGATCACCGCCTGGGACCGCCCGATGGCCGCCATCCGACGATCCAGTTCCCCAAGCCGCTCAATATCCGCAGCCAGTTTTTGTCGACGACCTGCATTGAACATCCGAACCGCCCCCCTTCAGAATAACGGCGATGGACTGGATAAGCCTGTGGATAACAGAGGCGCTTGAAAGGTTTCATCTTCGTTACTTGCAATCAGAAGTTGAATGATCAGTCTAAGCTTCATTGACCATTAACCATGATGCAGCACCATGACTGGGAACGGTCGCGCGGCTCGCGGCCTGGGGGCCCTCCTTGCGTAATCTTGTCGCCGCCGTCGAAGCGATCGACCCGCTGGTCGTCACCGGCAAGGTGGCGGGCGTCAGCGGCCTGCTGATCGAGTCGCGTGGCGGCCTGTCGCGTCTGGCCGTCGGCGCCCGCGCCGAGATCGAGCGGCGCGGCCAGCCGCCCCTGCCCGCCGAGGTCGTCGGCTTTCGCGAGGCCAAGGCCCTGCTGATGCCCTTCGGCCCGGTCGAGGGCGTGGCGCCGGGCGCCGACATCCGCATCATCAACGCCGCCGCCAGCGTGCGCCCTACCGCCGCCTGGCTAGGCCGCATCATCGACTCCTTCGGCGAGCCGATCGACGGCGCGGGTCCGCTGACGCCGGGCCTCGTTCCCTACCCCTTGCGCGCGCCGCCGCCGCCCGCCCATTCGCGCGGCCGGGTGGGCGAACGGCTGGATCTGGGCGTGCGGGCGATGGACGTCTTCACCACCACCAGCCGGGGCCAGCGCCTGGGCATTTTCGCCGGTTCCGGCGTGGGCAAGTCGGTGCTGCTGTCCATGCTGGCGCGTCAGGCGACCTGCGACGTCGTCGTCGTCGGCCTGATCGGCGAACGGGGCCGCGAGGTCCGCGAGTTCATCGAAGAGACTCTCGGCGAAGAAGGGCTGAAGCGCGCTGTCGTCGTGGTCGCCACCAGTGACGAGCCTGCGCTGAAGCGGCGTCAGGCGGCCTATATGACCATGGCCGTGGCCGAGTTCTTCCGCGATCAGGGGCTGGAGGTGCTGTGCCTGATGGACAGCGTCACCCGCTTCGCCATGGCCCAGCGCGAGATCGGCCTGGCGGCGGGCGAGCCGCCGACGACCAAGGGCTACACCCCCACCGTCTTCACTGAATTGCCCAAGCTGTTGGAGCGCGCGGGACCGGGGCCGATCCGCCCGGACGGCACGGAGGCGGGGCCGATCACCGCCCTGTTCACCGTGCTGGTGGACGGCGGCGACCATGACGAGCCGATCGCCGACGCCGTGCGCGGCATTCTGGACGGCCACATCGTCATGGACCGCAAGATCGCCGAGCGCGGCCGCTTCCCCGCCATCGACGTGTTGAAGTCCGTCAGCCGCACCATGCCCGGCAATCAGTCGCCGCCCGAGCGCGAACTGAACCGCCGCGCGCGTCAGTGCCTGAGCGCCTATTCCAATATGGAAGAACTGATCCGCATCGGCGCCTATCGCACCGGGGCCGACCCCATCGTCGACCGCGCCATCGCCCTGAACCCGGCCCTGGAAGGCTTCTTGACCCAGGACAAGGACGACGTGACGCGCCTGAACGACAGTTTCGACAGACTTGAAACCATCCTGAACCAGGGCATGGTGGACCAATGATCGCGGGAGACGACGCATGACGGCCTGGGCCCAATCCCTGATCCGCATCTCAAACTATGAGGTCGAGACGCTGCAGAAGCGCCTGGCCGAAATCAGCGCCCGCAAGGCCGAGGCCGAGATGCGCGTCGCCGTGCTGGACGCAGAGGCCGAAATCGAGCGCGAGAACGCCCGGCTCGACCCGGCTTCGGGCATGATGCTGCAGGCCTATCTCAACGGCTGGAGACAGCGCCGCCTCGATGCCGAGGCCGAGATCGCCGCCGTCTCCGTTGAGGAGGAAGGCGCCCGCGACGCCCTGACCGGCGCCTTTGAAGAACTGAAGAAGTTCGAGCACGTCGCCGAGACCACCCGGCTGAACAAGCTGATGGCCGCCGCCAAGCGCGAGGCCGCCGCCTATGACGAAATGGGCCTGCGTCGCCGCGCCGAGGGCTAGACGTGATCGACCGTCGCGCCTTACTGGCCTCAACCCTCGCGCTCGCGTCGTGCGGTGCGGGCGAGGCGCCCGCGCCGCCGCCGACCGGTCCCGTTCGCCCGCTGAAGTCCGTCGCCCCCTTCCCCGTCGGCACGGTCGCCATGTCCGGCCAGCTGTCGGATCAGGACTGGTTCCGCCTCGTCTCCACCCACTTCTCCCAGCTTACGCCCGAGTGGGAGATGAAGATGGAGTACATCCTGCAAAAAGATGGCTCCCTGCGTTTCGACGCCCCGGACCGCATCGCCTATTTCGCGCGCGATCTGGACATCCGCCTCTTCGGCCACGCCCTGATCTGGTACGCGCAGGAGCATCCCTGGTTCACCGCCATCGTCGATGACCGCCCACGTTTCATCGCCGAACACGACCGCTATATCGCCGAGGTGGCCGGGCGCTGGCGCAGCCAGATCGTCGGTTGGGACGTGGTCAACGAGCCGGTCGAGGATGACGGCAGCGGCTATCGCGACTGCGTCTGGAGCCGGGGTCTGGGCGGGATCGACGCCTATATCATCCGCGCCTTCGAACAGGCCCGCATCGCCACGCCCGAGGCGACCCTGTTTCTGAACGACTACAACCTGGAGAATACGCCCAAGAAGGGCGCGGCCTTCCTGCGTCTGATCGAACGGCTTCTGAAGGCAGGCGCCCCGGTGCAGGGCATCGGCATCCAGTCCCACCTCGATATCGAAATCCCCGGCGGCCAGATCGCCGCCTTCATGAACGAAGCGCGCCAGTTCGGCCTGCCCATCCATGTCTCCGAACTGGATGCTTCATTGAAGCGCGGCGGCCGAATGCCGGACCTGCGCCCGCGCGCCCAGCGCCGCGAGCAGCAGAGCGCGCGCGTGGCCGAACTGGCCGAGGCCTTCATGGACCTGCCTACCGCCCAGCGCTTCGCCTTCACCGTCTGGGGCGTGCGCGACAGCGACTCCTGGCTGCGCCGCGGCAAGAACGACGACGGCCAGGACAGCCCCCTGCTGTTCAATGACGCAGGCAGGCCCAATCCGATGTTCGGCGTGCTGACGGAGGCGTTCGCGCAATAATCCTTCTCCCACAAGGGGGAGAAGGGCATAAAAAACGCCCGCCGAGTTCATCGGCGGGCGTTTCTGGATCGTTCCTGAGTGGAGGCTCAGGCGGGATCTGTTCAGGCGGCGACGGTCGCGGCGCCCTCGGCCGGGTCGCGCAGGACGTAGCCGCGGCCCCAGACGGTTTCGATGTAGTGCTTGCCGCCGGCGGCCGTCGCCAGCTTCTTGCGCAGCTTGCAGATGAAGACGTCGATGATCTTCAGCTCCGGCTCGTCCATGCCGCCGTACAGGTGGTTCAGGAACATCTCCTTGGTCAGGGTCGTGCCCTTACGCAGGGAGAGCAGCTCCAGCATCTGATATTCCTTGCCGGTCAGGTGCACGCGGTGGCCGTTCACCTCGACGGTCTTGGCGTCCAGGTTCACCGCGATCTCGCCGGTGTGGATGATCGCCTGGGCGTGGCCCTTGGAGCGGCGGACCACGGCGTGGGTGCGCGCGATCAGCTCGTCCTTGTGGAAGGGCTTGGTCAGATAGTCGTCTGCGCCGCCGCCGAAGGTCTTGACCTTGGTGTCGATCTCGTGGCTGCCCGAAAGGATCATCACCGGCGTATTGATCTTGCCGTTGCGCAGCTGGCGCAGAACCTCAAGCCCGCTCATGTCCGGCAGGTTTAGGTCGAGCAGAATGAGGTCGTAGTCATAGATCTTGCCCAGATCGATGCCTTCCTCACCCAGGTCGGTAGTGTAGACGTTAAACCCTTCCGACTTCAGCATCAGTTCGATGCTTTGAGCCGTCGCGTGGTCGTCTTCGATCAACAGGACGCGCATTAATGCCCCTCCAGGCAAAGCTTGGGATGACCGCACGTGAGATACGGCCGGGTAACCTTGTTCCAACGTTAACGGGCCAAAACCTTAAGAAGGGTTAACGGGTCCCGATATGGAACGCGTAGGGTGATTTGCGAATCGCCGTCCAGAGTCCCGAGTCAAGGATTCGTTAATTTATTTACGACGGGCGCCGCATTCCCCTGTTGACCTTTGGCGCGTCTTCCACAGGGGGCGTGCACAACCGCCCCCGCCGATGCCCGACCCCGCCTGGGGAAACGACCGTTTCTGACGTCTCATAGGATAACATTCCTAACACAGCCGCCGCACGCACTCATAATGGCGGCATCCACAGGAATGACGGGAGGAAACGCAGATCATGGAACCCTATCGCGTGCCGGTGACGGAGGGCGACCGTATCCGGGCGGACGCCGCCCTGTCGCTGTCAGGTCTGGCCCTGGGGGTGCCGGTCGCGGAAATGACGCGGCGCGAGCGGGTGCGGCCCCGGGCCTGCCGGGCGCGCTGGTCGGCCATGTACCTGGCGCACGTCTCCTTCGGCTGGCCGCTGGAGCGGGTGGCCCACGCCTTCGGCCTGAACCGGGCGACGGCGGGCGCGGCCTGCCGCTGGGCCGAGGATGAACGCGACCGGCCCGACTATGACGCGCTGATGGATGGACTGGAGGGGTCGCTGCGGGCGGTGATGGAGTTGCCGCTGGTCGATCTGGCGCCCGAAACCGGAGGCCGCCGATGAGCCGTCAACTGGAACGCGCGCGCAGCCTGCTGCAACGGCCCGGCGCCTGGCTGGACCAGGCGAACGGCGCCTATCCCTTGCGTCTCGGCGGCGACCGGCGCAGCCGGGTGGTGCTGACCCTGGACGAGGCCGCCTTCCGCGCCGTGATCGAACGGCCGGGCCTGCGGCTGCGCGAAGGCGGCGGCTGGCTGCCCCGCGCGGCCAACGACCACGTCCCCGCCTCGCCCCCGCCCGGCCGCCCCGGCGTCATCGAGGGCGAACGGGCGGTGATGGAAGCAGACGGCCGCCTGACGCTGCGCCGCGCCAATCTGGGCGAGAGCCCGATCCTGTGGCTGGCGCGGCGCAAGGACCAGTCGGGCCGCCCCTGGCTGACCCCGGCCGAGGTCGCGGCGGGCGAGCGCCTCCGCGCCGAGGCCGAAATCGCCGCCGCTGGCCCCTCCATGACCATGCGCTGGGACGGCCTGCCCCGCAGCGGCTCCGGCGGCGGCGCAGGACGGGTCGAGCCCAGCGACCGCGCCATCTCCGCCTCGACTCGGGTGCAGGCGGCGCTGGAGGCCTGCGGCCCTCGCCTTCGCGCCATGGTCGAACAGGTCTGCATCCACGGCACGTCGCTGCAACTGACCGAACAGGCGCTGTCCTTACGCCGCCGTCAGGGCAAGACCCTGCTCAAACAGGGGCTGCAGGCGCTGGCGGAGCATTACGGCATCGGGTGATCCGGCCGAACTGCGACATTGCGGCATGCAATCAGCGATTGTCGATCCATCATTGCTTAAGCATGGATGCTCTACCCAGAGGCGATCCTTTCGGTCGCCGCGAGCAGAATTCCCATGACATTCTTCCGTCCAGCCGCACATGTTCTGGGCTTGCTTCTGGCCCTGTCGGGCGGCGCCTCCGCCTTTGCCCAACCCAGCGCGGGCGAGCCGTGGCGCGTCACGGTCAGCCCCTATGTCTGGGCCACCTCGCTGGATGGGAACATCAGGCTGGCCGGGCACAAGGCGCCGGTCGATGTCTCCGCCTCGGACGCCTTCGACCAATTGGAAAGCGTCGTCATGGGCGACATCGAGGTGCGTCGCGGCCGCTGGGCGGGCTTCGTCGACTATCAATACGCCAGGACCAATGAGGGCGTGTCCCTGATGGGCGTCCCGGCCGAGCTGGGCACCCGATCGACCACGGTTTCGGCAGGCGTCCTTTATCGTCTCGTGGAAGATCCCCTGGGCGGCCGCACCGCCTTCGGCGACATGCGCAGCTTCCGCGTGGAGCCGCTGGTCGGCGCCCGCTGGAGCAAGCTGCGGGCCGATCTGAACACGCCGCTGGGCGCCACTCAGAAGGGCGCCGAATGGACCGACCTGCTGCTGGGCCTTCGAATTGAGGGCGATGTGTCCGAACACTGGACCCTGCGCGCACAGGCCGAGTCCGGAGGTCTGGGCGACGACGACCGCCACAGCCTGTCGTGGCAGGCGCTGGCCTCCTATCGCACCCCGCTGGCGGGGGGCGCGGTCTCGATCAACGCCGGCTATCGCCTGCTGCATCAGAACTATGAGCAGGATGACTTCACCGGCCAGCGCTTCGACTGGAAGGTGACGCGCCACGGCCCGGTGCTGGGCCTGTCGCTGACCTACTGACCCTTCCCTCACGACCCCTCACTCCCAAGGAGACGACATGCGTAACGGAATGAAGAAGGGCGTCGCCGCCCTGGCCGCCGCCTTCATGCTGGCCGTTCCGGCAGCCGAGGCGTGCACGCGCCTTGTCTACCACGGCCACGACGGCGCGGTGATCACGGCCCGGTCGATGGACTGGAAGGACGAGATCATGACCAACCTGTGGATCTTTCCGCGCGGCATGGCGCGGGACGGCTCCGGCGGTCCCAACTCCCTGACCTGGACGTCCAAATACGGCAGCGTCATCGCCAGCGGCTATGACATCTCGACCGTCGACGGCGTGAACGAAATGGGTCTGGTCGCCAACGTCCTGTGGCTGGTCGAGTCGCAATACCCGACCTACGACCCGAACAAGCCCGCCCTCAGCATCGCCGCCTGGGCCCAGTATGCGCTGGACAACTACGCCACCGTGGCCGAGGCCGTCGAAGGCCTGCGCGACGAGCCCTTCGTCCTGGTCAGCGACAATGTGCCGGGTCAGGAGCGGCTGACCACCCTGCACCTGTCCCTGTCGGACAGCAGCGGCGACAGCGCCATCTTCGAATACATCGACGGCAAGCTGGTCGTGCACCACAGCCGCGACTACCAGGTGATGACCAACTCGCCGACCTTCGATCAGCAGCTGGCGCTGAACACCTATTGGCAGGGCATCGGCGGCACGGTCATGCTGCCGGGCACCAACCGGGCCGCCGACCGCTATGCACGCGCCTCCTTCTACGCCAACGCCATTCCCAAGTTCGAAGACCAGAACATGGCCGTGGCCAGCGTGTTCAGCGTAATCCGCAACGTCTCGGTGCCGTTCGGCATCTCGACCCCGGATCAGCCCAACATCTCCTCGACCCGCTGGCGCACCGTCGTGGATCACAAGCGCAAGCTGTACTTCTTCGAGTCGGCCCTGACGCCGAACACCTTCTGGGTGGACCTGAAGAAGATCGACTTCTCTGAACGCGCCCCGGTCAAACGGCTGGAGCTGGGCGAGAACCAGATCAACACCCATGCAGGCGACGCCACCGCCAAGTTCAGCAATGCGCGGGCCTTCGCCTTCCTGGGCCCGCAACAGTAGGCCCGAACGCAGCGTCTCTCCCTCCCCTTCATGGGGAAGGAGGTCGCGCAGCGACCGGGTGGGAAGGGCCTCGCGATCGGGGCTCAGCATCTGAATAGCTTCGCCGCCCACCCGGCCTCGCCTTACAGGCTCAGTCACCCTCCCCATGAAGGGGAGGGAAAGGCGTGACGCTCTATTCTGACGTCAACTCGCCGTCAGCGCCGCCTCGCGGATGCGGCCGACCATGCTGTTCAGGCCGTTGGCGCGCTGGCGCGTCAGGGCCGAGGGCAGGCCCAGCCGGTCCAGCGCGGCGCGGGCGTCGAACGCCAGAATCTCGCCCGGCAGACGCCCCGAATAGAGCCGCAGCAGCAGGGCGATATTGCCCTTGGACAGGGCGCTGTCGCTGTCGGCGTCGAAGAACAGCCGCCCGCCTTCGGGGCGAAGCGACAGCCAGACCTGGGCCGCGCAGCCCGGCACCTTGTTCGCCTCGATCCGCGCCTCTTCGGGCAGGGGCGGCAGGTCCTTGCCCAGGTCGATGACGTATTCGATCCGCCCTTCCCAGTCGCCCAACAGGTCGAACTCTTCGACCAGTTCGGCCAGGGTCTCGTCGATGGAGCGGGCGGGAGCGGCGGCGGAAGTCATGGGCGCGACATAGGCTCCTGCCGCCGTGATCACAACCGGGACGGCGCTTCCGACGCCGCTCCCCCTACAGGCGAGCGCCCTAGGGACTTGGAACGACGCGGCCTAGATATACAGTTGTTTTCATTCCATCCGCCTACAGCGCCCTTGAAGCCCCACACCGCCCTGCTTGATCCGATCCGCCGCCCCGAGGTGCACGACGCCGGGGATGGCGCCGCCGTGGCCGCCTGGCACGCGGGCTGGGCGGCGGCTGTCGGCGTGACGGCCCTGTTCGCGACCGGCGCGGGGACCGGCGCCGAAGCCGCTGGGACGGCGGCGCCCCTGCTGCTGGCTCTGGGGGTCATGGCCGCGCCAGGGCTGGCAGGGCTGACCCTGCTGCGTCGCGACGATGACGAGGCTCGTTCGGCCCTGTTGACGCTGTGGACGCTGGCGGCGCTGGCGAGCGCAGCGCTCAGCGGCGGAGCGGGCGGCCCGCTGACGGGCTTCGTGTTCGCGCCCTTGGCGGCCGGGCTGGCGCTGGGCGGCCGTCGCCGCGTGCTGGTCGCCGCCATAGCCGCGACGGGGGCGGCGGGGGCGGGCCTGCTGTCCGGCTGGCTATTGGGCGCGCCGATGGCGGCCGCGACCACGGCGGGTGTCTCGGCCCTGATGACAGCGGGCGCGACCACGGCCGCCCTGTTCCTCGGCGCCCGCCGCGCGGCCCGCCGGATGGAGGTCGCCGAGGCCGACGTGGCCGGAGTCGAGACCTTGCTGGCCGGTCAGCCCGCCCTGACCCTGGCGCTGAACCAGGACCTGCGCGCCCTGGCCGCCTATGGCGCAGCGCCCGCCGCCCTGCCGGTCGAGCCGCTGTTCAAGGAGGGACTGCTGTCGGCCGTCGACCCTGCCGACCGCCCCGCCGTCCTGGCTGCGCTGGCCCGCGCGCGCAATCTGGGCGAGGCCCAGGTCCGCTTTACGCCGCGTCTGGCGCTGGACCGCCGCATCCTCCTGACGGCGCGGCGCATGGATGACGGCGGCTCTCGCCTGATCGTTCAGGCTCTGGACGCCACCTTGCAGTACGCCCGCGAGGCCGAACTGGACGCCGCCCGCATGGAGGCCGAGGCCCAGAGCGCCGGCAAGTCGCGCTTCCTGGCCCATATGAGTCACGAGCTGCGCACCCCGCTGAACGCCGTCATCGGCTTTTCGGACGCCATGCGGCAGGAGCTGTTCGGCCCGGTTCCGGCGCGCTACGCCGACTACGCCCGCTCGATCCACGAGGCGGGCGGCCACCTGCTGGACTTGATCAACGACGTGCTGGACGTCAGCCGCATCGAAGCGGACCGCTATGAACTGGCGCTGGAGCGTTTCGACGCGCGCGAAGCGGTGACGGCCGGACTGGCGCTGGTGCGTCTTCAGGCCGAGGACAAGGGGGTGGCGCTGAACGCCGTCCTGCCGCCCGAACCGCTGATGATCCGCGCCGACCGTCGGGCGCTGAAGCAGATGACGCTGAACCTGCTGTCGAACGCGGTGAAGTTCACATCGACGGGCGGGACGGTCACGGCCTCGGCGCAGGCGGCGGGGACCATGCTGGAACTGATCGTCGCCGACACCGGCGTCGGCATCGCCAAGGCTGATCTGGCGCGGCTGGGGCGTCCCTATGAGCAGGCGGGCGAAGCCGAACAGAAGGCGAAAGGCTCCGGGCTTGGGCTGGCCCTCGTCCGCGCCCTGGCCGAGTTGCATGGCGGGACGTTGAGCCTGGACAGCACCCTGGGCGAGGGCACGGCCGCCGCCCTGCGCCTGCCCGTGCTCGCCGAAACCTGACCCCTCAACAGGGCCGTCAGATGCGCGAGGCGGCCAGCTTCAGGCCGAAGCCGATGAAGATCGCGCCGACCGCCCGGTCCATCGTGCGCACCACAGCCGGACGACGAAGAAAGCGGCCCAGCGGCGCCGTCGCCAAAATCAGCCCGGCGAACCAGACGATGGTCAGCGCCACATGCACCCCGACTAGGAAGAAGGTGAAGCCCGCCACATTCGCCCCCTCAGACACGGAGGGCGGCACGAACTGGGGCAGGAAGGTCACATAGAAGACGCCGATCTTGGGGTTCAGCAGATTGGTCAGCAGGCCCCGCCGAAAGGCGACCGCCGCGCTGGGCGGCGGGGCGGCGCCCGGCTCGCCCAGGCTATGGCGCGGCTTGAACAGCATCTGCGCACCCAGCCAGACCAGATAGGCCGCGCCCGCCCACTTCACCGCCGTATAGGCCAGCTCCGACACCCGCAGCAGCGCGCCGAACCCCAGCGATACCGCCGCGCCCCAGATCAGGCACCCCAGCAGAATGCCCGCCCCGGCGAAGACGGCTGAACGCGCGCCCTCGGCCGCCGCCGATCGCAACACCATCGCAGTGTCCACCCCCGGCGTGATGGTCAGAATGGTGATAGCGACCAGAAAAGCGGCGAACAGGGCGGGATCGAACATGGGCGCACTGGAACACGGCGGCGCCTCGGATCGCAACCGCCTGCCGCTGCGAAAGCGGGCGGTTAAACCGGGCCCATCGCCAGGAAGGCGCGGGCGGCGGCGAAGTCGCCCGCCTCGAACCGCGCCGTCGCCACGCTGTCGTCGCGGAACAGGAACTCGATCAGGAAGGGCTCGCGCGGATCCAGCGTCGCCAGCGCCTCAACCGCGCTGTCGGGAAAGCGCCAGACCTCGCCCGCCCGCGCGCCTGAGCCCAGCAGATCGCGCGGCGCGAGGTCGGCCCCCGCGGCGAAGACCGCGCGACGCGCGGCGTCCGGCGGCAGGCCGTCTGCGCCCAGCCACGGCCGGGGCGAGCGCGCTGCATCGCGCATGACGATGCGCGCGGCATAGGGCCGGGGCTTGCCGACGAAGGAGACGACCGCCGCCGGACGCGCCTCCTGCGGCGCCTTGCCGGTCAGACCGAAGCGCACGGGCGAGGCGCCGGTCGCCCCGTCCTGAAACAGGCGCCAGCCGTCGTGGGCGCTCTCGAAACGGTCGGCGCTCCAGACGGCCTTGTCGCCGGGGAAGTTGATCCGCGCCGCCCGCGACCATCCGGCGAAGGCGTGACGCACCCGCGTCTTGACCTGATTCAGCTCGGCGTCGTTGCAGGGGGTAGCCTCGGCCCGCGCCTTGGCCCGCTCGGCCGTGGCGGCCAGTTCGCTCGCCGGACGCCCGGCACGCAAGGCCGCCCCGCGCGCCTGCAGCGTCGCCGCCTCCAGCGCCTGCGTCAGGCGCGGCTCGAACAGGCGGCACTTGTCCTGCGCCGCCCGCACGAAAGCGCGCTCATAGTAGACGTCGGAGCCAAGATTCTGGGCAGCGGTCGCCGTCCCGGCCGCGAGGGTCAGGGCGACGATCGCGGCCAGCGTTCTGCTGACTATGCGGGGCGACGGCGCTATCTTCATGCAGCCACCCTAGCCGCCGCCGGTTCCGGGTCCGTGTCCAAACAGGGTGAACCAATTGCTTCTTTCCACTGACGTCTGGGTCGGCGCCCTGATCCGCCGCGCCGAGCTTGAGGGCGCTAACGCCGTGGTAGTGAAAAAGGGCGACGCCCGCGCCGGGGCCGTCATCGTCAAGGCCTATGACACCGCGACCCGCTCCGCCCGTCTGTGGACCGAGGCGACCGGCCAGGACGGCGAGCCCCTGTGGATCCAGCCCATCGCCAGTGAGTTCGAGAACGAACTGGACGCCTATCTGGACCGCCAGCGCCGCTACGACCCCGACCTCTGGATCGTCGAGATCGAGGACCGTCAGGGCCGCCACTTCCTGACCGAGAAGACGCAGGGCTGAACGTCTTGAACCCTCTCGCGATAGGTCACCGGCGTAAAAGGGCCCTTCAGACCGCCCTCAAGCAGGCCGAAGGCTGGTAGAGCCTCTTTAAAAATGCCCTCAAGCAGCGCAAAGCGCGTTAGGGCGACCTAAAGACGCGTTAGGGCGACCTAAAGAATAGTAACCGCGCCATTCACCGCGTTCGTGAACCGGACCGCAAGCGCGGCGCCCTAAAACCCGTCGCATGGGGCCAGAATGGTCCTGCGAGCGGGCGCGGTCCATGCTGTTTCTTCTGAACGACGTCGTCTTCGATCTGGACGAGGCCTGCCCGGCCCCGAACCACGACGTGCGTCGGTTCGAGAACCTGTCGTTCGACTATGTGCTGGAGATGGGCTGCGAGCTGTTCTCCGAAGACCCGCTGCTTCACCACAACGATCCCGCCCGCGCACGCCGTCTGGCCTGGCTGATCGCCCACAAGGCCGAAGGCGTCAGCGCCGCCCTGTTCGCGGCGCCGCAGGCCGGTTGCGCCCCCGAACTGGTCGAGCCGCGCTTCTGCGCCCTGCCCGAGATCGTGTTACGTCACCTGCACCAGCACGCGCGTCGCGGCGCCCTGAACGCCGTAGCGGCGGACAAGGCGGTCTGGAGCCGTCTGGCCGCTTAGGGCTTCCCTAAAACACCATCGTTCTTTACGTTTTGCTCCTCAGCCTTGGGGGGACGAAGGGGCGATGAACAAGAAAATGCGGTTTCGCCTGAAGCGCGGCGCGGCGCTGGCCGTAGCATCAGCTCTAAGCAGCTTCGCCGCATCGCCGGCACTGGCGGAATGGCTCCGGGCCGAAACCGACCACTTCATCGTCTATGGCGACACCTCGGAAGGCAGCCTGCGGCGTTACGCCCAGAAGGTCGAGCGTTTCGACGCCCTGCTGAGGACCTACTACCCCATCCCGACCGACCATGAGATCCCCAAGCTGGAGATCTTCATGGCCGAGGGTCGGCGCGACATGAACCGCATGTCTCCTGGTATCAGCGAGGGGGTCGCAGGCTACTATTCGCCCAACAGCGGCCGCATCTACACTATCGTGGATACGCGCAGTTCTATGGGTGACGTTGTCGTCTTCCACGAATACGCGCACCACTTCATGTTCCAGATGCAGGCCAACGCCTATCCATCCTGGTTCGTGGAGGGCTTTGCCGAATTCTACTCGACCGCCAGCCTGACCGATAAGAAGATCCAATTCGGACGGCACAATCCCGGTCGGATGAACTCTCTGACAATGGGTTTCAGCTCCTGGGCCAAGATGGAGGATGTGCTGAAGTGGCGCATCTCGGATTCCGGACGCTACCCGGCGCATAGCTATTACGCCCAAGCCTGGGCCATGACTCACTACTTCATGAGCACGCCCGAACGCACCCAAATGCTGGGCCGCTATCTGGCGGCTGTGGCTGGGGGAGAGGATTCCGTCGTCGCCATGCAGGCGGCGACAGGCCGGACCCCCGCCCAGCTTCAGGACGACGTATGGCGGTATATTTCCGGCTCCATCAATGTGACCTCGCCCCAGATCGCGGTCACGAATCCCCAGGTGGCGATCAGTCGGCTGTCGAAAGCCCAAGCGGACGCCATCTGGCTGGATGTGCGCCTCGATAACGAGCCGATCAAACGCCCGGCCGAGGAAGCGGCCGACGACGAAACTCAATCAGAGGCGCAAAAGGCGCGTCGGGCTCGCGAGCGCAAAGAGGCGAGCGAAAACCGGGCCGAACTGATCCGCTCGGCCTTCGCCCTGGGCGAACTTCACGCGGACTCCGATATAGGCCGTCTGCTCACCGCCCGCGCCCACCGACTGTCGCAACGCCCCGATCTGGCGCTGGCGGCTCTGGCGCCCAGCCTCGACGCCAACACGAGCAACGCCCAGGTCCTGCGCGTCGCCGCCCTGGCGCTGCTGGACCAGACCGACGCAGCGGAGTCGATAGACGATGACAATGACCTTCGTCGTCAGGCCTCCGTCTATCTCGCCCGGGCGATGGACGCCGACCCGCTGGATTTCCGTATATATCTAGGTCTGAACGACGTACGGAACGGACAACCGCGCTATCCGACAGATAACGACATCTCCACCCTGGAGGTCGCCTGCGCCCTGGCGCCGCAGTCCTTCGACTGCCGCACCCGGTTGGCCCACGCCTATATGGCGCGCGGCATGAACCCGGAAGCGATCGCGGTCCTGACGCCGGTGGCCAACAGCCCCCATTCCAGCGGTTACAAGCGCCAGGCGCGAGCCATGATCAACCGCGCGCGACAGGCCCTGCACCAGGCTCCGCTGGAAACAGGACCCGAGCCTGACGACGAAGACGACGCCGATGCGCCGGGTCAGGCCGCCGACGCCGCCTGACCTGAAGGCGCTAGAGAATGACGCCGAACACTGTATGCACCAGCGCCGCCGCCAAGACGATCAGGCCGAACCCCGCCAGAAAGCAGACCAGTGGATGAATCTTGGACGCGTTCGGTGCAGGCGCGGCCTTGCCCGGATCAACCAGAGCCATGATGTTTCCCTTCCCTAGTGCGGCGGACTCATGGCCCGCCGTCTCCCGAAAATGAGCATGCCTCGAATAACCTTCATACGCGAAGGGTCTCTCACGCCATCGTGAACGTCGACAATTGAGCCCCGGCGCGCTAGGTCGCGCCTCCTAAAGGAAGCTCAATGTCCAAATTGACCCTCGCGCAGGAGGCCGATCGCCGTCGGACCTTCGCCATTATCGCCCACCCGGACGCCGGTAAGACGACGTTGACCGAGCATATCCTGCTGGCGGGCGGCGCCGTGCGTGCGGCCGGCGCGGTCAAGGCGCGCGGCGAAAACCGCCGCGCCCGTTCGGACTGGATGAAGATCGAGAAGGAACGGGGCATCTCGGTCACCGCCTCGGTCATGACGTTCGAGCACGACGGCAAGATGTTCAACCTGCTGGACACGCCGGGGCACGAAGACTTTTCCGAAGACACCTATCGCACCCTGACCGCCGCCGACTGCGCCATCATGGTGCTGGACGCCGCCAAGGGCATCGAGCCGCAGACGCTGAAGCTGTTCGAGGTCTGCCGCCTGCGCGACATCCCGATCATCACCTTCATCAACAAGCTGGACCGCGAGGCGCAGGACCCGATGGCCCTGCTGGACGAGATCGCATCGCGTCTGCAGTTGGACCCCTCGCCCATCTGGTGGCCCGCTGAGAGCGGCAACCGTCTGCGCGGTCTGGCCGAGGTTGGCGGTCAGGGCCGGTTCCAGCCCTATACCCGCAAGACCGCCGACAATGACGGCGAACACCCCGCGCCCCTGCCCTTCGATCAGGCCGCCGCCTTCTTCCAGGGCGACGAGCAGGCCGACATGGTCGATGCGCTGGAACTGGTCGAGGCGGGCTATAAGCCGTTCGATCATCAAGCGTTTCTGGAAGGCCACATGACGCCCGTGCTGTGGGGCTCGGCCCTGCGCCACTTCGGCATCGAGGAACTGCTGAAGGCCATCGGCGAATGGGCGCCGCCGCCCAAGACGATGAGCGCCCGCAAGGAGGCGCCGCCCGAAACGCGCAACGCCCCCGCGCCCGAAGACATCACGGTCGAACCCAGCAAGGACGAAGTCACTGGCTTCGTCTTCAAGGTTCAAGCGAACATGGACCCCAACCACCGCGACCGCATCGCCATGTTCCGCATGGCCTCGGGCAGCTTCAAACGCGGCATGAAGCTGAAGGTCCAGAACACCGGCAAGCAATTGTCGGTCAACGCCCCCATCATGTTCTTCGCCTCGGACCGCGAACTGGCCGAAGAAGCCTATGCGGGCGACGTCATCGGCATTCCGAACCACGGCGTGCTGCGCGTCGGCGACAGCCTGTCGGAGAGCGGCCTGGTGCGCTTTGCAGGCCTGCCCAACTTCGCCCCGGAAATCCTGCAGCGCGTCCGCGTCAAGGACCCGCTGAAGGCCAAACACCTGCAAAAGGCGCTGGTCGGTCTGGCCGAGGAAGGCGTGACCCAGCTGTTCCGCCCGGAACTGGGCGCGGACTTCATCGTCGGCGCCGTGGGCCAGCTGCAGTTCGAGGTCATGGCCGACCGTCTGGGCGAGGAATACGGCCTGGACGTCGTCTTCGAGCCGAGCCCCTACGCCGAGGCCCGCTGGGTGTCCGGCGCCAAAGCCGACCTTGAGGATTTCGCCGGCAAATACCGCCCCCAGATGGCCGCCGATATCGACCAGAACCCGGTCTTCCTGGCCAAGTCGAGCTGGGAGACAGGCTACGTCTCCGAACGCTTCCCCAAGGTCGTCTTCAGCAAGACCAGGGAGCGCGGCTGATGGATCAGGCGCGCGCGACCCGCTTCTCGCCGCGCCCCAACGCCTGGAACCACGGCAGGAAGATCTGGATCAGCGGGCCGATGCCCACGGCGAAGACGATCGTGCCGACGCCGACCGAGCCGCCCAGCAGCCAGCCACCGGCCAGGACGCTGAGCTCGATCAGCATCCGCGACACGCGGATCGACCAGCCCAGCCGCTGGTTCAACCCGACCATCAGGCCGTCGCGCGGTCCCGTCCCCATGCCCGCCCCGATATAGGCCGCGGCGCCCAACGCCGTCAGCACGACGCCCCCCGCCATGAAGGCCAGCCGCAGCGGCAGGGTCGTCATCTCGGGCATGACCGCGAGAGCCGCGTCCATCGACAGGCCGATGACGAAGATGTTGAACAGGGTGCCGATCCCCGGCTTCTGCCGCAGGGGAATCCACGTCAGCATCACCACCACCCCCATCAGGATGGAGGCGGTCCCCAGGCTCATGCCTGTGCGCAACGACAGACCCTGATGGAAGACGTTCCACGGATCCAAGCCCAGGTTGGCCCGCACCATCATGGCGGCGGCGACGCCATACAGGCACAGGCCGAATTGAAGCTGGATGAAGCGGCGCATGAACATGGCCCCCTTCTGCCTGATCGCGCCGGGAATTAAAGGCCCGGCTTTCGTCTGAGCCCGAAGGTCATGGCGAACATGACCAGACAGACCCCGCTGGACAGCAGCATGGCCAGCCCCGCCGAGCGGTCCAGCACCACGCCGTAAAGCGCCGGAGCAGCCGCCTGAACGAAACGGGCGGGCGTCAGCATCAGGGCCTGTCGCGCGCCATAGTTCTCACGCCCGAACAGATGCAGCGGCAGGACTCCCGAGGCCACCGCCAGCAGGCCGTTGCCCGCCCCCTGGCCCAGGGCGACAGCGCCCGCCGCCCCCTTGCCGCCGACGAAGGCGACCAAGGCGCCGAACGGATGCAGCAGGGTCGCCGCCCGCGCCGCCGCAACGGGCGAGCCCCTGCCCGGCGCCGCCAGGGTGATCAGGCGCACCGCGATGGCCGCGCCCGCCATCAGGCCGGCGGCCATGGCCGCCTCGGCTGCGCTCAAGCCCAGCCGGGTCAGCAGACGCGGCAGATGGGCGCTCATGGCCGTAGCCACCCACCAGGCTCCGGCGAACAGGACGGCCAACCGGATCATGGTCCCGTCCCACCGCACGCGGCCGGACGCAGGAGGCCTGCCCCCGGCCCGCCCATCCGGCAGCACGGCCCAATAGAGCGGCAGACACAGCACGACATGCGCCCCCGCCCAGACGAAACAGGCGCCGCGCCAGCCGACAGTCTCGATCATCAGCAAGGTCAGCGGCCAGCCCAACGCCCCGCCGAAGGCCCCCAGCAGGGAAACGGCGGTGATCGGCTTCTTCGCCGCCTCGCCATGCAGGGCCACCAGCACGGCGTAGGCGGGGCCGTACAGCCCCACGCCCATGCCCGCCCCCAGCATCAGCACGCCCGCGACCATGACGACCGGATCGCGCGCCAGCCCCAGCAGGATCAGCGCCAGAGCGAAGATCAAAGCAGCCGCCGACAACACCTCGCGCCCGCCGCGCCGGTCGATCCAACACCCGCCGAACGGGCTGAGCGCCGCCGAGACCAGAAATGCGCCCGACAGAGCCGTGAACACCACCCCCGGCGTTGTACCCACGCCCGCCGCCAAGGGCTCGGCCAGCACGCCGAGCAGATAGTAGCTGGAGGCGAAGGAAACGATCATCCCAAGGCCCAGAACGGGAATGATCAGGCGAGAAACGGCGAGGCGCGACATGGCGCGCTGTGTCAGCGGATTTGCCCGCGTGGCGAAAGCGACCTATCGAACGCGAGATGTTCGAAAACCTCACAGCCTCAGCGCCTCTGCCTTCGCTGAACGCCCTGCGCGCCTTCGAGGCGATGGCGCGCACCGGCAGCGCGACCCGCGCGGCGGCCGAGCTGAACGTCACCCACAGCGCCGTCAGCCGGCAGGTCAAGGCGCTGGAGACGCAACTGGGCCTGCGCCTGTTCGAGGGGCCGCGTCACGCCCTGACGCTGACGGAAGCGGGGCGGGGCCTCCTGCCTGGCCTGACCGCCGCCTTCGACCAGATCGCCGCCGCCGTGGCCGAGGCGCGGAGCGACGGGCGCGACCTGCATGTCGCCGCCAACGCCAGTCTGGCGGTCAAATGGCTGATCCCCCGGCTGGCTGACTTCAACCGCCTGTATCCGCAGGTGCGGGTTCATCTGGTCGAACTGGCGCCCCACGCCGTCAGCCGCCGGGGGGCCGATGTGCTGTTGCGGCTGCTGGACGCCTCGCGCATCGACAGTCTGGGCGCCATTCGCGTCATTCCCAATGCGATCGGGCCGGTGATCGCCCCAGCCCTGATCCGGCGCGATGCGCGGATGGACGTCCTGAACGCGCCGCGTCTGGCCCCGCGCACCCATCTGTCGGCGTGGAAGGACTGGGCCCGCCTGACGGATCGGCGCCTGCCCGATGCGCACGAGCGTCCTGTGGCCCATCTGCATTTTGCGCTGGACGGCGCCCTGGCGGGCTGGGGCGCGGCGGTTCTGCCGTGGGCGCTGACAGCCGAGGCGGTGGCGGACGGGCGGCTGCTGGCGCCGTTCGGCTTCGCTCGCGACAACGGCGCCGTGGCGGCCATTCCCGGCGCAGGCGAGATGTCGAAAGGCCGCCGTCAGTTCCTGCGCTGGCTCGCAGATCAGGGCCGCGCCATGCCAGACGCCCCGGATGCAACCTGAAGCTTAGCTGAACACGTCTTTCATCCTTCGCGGGGACGTGGTTCTCTAGTAGGGCCAGTTCGGCGCTCCCCGCGCCTGTGGAGTTCTGATGTTCATCCTTGCCGTCACCGCCGCCATGGCGCTGGCCCAGACCTCGGCGCAGGCCCAGACCTCGCCCCAGGCTGCGGCCCCAGCGCCCAGCGCCCGGCTCGTCTCCTATGACGAGGCGGTGCGTTGCGCCGGTTTGACACAGGCGGCGTCCGAACTGGAGGGCGGAGAGAGCCGTTATGGCCGCTCGCTCTATGACGCCGCCCTCTACTGGTCGCTGGCGGCCATGCAGGCGGCGACCGTCGCCGGTCGCAATCCCGCCGTGGCCGAAACGGAACAGACACGCGCGCGCCTGGACGCCGTGCGTCGCCTTTCCGCCGGGGAATCCGAGGCCCGAGCCACCCTGCAGCGCTGCCGCCAGAAGGCGCCCCGCCTGGGCTGAGGAGCGCCGCGACGCCGCTGGACCGAGGCCTGCGCTTACGCCCGTCCGACAATTTGTCTTCATAGCCAAGGCGAACCGTTCCAACGGCGCTGCGTTTGCTTGGTCGATGCCGGGATCATCCTCTTGATCCCGAAGCGGGACGATGCAGGCGGCGATACAGGCGAATGTTCGAATTCGGCAGAGATCTCAGACGGCTGTTCGAGAAGGCGCGCGACAGCGACGACCTTGGCTGGCTGGAGCTGATCGGCGTGGGTCTGGTCGAGGTCGAGGCGCGTCAGCAATCCACCGACGCCGGGCGTGTCTCATGCCCCCGTCCGTTCGACGTAGCCCTGCGCGCCGCCGCCCTGTGGCGCGAGCACGCCCGCCGCTGCGGCGCGGCCGCCAGCGTGGAGCGGGCCGAAAGCAGCGGCCGCGACGCCGCCAAACACGCCGCCAACGGCGATCAGGCGGTGCGCGCCGCCCTGGATCTGGCGACAAGCGCCATGCTGGCCTTCGACCTGCGCGGCGGGCCGGAACGGCTGACCGCCGCCCTCGACCTGTTGAGCGACCTGCCTGCGGCGCGACGTGTGGATACGGTGGCGGCGGCTGCGGCGCTGCACGCCCGACTGCGCTCGCGGCTGGCGCTTCTGTCCGGCCGGCTGTCGGAGATGAACGAGGCCGCCAGCCTGCTGGAAACCGCCCTGGCCAATCTGAAGGGCCCGCGCACTCTGGAAGACGAGATACGGCTGGACCGCGCCGCCCTGGTGCTGGAGATCGGCCTGACCGCGCGCGATCCCCGGATGCTGGATCAGGCCGGGCGCGACCTGCGCGCCCTGGTCGAGGCCGCTGCTCCGGAACAGAGGCCGCTGAGCCGCGCCCGAGCCCTGGCCCTTTGCGCGGCGGGAATGGCGGCCCTGGCGGCCGTCGCCGACGCCCCTGCCGCCCGCGATCAGGCGCAGGCCATGTTCGATGTCGCCGCCCAGTTGTTCACGCCCGATCACAGCCCGCTGGACTGGTCCGCCATTCAGGTCATGCGCGCCGAGCGCGAGACCCTGCCGTCGGTGGTGCTGATCCAGGCCGAGGCCCTGACAGAAGGCGGCGGCCTGATCCTGGGCGCCCTGGCCCATGAACAGCGCGTGTCACAGGACGCCGCCCGCGCCAGCGCCGCCGGCGACCTGACCGCCTTGTTGGATATCGAGACCAGCCTGCGGCGCCGTCTGGCGCGGCCTTCGGTCACGGCCACGCCGCTGGACTGGGCCGCCGAGCAGATCGGCCTGGCGCGGGTGGCGCTGGCCCGGGCGCGGTGGACCGGCGAAAGCCCGCGCGGCGTCGGCCTGATGCTGACTGAAGCCGCCCAGACCGCGCGCGAATACGGCGCCCAGACGCTGGCGGAGCGGGCCGAGCGGCTGACCGCCAGCACGCATTCCGCCTGAGCCGCAAAGTCCGCCCCGCACTGCCTCTGCACTGGCCCGGCCTTGACCCGGCCCCAAAGGGCGCCTAGCTCACGGGCTCCTCAAGAAGGGTTTCGACACAGTGACCGAACAAACCGCCGCCGATCCCGTCCACGCCTTCATCGCCCAGGCGGTGGCTGAGCATGACGTGGTGCTCTTCATGAAGGGCACGCCGGACTCGCCGCGCTGCGGCTTCTCCTCGCTGGCCGTTCAGATCCTGGATCACGTCGGCGCGCCCTTCGTCGGCGTGGACGTGCTGCAGGACGAAGCCCTGCGCGAAGGCATCAAGGCCTTCACCGACTGGCCGACCATCCCCCAGCTCTATGTGAAGGGCGAATTCGTCGGCGGCTCGGACATCGTGCGCGAGATGTTCCAGTCAGGCGAGCTTCAGGCCCTGATGGCCGAGAAGGGCGTCGCCCTTGGTGAAGCGTAAGATGGGCGAAGCCTGACCGATGGCCCGGCCGCAACTTCAGCCGCGTGAGGACCGCGAGGTCTTCGTCGTTCCGCTGGACGTGCGGCCGGAACACATCGACGAGAACAACCACGTCAACAACGTCGTCTATGTCGGCTGGCTGCAGGATGTCGGCACGGCGCACTGGAACGCGCGCTTCGACGAGGAAACGCGCGCCAGATGGGCCTGGCTGGCCCTGCGTCATGAGATCGACTACATGCGCGCCATCGAACCGGGCGCGACAGGCGTGATCGCCCGCACCTGGGTCGGCGACCCGCAGGGGCCGCGCTTCAACCGTTATGTCCGCATCGAAGACGCCCAAGGGCGCCTGTGCGCGCAGGGTCTGTCCGAATGGTGCCTGGTCGACGCCAAGACCCTGCGCCCGGCCCGCATCCCGGCTGAGATGCTGGGGCCGTTTCAGGCTTAGTTTTCGGCTTTTACAGGCTGATCGGGTTCAGCACGCGCACCGGCTGGCCGCGCTCAAGACCCAGTTCAGCGTAGGTCCAGCTGACCGTCACGCCTTCCGCAACCAGAGCCTTGCACAGGTCCGGCGTACGGCGCGTCAACGTCAGTTCGGCCGGATCGCCGTCCTTGATCTTGACCTCGAAGCTGGAGGTTTCAGTGCAGCCGTTGGAGCCGACCACAACATTCAGCCGCTGGCCGTCGAAGTCGACCTTGCGCACGGCTTCCAGCGCCTCGGCGCGCGTCGCCCCCTGATCAGTGACGATGGAGACCTTCTCGCCCCCCTCGTTCGAATAGATGACGCAGCCGCCCAGCAGGGGCAGCAGGGCGGCCGCAGCCGCAACAGCAGCCAGACGCATCAGTTCGCCTCAGCCGGGGCCGAGTGGATGACGCGCGTGGTCGGCTTCTCGGTGGCGATGATGATGCAGCCCGACAGCATGGGCGCGGCGACCGCAGCGACGGCGAGAGCGATGATGAGACGACGCATAGGATTTTCCCGTGTTGATTGACCCGACACTGCCAGCGTCGCGGTTCTGGATCACGTGAATAATCGGAAAGGCTGCGAACGCCCGCCTCAGGCGGCCTCTCTTGCTGCCCGCATCGGAGCGGACTGCATCGGGACTGCCGGGATCATGGCGGCGCCCTGCGACAGGGCGTCAGCTTCCGGCTGGGGCCGACCCAGCAGATAGCCCTGAACCTCATTACAGCCCTGAGCCCGCAGGAAGGCCAGCTGCTCGGCGGTTTCGACGCCCTCGGCCAGAACCGGGATCGCCAGGCTTTCGCCGATGGTCAGGACGGCGCGGATGATGGCCCGCGACTGGGGCGCCGCCCCGTCCAGCTCCAGCATGAAGGAGCGATCCAGCTTGATCTTGTCGAAGGGGAAGGCCTTCAGCGTCGACAGCGAGGAATAGCCGGTTCCGAAATCATCCATAGCGATGGTGACGCCCAACGCCTTTAGCTGACGCAGCACATGGGTGGTGCGCTCCATGTCGGTGATCATCGCCGTCTCGGTGATCTCAAGCTCAAGACGCGACGGCGACAGGCCGGTCTCCATCAGGATCTGATGCACCAGACGCGGCAGGTCGACATGGCTCAGCTGGACCGGCGACAGATTGACCGCAATGCGGTGCGGCTCGGCCCAGGCGGCGGCCTGTCGGCAGGCCTGACGCAGGACCCATTCGCCGATCGGCAGGATCAGCCCGGTCTCCTCGGCCACGGGAATGAAGTCCGCAGGCGACGTGTAGCGGCCTTCGTCGTTCTTCCAGCGCAGCAGGACTTCATAGCCGGTGGCCCGGCCCGTCTCGACCGAGGCCTGCACCTGATAGTGCAGTTCGAACTGTTCGCGCTCCAGCGCCTCGCGCAGCGCCTGGGTGACGCGGCGGCGCGCGCGGACGGCCTGATCCATGTCCGCCTCATAGAAGCAGACATCCTGGGTCAGAGAGGCCTTGGCGCGATACATGGCCAGGTCGGCGTTATTGATAAGAGTGGACACGTCCTGGGCGTCTTCAGGCCACAGGGAAACGCCGATGCTGGCGCCGCACGACAGGTCAGCGTGCTCGATGGTCACGGTCTCAATCACCGCCTCGCGCAGACGTTCGGCCACGGCGAGAGCCTCGTCCCGGTTCGCGACAGACGCCAGAGCCAGGAATTCGTCGCCGCCCTGGCGCGCAATGAACTCGCCCTCCTGCAGGGCCGCCCTCATCCGCTCGGCGATGGTGCACAGAAGCCGATCGCCGACGGCGTGGCCGTACAGGTCGTTCACCTCTTTGAACCGATCAAGGTCCAGGGCGAACAGAGCCAGATTCTCGCCTTCCGCCGCAGTCTTCTTCAGCCGGGTCAGCCGTTCCAGGAAGGAAGCCCTGTTAGGCAAGCCGGTCAGGCTGTCGTTCCGCGCCAGATGAGCGATCCGACGCTCCTGAGCCATCCGGTCGCGGAGGTCGCGCACCGCATAGATCATGGTGCGCCCGCCGGTGGTCTGGTCGCGACGGGCCGACAGCTCGATGGCGACGTCTCCGACGTCGGACCGCAGCACGGTCTGGGCCACGGCGCCGTCGGCGAGACGATGCGCGTCCTCGACCCATTGCTCCAGACTCGCCCCCATCAGGACTTCGCGCTCGACTCCCAGCAGGGTCGCCAGGACTTCATTGGCGGCGATGATGGCGCCGTCGCGCTCGATGGCCATGCCGTCGACGCTGCTGTCGATCAGATATTGTTGACGTTCACGGTTCAGTGCGTGCGCCTGACGGTCCAGAACGTGGCTGGCGGCGCCCGCCCCCAGCACCAGCAGGCCCACCCCGGCGACGCCCAGCGCCAGCACATGCTGCGCATCCTCGCCAGTCAGCACGCCGTCTGCGGCGGCGAAGGGAATGATGGTCATCGCCGCCATCGCCGTGAAGTGCAGGCAGACGATGCCCAGAACCATCGCCGCAGCGCCTTTCATGCGGGCGAACCGATCCTGTTCGCAGGCGCTCAGTTGGAAGGCGGCGGCGCCGAACACCACCGATCCGATCAGGGAGGCGGCGACATAGGCGTAGGACCAGTGCACCACGCCCTCCACCGCCATGGCGGCCATGCCGACAAAGTGCATGGCGGCGACCGCCAGTCCGAACACCGCCCCGCCAAGGGCAGGCGCGAAACGTCCGCAGATCGTCGCCCCGCCCAGAGCCAGGCCGACACCCACAATGGCGATAGCTAGCGAGACGCCGGTCAACAGCGGCTCATAGGCGATATCCACGCCCGGCCGGTAGGCGATCATGGCGACGAAGTGGGTGCACCAGATGGTGGCGCCGCCCGCCAGCGCCCCCAGGAAGAGCCAGGACGCCAGGGAGACGCCACGCTCATCACGGACTCTGCGTAGAAGGCCGCTGGTGATCCAGCTGCCAACCAGACAAATAAAAGCGGCCAGAGCCACCAGACCGAAATGGTGGTCATCGGTCAGACACGAAAGAACGCGCATGCGGGGGAGACGCCAAGCAGGAAAAAACGGCCTGCCGTTCTATGGCTCAGGTCTTAAACCCGGCTGTTTGAGCGTGGCTAACGAAGGCTGAAAATTCAGCGGCCTTAAGGCCTATTGGGCCACGCCCGCATCGCCATTCAGCAGATATGGATTATTGACGACCACATTGGCGCCCGGCGGCAGGCCCAGTTCCTCGAAGGTCCATTGCAGTTGGACGCCGTCCTTGACCGGGCGGGTGCAGCGATCCTCATCCAGGCGGCGCAAGGTGATGACCGCCGAATCCTTCAACCGGGTGATGAAGGGTTTCACGTCGCCCTTGTCAGTGCAGCCGTTGGAGCTGACGCGAAACACCGCCAGGTCGCGCGTGAAGGCGGCGGCGTGGATCGGTTCCAGCTGGCCCGGCATGCCTTCGGTCCTCACCAACTCACCCGGCGCATGGGCGCAGGCGGCGAGCCCGGCAGCGAGAACCAGACCAAAGAAAGACCTTCTCATGTTCGGCCTCCCTGGGCGCGACCCTGCTGATTATCCATTGTGCGCGCAATTGGCCCGAAAGTGAACCGTCAGGGCCGCAATATGAACAAAGAAAGGCCCCGGCGACGCCGGGGCCTTCCAAAGAACCGTGGCCAAGAACCTTGGCTGATCCGTCGAACTTACGAGGAGTAGTATTCGACGACCAGGTTCGGCTCCATCTTCACCGGGTACGGAACGTCGGACAGTTCCGGCACGCGGCCGTAACGGACCGAGAAACCGCGATCGCCCAGTTCCAGATAGTCAGGCAGGTCACGCTCGCTCGACTGCTGGGCTTCCAGCACCAGAGCCATGTTGCGCGACTTCTCCTTGACCTCGATGACCTGGCCCGGCTTGACGCGGTACGAACCGATGTCGACCTTCTTGCCGTCGACGGTGACGTGGCCGTGCGAGACGAACTGACGGGCAGCCCAGACGGTCGGCACGAACTTGGCGCGGTAGACGATGGCGTCCAGGCGCGATTCCAGCAGACCGATCAGGTTTTCCGAGGTGTTGCCCTTGCGGCGGGCGGCTTCGGCATAGGTCGCCGCGAATTGCTTCTCGGTGATGTTGCCGTAGTAGCCCTTCAGCTTCTGCTTGGCCTTCAGCTGCAGACCAAAGTCAGAAACCTTGGACTTGCGGCGCTGACCGTGCTGGCCGGGGCCGTAGGAGCGCTTGTTGACAGGAGACTTGGCGCGACCCCACAGGTTTTCACCCATGGCCCGGTCGAGCTTGTACTTGGCGCTGTGGCGCTTGGACATATGTCACTCTTCATCATGATGCGGCCCGGCCCCTCCCCGATTGGAGCGGCGATCTCAACGGCGGTCCACGCATCGTCCGTAATAGACATCGCGCCTCGGGACGAACCCGATGCGAGAAGGGCGGGCTTATGAAGGCGACGCGCCGCGGAGTCAATGTCCTCGACCATTCTGGTCCCGGCATGACAGAAAGGAAACTTGAGCCCGCAGCCCCGTCCCGTGCAGTTGTCCGAGCAAGAAGAAACAGCTCGGGAGGCTGACAACATCATGAAAAAGCTCTGGCTTACGGCGGCGGCGACCCTGACCGTTCTGACGACGGCGGCGGCGCAGGCCGGCGAGGCCGACCGACCTTACGCTGTGGCGCTCTCGGGGCGGATCATCGACGGCTCGGGCGCGGCGCCCATCCCTGAAGGTCGGGTCGTTGCGATCGACGGCGTCATCACCTGCGTCGGCAGGGCGGACGATTGTCCCGCGCCTCCCGGCGCCGTTTTCATCGACGCGGGCGAAGGCAGCATCATGCCCGGCCTGATCGATCTGCACGCCCACCCGCGCCCCCACTACTATGGCTGGTTCCTGGCTTCGGGCGTGACCACGGTGCGATCCGCCAACACCGACCTTGCTATGGTCCGCGCCCTTCAGGCCCTGCCTGCGCCGCAGACCCGTCTGATTTGGGCCGGCCCAATGCTGGACGGCGATAACAGCATCATCAAACGTTTCTATCCCGAAGCAGAGCCCGGCGCGCCCTCACCGGCCCGCCCGGCCGATGGCCTGTCGCTGGAAGGCGTCGAACTGCTGATCGCCGAGACGCCCGAACAGGCGATCGCCGCCGTGGACGCCCTGGCGGCGGAAGGCGCCGACTGGGTCAAGCTGTACGAACAGCTGCCGCCTGACGCCTTCGCCGCCGCCGTCCAGCGCGCCAGGACGCTGGGTCTGCCCACAATGGCCGATCTGGGCATGGCCTCGACGCGCGGACTCGTGGCCGCCGAGGTCGATCTGCTTGAGGCCGCCGCTCTGGGCATCGATAGTCTCGAGCACGCCAGCGGCGCAGCCCTGGCCTACCAGCGTCTGGGCGGCGACCTGGAGAAGGACGCTCTCGATCCCGCTCTGATTGATCAGCTTGCCCGCGCCCTGCTGACGGCGAAGACGGCGCTGGTGCCTACCCTGTCCGTCTCTCACTTCACGGCCGAGCCGGAATCGCCCGAGCCGGTTTTGTCCGAACTGCCGTTAGGCGCCGCGCGGGGGACGGTCCGCGACGGCCTGGACCAGCAATGGCGCGGCATCCATCAGCATTTTCATAGCAGCCCTGGGAGCAACGCAAAGGCGAAGCTGGACGCCCGCATCGGCGCCGCCGTGATGGTGCGCCTGGCCCAGTTGGGCGGCCGCATAGGCGCTGGCTCCGACACGCCCGCAGGCGCTTACAACCTGCCGGGCGGCGGCCTTCATCTGGAAATGGAGTTGATGACCCGTGCGGGCCTGAGCCCCCTTCAGGCCTTGTCGGCGGCGACCGGGTCCGCAGCAGACATCCTTCAGCGCAAGGATATCGGCCTCATCGCCGTCGGACGCCGCGCTGATTTGCTGGTGGTCGCCGGCGACCCGTCGCAGGATATCCGCGCCACCCGCCGCCTGCGCCAGATCATTCTGGACGGCCGGATCCTTGATTCCGCCGCCATGCAGAGGCGGGCGCTGGATGACGGCGAGACGCTGTTGGCCGCCCTCATGGCCAAGCAGGGAGATTAAGCAGAACGGCCGCCGCTTCCCATCGGAAACGGCGGCCGCAGATCAAGCGCTCAGACGCCGGGCGATCAGCCCTTGGCGGCTTCGTACAGTTCGTTGACCTTGTTCCAGTTCACCACCGACCAGAAGGCCTTGAGGTAGTCGACGCGGCGGTTCTGGTACTTGAGGTAGTAGGCGTGCTCCCACACGTCGGCGGCCAGAAGGACGGCGCCCTTCTCGTCGGCCAGGTCCATCAGCGGGTTGTCCTGGTTCGGCGTCGAGGTGACCTTCAGCTTGCCGTCCTGGAGGATCAGCCAGGCCCAGCCCGAGCCGAACTGACCGGCGCCGGCGGCGTCGAAGTCAGCCTTGAACTTGTCCATGCCGCCCAGTTCGGCGTCGATCTTGGCGGCCAGTTCGGCCGAGGGCGCGCCCGCCTTGTCGGCCGGGGCCAGCAGTTCCCAGAACAGGCTGTGGTTCCAGTGGCCGCCGCCGTTGTTGCGGACCGCCTTGGGCAGCTTCGACATCTGGGCGAACAGGTCTTCGAGCGACTTGCCCTGCAGCGAGGAGTCGGCGTCGATCGCCTTGTTCAGATTGTCGACGTAGGTCTGATGATGCTTGTCGTGGTGGAAGGTCATCGTCTCCTTGTCGATGGCCGGCTCCAGCGCGTCATAGGCGTAGGGCAGCGGGGGCAGGGTGAAGGCCATGGGAGACTCCTCTTTACGGCGTGTGATTCCTCTGGACCCTATCTAGGGCCGCGCGCGACATACCCAAGCCTTGAACGGCGCCTTTGTTCACAATTGTCGAGCCAAGGCCGTTTTTCGGAACCTAAAGCGGCAAATAACGGTTTTCCGAGCGCCCCGGACCGTCATTGCGGTCGCTTTTCAAGGACGGCGCATCATGCCTGTCCGTTCTCGCGACGCCTTCCTCTCCGACGCCGAAGCGGAAAGCCTGCGCCTGCGGTTGCTGGAAGTGATTCCACGTCTGCGCCGTCATCAGTTGCTCGATCTCGCCGACACCCTGCACGAAGCTGCGCGGGAGCGCCGCTGGTCGTCGGAAGATAGGCTCGACCTCAGGGCCTGACGCCCTCGCCCTGCATCAGCTCGCGTGAAGCTCCTGCTTCACCCGTTCGGCCAGGGTCTTGATATCCAGAGGCTTGGGCAGGAAGGATACTCCCACCTCGTCCTGCAGCAGGTCCGAGAAATCGCTCTCGGCATAGCCCGAGATGAACATCACCGGCGCGTCGCCCAGGAAGGGCCGCGCCTTGCGCAGCAGCGATGGACCGTCCAGCCCGGGCATGATGACATCCGAGATCAGCATGTCGATCTGGCCCGCCCATTCTTCCGCCAGGATCAGGGCCTCCTCGCCGTCGGCGGCCTCGATCACCTCATAGCCGCGCTGGCGCAGCAGACGAGCGGCGATGCCACGCACGGCTGCCTCGTCCTCTACGAACAGGATGCGGCCGGCGCCCGACAGGTCGCGTGGCGCCTTGACGACCTTCTCGACCACCGGGGCCTCGACCAGTTCCTCGGCCGTGGCGGCAGGCAGGAAGATGCGGAAGGCGGCGCCCGCATTCTCAAGATTGGCGACGGTGATGTGGCCGCCCGCCTGCTGGGCGATGCCATAGACGGTGGCCAACCCCATGCCCGTCCCTTCGTTCACGGCCTTGGTGGTGAAGAAGGGCTCGAAGATCTTGTCCAGCAGGGCGGTCGGCACGCCGGGGCCGGTGTCCGACACCTCGATCAGGGCGACTTCCTCGGTGGCCTCGCGCCAGCCAAGGTCGCGGGCCTGGGCGCCCGTCAGGCGGCGGGTGCGGATGGTGACGACGCCCGCCCCCGGCTCGACCACGCCGCGCATGGCGTCGCGGGCGTTGACGGCCAGGTTCATCACCGCCGTCTCCAGCTGGCTCTTGTCGGCCAGCACCAGCGGCAGGTCGCGGCCGTAGTCGGTCTCCAGCCGCACGTCCTCGCGCAGCAGACGACGCAGAAGCACGGCGAACTCGCCGACCAGCTCGCCCAGGTCCAGCCGCTCGCGCCGCACCGTCGACTTGCGCGAAAAGGCCAGCAGCTTGCGCACCAGATCGGCGGCGCGGATGGCCGTCTGGCGGATTTCGTTCAGACCTTCATAGGAGGGGTCGCCGACCGGGTGCCGCTCCAGCAGGCCCGACAGCTGCAGCTGGATCGCCGTCAGCAGGTTGTTGAAGTCGTGCGCCACCCCGCCCGCCAGCTGGCCTACGGCCTGCATCTTCTGGGCTTGCGACAGCTGCAGCTCCATCGACTTCTGCGCCGCCACGTCGAACAGCCAGACGCGGCGTCTGTCGCCTTCGGGCGCGACATAGAGGTGTAACTGGCGATCCGGGTGGGCGCGGGCGATCAGTTCGATCGGGCCGGACGATCCGGCCTCCAGCTTGGCGCGGGCCTCGGCCACGCCCGCCGGATCGAACAGGTGGCCGAAGGCGGCGTCGCCCGAAGCGGCCGGGCCGGTCAGCAGGGCCATCGCCGCATTCGGCTCCTCAGCCCGGCCTGCGAACAGGTCCTCGCCCCCGATCACAGCCGAGCCGAAAGGCGCCCCGGCGGCCATGGCGCGGGCCTCGCCCGTCGGGGCGGCGGGCTGAGGCGCGACGGGCGCGCTGGGGGCCAGCGGCAGGACGGCGTCAGGCGCGGCGCGAACGAGGAAGCGCCCCTGCCCGGCCTGGCCGATCAGCACCTCTTTCTCTCGCGGGCCGATCTGGACGATGGCGCGCCCCTGCTGGCCCTCACGCGCCTGTGCGAAGGCCATGTAGAGGGCCTGGGCCGACTTCCCACGCGGAAGCGTGGTGACGGTTCCGTTCTCTTCGGCCCAGGCGGCGTTGTAGGCCAGCACCTGTCCCGACGGCCACACCAGGGCGGCGGGCTCGGCCAGGGCGTCCAGCATCTCGACCGCCGTATCGCCATTAGCCCGCCGAACCTCGGCCCGACCGAAGGCGAACAGCCAAATCAAGGCCGTAGCGCCGGCCGCGAAGATCAGCATCAGACCCGGCGCGCTGAAGGCGTTGGCCCGAAAGGCCGGATAGGCGATGGCGGCGACCGCCAGGGTGAAGCCCACGGCCATGATCACCAGCAGGGGATCGAACGTCGGGCGGCGCGTCGCCTGCGCCTTCAACCTGTCTTGGGGTCGGGAAATCATCATGGCGTCTCGCCCGCGCGAATCAGGGTTCGTCAGCATACCGAAGCTCTTTCGCGCGCCCTAACGCGCAGCCGCGACGCCTCTCCCTCCCCTTCATGGGGAGGGTGGTCGCACAGCGACCGGGTGGGGAGGGCGAGGTGATGCTGGATGCCGCGCTTGACCAGCCAAGACGCCCCCACCCGACTTCGGCCTGACGGCCTCAGCCACCCTCCCCATGAAGGGGAGGGAGAGACGATACCCTCGCCCCTCATCGCCGCTTCCGTTGCTGCATGACGAAGCCGATGACCTTGGCCGCCGCCTCGAAATGCTCGCGAGGGATCACATCATCGACCTCGACCGCCGCATAGAGGGCGCGGGCCAGGGGAACGTTCTCGATAATCGGCACCTCGTGCTCTCTGGCCACTTCGCGGATGCGCAGGGCCAGGGCGTCCACGCCCTTGGCGACGCAGACGGGCGCGCCGTCGCCCTGATCCGGTTCATAGCGCAGGGCCACCGAATAGTGGGTCGGGTTGGTGATGATGACGGTGGCGTCCGGCACGGCCTGCATCATCCGCTGGCGTCCGCGCTGCATGCGGATCTGGCGCAGCTTGGCCTTCACATGGGGGTCGCCTTCGGACTGTTTGAAGTCGTCCTTCAGCTCTTCCTTGGTCATCCGCATCCGCTTGGCGAAGCGCATCCGCTGCCACAGATAGTCCATGCCCGCCGTCAGTCCCAGGAACACAAGGGCCGACACCATCAACGCCAGCGCCAGGTCCCGTGCGAACGGCAGGATGTAGGCCGGGCTCATGGCGGCCAGTTCCTCCAGTTCGCGTACATGCGGGTTCAGCACCCAGAAACACACGGCGCCGATGGCGACCAGCTTGATGAAGGTCTTGAGGAACTGCACCACGCCGTCGGGGCCGTAGATGCGTTTGAACCCCTCCAGCGGGTTCACCTTGGACCATTTGGGTTTCAGCTTCTCGGCCGTGAAGATCAGGCCCGACTGCGCCAGATTGCCCCCAACGCCGCCCAGTATGACGGCGAACGACACCGCCGCCAGAAAGGGCGTCACCACCCAGACAGCGCGCATCCCGATCTCGATGCCGGCGCCTGCCTCCAGCCCGCCGATCATGGCGTGCGGCTGCGACAGGAAGGGCATCAGCCCCTCCGCAATCTGCGTGGCGAACATGCCGCCGCCCGCCAGCAGCACCCACGCCGCGCCCGCCAGCGACAGGGCCTGCGCCACGTCCGGCGACTTGGCGGCATCGCCCTTCTTGCGCGCCTGTTCGAGTTTTCGCGGGGTGGCTTCTTCTGTTTTCGACTCGGGATCAGGACCGTCAGCCAACGGCGCCTCCCGTGAAGAAGGCCGCCACCGAGCGATAGCGGTCGATGAAGACTGTTCCCAGGACCCCCAGGCTGAGGGCGAACACCGACAGCCCCATAATGACGCTTAAAGGCGCGGCGGCGAAATAGACCTGAAAGCTGGGCATGACCCGCGCGACCAGCCCTGAAGCCAGGTTGAAGATCAGGGCGAAGACCAGCACCGGCGCCGCCAGTTGCACCCCCAGCGTAAAGCTCTGGCTCAGGGTGCGGATCGCCATCTGGGTGAAGTCCGCCATGATCAGCGGCTTGGCCGGGGCGATCGCCTCATAGGACCCGACCATGCCGCCGATGAACAGGTGATGGGTGTTGGTGGCGAACACCAGCGTCACGCCCAGCAGCATCAGAAAGGCCGACAGGGTGGTGCCCGGCTGGGCCTGCATCGGATTGGCCGTCTGGGAAAAGCCGAGGGTGGTCTGCAGGGACACGACCTCGCCCGCCGTCGTCATGGCGGTCATGAAGCTGCGCAGGATGGCGCCGATGGCCAGGCCGGTCAGCACCTCGCGCATCACCCAGCCGACGGTAGCCCCCAGGGTGGCGGGCAGGGCCGGCAGGCTGCTGGCCACGACGGGCCACAAGGCCAGCGACAGCACCAGCGCCAGCGACAGGCGCACTCGCGGCGGCACATAGGATTCCCCGAAACCGGGCAGCAGCATCAGGATGGCGCCGACGCGCGCGAAGATCAGCCCGCCGGTCCAGACCTGCTCCGCCGTCGCATAGGGCTCCACCCGCCTGCCCTCGCCTTACATTCCCGCGATGCGGGCGGCGATTTCGTTCATGAACCCGCCCAGAAGCGCGCCCATCATCGGCAGAAACAGCAACAGGGCGGCGAAGACGGCCACGATCTTGGGCGCATAGACCAGGCTCTGTTCCTGAACCTGCGTCAGAGCCTGGAACAGGCCGATGGAGACGCCGACGCCCAGCGCCACCGTCAGGATCGGCAGACATAGCTGAATGGTCAGCCACAGGGCGTCGCGCCCGACATCCAGAACTTCCGCGCCGTTCATTGCCGTTCCCCAAACCCCGCCGAACATCAGACACGGGTCAGTCGGCAGAAAATGCCGACAGGATGGTTAACGCCGCGCTAACCGTCTGGACAAAAAGTCGCTCAGGCTCGGCTCTGGCCTTCGACGACGCCTCAGCGCTATGAAGCGCTCATGACCGATCACGCCCCCACCCCGCCCGTCTCGCAGGAAGAAGCCGAAGCCGCCGTCCGCACCCTGATCCGCTGGGCCGGCGACAATCCCGCGCGCGAAGGCCTGATCGAAACGCCCAAGCGCGTCGCCAAATCCTATCGCGAGCTGTTCCAGGGCTATGAGGTCGAACCGCGCGACTATCTGGAAAAGACCTTCGAAGAGGTCGGCGGCTATGACGAACTGATCGTGCTGAAGGACATCCGCTTCGTCAGCTTCTGCGAACACCACATGCTGCCGGTGGTGGGCAAGGCGCACGTCGGCTATCTGCCGACCGACCGGGTCGTGGGCATCTCCAAACTGGCGCGCGTGGTGCGCGGCTACGCCCGGCGTCTGCAGATCCAGGAAAAGATGACGTCAGAGATCGCCCAGGCCATCCAGGACGTGCTGCGTCCGGTCGGCGTCGGCGTCGTCATCGAGGCCGAACACAGCTGCATGACCATGCGCGGCGTCGACGTTCCAGGCGCCAGCCTGTCCACCAGCTGCCTGCTGGGCGCCGTCCGCGAAGACCCGCGTACGCGTGAGGAATTCCTGCGGCTGGTGCGGGGCTAGGCCCGCATTCTCCCTCCCCGCGACGTGGAGGGAGCGGTTTGCAATCTGACGGCCTCTTTCCTGCATGAAACCCTCTGAACAAAGGGGGTCGCCATGCTGCAGGCCGTGTTTTCGTCCCGGAATGAGCCGCCGCCGATCGGGCGGGGGGGGTGGCTGGATGCGCTGCGCTTCATCGTGGCCGCCCTGATCATCCTGCATCACTTCCAGATGTCGGCGCCCGTGCCGCTGGCCGAAGGGCTGCATCCCGTGTTCGAGCGGGGCGGCTTTCTGCTGACCAACTTCTTCCTGATCGACAGCGGCTATGTGCTGATGCGCGTCTATGGCCGCGCCGTCGGGTCAGGCCGCATGTCAAAGGCCGACTTTTTCCTGAAGCGGGCGCTGAGGGTGTTTCCGGCGCACCTGATCGTCCTGGGTCTGCTCGTTGCATTGGTGCTCGTCGCCACGGCCGCAGGCATGCCGCCCAACCATCCCGAGTGGTTCGCCTGGGATCAGTTGCCCGCTCAGGTCGCTCTGGTGCAGTCGTTCGGCGTGCACGGCGGCATCGGCTGGAACGCGCCGACGTGGTCGATCTCGGCCCTGCTGGGCTGCTACGTCGCCTTTCCCTTCGTGCTGCGCGGCCTCAGCCGGATCGGGCCGTGGACGGCGCTCATTCTGGTCGTCGTCGGCTATCTGGCCGCCAATGAGTTGAGTTGGGCGATCCTGAAATATCCCGTCTATCAGATGCCGCTGAACCTGGGCATCTGGCGCGCCCTGCCCCTGTTCATCCTCGGCATGGGTCTGGCCTGGTTCGCGCAAGGGGTATGGATCAACCCGCGCGTCGCCGGCTGGGCCGGCGTGCTGGCTGCCGTCGCCCTGGCGGGCGTGCAGTATTTCGACAAACACGCCCTGATCTCGCTGGTCTTCATCAGCATCATCATCCTGGCGGCGGGCGCCGTTCCGGGACGCAAGCCCTCCAAACTGGTCGAGCAGGCGGCGATGGTGTCCTTCTCCATGTTCATCTCGAACGAAGTGGTGCGCATCGCCTGGTTCGGCCTGGCCGACGCCCTGGCGGGCAAGCTGGCGCTGGGCGACGTCTGGCGCTGGGGCCTGTGGGGTCTGGGCGTGCTGGCGGCCTTCGTCTTCGCCTTCGGCCTGCACTATCTGATCGACCAGCCGATCCAGAACCGCATCCGCGCCTGGCTGAAGGCGCGCGGCCGCAGCGCCGCCGTCAGCCAGCCGGTGGTCTCACTGGAAGGATAGCCTCAGCCTGCCCCGGCGCCGCCGAACAGGTGCAGGATGTTGCCGTCCGGATCCTTGAACCAGGCCAGGCGCAGCGGCCCGGCCACATGGACGTCGCCGTCCTGCTCCATGCCCTCATAGCGCTCGAAGGCGACGCCTTTGGCCTTAAGATCAGCGACGATATCGTCCACTTCTACACCCACGTCCCAGACCACGGCGTTGGCCCGGTTCGTGCCGGCATAGTCCGATTGATAAACCGTCAGCCACGTATTGCCTGTGCGATAACCCAGCACGCCATCCATGCCGGTGTCCGCCAGGTTCAGTCCCAGCACATCGGAATAAAAGGTCTTCGCCCGCTGAAGATCCTTTACCGCCACGATGGCCGAGGAGTTCTTGTCTTTGAGCATCACGCTTCCTTTCCTGATCTGAAAGAAAGCGTGCGGCGGCCCGGTTCGATCCCTGCGCGCGCCAGCCTCATTGAGGGAGAAAGGCGGCCTAGATCGGCATCCGCATGATTTCCTGATAGGCCGAGATGACCTGATCGCGCACGGCCATCACCGTCTCCAGCGAAGCCTCGGCCGAAGAAATGGCCGTGACGACGTCGATCAGATTGCCCTGCCCCTGAACCGACTGCGCCATCTGGACCTCGGCCGTGCGGGTCGCCTCGGTCGTCTGAGTCATGACGTTCTGCAACAGGTCGGCGAAGCCCCCGGCCTGATTCAGGCGCATCGACGGCGCGGCGTTGGCGGTAGAGGCGACGTTAACGCCGCCGCCGCCCTGAACGGCGGCGTAGGCGCGGGCGGCCATGATGGGATTCATGCCTTAGCCCCTCTTATTTCTTGATGATGTCGAGAGTGCGCGAATCCATGTTCCGCGCCGTCTCGATGACGTTCAGATTGGCCTCATAGGCGCGTTGCGCCTCGCGCATGTCCATCGCCTCGATCAGGGTGTCGACGTTGGGCCGCATGACATAGCCTTCGGCGTTCGCCGCCGGGTGCGACGGGTCGTAGTCCATGCGGAAGTCACGCTGATCCGGCCGAACCTCGGCCAGGGCGACGCCGGTCGCGCCGTCCACGTCGCGGCTCTGAAACACCGGCATCTGGCGCCGATACGGCTGGCCGCCCGCGACATTGGCGGTGGACTCGGCGTTGGCGATGTTCTCGGCGATGATCCGCATCCGCGACTGCTGCGCTTTCAGCGCGGTCGAGGCGACCGCCATGGCCGTGTTGCGCGGCGTGACGGGGCGGTTGTTGATCGGGTCAGGCATGCTTCACTCCCCCTCAGGCCGCAGGCTTCTTGGCCGCCAGGCGGATCATCTGCATGGACTTCTGGTAGAAGCCGATGGCGGCGTCATAGGCCATGCGGCTCTCGGCCATCTTGAGCATCTGCTCTTCGACCACGACCGAATTGCCGTCCAGGGTGGTCTCGGAATCGGGCGACTCCATCCCCTCGAAGCGCGGCGCCCGCGCGGGCGGAGAGACGTGATGAGCATTGGTGGCTGTCATGCGCAGCCCGGCGTTCTTCTTCACGGCTGTGGCGAAATCGGCGGGCGTCTTCAGGTCGCGCGCGATATAGTCGGCGGTGTTGGAGTTGGCGACGTTCTCGGCGATCACCCGCTGACGGTCGTCCAGCCAGGCCAGACGGCCCTTGATCTGATTGAGCAGCGGCAGGTCGGTGACGGACATGCGAATCCCCCGGACGAACGGATCGGCAGAATTTGCCGCCTGCATGGTTAATATCCCGTATCCCTAAACGCGCCGTTAACCACGTACGTTGAAACATGGCCCCGAAGCGTCGCGGCGGTCCGCGTCGCCGGGGCCTGCCGACGTATGAACTTCCTTGATCTGTTCCGGGCGATCTTCGGCCTGGCCATCACCCTGGGCATCATCGGCCTGGCCGCCTGGGCGGCGCGCCGTTACGCGCCCGAGATCCTGGCGCGCTTTCAGGGCCAGCAGGGACAGGTGCGGCGGATGAAGGTCGTCGAGACCCTGGTGCTGGACCCGTCGCGCCGTCTGGTTCTGATCCGCGTCGATGACGAAGAACGGCTGATCCTGCTGGGCGAGGGTCGCGAACTGATCGAGCCGCGCCAACCGGGAGGCGTGAAGTGAACGGCCGCAAGCATGGCGCCTCTCCCTCCCCTTCATGGGGAGGGTGGCTGAGCCCGAAAGGGCGAAGCCGGGTGGGGGCGACCTTAGAGGCGAACGCCGCGCGTTCCATAAAGCCCTCCCCACCCGGTCGCTGCGCGACCACCCTCCCCATGAAGGGGAGGGAGAAACAGAGCCTGTTCGGCGTCCCGACCCGCGCCGAACTCAAACGCGCGGCTCTGTTGTCGCTGATCACCACCGCCCTGTGCCTGATCTGGCCGCTGGGCGCCCTGGCGCAGGAGGCGGCGCAGAGCGGATCGGCCATCAACATCGACCTGGGGACCGGCGCGGGCCTGACGCAGCGTGTGGTGCAACTCGTCGGGCTGATGACGGTGCTGTCGCTGGCCCCGTCCATCGTCATCATGACCACCAGCTTCGTGCGGATCGTCGTGGTGCTGTCGCTTCTGCGCACGGCGCTGGGGATGCAGCAGTCGCCGCCAAACGCCGTTCTAGTGTCCCTAGCCCTGTTCCTGAGCGCCATCGTCATGGCTCCGACCTGGCAGGACGCCTATGATTCGGGGGTCCGTCCGCTGATGGATCAGCAGATGGAACTGCCTCAGGCCTTCGATGCGGCGTCCGAACCGGTAAAAACCTTCATGCTGTCCCAGGTGAAGCCCGACGACCTGTCGCTGTTCACCCGACTGTCGGGCGTCACGGCCACGGCGAACGTGCAGGACCTGCCCCTGCGGGTCGTCACCCCGGCCTTCATGATCAGCGAGCTGAAGACCGCCTTCACCATCGGATTTCTTCTTTTTGTTCCGTTCCTTGTGATCGATCTGGTGGTCGCCAGCGTGCTGATGTCCATGGGCATGATGATGCTGCCGCCGGTGGTGGTCAGCCTGCCCTTCAAGCTGATCTTCTTCGTGCTGGTGGACGGGTGGAGACTGGTCGCCGGAAGCCTAGTCGAGAGCTTCCAGAGAGCCTCCGGAACCGGATAAATCCCCAGCCTGCAAGGTCTTGACGCCAATGCGGGCTTGCCAAGTTCATAAAAACCGTCGTTGATCCCCCGGTCCTCGCCCGGCGCTTTCTTCCGGGCGACCACCATTGGGAAAATACCCTCATGACCACTCAAGCTGAACTGATCGCCGCTGTCGCCAAGGACGCGGGCGTTTCGCAAGCTGACGCCGGCAAGGTGCTGACCGCCATTGTCGAGAACATCCACAAGGCTCTGAAGTCGGGCGACGACGTCCGCATCTCCAACCTGGGCGTGTTCGACACCGCCGAGCGCGCTGAGCGCGAAGGCCGCAACCCGGCCACGGGCGCGACGATCAAGATCCCGGCCTCGAAGGCCGTGCGCTTCCGCGTGTCCAAGCCGCTGAAGGACGCCGTCAACGGCTAAGCCTTTCAGGCGCGTCCGGTCCTCCTCGCGGGGAGCGGACGCAAAAGACCCCTCTCCCGCCGGGAGGGGGGTTTTTTATTGGCCCGCGCCCGTCTTCGCCCTGAACTCGGCCTTGGTCTGAGCGATCCAGCCGGCGTAGGCGTCGGCCCCGGCGCTGAGGGCGGCGAAGTCCTGCGGGCGGCCCGAGTCGCCGCCGTCCAGCCCCGCCAGCGCCACCCGGATCGCGCCCGGCGAGCGCGCGCCCTCGGCGAAACCGGCGTAGTTCTTCGACAGACGGGTCAGCGCCCCGGCGTCCCGCGCCAGCGAATATCCCGCCCCGGCGCGGATCAGGCGCGTCTCCTCAACCTCGCTGAGCGGCACGGCCGTCTCCTTCCAGCGGTCGCCCAGGCGCTGGTCGTAGAGGGCGGCGGCCGCCCCCCACTGCTGCTGCTTCCACAGGATGTCGGCGCGCACGTCGCGCGCGGCGGGCGAGGCGTCCTTGCCCAGCACCTCCAGCGCATGCTCATAACGGCCCAGCTCCATCAGGGCGCGAGCCTCCAGCGCCCGGCGCTCAAGGTTCATGGCGGCAGGCAGCAGGGTCGTGCGCGACGACCATAGGGCCTTCAGCGCCTCTTCCGGCTGGCGGTTCATCAGATAGACAGCGGCCAGATTGGTCGAGACCTGAGCCTTCGCCACCCCGTCCAGCCGGTTCTCGGCCTGATATTTCAGCAGTTCCGCCGCCTGATCCAGCAGGTCGACGTCGATCAGGCGTCGCGCCAGCCGCCGCACCATCTCGTCGCCGTCAGCGCCGACGGGCGTCAGTTCGCGGAAATCGAAGAACAGGGCCAGCGCCTGCACCGGCTGCAGGCCATCGGCCGCGCCTTCCAGGAACAGGGCGCGGAAGGCGTTGTCGAGATCGGCCTGAAGCCGGTCGCCGCCCGGCAGGGTGACGATCTTCGACCCCGCCGTCTTCAGCGTGGTCAGGGCCTCGCGATAACGGCCCTGCGACAGATAGAGTTCACCGAGAGTGCGGATCACCGCCAGCTCGGTCGCATCCCCGCGCCAGCGCCATTTAAGCGCCTCCAGCTGGGCGGCGGCGGCGTCGGCCTTCAGCGCCCCCTTGGCCATCTCAAGCTTGATGATGCCCAGACGCGCGGGCGTGGCGATGCCGTCCAGCGGGGCGCGCGCCACCGCCTTATAGACCGCCAGAGCGCGCTCGGGCTTCTCATCCAGTTCGAACAGACGCCCCTGGACCAATCGGGCTGTCAGTTGGTCGGGCGCCGAGACGTTCGGCTGGCTGAAGACATAGGCCAGCAGCTCGCGCGCGGCGTCGGCGTCGCCGGTCTCGACCGCCGCCATCGCATGGGCGGTGCCGAAGCGGGCGCGCCATTCGGGGGCGAAGCCGTCGACCACGCTTGCGCCTGCCGCAAACAGCCGCCGAGCGTTAGCCCAGTCGCCCTGCTGGGCGGCGATGTAGCCCTGCCACACCTTGGTCGAGGGATCGCCCGCCAGCGCGCCGGAGGAGAAGTCAGCCTCCGCCTCGTTAAAGCGGCCGATCGAGGCGCGGGCGGCGCCGCGCAGGCCGCGCACCTCGGCCACGCCCTGCATGGCGGGTGTCTGCTTGATCAGGGCGTTCAGCACCCCAACCGCCTCGAACCCCAGACCATGCCCCACCAGAAAGCGGGCGTAGGCCAGCCGCGACTCGATGGGCGCGCGCGGGTCTTCGGCGGCGCGGCCGCTCTCGCGTTCGGCGGCGTCCTGAAGCCCGCGGTGGCGGGCGATGAAGCCCCCCTCGCCCGCATCGGCGGACCAGTCTGCCGGGATCAGCGCCGGACGCGACGCCGCGCGCGGCGCATCGGCGCCCTCTGCCGCCCGTTCGAGCCCTGCGGTAGGCGAGGACAGCGTCAGCCCGCGTGGCCGCGTCACCGTCACCAGATCGCCGTCGGCGGTGACGCTCAGATCATCGGTCGGCGTCTCGACCGCCAGGCCGTGGGCGGTCGGCAGGAAGCCTGCGTCCACCGTACGCCGCCCGACTTTCAGCCCCTTGCCCGGCGCCAGGGCGGTGACGGCGGCGAAGCGGTCACCGATCATCGGGTCGGTCAGCCAGACGGTGCGGGTCGCCCCGGCCATGCGCGCGGTCAGTGACGCCTTGACCGCGTCGTCGCGCTCGATGTCCACGCCGCTGGGAGCAGGGGCGGTTCCGCCGATGGTCACCACCCAGGTCGAACCCTCGGCGCGGGCGGCCACAGCCTGACCCGGCTCGACCGGAATGCGCACGGCGGTGAAGTCGGGGCCGGCGGCCCAGCGGGCGCCGTTCAGGCCCTCGCCCTTCATCTGCATACGGGCGGCGTGGTCGAACACGGCCCAGACCGCCTCGCCGCGCCGGAAGACGGCTGCGCCGACCGGACCGCTCCAGTCGAAGCGCATGATGGTCTGCTGGCCCTTGGCCTCGGCCGCCACCGGCACCGCGCCGCCGATCGGCACGGGCGAGCGGCGCAGACCGTCGCCGTCCCTGGCCGGCGCATAGAGGTTCAGCCAGACGGCTCCGTCGGCGGACCCGCTGGTCGCGCCCGCTCCCTCGGCCAGGGTCAGCACCAGTTCGGTCGCGCCCTGCGCCGCGCGGGTCTCGATCTTCTCCAGCCCCTTGGGCGGATCGACGCGCAGACGGCTGACGTCGGGGGCGGCGGTCGTGCCGATGCGGACCACAACCGTGCGGCCGTCCTGGCGAACCCGCGCACGCGCTCCGACGACCCCGGCGAACTCGATCCTCGTGAAGCCCGCATTGGCCCCAATGCGGATCTCGACTGGAGCGCCCGCCTGGGCCAGCGACGGCGCCGGAGCCAGAGGCGCGAAGACGACGACGCCCGCCGCGGCGGCCGCCACGGTCGTCTGCAGAACGCGCTTCTTGGCGGGGGCCCCGGACATATCGCGCGCATGCTCGCGCGAAGGGCTTTAATCGTCGTTAACGGGGCCGGACCCGAGGGTCTGTCGAGCCATAGGACAAAACACCCGCTTGCTTCCCCGTGGCGAACGGCCGACATCATGGACATCGTTCGCCGTAGGAACAGTTTTAGTGTCCGACCCCGCCTATCCTCCGATCAGCCCGGTGAAGACCGGCATTCGCGCCCGCTGCCCCCGCTGTGGCCAGGGCCCCGTGTTCAAGGGCTATCTGAGCCTGCGCGAGTCCTGCCCCGAATGCGGGCTGGACTACAGCTTCGCGGATCCGGCGGACGGCCCGGCCTTCTTCGTCATGTGCGCCGTCGGCGTCGTCGGCATGATCGCCTTCATGATCTTCGAGTTCACCGTTCATCCGCCGGTCTGGGTCCACTTTCTGGTGACCTTCCCGGTGCTGGCGGCCATGTGCCTGTCGGTGCTGCGTCCCTTCAAGGGCTGGATGGTGTCCGAGCAGTATTTCCACAAGGCCGAGGAAGCGACCTTCATCAGCGTCGGCAAACATGGCGAAGGCTATGGCTGGCGCGGCCAGGCCGAGCGCGCGGCCAAGGCTGTAGACCGCGACAAGAACTGATCCGCCGCTTCCTGTCGTGATCCAAAAGGACGCCAGCATCGCCGGCGTCCTTTTTTCATGGTCTCAGCGTGTGACCCGCAAGGTCACGCCCACCGTGCGCGGCGCGCCCAGGAAGGCGCCCAGCGTACCCGTCTGGAACGGCGCGCCGAAGGCCACCTGGCGATAGTCCTGATCAAACAGGTTGCGGCCCCACAATTCGACGCTCCAGGCATCGTCCCGCGCCAGGGCGACGCGGCCGTCGACCAGCCAGAAGCCCGGCTGGCTCTTGGCCGGGTCCAGGTCCGAGCCGGTATTGTGTTCCGACGAATATTTGGCCGCCAGCGTCACCCGGCCCGTCAGCCCCGCCGCCACCGGCCGCTCATAGGTTCCGGCCAGCGACCCGCTCCACAGGGGGGCGAAGTTCATCCGCTTACCCGCCAGCAGCGGCAGACCCGGCACGGCGTCGTCGCCGTATTCCGTCTGGGCGTAGGTCAGGCCGCCCTGCAGCGACAGCCCATCAAACGGCAACAGCATGAAGTCCGCCTCGACGCCCTTGGCTCGCACCTCGGGGATGGAGCGGACCAGGAAGGTCGTCCCCAGGAAGGTGTTCAACTGGAAGTCTTCATAGGTCTGGCGGAAGGCGGCGGCCGAGACCAGCAGGCGCCGGTCCAGCATTACGCTCTTGATCCCCGCCTCGAAGGCGTCGGCGCTCTCGGCCGGGAAGGCGCGCGAGGCGTCGGGGACCAGATTGGTCTGCCCCCGGTCCAGGTTGAAGCCGCCGTTCTTGCGCCCTCGCGACCAGGAGGCGTAGAGGCGCATCCCCTCCGCCGCCTTGAACTCGGCGCGGGCCATGCCGGTCCAGGCCTCGTCCTTGACGGTCTCCGACTGGCTCAGACCGTTGAAGGCCGGATTGGACCACGGCAGGCACAAGGTGGCGTTGCTCACGCCGTTGGCCAGCGCCGCCGCGCAGGCCCGGCCGCCGTCGGTGTTGTGATAGGCGGCCGTCATCTCCTTGGTCTCATGGGTGCGGCGCAGGCCCCCGGTCAGGATCAGGCGGTCGGTCACGGCGTAGGAGATCTGGCCGAACAGCGCCGCGCTGCGGGCCGTCTGCCAATAGCGATCCAGCTGGCCCTCGCCCTCGACGAAGCTCTGGCCGACAGGCAGGCCGGTCAGGGTCGAGACGTAGTTCGGGTCGCCCAGCGGATTCGACATCGAGCGCGACAGCAGACGGCTGACGTAGCCTTCGTAATCGGCGCCGTAGAGCAGGCTGTCGCGGCGGGTCAGCTTCTCATCGGCGAAGAAGGCGCCCGCCGACCAATCCAGCTTTCCGCTCTGGCCCGACAGGCGGAACTCCTGCGTCAGAGTGCGGAAGCGGTTCGACCAGCTGCCGTCGTCCGGGCGATAGGCCAGGTCGGCCGAGGTGAAGTCCCAGTCCTGGCTGATGACGCCGCGCCAGTCGCGCACCGCCGAGGTGCTCTCCAGCGTCGCCCAGCCCAGGTCGGCGGTCAGGTGCAGCGCCAGCCCCTTGTCGCGGATGCGGGTGTTGGTGTCGCGGTTCGAATAAGCCACGCGATCCCACGGCTTCGGCGTCGCCGCCACGCCGCCGTCGGGCGCGAAGGTCGCCAGAAGAGGCGCCGTCGCACCCGTAACCAGTTGCACGCCGACGCAGCAACGCTCGTCCCGCTCGGTCCAGTCGGCGGTCAGGCGAGCCGTCAGGTCCGGCGTGGCGCGCCACAGCAACTGACCGCGCACGGTGTCATAATGTTCGGTCTGATCGTCGGTCGAGGTGCGCGGCCCCTCCCCCATCTTCACGTCATAAAAGCCGTCGCGGCGGCGCGCGGCGACATACAGCCGTCCGGCCAGAACCTCGTCCACGACCGGGCCGGTCAGGGAGACGGAACCGCCATGCGTCCCATAGTCGCCGAAGGTCGCCTCGCCCGCCATGCGCGCGTCGAACGAAGGCGCGGCGGTGACGACGTTGATGACGCCCGCCGAGGTGTTCTTGCCGAACAGGGTCGCCTGCGGGCCTTTCAGCACCTCAATGCGTTCAACCTCGCCCAGATCGCCCAGGGCCGCGCCGTTACGCGGGCGATAGACGCCGTCGATCATGACGCCGACCGAGCTTTCGACGCCCGGATTGTCTCCCACCGTGCCGACGCCGCGGATGCGGGCGGTGGTGAAGGTCTGGTTCGAGGTCGAGGCCACGATCAGGCCCGGCGCCAGGATCTGCAGATCCTTGATGTCGCGCACGCCGACGCCGTCCAGCAGGGGCTGGGCGGCCACCGTCAGCGACAGCGGCGTGGCCGCCAGCGGCGCCTCGCGGCGCTCGGCCGTCACCACGATCTCGGACACTTGGATCGGTCCGGCGTCAACGGGGGCGTCCGCCAGAACAGGGGCGGCGAAAGCGAGCACGGACATAGAGGCGGACGCGAGAGACGCGGCGCGAACAGCGAAATTCATGGGAGGAAAAACCGCTTTGCGGAGCGACGGCGCAAGGCCTCGTCGCGGACTGGCAACGGCTGTAACAGTCCGGTCGGCGGGACGAAACCCTGGCCGACGATCATCAAATGATGACTTTTTAGGCTCGCCCCGCCAGCGGTCCCGAGGCGCGCGGAGCGAAGCTGTGCTCCACCCGGCTGCGATGGGCGTCGACGTCGTTACGAACTCCGCCGCCGATGCGGCACAGCTGCTCCAGCCCACGCCCGCCGCCGCTTTCATGCGATGTGATCAGGTCCAGAAGACGCTCCGCCTCAGCCAGGGTCTCGGGCCGCTGCTCCAGCAGCCAGACCTCAAGCGCGCCCAGTTCAGCCATCAGCCCCGCCGCTCGAACGGACGCTTCCAACCGCTTGTCATTCCATTGACGGAGCAGCGCGCGGGCCGCCTCCATCGTCCAGTGTTGAGCCATATCGCCCCCCAAAGGCGAAGCGTCGGGCGGCTTCGATTTCCCAGACGCCGAAGAAAAATGTCAGTGATGTCAGGAGCCAGAGGACCCAAATCAGCGTCATCGCGGCCCAGGCCAGACTGGTCGAGGTCAGGAACGGCGCGACGTAGACCAGGCTCGACACCAGATGCAGCGCAGCGGTCATCACGATCCACCAACGCCCCGCTCGTTCGGCGATCAACCACAGGGCGATAAAGGCCGCTGCATCGATCAGGATCACGCCGAACTCAAAGCCATCTTTGCCAGTATTATCAATGGCATATGATAGTGTCAGAGCCATCAGCACGACTCCCGCCGCCGCGCGGTCCCAGGTCCTTCCTCGCCAGAGAAGCAGGGAAAGGCCTATCAGACTGAACGCCAGCAATGCGAACTGCAGTGCGAGTTGCAAGGGACTCATCAACGTCTCCGCTCGGCCCGACGGTCGTCAGGCGCTTAATTCCCTTTGATCATGCGCATCTCCGCCATCCCGAAGCGTCAGCGCAGGCCTTGGATCATCTCCAGGACGGGAGGGATCAAACTGACCGCAGCGGCTGCGAGCAGAATCCACGCCAGCGCGCCGCCCAGGATCAACAGCAGGACAGAGCCGCCGATTCTGCGTGGCCGACGCCAGCGCCCCAGGCGCAGGTAACCTCCGTAGAAGGGAACCGGCCAGGGAGTCTTCCCGTCCTCGACACGGCCAGAACCTGCAAGGACGCCCTGTTCTGACGGCAGAAGCGGCGCGGGCGACAGGGGCGACGATTGCCCTGAGTAGGAATTACTCAGCAGGCGAGCCGCCTGCTGGCGGTCGGAAACGCCCAGCTTTTCATAGGCGCGATGCAGATGGTTCTGAACGGTGCGCGGCGACAGGTTCAGTTGCTGGGCGATTTCCTTGTCGCCCAGACGCTCCGCCACGAGCAGAAGAATTTCCCGTTCGCGCGGCGTCAATTTATCGATCGCCGAAACTATGGTCACAAAACCTGAATATCCATTTGAACTATCGTGCGTCCAGTCTTCAGCGACGCGTCCGACCGATAGGTCGTTAGGTGTCGCCGCGATACGACACAACCTTTGCGTCGCAGCAATTCGATTGCATGTCGCCGGGAGATCGCCGCACTAGGGGCCGGACCTGGATATGGAGACAGAGGGAAACGCATGCTGGCGACGTTGATGGGCGGCCTGGGACTGATCGTGGGCAGCTTTCTGGGCCTGGTCAGCCTGCGCCTGCCGCAGGGTCAGGATGTCGTCGTGCAGCGCTCTCGTTGCGGGTCGTGCGGCCGTCCCCTGAAGCCCTGGCGGCTGATCCCTGTCGTCAGTTGGGCGATGACGCGTGGGAAATGCAGCGACTGCGGCGCGGCCATTCCTGTGCGCTATCCCCTGATCGAACTGGCCGCCGCCGCCATCGGCGTCTGGACGGCGCTGCGCCTCGACGATCCCGCCTGGGCGCTGGCGGGGGCGGTCCTGGGCTGGCAGCTGCTGCTGATCGCCATCATCGACGCCGAGCATTTCTGGTTGCCGGACGCCCTGACCCTGCCGCTGTTTCTCAGCGGCCTGTTCGCGGCCGTGGCGCTGGACCCCGCCAATGTGCAGAGCGGCCTGCAATGGTCGCTGGTCGGCCCGCTGAAAACGCCCTTGATCGGGGCGGCGGCGGGCTTCGGCGTCCTATGGCTGCTGGCCTTTATCTATAAGCGCCTGCGCGGTCGCGACGGTCTGGGCGGAGGCGATCCCTTCCTGTTGGGCGCGATCGGCGCCTGGGTCGGCTGGATGGGTCTGCCCAGCGTGCTCCTGTGGGCGTCCCTGAGCGGCCTGAGCGTCGTCGCGGCCAAGGTCGTCCTTCGCCGCCCCATCGCCGGGACCGACCGCCTGCCTTTCGGCGTCTTTCTGGCGATCGGCGCCTGGCTGACCTGGCTTTACGGCCCCCTCGGCCTCGGGTTGCCAGGCTAGAGGGACAGCAGGTCAGACCAGCGCCAGCGCCCGCCGCTGCCCAGCGCCACGCGCGGCGCGCCCGGCTGGTCGCTGAGCGTCAGCAGCACATAGCCGTTCACCGTTTCCGCCTTACAGGCGCGCGGCGAGAATCCGACCGTGACGGCGATGGCCTGACGCACCCCGGCCAGCCCCTTGCCTTCCTCGCCGGGGCTCTGCAGCCAGTCGCCGTTCCACATCAGGATAGCCTGCCCCGAGGCGCCGGATGTGCGATAGGCCTCTCCTATCGCCGCGTTGATGCGCGCATCGTTGCGCAGGGCGTCCTGGATGCGCTTGACCATGTCGCACCCCTGCCCCGAACCACCGCCTGTCCCTGAACCGGAGCCGCCGCCGGAGCCGCCTGCCCCGGAGCCCGTCCCACCGCCTCCGCCCGTCCCCTGCCCCGCGGTCAAGGCGCCGCTGAGCGCGCCATCTCCCAGCAAAACAAAGGACACGCTGGGTTCAGGCGCCGAGACCGGCAGCGGCTCAACCTGCGGCGCCAGAGGCGTCGGACGACTGGGGCGAGGCGTCGGCGGCGTCGGCGCGGCGCGCGCCTTCTGGGGCGTCTTCGCCGGGACCGGAACGGGGGTCGCTACTGCTGGCGCGGCAGGCGCCGGTTCAGGCTGAGGCGCGGGCGCGGCCTCGGATCCTCCCGCGGGCGCATCGCCGGGCGCCGGCTCTGACGGCGGGGGCGGAGGCGGCGGCGGCTCGACCAGAGTCACCTCGACCAGCGGCATCGGCGCAGGCTCAACGACAGGCTTGACCGGAGCCGTCACCATAAGCGCCAGGATCAGGCCATGCGCCGCGACGCTGGCCGCAACCGGCAGAGCCCTGGAACGTTTACGCCTCGAGGCCCGACTCACCCTTGGCCGCCTGTTCCGCTACAGGTTCCGCGAACGCCCAATGGTGATACTTGCAACAATGGCTCCTCGCCCTTCAGCTCGCGCGAAGCTGATCACCTGAGAGCGTCAGGAAAAAGGCGTCAGCCAAGGCGGCTGAAACAACAAGAACGGCGGTTTGTTTAAATTTTTTTACAGTCAAGCTGAACCTTTTCACTTCTTCGCGCGTCATTGCTCCGCCGTTTTGCAACCGACACCGGTGCGGCGCGTAACCCCCCCGGAGTTGGGCCGGGCACGAAGGAGACTTGATTTGATCAAATTGGCACCCAGGACCGCCGTCGTCGGCGCTATCGCCATTCTTGGCGTCGCCGTCAGCGGCTGCGCCAGCCATCGGTTCGTCCGCGACAACGTCCAGGTCGTGAACGAGCGCGTCGACGGCGTCGACAGCCATCTGACGCAGGTCGAAGGCACGGCAGGCGAAGCCCTGGCCCGCGCCAACGCCGCGCACAAACTGGCCCAGGGCAAATTCCTGTACGAAGTCGTTCTGTCGGACGACTCGGTGAAGTTCCCGGTCAACCACACCGAACTGTCGCCGGAAGCCGAACAACGCCTGGCCGAACTGGTCCAGCGTCTGCGCGCCGAGAACGCCAACGTCTACCTGGAGATCCAGGGCCACACGGACTCGACCGGCACCAACCAGATCAATGAGCGTCTGGGCCAGGAACGCGCCGAAGCGGTGCGTCGCTTCCTCAGCGATCAGGGCATCGCCCTGAACCGCATGGCGACCATCTCCTATGGCGCCGCCAAGCCGGTCGCCCCCAACAACACCCGTGAAGGCCGCGCCCAGAACCGCCGCGTCGCCATCATGGTTCTGGCCTAACAGCCAAGAGCGAAATCAGCTGAGTTGGACGCATGTCCAACTCAACTCAGATATTCGCTCCAGATAGTTCTGGACCCTTGTTCTGGGTGCAGTCGATTCCGACTGAACCGAAAAGGGTCTAGGCATTCGTTCCGGCCTCCTGCCCCGGCCGGAACGAGAAACGGCGGCGTCCTGTCAGGGACGCCGCCGTTGTCATTTTGACTTTCAGGTTCAATCGGCGTGCTGTTCCTGACCGGCCGGTGCGCCCGCCAGATCCGACAGGATGGGACAGTCCGGGCGGTCATCGCCGGCGCAGCAATGGGCCAGGTGGCGCAGGGTGTCGGCCATCTCGCGCATTTCGCGGATGCGGGCGTCCAGGTCCTCCAGATGCTTCTGCGCCATCGCCTTGACCTCGCGACTGGGGCGGGCGTCGTCGCGCCACAGGGACAGAAGGCGGCTGATCTCCTCGATCGAAAAGCCCAGCCCGCGCGCCCGCCGGATGAAGCGCAGGTCGTTCAGGTCGCGCTCTGAAAAGTCGCGGTAATTGCCCTCGGTCCGATCGGCGGGGCGGATCAGGCCCTGCGCCTCATAATAGCGGATCATCTTGGCCGAGACGCCGGTCGCCTGAGCCGCCTTGCCGATGTTCATCACGCGGCTCCCTTCACGCTGCCGATGTGGGGTTTGAAGGTCTTCAGACGCAGGGCGTTCAGCACCACGCTGACGCTGGACAAGGCCATGGCCCCCGCCGCCAGCATGGGCGACAGCATCACGCCGAAGACCGGATACAGCACCCCCGCCGCCACCGGGATCAGCAGGACGTTGTAACCAAAGGCCCAGGCCAGATTCTGGCGGATATTGTTCATCGTCGCCCGCGACAGGCCGATGGCGCTGACCGCGCCGCGCAGGTCGCCGCCGGTCAGGACCACGTCCGCGCTTTCAATCGCCACGTCCGAGCCGCCGCCAACCGCCAGACCCACATCCGCCGCCGCCAGAGCCGGAGCGTCGTTCACACCGTCGCCGACGAAGGCGACCCTGCGCCCGCCCGTCTTCCCAGCCTTCTCTTTCATAGCCTCGATCACGGCCACCTTGCCGTCCGGCATGACCTCGGCGTGGACTTCGTCGATGCCCAAACGACGCGCCACGGCGGCGGCGGTGCGGCGGTTGTCGCCGCTGATGACCGCGACCTTCAGACCCAGTTCGTGCAGTGCGGCGATAGCCTCACCCGTCGTCGCCTTGACCGGATCGGCTACGGCGATGATGGCGGCCAGTCGGCCGTCCACGGCGGCGTAGAGCGGCGTCTTGCCTTCGTCGCCCAAACGGGCCGCCGTCTCGGCGAACACGTCTACGTCGCAGCCCAGTTCGGCCATGTAGCGATCGGCGCCGACGGCGACGCGCGCCCCGTCGACCAGACCCGTCACCCCCTTGCCGGGGATGGAGGCGAAGTCCTGCGGCTCGACCACCGTCACGCCGCGAGCCTCGGCGGCGGCGACCAGGGCGCGGGCCACCGGGTGCTCGGAGCGGATCTCCAGCGCCGCCACCTGAGCCAGCACCGTCGTCTCGTCAAAGCCCTCGGCCGTGACCAGATCGGTCAGCGTCGGCCTCCCCTCGGTCAGGGTGCCGGTCTTGTCGAAGGCGACGACGTCCACGCCCTGCAGGGCCTGAAGCGCCTCGCCCTTGCGGAACAGCACGCCCAGTTCGGCCGCGCGGCCCACGCCCACCATGATGGAGGTCGGCGTCGCCAGACCCATGGCGCACGGACAGGCGATGATCAGCACGGACACGGTCGCGACCAGCGCCATACCCATCGCCGGATCAGGCCCGAACAGGAACCACACCGCGAAGGTCAGGGCGGCGACGGCCATGACGGCAGGCACGAACCAGCCCGTCACCTTGTCCACCAGCGCCTGAATGGGCAGCTTGGCCCCCTGGGCGGCCTCGACCATCTTGACGATCTGGGCCAGCACGGTCTGGGCGCCGACCTGACGCGCCTCGAAACGGAAGGCGCCCGTGGTGTTCAGCGTGCCGCCCGTGACTTCGGCGCCGGCGATCTTCTCGACCGGGATCGGCTCGCCCGTCAGCATGGATTCATCGACGAAGGAAGCGCCGTCCGTGACCACGCCGTCGACCGGCACCCGCTCGCCGGGGCGCACCACGACCACGTCGCCGACCTTGACCGCATCAATCGCCAGGTCCTGCTCGACGCCATCGCGCACCACGCGAGCGGTCTTGGCCTGCAGCGACATCAGGCGGCGGATCGCCTGACCCGTTCGGCCCTTGGCCCGCGCCTCGATCCAGCGCCCGACCAGGATCAGGGTGACGATCACCGCCGCCGCCTCGAAATAAATCTCAGCCGTGCCTTCAGGCAGCCACTGCGGCGCAAAGGTCGCCACCGTCGAGAAGGCCCACGCCGCCGTCGCGCCCAGCACGACAAGGGAGTTCATATCCGGCGCCGCGCGCAGCAGGGCGGGCACGCCTTTATGGAAGAAAACGGCCCCCGGCACGAACAGCACGAAGGTCGCTAGCACGAAGCTGACGACCTTCCAGTTGAAGGCGCCGATCGTCTCACTGATCCAGTGGTACATCCCCGGCACGAAGTGCGAGCCCATCTCCAGCACGAACAGCGGCAGGGTCGCCGCGCCCGCGATCAGCACCGCGCGGCCCAGCTTCCTGATCTCGGCGTCGCGGGCGGCCTGTTCGCGGTCGCCGGCGTCCGGCCCGGCGTCCTCGGACGCCTCCAGCCCATAGCCCGCCTGTTCGACGGCCGCCGCCAGATCCTGGAACGTCGTCGCTCCCGACAGGAAACGCACGGTCGCCCGCTCCGTCGCCAGATTGACGCTGGCCGACAGCACGCCCGGCACGGCGGCCAGGGCCTTTTCGACGCGTCCGACGCAGGAGGCGCAGGTCATGCCCCGCACGGGATAGACGACCTCCTCCTGCATCGGCTCATAGCCCGCGCTCCTGATGGCGGCGGCGACGGCGGCGGCGGAACCGTCAGGCGACAGCGACACCTGCGCCCGCTCGGCGGCCAGATTGACCTGCGCCTGCGTGACGCCCGGCACGGCGCGGATGGCCTTTTCGACCCGGCCCACGCAGCTGGCGCAGGTCATGCCCAGCACGGGTAGATCCAGTGTTCTGAAGCCTTCGGCGGCCATGGCGTCGTCCTCGCAAACCTTTGACGACGACACTGGTAAACCTTCCCATCAAGGGAAGGTCAACACCCCCTCGACACACCACGGCCCAAAGCCCCGCCAACAGCAGGACGCACGGGTGAGGATTGAGGTTCACAGGCTGGCGCAGACCAAGGCCCTGCAGACACCACGCGCCTGCGCCCCGTGACCCACGGAATAAGGGAATTATCGGGACCACCTGAGCCCTGCTCAGTCGGACCCCGCAATCGTTGGGCTCTAGAAATCTAACCAGTTAAGCCGACCACCTGAGAGCGGCTCAAACCCAGCCGAAACCACCTGAGAGTGGCTCAATCGGCTACCCTGCGGACGCAGCACAGGCCTGATTGTTTTTAGCTACGTCTGGAAAGCGCCAAAAGTCGTCAGTCAGATGCCGCTGCCCCTGTACCGAGTCCAGCTGGCTTGCCCGAGCTTTTAACTTCATCGCAGTTTCCGTTCGGATGGGAAGCGACCTTCAGCCTTACCCCGGCCGAATGTCTGTTTGCCGAGAGGGGGCAATGTCCGCTGTTGGCGCTCAACGGTCATCTAACAGTGTTTTGAATTGCAGAGGCCCCAAGTCCTACGGTCGCGCTGAACAAGCTATCTAGAGCAGCATCGCAAATTGCTCCCAGTCGTGCTGCAGGTCGATGATGGACGCGGGTAGGCTGTAATCAGCCCCCTTGTCGCTCAGCCAGGCCTCGACACTGTCACCTTTCGCCACCGCTTGCGCGATATCGGCAAGAATAGCGGCGCGACCTGACTTCAGGATCAGGTAGTCGGCGAAGGCGCGGGTCTGGATGTAGAAGATGCGTTCCAGCGCGGCGGGGCGGGGCCCGGCGCCCGCGGGAGTGAAGCTGACGCCGATGCCGCCCTTGGCTGCGACCTCGGGCCCGATCGCGGCGGCGCGCACGAGACCAGGGTGCTCGCGGGACAGCAGGCCAGGCAGATCCAGTAGGATGGAACGACCGTCGATCGGGCCGATGGCGGGGACCATTTCACCCCGCATCAGGGCGCGGAACTGGTCGCGGCGCTGGGCGGCGGTGGGCTCGTCTTCCAGAACGACGGCGGCGACTTCGTCCAGCCAGTCGGGGCCGGGGCCGCCGTAGTGGCGCGGGGCGTTTGCCTCGGTTTCGGGGCGCTCGGGCCAGAAGGCATGGGTGAACCACAGGTGGCCCAGTTCGTGCGGAACCATGCCCGCGTCCAGCGCGGCCTGGGCCTTGGCGTCGGGGATCTGGGACAGGGCGCGCGCGACGACCTCCTCGGTCTGGGCCGGGGTCATGTTCTGGGAGGCGGCGAAGCGTCGGGCGCCCTGTTCGACGCCGCGTCGAGCAGCGTCGTCGAAGGCGCGCGGCGCTGGCCAGGGCAGGACGTGGACGAAACCGGCGGCGGCCAGGGCGGTGCGGGCGGGGACAGGCGGAGACGAGGCGACGACATAGGGGGCGATGTCGCGCCCGAAGTGGGCGATGAACCGGGCCTCGCCCGCCCGGGCATAGTCCGCCAGCCGTTCGGCCGCGGCAGGGGTGGCGGCCAAGGCGACGCCGTGTCCCGCCTCGGCGCAACTGAGGTCCGGCGCAGCGCGCAGGGCGTGGGCGCACAGGGGATCAGGGGGGGGCGAAGCGGCGGCCGAGGTCAGCAGCAGGGCGAGGGCGAGCATGGGGGTCTCCGAAAGTGGAAGATCAGGCTTGCGGGCATCCGTATCGACGTCATGTCGCGCCGGGCGCTTGCCGAGGCCGCCTCGACACATGAGAGATACAGAAGGGGCTGAAGACTTGGGGGATCATGAGCGCGACGGCTGACATCCTGATCGTCGATGACGACGCCAGCCTGAGGGCGGCGCTGAGGGACTACCTGTCGGGCGCGGGATATGCCGTGCGAACGGCGGACGGCGGAGCGGCGATGGACGCTCGGCTGGCCGAGGTCGTGCCCGATCTGGTCGTGCTGGACGTTATGATGCCGAGCGAGGACGGGCTGTCGATCTGTCGGCGGCTGCAGGGCCGGGCGCCGGTGCTGATGCTCAGCGCCATGAGCGAGACGACCGACCGCATCGTGGGGCTGGAGGTCGGGGCCGCCGACTATCTGCCCAAGCCGTTCGAACCGCGCGAGCTGCTGGCCCGCATCCGCGCGGTGCTCCGCCGTCCTCTCCGCGTGGGCGAGGCGGCGGCGGATCGCGCGTTGGCCTTCGAGGGCTGGACGCTGGAGCCGGAGGCGCGGCGGCTCACCGATCCGGCGGGGGTGGCGGTGGAGCTGACCTCGGGTGAGTTCGCCCTGCTGATGACCTTGGTGCGGTCGGCGGGCCGCATCCTCAGCCGGGAGCAGATTCTGGAAAACACCCACGGGCCCTTAGCCGAGAGCTTTGATCGGGCCGTCGATCTGGCAGTCAGCCGGCTCCGGCGCAAGCTGGAACGGCCGGAACAGGCGGCGTTGATCGAGACGGTGCGCGGGGCGGGATATCGCTTCCGCCCTGCGGTGCGGCGATGAGCGCTCGCCCGTTGATCCGCACCCTGTCCATCCGCACTCTGGCGGCGGGCTTTACCGTCGCGGGTATCCTGTTGTGTCTGACGGTCAGCTTCGTCATCGCCCTGGCTTTTCCAGGCCCGCCGCCGGCGCGTGTGACGGTCACCGAGGTCCATGCGGTCCTGACGGGGGAAGAGGACACGGGTTGGGGGCGCCGCCTGGTCGCGGAGCCGCCCTTCGACGCGGCACGCGAGGGACAGGCCCTGGTGGCCCAGGCCGGTCTGGCTGCTCTGCTGGATGCGCCGGTGACCGAGGTTCGAGTGCGGCCTCTGGTCCCGGAGCGCGCCCTCGCAGAAGGGCGTCCGGGGCAGTCGCGCGCTCCTTCCGAGGGACTGAGGAGGCTGTTGGCGGGCATGGCTCTGTCACCGGGCATGAATTTCGCGCCCTTCGAGGCGGCGGTGCGTCAGGCCGACGGGAGGTGGGTGGTCGTGACGCCGCCGTCGCCGTTGCTGACGCCGCAGCGGCTGCGCATGGGGCTGGCCTTCCTGATCGCCGCCGCCGTCTTGTTGCCGCTGGCCCTGTGGGGGGCGGGACGGCTGACCGCGCCCTTTCAGCGGCTGGCCGAGGCAGCGCGCGACGACGACCGCGCCGCAGCCTTCGTCGGCGGGCCGCGCGAGGCGGCCGAGGCGGCGCAGGCGCTGGATGCCATGCGCGACCGGTTGGGCGCGGCGCTGAAGGAACGGACCGCCATTATGGCCGCAGTCGCCCACGACCTGAGAACGCCGCTGACCGGCTTGCGCCTGCGGGTCGAGGCGCTGACGGGAGCCCCGCGCGAGGCGGCCGTCGCCGACATCGCTCGGATGGAGCGCCTGATCGCTCAACTGCTGACTTTTGTGCGCGGCAAAGAGGTGCCCTGGACGCCTGAACCGCTGGATTTGGCCGATTTGGCGCGCGAGTGCGTGGCGCGGCAGGTCGAGATGGGGCGCGCCGTGACGCTGAAGGCGGATGGCGAGCAACTGGTCTGGGCCGACCGGGACCAGTTGGAGCGGGCGTTGACCAATCTGATCGACAACGCCGTTCTTTATGGTGATCGGGCCAGCGTCGCCGTGACGTCGGAGGCGAAAGAGGTCGTCTGCACCATCGATGACGAGGGACCGGGTCTGCCGCCAGATCAACTGGAGACGGTCTTTTCACCCTTCCGTCGTCTGGAGGCTTCGCGCAGCCGGGCTACAGGCGGGGCCGGGCTGGGCCTTTCGATCAGTCGGTCGATTGTGGAGCTCAGTGGCGGAACGGTGGCCCTTTTCAACCGTCCGGTAAAGGGGGGGAGAGCTGTCGTGCGCTTGCCGGGGTTTGTTGCGAAAGGCGCATTTGGTGCGCGTTCCTGATCATCTCATGCGATCGATTTCGCCACCCATGGCTCCGACGATTTAATCCCCGACAGCGCTATTCCAAGGTCCGCATTTCGGCGACGAGCCAATGACCGCTCATGGCGCGCTGCTGACGTTGGCTGCTTCGCGAAGCTGCACAGAGCCGCCCACTCTTAAGAGCGAATCGCACCTTGAGCGACCCTTAGTGTGTATTGAGCCAGTTCTAAGTGGTCCCGACACAAGAATGTATCCGGACCACTTAAGAGCGGCTCACCGAAGGCCGATAGCCGCTGCGTCTTGCCGGGCCTGACTAACTGGCGCGACCACCTAAGGGCGGCTCAAATCCGCACGAGACCACCTAAGAGTGGCTCAGTCGCTCGCCCCTAACGTCATCGCAGCAATATGTCAGTGCTCAGCTTACGCCCGCGAAGCGCCATACGTGCGTGATGGATGCGCGTGACCGCGTCGGCGGGGGCCGCTGCACAATGCCAACCTGGTGGACGGGGGTCGCCATTATGGCTGGACGGCTGCAGTCAAGCTGGACACGCATTGTCGTTGAGGTCGTTCAAGCCAGAGCCGCGCAGCGATCCGCCACGCGCAGCGGTTCTGGCTTGAACGTCACGCCGCACTCGTCTCAAAGGATGCCCACACTGGCGTAACATTGTTGTGATTGACTCAACCTAAGCTTGACCGTTCGCGCCCATCAAGAAACCGTGGTTTCTGAAAAGGGAGGGCGGAATGATCGGTCGGACAGCCTTGGTGGGAGTCGCCGTCTTGGCGGTCACAGCAACGAGCGCTTCGGCGCAGCAGACGCAGACCTACGCCTATGACGTGCATGGGCGCCTGACCGGCGTCACCCGCACCACGGGCTCCACGGGCCAGGCCACTACCTACGTCCTCGACAAGGCTGATAATCGCACGAGCCGCGCGGTCGCCGCGCCGACCTCAGGCCTGATGAGCTTGCCGCAGGAAACCGAACAAAGCCAAGCGCCCGCTGAGGTACAGGCGGTGCCCAAAGGCGACCAGGGCGAAGATGGAGATTTAGAAGCTGTCCGAGACGCCTCGCCGAACTCGGAGCGCGGGAAATGAAAACCACGCTCAAACTCGCCCTTCTGGCCAGCAGCGCCCTGTTCGCCACGCCTGTGTTGGCGCAGACTCCTCCCCTTCCGCCTGAACATCATACTTTGGATGCACGCGGCGTTGATCTCGTCACGGGTCGCTTTAACCTTCCGCCAGACCTCCTGAACATCGGTTCGGGCGACGGCGCGCTTTCGAGCGGCCGGTTCCTCGTGCAAGGGGCGTGGCAAGACCCCTCCTTCCGAAAACTCTATCTCACATCGACGTCGGCCACGGTTGTCCAAGGGGCGATCTCGATCCATTTCAGCCGCTCAGGATCGACCTTCACGCCGACAAACAACTCGGGTCAATCGCTCAAGGCTGAAGGAACCGGCTACGTCTTCACCACAGCAGGCGGAGAAGAAACCCGCTTCTCCATCGACACCTGCTACACCCCGACCGGCAACCAATGCGTCGATCAGTACAATATCGCGTCGATCACCAAGCCGAACGGCGAGACGATCACCTATAACTGGACGGTTCAGAGCTACCTCAGGGGCGTGGACGGGAACGGCAACCCGATCATCGCCTACGCGTCCCGCCTCGGCTCAGTCGCCAACAACTTCGGCTATCGGATCGTTTATGGCTACGTTCGCGATTCCATCACCGGGGGCGGAGGAACGCTCTCTACGCGACTTGGCGAGTGGAAGGCGAACACCTCTGCTACGGCGTACAACGAGGCGCTGGAGCTCAGCACCTATGTCCCGCAGACGCTGGCCTTTTCTGGAGACACCTTCTCCAACATTCAGGTGACCAACCCGGCAGGCGGCGTTACCACTTACGGCTATAATGCGGGGCAACAACTGGTTTCCGTCCGCTATCCTGGAAGCTCAACCGACGACATCAGCATCACCTACGAGCCCATCTACGGAAAAGTTCTCAGCCTTACCGATGCCACCGGCACCTGGAGCTACAGCTATACCGACGCGGGAACGATACGCACGACGGTTGCGACAGGCCCGCTAGGTCAATCACTGACGGTCGTTTCAAATCTGACGATCGGCCGGGCGACATCGGTGACCGAAAAGGTTTCCACGACGCCGGCTGTTAGCCGCACCACGTCCTATACCTACGACACCCAGCGCCGCCTGAAGCGGGTGACGCAGCCTGAGGGCGATTATGGCGAATTGACCTATGACACCCGCGGCAACGTCACCCAGGTGCTGCATGCCCCTAAGCCCGGAACAGGCTTGGAGAACATCACCACCTCAGCGACCTATCCCGCGACCTGCGCCAATCCCGTCACCTGCAACCTGCCGGACTCGATGAT
>NZ_QWTZ01000009.1:0-62887 GCF_003576505.1 Brevundimonas sp. LPMIX5
GATTTCTGTGCGGAAGGGGTCTTGCCGTCGGCCATGTGTCGTCCTCTTGAGCCTGAAAGGGAAGATTCGTCCGCGCCCGCCTCACGCGGGGTTGAAGCGACGTGACGAAGCGCCCTCTATTCCTGGCGCGGGTTTAGGCCAGAATGCGGCGGCCGGGTAGAGGGACCGGCGCGAACACGCTAGGCTGGCTGCATGTCGAACGCTTTCAATCGTCTGTTCCGCGATCACCCGCGTGAGGTCAACGAGACCTATTTCGAGCATATGGCCGCCTCGTCGCGCTTCGGCTTCAAGCTGATGCGTCTGGCGGGCTGCGCATTCATCCACGCCGTCGTGCCGGGCCGTCACAAGACGACGGTGTCCGACGCCATTCGCAGCATGGCCCATGACATGGGCGGCCGCGCCGCCGAAGCCCGCGAATGCCGGATGCGCGACGCCGGCGTCTGGGACGTCGGCCTCTAGGCGCCGTTCAGCACGCCCACTGACCATAAGGCCAGGCTCAGCAAAAGCACCGCCGCCAGGATCGCCAGCCCAGTCCACTGAAAGGCGCTGAACCGGCGCGGCAGGCTGGTGCCGACAAAGCCCGCGCCAGACGCGAACGCCAGCAGGGCGAGCCCGCGCGACGCTGCACGAACCGTGGAATCGGGCGCGTTCAGATCATCGCCCTCGTCCGTGGCGAACTCTCCGGCCCGCGCGCGTTTCAGCAGGTCGCGCGCCTGCTCGGCCTGATCCGCCCGCCCCATGAGACGAATGCCCAACGCGCGCTGCATCAGGGGATCGACTGTCGTCTGGAACCGCTCGGTCACGGACACCTCGATATCGTGCGACGACAGGAAGGCGGCCGCCAGATCGGCCTCATAGACGTCTTGATATCGGGCGATCTCGACCAGGCTCATGCCGTCACCTTATCATCCGCCGCCCAATTGAAAACGGCGGGGCCCGAAGACCCCGCCATCGTCAGTCGTTCGCGTCGCGCGGACCTTACAGGTCCAGCAGGGCGCGCGCCGGATCTTCCAGCAGTTCCTTGATGCGGACCAGGAAGGTCACGGCTTCCTTGCCGTCGACGATGCGGTGATCGTAGCTGAGGGCCAGGTACATCATCGGACGAATCTTGACCTCGCCGTTGATGGCCATCGGACGTTGCACGATGTTGTGCATCCCCAGAATGCCCGACTGCGGCGTGTTCAGGATCGGCGTCGACATCAGCGAGCCATAGGTGCCGCCGTTGGTGATGGTGAAGGTGCCGCCCTGCATCTGGTCCATCGTCAGGGCGCCGTCACGGGCGGCCTTGCCCAGGGCGGCGATGCCCTTCTCGATGCCTGCCAGCGACAGCGCATCCGCGTCGCGCAGCACTGGAACCACCAGGCCCTTGTCGGTGCCGACGGCGATGCCGATGTCATAGTGGTTCTTGTAGATGATGTCCGTGCCGTCGATCTCGGCGTTGACGGCCGGGATTTCATGCAGGGCCTGAACCACCGCCTTGGTGAAGAAGGACATGAAGCCCAGCTTCACGCCGTGGCGCTTCTCGAAGACTTCCTTGTACTGGGCGCGCAGGGCCATGACGTTGGTCATGTCCACCTCGTTGAAGGTGGTCAGCTGGGCGGCTGTGTTCTGGGATTCCTTCAGGCGACGGGCGATGGTCTGACGCAGGCGCGTCATCTTCACCCGCTCTTCGCGCGGCTGGTCGGCGCGCGGGGCGGCCGGGGCGGCAGCCTTGGGCGCAGCCGGAGTAGCGGCGCCGATGGCGGCGATGGCGTCGGCCTTGGTGATGTTGCCCTTCGGACCCGAAGCCGACAGCGAGGCCGGGTTCAGGTTGTTTTCCGAAACGACGCGCTGAACGGCGGGCGACAGGTGAGCCGAGGCGGGAGCCTGCGCCGAACCCGTGTTGGCCGGAGCAGCAGCCGCAGCCGGAGCCGGAGCGGCCGCAGCAGCGGCGCCCGAGGCGGCGACCGAACCGATCACCTGGCCGGGGGTCACGGTGGCGCCGTCAGCAGCCGTGATGGTCAGGACGCCGGCGGCCGGGGCCGAGACTTCCACGGCCACCTTGTCGGTCTCGATCTCGACCAGCAGCTCGTCCTTGGCGACGGTGTCGCCCGACTTCTTCAGCCAGGTTCCGATCGAGCCTTCGGCGACGCTTTCGCCCATCGTCGGCACGGCGATGTCGACCGCAGCGCCGCCCGAAGCGGCCGGAGCAGCAGCAGGGGCGGCGGCAGGCGCCGAAGCCGCGGCGGTGCCGCCTTCGGTCACTGAGCCCAGCACAGTGCCGGGAACGACCGTGTCGCCTTCACCGGCGTTGATCGCCGACAGCACGCCGTCGGCGGGCGCCACGACTTCGAGCGAGACCTTGTCGGTTTCCAGCTCGACCAGGACTTCGTCTTTCTTCACGGCGTCGCCGACCTTCTTGGTCCACTTGGCGATGGAGGCTTCGGCGACGGATTCACCGAGGGCGGGAGTCAGGATATCGGCCATCTTCAGTGTCTTTTCGTGTCTGAACTTTGCTTGTCTTTTAGGTCAGGTGCGGCGGTCAGGCCATGGCCTCGGCGAGGAAGGTCTCGAGTTCCTTCAGATGGCGGCTCATCAGGCCCGCAGCGGTCGAGGCCGAAGCCGGACGACCGACGTAGCGCGCGCGCTTGGCCTTCACGTCCAGCTTTTCGAGCGTCAGCTCGATCCACGGATCGACGAAGGTCCAGCCGCCCATGTTCTTCGGCTCTTCCTGACACCACACCAGATCGGCGTTGGGGAAGCGCGCCAGTTCCGCCGAGATCGACTTGATCGGCCACGGATAGAACTGTTCCAGACGCAGGATGTAGATGTCGTTGACGCCCGCCTTCTCGCGCGCGTCCAGCAGGTCGTAATAGACCTTGCCCGAGCAGACGATGACCTTGCGGATGTCCTTGTCGGCCTTGAGCGTCACGCCCGCTACATCCGGACGCAGCTGGGCGTCGTCGCGCAGCACGCGGTGGAAGGAGCTGCCCTCGGCCATGTCGGCCAGGGTCGAGACCGCCTTCTTGTGACGCAGCAGAGACTTGGGCGTCATCAGGATCAGCGGCTTGCGGTACGAGCGGTGCAGCTGGCGACGCAGGATGTGGAAGTAGTTGGCCGGCGTCGTGCAGTTGGCGACCTGCATATTGTTCTCGGCGCACTGCTGCAGGAAGCGCTCAAGACGGGCCGAGGAGTGCTCGGGGCCCTGGCCTTCATAGCCGTGCGGCAGAAGCATCACGAGGCCGCTCATGCGCAGCCACTTGCGCTCGCCCGATGAGATGAACTGGTCGATCACCACCTGGGCGCCGTTCACGAAGTCGCCGAACTGGCCCTCCCACATGGTCAGGGTGTTCGGATCGGCCAGCGAATAGCCGTACTCGAAGCCCAGCACCGCTTCTTCGGAAAGGGCCGAGTCGATGACCTCGAAGTGGGCCTGGCCGTCGCGCAGGTTGTTCAGCGGGAAGTAGCGGACTTCCGTCGTCTGGTCGGTGATGCCCGAGTGACGCTGCGAGAAGGTGCCGCGCACCGAATCCTGACCGGACAGGCGGACATTGTAGCCCTCGTCCAGCAGGCTGGCGAAGGCCAGGCTCTCGGCCGTGGCCCAGTCGATGTTCTGGCCGCTCGACACCGCATCGCGGCGGGCGTCGATGACGCGCTTCAGCGTCTTGTGCACGTCGACGCTGTTGGGGATCGTCGTCAGGCGGTGACCGAAGTCCTTCAGCTTGTCGGCCGAGACGGCGGTGTCGCCGCGTTGCGCCGCATCGTCGACCTTCTCGGCGCCCAGGCCCTTCCAGACGCCGTCCAGCCAGTCGGCCTTCTTGGCTTCAAAGGTCTTGCCGGCTTCGAACTCAGCATCGAGGTAAGCCTCGAAACGAGCGATCTCGGCGTCCACCTCGGCCTGGGTGACGACGCCCTCGGCGATCAGGCGCTTGGCGTAGATCTCCAGCGTCGAGGGCTGGTTCTTGATCTTGGCGTACATCAGCGGCTGGGTGAAGGTCGGGTCGTCGCCTTCGTTGTGGCCGAAGCGACGGTAGCAGAACATGTCCACCACCACGTCCTTGTGGAACTTCTGGCGGTATTCGGTGGCCACCTTGGCGGCGAAGACGACCGCTTCGGGATCGTCGCCGTTCACGTGGAAGATCGGCGCCTGAACCATCAGGGCCACATCCGACGGATAGGGCGACGAGCGCGAGTTGCGCGGCGCCGTGGTGAAGCCGATCTGGTTGTTGATCACGAAGTGCAGTGTGCCGCCGGTGCGATAACCCTTCAGCCCCATCAGGGCGAAGCATTCGGCCACCACGCCCTGCCCGGCGAAGGCGGCGTCGCCGTGGATCAGCAGAGGCGCGACCTTGGAGCGGTCCAGCACCCATTCGGTGTCCGGCTTGCCCAGGTTGACCTCGGCCTCGCGGATGTCGAAGGCCTGCTTGGCGCGCGACTTGCCCAGGACGACCGGGTTGACGATCTCCAGGTGCGAGGGGTTGGCCGTCAGCGACAGGTGGACGCTGTGGCCGTCGAACTCACGGTCCGACGAGGCGCCCATGTGGTATTTGACGTCGCCCGAACCCTCGATGTCCGACGGGACGGACGAGCCGCCCTGGAACTCGTGGAAGATGGCCTTGTAGGGCTTGCCCATGACGGCCGCGAGCACGTTCAGACGGCCGCGGTGCGCCATGCCCAGCACGATTTCGTCAACGCCCAGGGCGCCGCCGCGCTTGATCACCTGCTCCAGCGCCGGGACCATGGCCTCGCCGCCGTCCAGACCGAAGCGCTTGGTGCCGGGGAAGCGCTTGTGCAGGAAGCGCTCGAAGCCTTCGGCCTCGGCCAGCTTCTTGAAGATGGCCAGCTTGCCTTCCTTGGTGAAGGCGTTCTGCGCGAACTTGTCCGGGCCCTCGATGCGCTGTTGCAGCCAGGCTTTTTCTTCCGGCTCGGCGATGTGCATGAACTGCACGCCGATGCTGCCGCAATAGGTGCGGCGCAGCAGCTCGATCACCTGGCGCAGCGAACCGGTCTCCAGACCCAGCACGCCATCGAGGAAGATCGGACGGTCCATGTCGGCTTCGGTGAAGCCGTAGAATTCGGGCGTCAGCTCCGGGTTCTGAACCGGCGGCTCAATGCCCAGCGGGTCCAGGTTCGCCTGCAGGTGGCCGTTCACGCGATAAGAGCGGATCAGCATCAGGGCGCGGATGGAGTCATGGGCGGCCGCGCGCACATCGGCGGCCGAAACACCGGCGCCAGCTGCAGCCGGAGCCGGGCGCGCGCCGGACTTGCCGGCGGCCTTGGGGTCAACCTTGGGCGCGGGCCAGCGGCCATCGAACACGGCGGTTTCCTCAGTCGGCTCGGTCGCGCCCGAACGGCCCCAGGAGCCGGCGGCGGCCGACTGCTTCACCAGGTCGGCGTTGTCCTTCAGCTGATCGAAGAAGGCGCGCCATTCCCCCGACACCGAGCCGGGGTCCGAGGCCCATTTTTCGTGCAGGTCCTCAATGAAGGCCGCGTTCGCGCCATAGAGGAAGGAGGTCTCGGCAAAGACCTGGTTCAGCCGACCCGCATCGTCCGCCATTTTTCTTTCAATCGTCCCTTTACAACCGCCCGCGCACAGCCGCGCGGAGAGCAGCGCCGTTCATATAGGCCCTGTTTCCTTACTGGTCATGACCGAAGGGAGGCGGAGCGGGTGGAATTTGGTCGATTCCGCAAGAAAAAACGCCTCCGGACGATTCCGGAGGCGTTACAAAAGGTCACATGGCGCGAAAAACGTCCCCGGAACGCGGATCGACTAGACTTTAGTCCAATTCGCCCCCGCCTGCGCCGAACCCACCCTCAAGTGAATCCAGCGCTCAAACAGCGAGCGACCGCGTCGCGAGCATAGCGCCGCGCCCCTCAAAAAAAGGCGCTGAAGCAGCGAGCCGCCGCGCGGCGAGCGATAGCGCCCGCACGCGCAGCGTGCGCCGCTGAAGGGCTTTAGCCCTTCAGCACTTCAACCAGAGTCGTGCCCAGACGCGCCGGCGACGGCGAGACGCGGATGCCCGCGGCCTCCATCGCAGCGATCTTGGATTCCGCATCGCCCTTGCCGCCCGAAACGACGGCGCCGGCGTGGCCCATGGTGCGGCCCTTCGGCGCCGTACGGCCCGCAATGAAGCCGGCCATCGGCTTCTTGCGGCCCTTCTTGGCTTCGTCGATCAGGAACTGGGCGGCGTCCTCTTCGGCCGCGCCGCCGATTTCGCCGATCATGATGATGGACTCGGTGGCGTCGTCGGCCAGGAACATCTCCAGCACGTCGATGAACTCCGTGCCCTTGACCGGGTCGCCGCCGATGCCGACGGCCGTGGTCTGGCCCAGGCCTTCGTTCGTGGTCTGGAACACGGCTTCATAGGTCAGGGTGCCCGAGCGCGAGACGATGCCGACGTTGCCCTTCTTGAAGATCGAGCCCGGCATGATGCCGATCTTGCACTCTTCCGGGGTCAGGACGCCGGGGCAGTTCGGGCCCAGCAGGCGCGAGTTGGAGCGGTCCAGGCGCGCCTTGACGCGGACCATGTCCTGCACCGGGATGCCCTCGGTGATGCAGGTGATGAAGGGGATCTCCGCCTCGATGGCTTCGATGATGGCGTCGGCCGCGCCTGCCGGCGGGACGTAGATCACCGAGGCGTCGGCGCCGGTGCGCTCCTTGCCTTCGGCGACCGAGGCGAAGATCGGCAGGCTTTCGCCGTGCGAACCGGTCCAGGTCTGGCCGCCCTTGGCCGGATGGATGCCGCCGACCATTTGCGTGCCGTAGTAGGCCAGGGCCTGTTCGGTGTGGAAGCTGCCGGTCTTGCCGGTCAGGCCCTGGACCAGGATCTTGGTGTTCTTGTTAACGAGGATGGACATGTGTCTGTGCTCTGAAATCTGTGTGTCTGCGAGGCGGTCGTCGTTAAGGCCGAGCCTTAGGCGATCGCCGCGACGATCTTCTGGGCGGCGTCGTCCAGGTCATCGGCGGCCGTGATGGCCAGACCCGACTCGTTCAGGATCTTCTTGCCCAGCTCGACGTTCGTGCCTTCCAGACGCACGACCAGCGGCACCTTCAGGCCCACTTCCTTCACTGCGGCGACGACGCCTTCAGCGATGACGTCGCACTTCATGATGCCGCCGAAGATGTTGACCAGGATGCCTTCGACCTTGGGGTCGGCGGTGATGATCTTGAAGGCCGCTGCGACCTTTTCCTTCGAGGCGCCGCCGCCGACGTCGCAGAAGTTGGCGGGTTCCTTGCCGTACAGCTTGATGATGTCCATCGTCGCCATGGCCAGACCGGCGCCGTTGACCATGCAGCCGATGTTGCCGTCCAGGGCGACATAGGCGAGGTCCCACTTGGAGGCCTCGATCTCCTTGGCGTCTTCTTCGGTCTCGTCGCGCAGGGCGCGGATGTCTTCGTGGCGGTACAGGGCGTTGCCGTCGAACGAGACCTTGGCGTCCAGAACGCGCAGGCGGCCGTTCTCCATGACGATCAGCGGGTTGATCTCGAGCATGTCCATGTCCTTCTCGACGAAGGCCTTGTACAGGATCGGGACCAGCGACTTGCCGTCTTCGGCGGCGTCGCCCGTCAGCTCCAGCGCGGCGTTGATCGCGGCGACGTTCTCGGCGGTCACGCCGGCTTCCGGGTTGATGGCGATGGTGTGGATCTTCTCAGGCGTGGCGTGGGCCACTTCCTCGATGTCCATGCCGCCTTCGGTCGAGACGACGAAGGCGGTCTGACCGACCGAACGGTCGACTAGCAGCGAGCAGTACAGCTCACGGGCGATGTCGGCGCCGTCTTCGATGTACAGGCGGTTGACCTGCTTGCCGGCCTCGCCCGTCTGGGCGGTGACCAGGGTGTTGCCCAGCATTTCCTTGGCGTGGGCGACGGCTTCCTCGATCGAGAAGGCCAGACGCACGCCGCCCTTGGCGTCGGCGCCCAGTTCCTTGAACTTGCCCTTGCCGCGGCCGCCGGCGTGGATCTGCGACTTCACGACATAGAGCGGGCCAGGCAGTTGCTTGGCGGCGGCTTCGGCCTGGTCGGCCGAGGTGATGGCGACGCCGTCCGCAACCGGGGCGCCGTAGCCCTTGAGGACCTGCTTGGCCTGATACTCGTGAATGTTCATGTCTGATCCGCGCCGTTTAGGGAGGTTTGTGGAAACTTTGGCCGCGCTTATAGGCGTCGCGCCTTCGCCTGCGCAACCGTCTGTCTGGTTATGGCCTCATGAGGATTTTCTTATGCGGCGGTCCGGGATCGCCCGGCCCGACGGCTCAGTCCACCCAGTCCTTCTTCAGCGTCCGCGAGGCGCCGAACAGCAGGACCGACGACAGCAGGTAGAAGCCCATGCCCGTATAGATGGCCCAGCGCAGGCTCTCGTCGCCGAAGGTCGGGCGCAGCAGGTCGCTCATCCAGCCGAAATAGTAGAAGCCTACAGCCAGTCCCAGCAGGTTGTTGATCAGCAGGAAGATGGCCGAAGCGGTTGAACGCATGGGCGCCGGGGCCAGATGCTGCACCGCCGCCGTCACCGGCCCCAGCCAGGCCAGGTTCAGCCCCGTCGGGATCAGGAAGATCAGGAAGGCCAGCACCAACGCCATCGCATGGCTGCCCCCGCCCGGTATCAGACTGATCAGCCACGGCGAGTTCATCGCCAGGATGAAGCAGGGCGCCGAGATGATAAAGGCCACCGCGGGCACCAGCGGATAGGCGCCCTTGGACCGACGCGCCATCCTGTCCGCCAGCGACCCGCCCAGCCATATGCCCATAAGTCCGCCGATCAGGGCGATGCCGGCATAGTACCAGCTGACCTGCGACAGGGTCAGGTTGAAGCTGCGCATGAAGAAGAGCGGCAGCCAGCCCGCTACGCCGTAACCGCACACCGACGACGCGGCGGCGCCCAGGGACAGCAGCCAGAAACTCTTCTTGCGCATGATCACCGTGCCGGTGGCCCGGGCGATGAACAGGGACACCCCGATCACGGTGAACAGACCCGCGCCGAAGAACGGGACCAAGGGATTGGAGGCCCCGGCGCCGAGCAGCGACAGGACGCCCAGACCGGCCAGCAGGCCGCCGACGCCAAAGCAGACCAGGGCGACCCTGCGGCCCAGGTCGACGTCCGCCTCGCCCGCCGTCGGCGCCGGAGGGGCCGCTTCGGCAGGCGCAATGGCCGCCTTGGCCGCTAGGTCGGAGCCGCCGCGCCTGGGATCACGCACCGTCAATCGCAGCAGGGGCGCGACCAGCACGCCGATCAGCCCCACGACGATGAAGGCGGTGCGCCAGCCATACTGGGCCGCCAGCAACCCCCCGACCAAGGTGCCGCCCGCCGTGCCCAGCGGAATGCCGAAGGCGAAGGCAGCCAGGGCGCGGGCGCGCTGGTTCGGCGGGAAATAGTCGGCGATCAGGGAATAGGCGGGCGCCACGCCGCCGGCCTCGCCGACGCCGACGCCCATGCGGAACAGGAACAGCTGGCCGAACGAGCCGGCGACCCCGCACAGGGCTGTGAAGCCCGACCAGACGGTCAGGGCTCCGGTCATGATCCACACCCGGCTGGCCCGATCCGCCAGCCAGGCGAGCGGAATGGCCAGGGTGGAATAGACCGAAGCGAAAGCGATGCCGCCCAACAGGCCGAACTGGCTGTCGGACAGCTGGAAATGCTCCTTCAGGGGCGAAGCGAGGATGCCGATGATCTGCCGGTCCACAAAGTTCAGCATGTAGACGAAGACCAGGATCGCCAGAACATAATAGCGATAGCGCGACGAGACGACGGGCTCCGGCGTGTTTGCGGCTTCGGTCTGGCTCATGGACATTTCCCGACAGTGACTCTCAAGGCGACGGTAGCGGCCTGGCCGACCCACGCCACAAAAAAGAAAGGCGGCGGCTCCAACGAACCGCCGCCCAGTGCGCTACGTTCAGGACCGCAGCATCAATACTTGGCCGAGACCTTGATCATCCAGGTCCGCGGCGCGCCGTAATAGGCGGTGCGGATGTTGCCGATGGACGAGAATTCCTGGGCGTCGGTCTTGTAGACTTCGTCCGACAGGTTCTGGCCGTACAGACCGACCGTGTAGCGGTCCGACGCGTCCGACCAGACGACGCGAGCGTCATACAGCCAGTAGTCGTCCTGATACATGCCGGGGATTTCGGTGGCCGTGTTCTCGTAGGTGTTGTCCACCGCCAGAGCCATCTTGGAGCGGAACTTGGCCGCGCCGCCGACCGTCACGGACGAGCCGCCCGACAGGAACCACTCATACTGGCCGCCGACCCGCAGGGTCCACTTGGGCGAGAAGGCCGGGTCCTGGAAGGCGCGGCTGCCGCCGAAGTTGGTGAAGCGGTCGTCCCTGAACTCCTTGTAGTCGGCTTCAAGGAAGCCGACCTGAGCGTCCAGCGTCAGGCCGCGGATCGGAACCAGAACGCCTTCCAGCTCGAAGCCGAAGATGTCCAGCTGACCAGCGTTCAGCACCGACAGGACCGGCGCCGGCAAGCCCGTGACCGGATCGGTGTCGAGGCCGGCGACGCGCGCCTGGAAGTCTTCATACTTGGTCATGAAGGCCGCCAGGTTCAGGCGGGCGCGACGGTCCCAGAAGGAGGTCTTGGCGCCGACTTCGAAGGAGTCGGCCGTTTCCGGCTGATACTCGGTCGCCTCGGTCGGCGAGTTGGCGCGGCCGTTGAAGCCGCCCGACTTGAAGCCCTGCGAATAACGCGCATAGACCATGGCGTCGTCGGACAGCTGATAGTCAGCCGACAGCATGATCGACGTGTCGTCGTACTTGCCCACGTCCGGCGTGAAGACATAGGTCGCGTTGAACGCCGGCAGCAGGCTGTAGAAGGTCGAGGTCGTGCGCCAGTAGTCCTTCTCTTCCTCAGTGTAGCGGACGCCCGCTGACAGGCGCAGCCTGTCGGTCACGTCATAGCTGACGTTTCCGTAGACGGCCTTGGAGGTCGTCTCCAGCGTATCGTCGATGGTGCGCAGGAAGCCCGAGTTGCCGAACGCCGGCCCCAGCAGGGCGTCATTGTAGCTCTCCTGATGGGAGTCGACGTCTTCCTTGAGGTAGTACAGGCCCGCCACCGCGTTCAGGCGATCGCCGGTGTAGGTCAGCTGCAGCTCCTGGCTGAACTGGTTCTGATCCACGGCCACCAGGGCGTCGGCGATCTCCAGCTCGGTCGCATCGAAGTCGATGTAGTCGTCCGTCGTCATCGCGCGATAGGAGGTGATCGACTTCAGCGACAGGGCGTCGGACAGGTCCCAGGTCGCGCGCAGGGCCGTGCCCCAGCTTTCCAGCCGCGTCTCGTTCGGCAGGCCCGTCGTCGTGCGGGTCTTGAAATCATACTTCGGAACCGGATTCGGCACGGGACGCAGGACGGTGGTCTTCAGCAGGTCCGTCAGATCATTCTGGGCCTGACCAACCGTCATGCCCGCGTCGTCCTTGGCGTAGTCGGCGTTCAGGTCGATGCGGAAGTTCGAAGCCGGGTCCCAGGCCAGGCTGGCGCGCACGGCGGTCGAGTTCTTGTCGTTGTATTCAGCGCCGGTGGCCGGATCGGTGACATAGCCGCCGCGTTCCGAATGCAGAGCCGACAGGCCTAGAGCCAGAGTGTCGGTCACCGGCCCGGAGACGGAGCCTTGGACTTCAACCAGATCATAGTCGCCATAGGCGGCTGAGGCGCGCGCGCGGAACTCCTGGCCCGGGCGGCGCGACACCAGCTTCATGGCGCCGCCGATGGTGTTCTTGCCGTAAAGGGTGCCCTGAGGACCGCGCAGAATTTCGACACGCTCCAGGTCCAGCAGGTCGAACTGGGTGCCGCGGATACGCGAATAATAGACATCGTCGACATAGACGCCGACGGCCGGGTCGAAGGTCTGCAAGGCGTCCGGCTGACCCACCCCGCGGATGTAGATGTTGGTCGAGTTCGACGAGCCGCGCCCCTGAACCAGGTTCAGGTTCGGCACCGCGCCTTGCAGGTCCGTCACCTGCTGGGCGCCCGTGCGCTCCAGCGTCTCGCCGCTGAACGCGGTCAGCGCCAGAGGCGTCGTCTGCGCCGACTCTTCGGTGCGACGGGCGGTGACGATGATGTCTTCGACCTGAGACGCGCCTTCCGGCGCCGTCGTGTCTTGAGCCTGGGCCGCAGAGGCCATTGCGCCGAAGGCGGCGCCCGCCAGCAGGGCGGTCTTCACGAGTCTGTTCATGTGCATCCCAATCTTGTTTCCGGCCCGATCGACGCTTTTTTATTCAGCGTTCAATGATTTTCAGCATAGGTGACCGGGTTTCCGCCTCCTGTCAAACGACGAGGCCTGCCTCAGGCCGCAGAAAGGCCCGCCCTGTGGCGCCGTTGCACTAACCCCCGAAGCGCGACTAGCTTCCGGCCATGACGAAGAGCGACCTGCCGCCGCCCCAGATTCCCGCCCAGCCTGCCGCCCCGACGCGGCGCGGGCGTCCCAAGAAGTCCAAGGCCGCCGCCGCCGGAGAAACCCGGGACGCCATCATGAACGCGGCCGAGGACCTGTTTTCCAAACACGGCTTCTATGGCGTCACCATCCGCGAGGTGGCGCGCGAGGCGGGCGTGGATACAGCGCTGGTCCACTATTATTTCGGAGCCAAGAAGGAGCTGTTCGACTCCGTCTTCAACCGCCGCGCCGAGGTGTGGAACAGCGAGCGCGTCGCCGCCGTCGACCGCTACGCCGAGGCCGCAGGCGACGCCATGACGCTGGAAGGCCTGCTGGAAGCCTTCCTGCGCCCGCCGTTCCAGTGGTCATTGAAAGGCGGGCCGGGTTGGAAGCACTACGCCGCTCTGGTGGCCCAGACCAACGCCAACCCCGCCTTCGGCGGCGAGACGATGGCCCGCTATTTCGACCCGGCGATCCGGCGCCTGCTTGAACTGGTCAAGCGCATCCTGCCCGAGGCGGACGAGGCGGACCTCTATTGGGCCTATCATAACCTGTCGGGCGCCCTGACCCTGACGCTGGGGGAAACGGGGCGGCTGGACCGCCTGTCCGGCGGGCTGTGCCGGTCAGGCGATCTGGACAGCGCATGCGACTACATGGTGCGCTTCGCCGCCGCCGGTTTCCGCGCCGTCTGCGGCCCGGCTCAGGACGATTAGAGCCAGCGTTTCTTGCGGAAGACGAAATAAGGCAGGGCCGCCGACAGGATCATCGCTCCGACCGCCGCCGGATAGCCGTACCGCCAGTGCAGTTCCGGCATGACGTCGAAGTTCATGCCGTAGATCGAGGCGATCAGCGTCGGCGGCAGCAGCGCTACGGCCGCGACCGAGAAAATCTTGATGATCTGGTTCTGCTCCAGATTGATCAGCCCCAGAGTCGCATCCATCAGGAACGTCACCTTGGACGACATGGAGACGCTGAGCTCGCTCAGCGCCGTCGCGTCCCGTTGCAACAGGCGCACGGTCTGACGCGCCTCGCGGTCGACCTTGTTGCCCGCCCGCGCGCCGGACACGGCCGCATGATAGGCCAGCAGCCGCTGCAGACTGGACAGGCTTTCGCGGATCAGGGCCAGGAAGTCGCCCGCCCGGCCGATATCCCGGATCACCGCCTGAAGGTTGTGGCTCTCCATCGCCTTGGGGTCGCGCTTGCGGAAGATCATCCGCGAGATGGCGTCCAGCTCCAGTCCCTTTGTTTCCAGCGCGTCGGCGTAACGGTCGATGACGGCCTCGATCAGCCCCATCATGACGGCCTCGCCGCCCGCCAGCTTTTCGCCAGGTTTGTGGGTGGCGTGGGCGATGAAGGTCTGGAAGGAGCGCGGCTGGCCGTAGCTGACCGTCACCAGCCGCCCACCCTTCAGGATGAAGGTCACCGGCGTCTTGATCGGATCGTGGGTCTCCAGATCGGTGGCGACAGAGCCGATCATGAAGACGCCGCCGTCTTCGGCATACAGGCGGGCGGACGGTTCGACGTCGTCCATCTCATCCCGGCTGGGGATGTCGATGCCGGTCATGACCTCCAGCGCAGCCGCCTCCTCGGCGGTCGGAGAGACGAGATCGATCCAGCAGGCAGGGCCGTGATCCACGGCCGTATCAAGGCGCACGAGCCGATCGGCGCGCCAGTCATAGGCGTTCAGCATGGTTGCTTCCTTTCGCGAGGGCGCTCGCGCGGAAGCGAAAGCGTCCTCAGAGCGTCGAAGAAGTTGAAGACAGACTTCGGTCTTCGGGGTTCATCTGAGGGTTTCCAAAAAAGACGCCGCCCCACGACAGGCATCTGGACGGCGCAGGCGTCTTGACGTGTTCGCAAACCAGGGTCAACCGCCCGCCTTTCTCCCGAGACCAGCCGATGGCGGAGTGTGACCTTTCCGCCCAGTCGCCGCGAAACGCCGCCGCGCGCTCGAAACAATGCGGAACGCGCGGGCTTGCCTCAGCGGCCCGGCTTGCCCCTCGCCTCGCACCCACGTAAGTCGCAAGGCCATGACCCAGACGACCGCGACCGCCCCGCTGATCTGCCCCTCCATCCTGGCCAGCGACTTCTCCAGGCTGGGCGAGGAAATCCGCGCGCTTGAAGCGGCGGGCGCCGACTGGATCCATGTCGATGTCATGGACGGCCATTTCGTGCCCAACCTGACCATCGGCCCGGACGTGGTGAAGGCCCTGCGCCCGCACACGACCCTGCCGTTCGACGTGCACCTGATGGTCGCCCCGGTCGACAACTGGCTGGAGGCCTATCGCGCGGCGGGCGCCGACATCATGAGCGTCCATCCCGAAAGCGGCCCCCACGTCCACCGCACGCTCGGCCAGATCCGCCAGCTGGGGGCCAAGGCGGGCCTCGTCTTCAATCCGGCCACACCGCTCAGCGTGCTGGAAGAGGCGGTCGAACTGGTCGATCTGGTGCTGATCATGTCGGTCAATCCCGGCTTCGGCGGTCAGAAATTCATCGAGACCTCGCTGAGGAAGATCGAGCGCGCCCGCGCCATCCTCGACCGCGCGGGATCGAAGGCGCACCTTCAGGTCGACGGCGGCGTGGTCGCCGCCAACGCCGGGGCCTGCGTCTCCGCCGGGGCCGATGCGCTGGTCGCCGGCTCCTTCGTCTTCAAGGGCGGGCCGGACGCCTATGCCGCCAACATCCAGGCCCTGAAGGCCGCCGCCGCGTGAGCCCTCTCGGCCCTTTCGCCCCGCGCGACAGCGACGTCCCCCTGGCCGAGGGGCACATCCCCGGCCTGAAGGGCGCCCCCATGCGGACCCCCGTGCGCGCCGCCTCGGGCGCGCGGCCGGATCCGCGCCTGTGGGCCTCGGTCGCCAAGGGACTGGTTGCGCGCCAGGCGTGGATCGAACTGTACGGCCTGCCCGGCTATGGCCTGACGCTGGGCGGTCCGACCGCCGAGGGCTTCGCCGTCAGCCCGCGCGACTTCCGCCCCCTGCCCGAGGAGGCGCCGCGCCCCCTGCTGTCGGGCAAGCTGACGCTGGCGGGCTTGAGCCTGGACGCCGGAACCCCGGCCGAGCTGTGGAACAGCCCCACGCCGAGCCGCGCCTTTGCGGTCGAGCTTCACAGCTTCAACTGGCTGCCGGCCATGATGGCCCAGGGCGATCGCGGCGTGCGCGAAGTTCTGGCCCTGACGCTGGCCTGGAATGAGGTCTTCAGCCGCTGGTCGCCCTTCTCCTGGGATCCGGACATTCTGGCCCGCCGCGTCTATCACCTGGCCTGCGCCGGACGCCGGCTGGCGGGCGTGGCGACCGAGGTCGAACGCCTTCAGCTGACCGATATCCTGGCCCATCAGGCGCGCCAGCTGCTGCGCCCGCCCGGCGGGATCATGGGCCGGGCCGAGCGCCTGACCGCCGCCGCCGTCGCCGGCTGCGCCCTGACCGGCAAGACCGGCGCCGCCATCCGCAACCGGGCGCTGAAACGCCTGCCCGCCGCCCTGAGCGCCACGGTCGCGCCCGACGGCGGCCACGCCTCTCGCGCGCCGGAAATGGGGCTGGAGCTGCTGCTGGACCTGCTGACGCTGGACGACGCCCTGGCCCAGCTGTCCGAAGTCACGCCCGAGGCCGTCGCCGAATCCATATCGCGCCTGACCCTGGCCCTGCGCATCCAGACCCTGCCCGACCGGAAGCTGGCCGTGTTTCAGGGCGGCGGCCCCTCGACGCCCGAGCGCATCGCCGCCGCGCGCGCCCATGACGACGCCCCCGCCGCCCCGCCCAGCGGCGCCGTCGGCGGCCTGCTGCGCGTCTCCAGCCCCCTGCTGACCGTCATGGTCGATGTCGAGGCGCCCGCCCGCAACGCCTGGTCGGCCGCCGCCTGCGGCCAGCCCGCCGCGCTGGAGGTCGTCTGCGGCCGCGACCGCCTGTTCACCTCGGCCGGATGGACGCCGCGCGCCCTGGACCGCCAGGCCCTGCGCCTGACGCCCGGCGCCTCGACCCTGACGCTGGGCGAACAGCCGCTGGGCGACCCCCTGTCCGGCTGGAAGGGCGAACTGCTGGGCCCGCGTCTGGTCGGCCCGCCCATCAGCGTCACCCGCCAGCATCAGGAAGGCGACGGCGCCGTCTGGCTGGAGGTCGAGCACGACGGCTGGATGCCGCTGCATGGTCTGATGCACCAGCGTCGCCTCTATATCGACCAGCGTCTGGACGAGCTGCGCGCCGAGGAGCGACTGCATCCGCCCGAAGGCCGCCCGGAAGCGACGCGCGCCATCGCCGCCCCCTACGCCCTGCGCTTCCAGCTGGAGCCCGGAGTCCAGGCCTCGCTGGCCCGCGACCGTCGCTCCATCCTACTGCGCGGCCCGTCCGGTCGCGGCTGGTGGTTCCGCAGCGACGGCCCCGACGTGGCCATCGAACCCGCCGTCCACATCGACGAAGGCCTGACCCGCCGCAGCCTCCAGATCGTCGTCCGCGGCTCGGCCCGCACCGACGCCGAAACCAAGGTCCGCTGGAAGCTGAGCCCGGCAGGCGCGAGCGGCGATCCGGACTAAGGGCTGACGCCGCGTCCCGTTGGTGCTAGAGGCCCCGCCATCTCCCCGCCCCAGCCGTAAACGGACGCCGCCCATGCCCGCCGCTCCCGACTTTCCGCCCGCCCCGGACGCGATCAAACCCGTCCGCGCCCTGATCTCCCTGTCGGACAAGACCGGGCTCGAAGACGCCGCGCGCACCCTAGCGGGGCTGGGCGTCGAACTGGTCTCGACCGGAGGCACCAAGGCGGCGATCGCGGGCTTCGGCCTGCCGGTCAAGGACGTGGCCGATCTGACCGGCTTCCCGGAGATGATGGACGGCCGGGTCAAGACTCTGCACCCCGTCGTCCACGGCGGCCTGCTGGGCGTGCGCAACGCCCCGGCCCACGCCGCCGCCATGACCGAGCACAAAATCGGCGCCATCGATATCGTCTGGATCGACCTCTACCCCTTCGAGAAGACGGTCGAGGACGGCGGCGGTTTTGAAGCGGCCATCGAGAACATCGACATCGGCGGCCCGGCCATGATCCGCTCGGGTTCGAAGAACCACGGCCATGTCGCCGTCGCCGTCGACGCGGAAAGCATCGGCCTGATCGTCGAGGCCCTGAAGGCCGACGGTTCCACGACCCTGGCGCTGCGCAAGCAGTTGGCCGCCCGCGCCTTCGCCCGCACCGCCGCCTATGACGCGGCCGTGTCCGGCTGGTTCGCCGCTCAGCTGGAAGACGCCGCCCCGGCGCGCAAGTCGATCGCCGGTTCGCTGGCCCAGACCCTGCGCTATGGCGAAAATCCGCACCAGACCGGCGCCTTCTACCGCACCGGCGAGCGCCGTCCGGGCGTGGCCTACGCCACCCAGGTCCAGGGCAAGGAACTGGGCTACAACAACATCGCCGACGCCGACGCCGCCTATGAACTGGTGGCCGAATTCGAGGCCCCGGCCTGCGTCATAGTCAAGCACGCCAACCCCTGCGGCGTGGCGGTCGGCAAGGATCTGTCGGAAGCCTACGCCCGCGCCCTGGAATGCGACGCCGTCTCGGCCTTCGGCGGCGTGATCGCCGTCAACCGCCCGCTGAATGGCGAAGACGCCCGCGCCATCACCGGCATCTTCACCGAGGTCGTCATCGCGCCGGGCGCCGACGACGAGGCCAAGGCCGTCTTCGCCGCCAAGAAGAACCTGCGCCTGCTGATCACCGACGGCCTGCCCGACCCGCACGGCCCGGGCGAGGTGTTCCGCTCGGTCGCGGGCGGCTTCCTGGTCCAGTCGCGCGACCGCAGCCTGATCAAGCCGTCCGACCTGAAGATCGTCACGCGCCGCCAGCCGACGCCGACCGAGATCCAGGACATGCTGTTCGCCTTCACCGTGGCCAAGCACGTCAAGTCCAACGCCATCGTCTACGCCAAGGACGGCCAGACGGCGGGCATCGGCGCCGGCCAGATGAACCGTCGCGACAGCGCCCGCATCGCCGCCATCCGCGCCAAGGAAGCGGGCGAGGCCAAGGGTCTGGCCCATTCGCTGGCCGAAGGCTCAGCCTGCGCGTCCGAAGCCTTCTTCCCCTTCGCCGACGGCCTGCTGGAAGCCGTCGCCGCCGGGGCCACGGCGGTGATTCAGCCGGGCGGCTCGATCCGCGACGAGGAAGTCATCGCCGCCGCCGACGAACGCGGCATCGCCATGGCCTTCACCGGCGTTCGCGTCTTCAGGCACTGATAGACCGCTACCGCAGGCGGCGCGGCCGCCTGCTGCTTGAGCTGCTTTTTGGACGCTAACGCGAGCCGCGCGGCGGCTCGTTGCTTGAGCTGTTTTTTTGGACGCTAACGCAAGCCGCGCGGCGGCTCGCTGCTTGAGCGCAAGGAAAAGGGCGCTGCCGATCATCGGCAGCGCCCTTCTTCATGGCCGGTTTGAGCGCCGCCCATTCACCCCCGCTCATCCCGGCGGACGCCGGGACCCAGTGCTTTGGCTTCAACCGCCGCTCCCATGAGCAAAGCGTGAGACCGGCGCTCTTGCTGGATCCCGGCGTCCGCCGGGATGAGCGGGAGATTAAACATCAATCCTCAATGACCTCGTGCGAGCCGGCGCGGCCCAGACGCCAGTAGCCGGCGACCTTCATCCATTTCGGGTTGAACGGCCGGGCGGCCAGCAGAGCCGCCCGCATCGAGCGGGCGACCGAGGATTCGCAGGCCACCCACACATAAGCGTCGGCCGGGTCGATGCGTTTCGCCGCCGCGATCGCCGCCGCCGTCAGGGCCTCGGCGCGGCCGCGCGGGCCGCCGTTACGGTGCACCCAGGCGATCTCGACGTCCGCCGGACTGGGCAGGTCCAGTTCGCCCGCCGCATCATTGACCTCGATGCAGGCGATGGCGCGCGCCTCTTGGGGCAGTTCCTCCAGCCGCCGCGCGATGGCGGGGATCGCCGCCTCGTCGCCGACCAGCAGGTGTTCGGCGAAGCTGGTCGGGATCAGGAAGGAGCCGCGCGGCCCGCCCAGGCCCAGTTCATCCCCCGGTCGCGCATCCTCGGCCCAGGCCGTGGCCGGACCGCCGTGACCGACCGCGAAGTCGATCGTCAGCCGCCGGTTGGCCGCATCGAAGGCGCGCGGCGTGTAGTCGCGCGCCACGGGCCGGGGCTCCGGGAACACCGGCCCATCCGGCCCCAGCGTCGGCAGCACCAGCGCCTCGCCGCGCGGCGCCGGGAAGACCTTCACATGGTCGTCGAAGCCGGGGCTGAAGAAGCCTTCCAGCTCATCGCCCGTCAGCACGATCCGCTTCAGCACGGGGGTCAGCTGCTCCACCGCCTCAACGCGGGCGCGGCGGAATTTCAGCTCATGCCGCACGCGGCGCGGTTGTCTCAACAGAGCGTTGCTCATGCCTGTCTCACCTTTTCGGCTGCGGCTTCGATCAGATCGGCGATGGCCTCGACCTGGGCCTCGCTGAGCGGCGGCTCCTGGGTCAGGCGGTCGTGGGTCGCCGCGCGGAAGGCCTCTATGGCCTGGGCGATCCGGGCCGGACGGTCGGCGCGGCCGCGCAGAACCTTCATCTTGCGCTCGGCATGCGCCAGGGCCTCGGCGTTCTCGACCAACAGGCGGCGGCCTTCATCGGTGATGGCGTAGCGTTTCTTACCGCCCCCGGCGACGGCGCTCAGAGCGCCCATGTCTTCCAACAGCGTCAGGCTGGGGTAGATGACACCGGGGCTGGGCGTATAGGCGCCGCCCATCCGCGCTTCGACAGCCTTGATCAGCTCATAGCCGTGACTGGGCTTGTCGGCGATCAGCGACAACAGCACCCAGCGCAGGGCGCCGTGCTCGAACATGCGGCCGCCGCCGCGACGGCCATGGCCCTCGCCGCGCATCCGGCCCTCGCCCATGCGTCGGCCTTCCGGACGCATCGTGCGGCCATGACCGCCGCCAAAGCCCCAGCCGCGCTCAAATCCGCGACCGCCGCCCTGACCCATGCCATGACCCATGCCGTGGCCGCGCTTTCCGATCCCCTTGGATCCTCTCATCTAATATTCTCTCTCACTTAGATATATCGAACTTGCAAACAGATATATCTGAATGAGGGAAGCGCAAGACCCCTTTCCTGAAAAAAACGACGCCCTAAGTTGCGGGTATGGACACCATCGCCGCCCGCTGGGCCAAGCTTGAGCCCCACATCCAGGTCGTCGGGCCGGACGACGACCGGCCGCGCCCGACCGTCCTGCTGTTCCACGGCTGCGGCGGTCTTCGCGCCCACCTGCCGCGGTACGCCGAGGCGGCGAAGGCGACGGGATGGCGGGCGGTCATCGTCGATTCCTACGCTCCACGCGGCTGGAGCCGGGCCTTCACCCTGACCGCCGTCTGCACCGGCCTGGCGCTTCGGGGCTATGAGCGGGCGGGCGATGTGCTGGCGGCCATCCACGGAATTTCACAGCGATCGGACGTGGACTCCTCGCAGCTCATCCTGGCCGGATGGAGTCACGGCGGCTGGTCGATCATGGAGATGATGAGCGAAACGCCCGCGCCCCGCCGTATGGGTGTAACCGATCCCGGCGTCGTCGATCTGTCGGGCGTGAAGGCGGTGTGGCTGGCCTATAGCTATATCGGCGCCTGGGCGTTCAACCGGATGAAGCCGTGGCGCCTGCATCCGCGCGTTTTCGCCCTGACGGCCGGGCGCGACCACCTGACCACGGTGCGCAACGCCGAGCGCGTCAACGCCATGATCCGCGCGGGCGGGGCCGAGGTGGAAAGCTGGGTCGTCGACGGCACCCACGCCTTTGACGAACCGACCAACAACGGGCCGATGCGCCATCATCCCGAGCTGGCCGCAGAGGCCCTGCGCCGCTTCACCGTCTTCCTGAAGGAAACCGCGCAGGCGGAAGCGACACCTGTAGCCTGACTGAAGCCCGCCGCGTCAACGCGGCTCGATCCTCACCTTGGCGCGGATCGAGTTGGCGATGTAGCAGATGTCGTGGGCGCGATGGTGCAGGTCGGCGATGGCCGCCGCGTCCGGCCGCTTGTCGCCCGACCACGCGACGACGGGGCACAGGACGATGTCCGTGATCGACATCTTGCCGCGCTCGTCCTTGCCCAGCGTTCCTTCCGCCTCGTCGCGATAGGAATCGACCACAAAGCCGTCCTTGCGGGCGTAGGCCAGGAAGAACAGCATGTGGCAGCTGGACAGGGCGGCGACCAGCGCCTCTTCCGGGTCCACCGCCGCCTCTTCCGACAGGGGCGGCGGGATCATGGGCGAAGGCGCCGACGATCCCCGCACCACCGCGCCGCCGTCAAAGCGCCAGTCATGGCCGCGGCCGTATTTGTTGTCGCTGAAGGGCTGATCGCCCCGGTTCCATTCGACGACGGCGACATGCTGGCTCATGACGGGCTCCAAGACTGAAGGTCGAAGCTAAGCTAGGCGCCCGGTTCAGCTTGCGCCAGATCGCCTTGGGTCAGATCGCCTCTGGTCAACATCCGCATCTGCATCGACGCACGAATGGTGAAGCCCAGCGAATGGTACAGGGCGATGGCCCCGGCGTTGTCCGCATAGGAGTGCAGGAAGGCCGTTTCGCCGCGCGCCAGGATACGCTCGATCACCGCCCGCATCAGGGCTCCGGCGTAACCGCGGCCGCGCGCGTCGGGGTGGGCGCAGACGCCGGACACCTCGGTGAAGCCGTCGGGCTTCAGCCGCTCGCCCGCCATCGCCAGCAGCCGACCATCCTGCTTGACCCCGAAGAAGTCGCCCAGCCGGTGCGTCTTGTCGAAGAAAGGCCCTGGCTCGGTCAGGGTCGCCAGCGCCAGCATGGCGGGCGCGTCGGCCTCGCCCAGAGGCTCCACGGCGATGTCGCGCGCCTTGGCGGGGGTCAGTTCGACCAGCACCATCTGCGACAACACCGCCTCCTTCAGCACCGTCAGACCGGGCGGGACAGGCGTCCGCGCCGCCTCGACCGTGGCCAGCATGCCCTCCGGCTGTTCCAGCGCCGAGATGGCCGCCAGGCTTTCCGCCGACTGATCGACGCTGGCGGCGAAGACGCCATAGCCCGGCGCCAGGCGCAGCGCCCCGCCTGCGCCCACGGCCAGAGACGCCTGACGCCCAGACGTCAGGGCGCTCCAGACCGGCCGGTCGAGCGGATGGGTCATCGCCGCTTCTTCCCGATCAGCCCTGCCAGAAGCCGACGATCTTCTTGACCTCGGCGATGGTCGGTTCGGCGATCTCGCGCGCCTTTTCGGCGCCGGCGGCCAGGGCGCGGTCGATCTCGGCCGGATCGTTCATCAGGCGGCGCATCTCGGCCGTGACATTGGCCATGGACGACACGGCCAGTTCGGCCAGCTTGGGCTTGAAGGCGCCGAAGCCCTGCCCCGCGAACTCGGCCAGAACGGCCTCGCGCGTGGTGTCGGCAAGGGCGGCGTAGATGGCGACCAGGTTCTTGGCCTCGGGCCGACCTTCCAGACCCTCAAGCGTTTCCGGCAGGGGCTCCATGTCGGTCTTGGCCTTGCGGACCTTGTTGGCGATGGCGTCGGCGTCGTCGGTCAGATTGATGCGCGACAGGTCCGACGGGTCGGACTTGGACATCTTGGCCGCGCCGTCGCGCAGGGACATCACCCGCGTCGCCGGCCCCTGGATCAGCGGCTCGGGCAGAGGGAAATAGCCGGGCGTCCCGAAGTCGTTGTTGAACTTCTGGGCGATGTCGCGGGTCAATTCCAGATGCTGTTTCTGGTCCTCGCCGACCGGCACCTCGGTCGCCTTGTAGAGCAGGATGTCCGCCGCCTGCAGCACCGGATAGGTGTAGAGGCCGACGCTGGAGCGTTCCTTGTGCTTGCCCGACTTCTCCTTGAACTGGGTCATCCGGTCGAGCCAGCCGAGACGGCCGACGCAGTTGAAGATCCAGGCCAGTTCGGCGTGGGCGGGCACGGCTGACTGCGGAAAGATGACGGCCTTGGCCGGGTCCAGGCCCGAGGCCAGATAGGCCGCCGCGATCTCGCGCGTCTGGGCGGCCAGCTTCTCGGGCTCCTGCCACACGGTGATGGCGTGCATGTCGGCGACGAAGACGAACAGGGGCGCGCCCGTCTCCTGAAGCTCAGTGAAGCGCTTCAGCGCGCCCAGATAGTTGCCCAGGTGCAGGGCGCCGGAGGCCTGGATGCCGGACAGGATGCGGCGCGGGCCGGTGTATTGGGCCGGGGTCTGGTCAGTCATGATAGCGGATCTCGGAAGTCGAAAGGCGAATGTCGGCGCACGGTTTCGCGTGCGAAAGGCGGGCGTGCGGAAGCCCGGGGCGGCGGATCAGCCGCGCCATCGTCCGTGAGCGAGAAATCGTCCCGAAAGCGCCATGCCCTCGCGCTTATCGGTTCGGGCCGCGAAGGGCAACACTCCTGCGGCGGTTCGCGCGTCGCCGCGATCGCGGAACGATGTTAGCCTCCTCTTCCATCCTCATGGAGGGAAGGACATGGACGAGTTCGAAGTCGCCCCGCCCGAGAGCTTCGACTCTCGCCAGGCGCTGACGCGGATGCTGGCGCTGCTGCATCACCTGATCGACATGATCGCCGAGTTCAGGGAGACGCTGATTCTGACCAGCGGCGGCGATCCCGCCGACCCGGTGCTGGATGACGCTTTCCTGGCGGCCAGACTTTTGGCGCTGGAGGATGTCGACGCCCTGATCGCCATGGTCGGCGACGCGGACTTCTCGGCCCCCGCCATGGTCGAGCACCGCCTTCAGGGCGAGGCGCTGCGCTTCAAGATGCTGGCGATCCTGGCGACCTATCGCCTGGTCGTCGCCGCCCAGCCTAGCCGGAATCCGGGTATGAGCCGAGGCTGGTCCCTCTATCGCCGCGCCCTGCGCGCGACACTGGCGGCCATCGACGGCCCGCTGGAGTCCCTTACGGCGGCGCTCGGCGCCAAACAGGGGCTGGTGGAGTTCAAGAAGGCGCTGGAGGTTCTACTAGACCTATGACCGGGCCGAGCGTCGAACCAGGCCCTTGACCTCGGCCACAGTCACAGCGCGGGTCAGGAAGGCCAGGACGACATAGGCCAGACCGCCCGCCGCCACGACCAGCAGCAGGGTGACCTCCTTGGCGCCGTGGCTCGAACCCGCCATCGACAGCAGGTCGGCGACCGGCGCCTGCAGCATCGGCCGCGCCCACGACGCCGCGCCAACCACCGCCGCCAGACCCGCGCTGGCCAGGGCGATGCGGCCCAGACGCCAGACGGCGCGCGGGCTGGGTCGGTAGTGCTCGCGCCGCCACAGCGTCGCGCCCAGAAGCAGGACATTGGTCCAAGCCGATGCGCTGACCGCCGCCGCAATGCCGGACACCCCCATGCCAAGGTTGAACAGGCCGATAGCCAGCACGGCGTTCACCGCCACCGAGATCAGGGCGAAGACCATCGGCCGTCGCGTATCGCCGCGCGCGAAGAAGGCCGGGGCCAGGATGCGGATCAGGACGAAGGCGGGCACGCCCCAGCCGAAATGCAGCAGGGCGTGGGCCGTGTTGACGGCGTCCACCTGCAGGAAGGCGCCGCGCGTGAACAGGGCGTCGATCAGGAAGTAGGGCATGGCCATCAGGGCCGCCGCCGCCGGCAGGGTCAGGGCCATCGACAGGATCAGCGCCTCGTCCATCGACGCCTGCTGCTGGCCGTGGTCCTGAGACGCCACCGCCGCCGACAGCTTGGGCAGAAGGGCGATGCCGATGGCCACCCCGACCAGACCCAGCGGCAGTTGATACAGCCGGTCCGCCGTCGCCAGCCAGGTGCGCCCGCCGTTCACGAAGCTGGACAGGTTGCCGGAGATGAAGACGTTGATCTGGGTCGCGCTGTTGCCGATGGCGGCCGGGATGGCGGTGATGATGATGGCCTTCACCGCCGGGGTCATTTTCGGCAGGCTGAGGCGGATGTTCGCCCCCGCCTTGCGCGCGGCCCACCAGCACAGGCCGGCCTGGGCTGCGCCCGCGACCAGCACGGCCCAGGAGGCGGCGTAGGCGGCCTGGATCTGGTCGCCCTTCACCGGGATGACGGCGGCCAGCATGATCAGGTTCAGCAGGATCGGATAGGCGCCCGAGACAATGAAGCGCCCCCGTGCGTTCAGCACCCCGCTGAGCAGGGCGGCGATGGCCATACAGGGCAGGTAGGGCATGGTGATCTGGGTCAGGATCACCGCCAGCTTGAACCGCGCCGGATCATCCAGGAAGCCGATGTTGATGACCGTCATCAGCCACGGCATCGCCAGCTGGGCGACCACGGTCAGGGCCACGGTGACGGCGGCCACGGCGGCCAGGGCGTCGGTCGCCACCCTGTCGGCCGCCGCCTCGCCTTCGCTCTTCAGCGTCTTGGCGTAGGCGGGCACGAAGGCGGCGGCGAAGGCGCCTTCGGCGAAGATGCGCCGGAACAGATTGGGGAAGTTCAGCGCCGTGTAATAGGCGTCGGCCGCCGGTCCCGCCGAGGCGCCCAGCGCCGCCGTGATGACCAGATCGCGCGCGAAGCCAGCCAGACGGCTGAGAAGGGTCATGGCGCTGAAAATGGCCGAGGAGCGCGCCACCCCGCCCGCCTTGGCTGTTGCAGCAGACGCAGGCGGCTGGACCACCGGCTCGACCGTGGCGTTAGCCGCTGAGATCGGCGCGGCCGGTTCGAGGGGGTCGGTCTTGTCGTTCACGGCTGTTCCTGCGCTCGGTCCCGCAACGCCTTAGCGCGCCTGCGGGTCGCTGGATACGCCCGCGCGGCCCAGCGCGCCTTCCAGATCCGAAACGTCGCGCACGCTGGCGCGCACGGGGGTGATGCTGCGCCCGGCTGGGCCTTGCGGCGCGCGATCCAGCACCTCCAGCAGATCCGCCTTCAGCGCCTCCAGCTTCGCCTTGCTCTTGGGTTTCCGGCCGTCCGCGTCGGTGATGTAGAAGCCGTCCACCGCCCGCTCGCCGAAGCTGGCGACGTGGGCCGAGCGGGTCGAATAACCGTGCGTCGAAATGGTCCGCGCCAGATCGGCCAGCAGACCGGGCCGGTCGGCGCCCGAAACCTCGATCACCACGGCGCTTGTGCCCGTATCGGCGTCGATCCGCACCACCGGCCGCACATCAAAGACGGCGCGGCGGGCGCTGACGCGCGGCGCCTGCATGGCCGAGGTCCGTGCGCCCTTCAGCACCGCCCGCTCCATCGCCTTGACCAGAATGGCCAGCCGTCGCGGCTCGCGCTGACCGTAAGGCTCGCCCGCGCCATCCTGAATCTCGAACACGTCCAGCGCCATGCCGTCGTCGGCCGTGGCCAGACGCGCGCCCACGACGTCTGCGCCCGCCATCGACAGGGTGGCGGCCAGATCGGCGAACAGACCCGACCGGTCGCGCGCCGCCACGGCCACGCGGGCCGTCGATTCCAGCGGCCCCTCGGCGGCCAGGGCCTCGACCGCCGCCCCCTCGCGCCGCGCGCGCTCGACCAGGGCCGGGTGGTCGGCCAGAGGGTCTTCGCGCGTCACGGCGTCGCCCCGGAACAAGGCCTCGGTCGCCTCGAACAGGGCGCGCATCAACTGCCCCTTCCAGCCGTTCCAAACGCCCGGCCCCACGGCGCGGATGTCGGCCACGGTCAGCACCATCAGCATCCGCAGACGTTCCGGGTCGCCGACCGCCTCGGCGAAGGCGCGCACGGTCGAGGGGTCGGACACGTCGCGCTTCTGGGCGTAGTCGCTCATCAGCAGGTGGTGGCGCACCAGCCAGACGACCAACTCGATCCGGCGCGGATCGACGCCCAGCCGCTCGCACGCCCGGCGCGCGGCGATGGCGCCGTCCTCCAGCTGTCCCCGGTCGCCGCCCTTGCCCACGTCGTGCAACAGCATGGCCAGCATCAGGGCCTCGATATCGGCGATGCGCGGCACGATGGCGGTCGAGGCCGGATGGTCCGCCTTCAGCTTGCCGCGCGCGATATCGTTGATGATCCCCACCGCCTGCAGCGTGTGCTCGTCCACCGTATAGGCGTGGTACATGTTGAACTGGGTCTGGCCGACGATCCGCCCCCATTCGGGCAGGAAGCGGCCCAACAGCCCCGTCTCGTTCATGATCGACAGGACGCGATAGGGCCGCTGCCCGTGCGCCAACACCTTCAGGAAGGCATCGGCCCCGCGGGGGTCGCGCCGCAGAGCGGGCGTCACCAGCGTCAGGGAGCGGATCACGGCGGCGAAGGCGTCAGGGTGCAGGTCCAGATCCAGCCGATCCGCTTCGACGAAGAGCAGCAGCAGACGCACCGGATCGCGCGCGAAAACGTTGGCCCCGGTGACGGTCAGCCGCCCCTCCTCCACCGCCAGCCCATCGAAGGCCAGCTTGATGCGTCGGCGGCGGATCAGCCGCGACAGGCCGCGCGCCAGCCCTTCGGCCTTCTTCTGCTGGCGCGCCTCCAGCTGGGCCGAGACGGCGCGGGTCAGGGCGCCGACCTCGCGCGCCACCTGAAAATAGCGGCGCATGAAACGCTCGACCGCCAGTTCGTCGCCGCGCCCGCGCCAGCCCATGCGCCGGGCGATCTCGGGCTGGAAGTCAAAGGTCAGCTTCTCCTCGGCCCGCCCGGCGACCAGATGCAGCAGGATGCGCACCCGCCACAGGAAACCGATCGCCTCGCGGAAGCTGCGCATCTCGCGCGCGGTCAGCAGGCCCTCCAACGCCGCCTGTCCCCGCTCGCTGTCCGGGGCCAGCGAGCGGGCGATCCAGAACAGGGTGTTGAGGTCGCGCAGCCCCCCCTTGCCGTCCTTGACGTTCGGCTCGACGCGATAGCGGACGGCGCCTGTCTTCTGCAGACGCACGTCGCGCTCGGCCATCTTGGCGGCGATGAAGGGGCGCGGATCAGCGCGGCTGACCGCGCTACGGAACCGCTTCAGCAGGCCATCGCCGAGCCCGACGTCCCCCGCCAGGACCCGCGCCTCCAGCAGGGTGGTGCGCACGGTCATGTCGTCGCGCGCCAGCGTCAGGGTCTCGCCGATGGAGCGGAAGGCCGAACCGACCTTCAGCCCCAGATCCCACAGGACGTAGTGGACGAACGCGACAACCGCCTGCGCACGCGGACTGATCGCCTGCCCCGGCCGCAGGAACAGCAGGTCGAGGTCCGAAAACGGCGCCAGCACCCCGCGCCCATAACCGCCGACGGCCAGCAGAGTCAGCCGCTCGTCCGGAGCCGGATGAATCTGTTCGGTCGCGAACCGCCACAAGGTCGACAGCAGGTCGTCGGCCGCCTCGGCGTACAGGCGTGCGGCCTCTGCGCCGTCGGTGGCGCTCTCGGCCCGGCGGGCGGCTCGGGCGCGGTCAGCGTTGAAGCTTTCGCGCAAGGCAGCGGTGACGGCGGCGCGCGGGTCCGGCGCCGAGGCGGCGTCAAGAATGGCGGACGGGAGCGGAGGCGGTAAGGTCACGGCGACGACCATAGCATGCCCTTTTCTTCCCGCGCTCATCCCCGCGTCCACTGGGATGAGCGGGGTTCTAGCCCTTTGCCAAGCCTTTCAGCCGATAGAGCGCCTCCAGCGCCTCACGTGGGGTCAGGTCGTCGGGGTCGATGGCGGCGACGGCCTCGTCCAGCATGGACTTCATCGGCGGCGGGGGCGGTTCGGCGGCGGCGGCGAACAGCGGCAGGTCGTCCAGACGGGCGGTCGCCGCCTTCTCATTCTCCAGCCGCTCCAGCACCTCGCGGGCGCGGCCGACGACGGCGGTCGGCACCCCGGCCAGACGCGCCACCTGCACGCCGTAGGAACGGTCCGCCGCCCCAGGCGCCGCCTCGTGCAGGAAGACCAGTTCGCCGTTCCACTCGCGCGCCTTCATCGACAGGTTGCAGACGTGGTCGAGCCTTTCCTCGAGCTGGGCCAGCTCATGATAGTGGGTGGCGAACAGGGTGCGGGCGCGGTTGGTCTCGTGCAGCGCCTCGGCGGTGGCCCAGGCGATGGCCAGGCCGTCATAGGTGGCGGTGCCGCGCCCGATCTCGTCCAGCACGACGAAGCTGCGCCCGGTCGCCTGCGTCAGGATGGCGGCCGTCTCGACCATCTCCATCATGAAGGTGGAGCGGCCGCGCGCCAGATCGTCTCCGGCGCCGACGCGACTGAACAGACGGTCGACCACGCCCAGCTTCATCGACCGCGCCGGCACGAAGGCGCCGGCCTGCGCCAGCACCACCAGAAGCGCGTTCTGGCGCAGGAAGGTCGACTTACCCGCCATGTTCGGGCCGGTGACGATGGACAGGCGCGAGGCCCCGACGCCGTCGCCCGCCAGTTGGCAGTTGTTGGGGGTGTAAGGCAGCCCTTGCGCCTTCACCGCCGCCTCGACCACCGGGTGGCGGCCCGCCTCGACGGCGAAACAAAGGCTGTCGTCGACGCTGGGGCGCACGGCCCCGACCTCTTCGGCCCATTCGGCAAGGGCAGCGTGGGCGTCCAGTTCTGCCAGAGCCTCGGCCACGCCCTGCAGCGGCCCGGCCAGACGCGCCACCTCGCGGCGCCAGCCCTCGAAGGTCTCGGCCTCGATGGCCAGGGCGCGGTGCCCGGCCTGGCTGATTTTCGCGTCCAGCTCAGACAGTTCGACGGTGGTGAACCGCACCTGATTGGCCAGAGTCTGGCGGTGGATGAAGGGGCTGTCCGGTCCCGCGCGCAACAAGGGTTCGGCCGCCTTGGCGCTGGCTTCAAGGAAGTAGCCGAGGACGGCGTTGTGGCGGACCTTGAAGGCGACGCCGCTGTCGGCGACCGCCTTGGCTTCCAGTTCAGCGATGATCTTGCGGCTGTCGTCGCGCAGGGTGCGGGCGGCGTCCAGCTCGGGGCGATGGCCGGGGTTCACATAGCCGCCGTCGCGCGCCAGGTGGGGGGGCTCGTCCATCAGGCCGTCGGTCAGTTCGGCCAGCAGGTGCGACAGGTCGCCCTCAAGCGCCAGTTGGTCCAGACAGGCCGTTGCCCGCGCGGGCGGCCCGGCCAGCGGATCATTGGCCGAGGCGGCGAACAAGGCGCTGAGTCCTTCAGCCGTCTTCAACCCCGAACGGATCGCCGCCAGATCGCGCGGCCCGCCGCGCCCCAGCGCCAGACGCGAGGTCGCCCGCGCCACATCGGCCGAGGCGCGCAAGGCGTCGCGCAGGTCGCGTCGCAGGTCGCGCCGCTCCAGCAGCCACTCGACTGCATCCAGTCCCGCGTTGATCGCCGCCGGATCGCGTAAGGGTCGCGAAATACGCTCGGCCAGCGCCCGCGCCCCGCCCGAGGTCACGGTGCGGTCGATGGCGTGAAGCAGGGAGCCGTCGCGTTCTCCCCTCTGGGTGCGGTCGATCTCGAGGCTGAGACGGGTCGCGGGATCGATGGCCAGAAAGCCGCTCTCGCCCGAACGGCGCGGCGGGGTCAGGGCGGGAATCTTGCCCGCCTGCGTCGTCTCCAGATAGGCGGCGATCAGGCCCAGAGCCGAAATCTCGGCCTCTTCAAAGGCGCCGAAGCCGTCCAGCGCCGAGACGCCGTAAAGCCGCTGCACCCTATCCTTCGCCCCGACCGGCTCGGCCAGAGCCTGAGGCATGGCCTGAACCACCCCGCCCGAGCCGTCCAGCGCGCCCTTCATCGTCTCGTCCGAGAACAGGCGGTCGGGAACCAGCACCTCGGACGGGCGGAACGCCGCCAACGCCGCGCCCAGATCCGACAGGTCGCAGGCGACCGAATCCACCACGCCCGCCGACAGCTCGACCACCGCCACGGCGGCCCTTCCTTTACGGATCGCCACGGCCGCCAGACGGTTGGCGCCGCGCGCGTCCAGCAGCGCATCCTCGGTCAGGGTGCCGGGCGTCACCACCCGCACGATGTCACGGTGGACCACGGCCTTGGAGCCGCGCTTCTTGGCCTCGGCCGGGTCTTCCAGCTGTTCGCAGACGGCGACCTTGAAGCCCTGCCGGATCAGCCGCGCCAGATAGCCGTCCATGGCGTGGACGGGCACCCCGGCCATGGGGATGTCCTCGCCCTGATGCTTGCCGCGTTTGGTCAGGGCGATGCCCAGCGCCGCAGCCGCCTTCTGCGCGTCCTCGAAGAACAGCTCGTAGAAGTCGCCCATGCGGAAGAACAGCATGGCGTCGGGCTGTGTGGCCTTGACCGACAGATACTGGGCCATGACCGGCGTGGTGCCAGCGTCGGGCTTGAGGTCGGTTTTCGGCGGGTGGGAAAGCGGCGCGTTCATCTGGTCCGCAGGGTGGCGGATCGGGGCGACGGCCTCAAGCGCGGGCGGCGTCCCTCATGCACAGGCGAGAGGCGACCTGTGGACAGCTTTGTGGATCAGGCGGCGCTCACCAGCCGCAGACGCGGGCGCGAGGCCAGGGCGGCGGGCGTCTCGTCCAGCGCCAGGGCGTCCCAGTCGATGTCGGGGCGCGGAGCGTGCGAGGCGGCGATGATGGCGCGCAGTTCGGCCGACGAGGCCACGCTGGCGATGACCGAAGCCACGCCCGGCAGAGTCAGGGCGTAGGCCAGAGCCGCCTGCATCGGATCGACTCGCGCCTCGGCCAGACGGCGGCGCGTGCGGGACAGCGCCATGCCGTGAGCCGCCAGTTCGGGCGGCAGGCTCTCGCGGTTGGCGAACAGCAGTCCTTGCGCAAAAACCGAGGCCAAATGCACCTCGATCCCTTGGCTGGCCAGATCGGCGATGGCGCCGGAGCGCGCCGCGCGCTGGTCCAGGATGTTGCAGGTCAGTTGCACCACGTCCGGTTGGAAGCGACGGGCCAACAAGGCGGGACCGTCCTCGACCGTGGCGATGAAGCCGACCTTGCGGAAAATCCCGCGATCCTTCAGCGCCTGCAGGCGATCCCACAGGGCGCGGCCCTCGGCGCCCGCCAGATCGGCGGCGTTCTGCACCAGAACGGCGTCGCCGCGCGGCAGGCCCATCCGTTCCAGCGAGCGGCGGGCGCGGGCCTCGACCCGGTCCAGACCGTCGGCCAGGGGCACGGTGCGCGCGGTGACGCGGAAGGGCGAGGGGAAGGGCCAGGCCTGCCCCAGCATCCGCTCGACATCGCCTTCGGGCCGGGTGGCGACCAGGCCGATCCCGGCGTCGCCTGCGGTCTGCAGCAGGTGGCGCGTCGCCTCCTCCCGCTGGCCGGGCGGAAGGGGGCGGGACCGATCAGGCTCGACCACCAGGGCGATGGCGAGTTTGTCGGCTGGAGAGGGCGGAACAGCGAATCTCACGACCCCGATCATCCGACCCAAAGCTTAAGGGAGATTGACCGAAATCAAGGTCGTTGGTGAACGAAGAGGCTTAATCCGCGTCCGGCTGGTTTTCCGGCTTGGCGGCAATGAAGGCGGGATGCGCCTCGGCCCGCCCCTCGATCTCTAGCAGGCGCGGGAAGGCCGCCAGATCGACGTTGAACCGCCGCGCCGAATAGAGCTGGGGAATCAGATAGCAGTCGGCCAGCGTCGGCGCCGCGCCGAAGCACCAGCCGTCGCCGTGGCGCGCGACCAGCGCCTCCAGCGCCGTGAAGCCCTCGATGATCCACTGACCGGCCCAGGCGTCCACGCCCGCCTGATCGGCGCTCATTCTATCGGAGGTCAGGCCTCGCACCGCCTTCAGAACCCGCAGATTATTGAGCGGATGGATGTCGCAGCCGATCACCGCCGCCATCGCCCGCACCTGCGCCCGGCCCGCCGCGTCGCGCGGCAGCAGGGGCGGTTCGGGATGGGTTTCCTCCAGCCACTCCAGAATGGCCGGGCTCTGGGTCAGAACCAGGCCGTCGTCCGTCTCCAGCGCGGGGACCAGCCCCTGCGGATTGAGCCTGAGATAGGCTTCCGACTTCTGCGCCCCCGTGCGCAGGTCCAGCGGCGCCTGCTGATACTCCAGGCCCTTCAGATTGAGGGCGATGCGGGTGCGATAGCTGCTCCCTGAACGCCAGTAGCCATGCAGGATCATGATTGCACCGTGAAGCTGAGCGGCGGCAGGCCCGCGATGACCGCCTCGACCCGATCGCCGGGGTTCAGGGGGCCGACGCCCTCGGGCGTGCCGGTGAAGATCAGATCGCCGGGCTGGAGCGCCCACAGTTCGGACGCCTTGGACAGGACGCCGTCGACGTCCCAGATCATGTCCGACAGACGGCCGGACTGATGCACCGCGCCGTTGACCTTCAGCTCAATGACCGCATCCGGCGCGGGCGGCGTCAGGCTGAGCGCGCCGCACGGCGCGGACTGGTCGAACGCCTTGCCCGCCTCCCACGGCCGACCCTTGGCTTTCGCTTCCGCCTGAAGATCGCGCCGCGTCAGATCGACGCCGACGGCCCAGCCTATCGGCCGGGCGTCCGGGCCCAGCGCGACGACCAGTTCGACTTCATAATGCAGGTTCTGCGTCGCTGAGGGATAGGTCGGATCCGCGCCGTCCGCGACCAAGGCGTCACCCGGCTTGGCGAAGAAGAAAGGCGCCGGCTTGTCGGGATCGGCGCCCATCTCGCGGGCATGGGCGGCGTAGTTCTGGCCCCCGCACAGGATGCGCCGCACGGGCAGGCGGCGCGCATCGCCGTCAATCGGCAGAGAAGGCGTCGGGGCGGGCGGAAACAGCCATTGGGTCATGACGCCTGTTCTAGAAGCGCGCTTCGCTGCGCGCCAGATGGGAAGCCGCGCCGCACTGCAGGAACCTTGATCGTCGGTGTGGCGTTTCGAGCAGGGCTTCTCTATTTAATCGTCAAGCTTACACAAGGAGCGGAGCGCGCATCATGGCCACGTCCAAGGCTCGTGAAGACATCAAGAACGACCTCAAGACCCTGAAGGAGGACCTCAAGGCCGGCGCCCGTGAGGAAACCCAGCGTCTGAAGGAAAAGGCCTCCGAGGCCGAAGCCCGCCTGCGTGAGCAGGGCGAGGAACTGCGCGAAAAGGCGCGCGGCTACTATGACGACGCCAAGGTGCGCGGTCGTGAATATTACGACGACGCCGCCGAAAAGTTTGACGAAGCGCAACGCTATGTCGTCGAACGGGTGCAGGAGCGTCCGATCCAGTCGACCGCCATCGCGCTGGGCGTCGGCGTCGTGCTGGGTCTGCTGCTGGCCGGGCGTCGGCGCTGATGATCGGCCGGGGGCTCATCAACCGCGCCGTGGCGACCTTCGTCGCCGCTGGCGCGGCCTTCGTGGCCATGATCGCCCTGGGGGCCACGGTCTATTACCTGCTGCTGCTGGTCGTGATCCCCGTGATCGCGGCCGCCCTGACGGCGCTCCTGTTCGCCCTGATCGCGGCGATCGTCGCACTGGTGTTCGTGCGCCGCGCGCGCGGCGACGGCGATGATGAAGAAGACGAGGAGCCGGAGGGTTTGGGCGCCCGCGCCCTGCATCTGTTCCAGCAACGCCCGGTCCTGGGCGCCGTTGCAGCCCTGGCCGGCGGTTTCATCTTCCTGCGCAATCCCGCCCTGGCGACGATGGTGGCGGCCGCCTTCACCGAAAAAAGCAGGGTTCGTCGTCGGCGATAAAGGAACAGCCAAGCCTCCGACGCGTTGTTTCAGGTAAGCGGCGCTGACGACGGGAGGGGTCGAAAGCTCGCTCCCGTCAACACCTTACGGAGGGTTTCGCCTATGCTTCGCTGGGCCATTATTTTCTTTATCATCGCCTTGGTCGCAGCCGTGCTCGGCTTCGGCGGCATCTCGGGCATGTCTTTCGAGATCGCCAAATTCATCGCCATCATTGCGGTGATCCTGTTCGTCGTCTCCCTGCTGGTAGGCGGCCTGAGAGGGCGAGGCGGACCGCGCATCTAGCGCTGGCCGTTTCATGGAAAACGAGGGCTGCGACCTTGGCGTCGCGGCCCTTTTTCATGGCTGGAGCTTCAGGCGCGGCGACGCGGCAGGCGCCAGGTCTGATGATCGGCGAACTGGCGCCCGTCCCAGGCCACGGCCGAGACCGTTACGGCTTCGGCGTCCCACTCGATCCGGTTGAAACTGGGCGGCGCCCCGCGCTCGCGATGCGACAGCGTCCCGCAGCCGACGGCATAGGAGCAGTTGTCGCCGACGCCGACCGGCAGGGCGAAGGGGACATGGACGTGGCCGGTCACAATCAGATCGACCCCGGCCTCGGCGAAGATGCGGGCCGCCCGCTCGCCGCGCTTGACCTCGCCGGTCATGGGGGCGCCGATCATCTCGATGAGAGGGTGGTGACAGGCCAGCACCCGCAAGGCCCCGCTCGGCGCCTGGCGCAGGGCGTCCGCCGCCCGGCGCGTCTGATCCAGGTCGATCACCCCTTTGGACCAGTTGAGCCGGGCCTGCCAGCCTCGCGCAGTCGTGACGCCGCGCACCATCAACTGATCCGATCGGAACTCGTGGTCATGCGCGGGATGGCCGGTCGCCCGTTCAAACGCGCGCCAGGGCCAGAACAGCCGCGCCATCACATCCCAATAAGGCACGTCATGATTGCCGACAGTGACGAAGACCGGCTCGGGCAGCGCCCGGATCCATTCCCCCGCTGCGGCGAACTCCGCCGGATAGCCCTTTTGCGTGATGTCGCCGGTGATCAGGGTCAGATCCGGCGCTGCAGCGTGGGCGTAGTCTGCGGCGGCGGCCACGGCCCCCTTGTGCTCGCAACCGAAATGGACGTCGGAAAACTGGAGGACGACCCCCACTAGAGACTGGCCTCGCCCGCCGCAGGCTTCGGCGCCAGGGCCATGAAGGCGCGCGGCAGGAAGCGCACCGCCGCCTCGCGACCCAACAGCATCGGCTCCCCGTCAATCACCGCCGGAACGCGCGAGCGCGCCTCGACCACAATACGGCGCGCGCTGCGCGTGGTGACGTTGGGATCATGACGCCAGTCGTCGAACAGGGCATGGGCGGCCAGGCGGAAGGCCTGGGCCGCGTCCCCCGTATTCATGGCCGCCGCCTCCAGCCCGTCATTCTTCTGCATCGCCTTGGAGATCAGCGGACTGATCAGCACCAGAGCCTCCGCCTTTTCGCGCTCGCCGCCGTCCAGCGCATAGCGGACCCGGCCGGAAAACGCCTTCTTCAGCGCGCGCCTGCCATAGGTCCAGGCCATCTTCAGCTTGCCCTCGCGAATGGCTTCACGCGCCGGGGCCCACAGGGCGGGCGAGCCCAGGATGGCGGCGCAATAGAAGGCCTCGCCCTCGACCTCGCCTCCGGCCACGGGCAGGGGCGCGCCTTCCTCCAGCGCCAGCCGCAGAGCCTTCTTCCAGTCTCCGGTGCCGTAAAGGGCCTTGGGCAGCATGTTCATCGTGCCGCCCGGCAGGGGCGCGATCAGGGGGCCATTCTCTCCGGCGCGGGCGGCGACCGACCGGGCCGTCCCATCGCCCGCCAGGATGAACAATACGTCGGGCCGGGCTTCCAGCGCCTCGCCGATCTGATCGGGAATGCGCGCGCCTTCCAGCACGACCACCTCGGCCTCCAGCGGATACTCGGCCAGGATGGCGGCGGCTTCCTCGGCCGCCTGTCCTCCAACTCCGCCCGACAGCGGATTGACCAGGATGATGATCCGCTCCAGCCGAGCCTCCTCGGTCAGAGGCCGCCGCCCTTCTCCTGAATCGGCCGACGACGACGGTGCGGCTTCAACAGCGTTCGGCGCTGGCGGGGCGTCGTTCTGAGCGTCAGTGTTCATGGGCGGCGAACGCCTGCGCACAGGGGCGGTTCCCCTTCTGCGGCCCTACACCGCGATTTAAAGTAAAGCTTACAGCGTTCGGCCTCGGAACCGCCTTGTTCGCCCTGCGTTATCGAAGCTTCAGGGGTGCCCCTAAGGGATGAAGGACAGAACCATGAACAAGGCGATCATCGCCATTGCCGGCGCCGGACTTCTGGTGACCGCCTGCGCCAGCGATCCGTACTACGGCGGCGGCGCCGGACCGAACAACACCGTGCGCCAGGGCGCTGTCGGGGCCGGACTGGGCGCCGTGGCCGGCGCCATCATCGGCAACAACGTCGGCAGCGGCAACGCAGCGACCGGCGCAGCCATCGGCGCCCTGGCGGGCGGCGCGGCGGGCGCCATCCGCGGCTCCAATCAGGACCGCAACAACCAGCAGCGCTACCGCGACAATCAGGGCCGCTACTACTACTGCTACGACAACCGCCAGACCGAGTGTTACTGGGAAAATGGTCAGCGCCGCTACTGATACCGGCGTATAGCCTCTGGCGCCCGAAGCGTTTTCGGGACAGTCTTGAAAGGGCGATCCGCATGGCGCGGGTCGCCCTTTTTTGCTGAAGGCAGCGCACGCCGCACAGCGAGCGCGAGGGGGCTGACATGAAGCGTGTTTCCGCAGTCGTTATGATGGCCCTCGGCCTGACCGCCGCCGGTTGCGCCGCCAACAGCGGCTATAAACAGCGCAGCGATCTGGTCAGCGACCCGTCCGCCTGCGCCGACAAGCGGTTCGAAGTCTATTTCGTCCCCGATCGCGCCACCCTGACCGACGCCGCCCGCATGGCCATCGGCATGACGGCGACCCAGCTTCAGGGCTGCCAGATCAAGCACGTCAAGGTGACAGGCCTGGCCGACGCCCGCAGCGGCACGGCGGCCGCCAACCAGAGCATTTCCGAACGACGCGCCCGCGCCGTCGCCGAAGCCCTGGCCGGCGCCGGCCTGCCCGCCCCCGCCTTCGATATCGAGGGGGCCGGAGCCGACGGCGCGGTCGTGGGCGGGGTCAACGACCCCTTGCGCCGCCGCACCGAGGTGCTGATCGAGGTCGTCGCCCCGCGCTGAGGCCCGAGCAGTCCGCTGCGGCCCGCCGTCGCGGGCCGTGGCTAGGCGAGGCTAGAGGGTCTAAGCTCGCGCCTTTTCCCTGATCCTGTTTCCGGCATCGCCCTTGCGCATCCTGTTTCTGCTCCTGACCTGGCTCGCCCTCGCCCTTCCGGCGGCGGCGAGCGTCCCGGCGTCCGAGGCCGCCCTGCGCGACGCCCTGGCGGCCGGGGCCGCGCCGGTCGCCAAGGCTTCCACTGCGCCGGGCCCGCAGCGCACCGAACGGATCGAGGCGGAACTGGTCCCCCTGAGCGCCTGGGCTGTCCCCGGCTCGACCGCCGTCGTCGCCATCCGCCAGCAGATCAAGCCCGGCTGGCACACCTACTGGCGCAATCAGGGCGATTCCGGCGGACCGACAACCCTGACCTGGTCCCTGCCTGCGGGCGTCGCGCCGGGCGACATCCTGTGGCCCCTGCCCGAGCGTCAGCGGCTGCAGAGCCTGATGAACTACGGCTATTCCGGCGCCGTCTTCCTGCCCGTCCCGATCGAGATTCCGGCGGACGCGGCGCCGGGCCGGAGCCTTCCCTTACGCGTTACCGCCCACTTCTACGTCTGCAGCGACGAGATGTGCGTGCCCGAAGACCTTGATCTGGCGCTGGACCTGCCGGTGCGCGACAGCGCGGCGCCGTTGGACCCGCGCTCCGGTCAGGCGATCCAGGACGCCGTCGCCGCCGCTCCGCGTCCCGCCGGGATCGAGGCCCACGTCGCCCTGACCGACGGCCGTCTGGTCCTGACGGCCGCCGGCGGCCCGCTGGCGGGCGCCGCGCCCCGATGGGCCTATTTCCATCCCTTCGAGGGCGGGGTGATCGACCACGCCGCCGCCCAGTCAGGCGAGCGCGGGCCGCAGGGCCTGACCGTGACCGTCGCCGCCGGACGCGGCCTGACGTCCAATGGGCTGAAGGGACCGATCAGCGGCGTCCTGTCCACCGATCTCGGCGCCTGGGAGATCACGGCCGAGCCGGGCGCCGCCCTGACCGGCGTCACAGGCGACGGCGCGATCGGCGACGGCGAGGGCGCGCAGACAGCCGCCGCCGCCACCGCCCTGCCCGACTTCATCAAGGCGGCCGTCTTCGCCCTGCTGGGCGGGCTGATCCTGAACCTGATGCCCTGCGTCTTCCCCATACTGGCGATGAAGGCGGCCTCGCTCAGCCGCGCCGCCCATAACCCGGCCGAGGCGCGCCGTGACGGCCTGGCCTTCCTGGCCGGGGTGCTGGCGACCTTCCTGGTGCTGGCGGGCGCCCTGCTGGCCCTGCGCGCGGGCGGTCAGGCGCTGGGCTGGGGCTTTCAGCTGCAGTCGCCGGGCGTGGTGGCCGCGCTGGCCCTGCTGATGCTGGCGGTGGCGCTGAACCTGTCGGGCGTCTTCCACATCGGCGCCGGTTTGCAGGGCGCGGGGCACGGCCCGCTGTCGCGCCTGCCCGGCGTCGCGGGCGCCTTCTTCACCGGGGTGCTGGCCGTGGTCGTGGCCGCCCCCTGCACCGCTCCCTTCATGGCCTTCGCTCTGGGCGCGGCCCTGTTCATGCCCTGGCCGATGGCGCTGGCGGTCTTCCTGATGCTGGGGCTGGGGCTGGCCCTGCCCTATGTGCTGATCAGCCTCAATCCGCGCCTGCTGGCCCGCCTGCCGAAGCCGGGGCCGTGGATGGAGACCCTGCGCAACCTGCTGGCCTTCCCCATGTACGGCGCCGCCCTGTGGCTGGCCTGGGTCTATGGCCGCCAGACCGCCGACGCGCTGGCCCTGCTGTTCGGCGCGGGCCTGATGCTGGCGCTGGCGCTGTGGCTCTATGGTCGGGTACAGGCTGCGCCGGGCAAGGGGCGGGCGGCCGCTATCGGCGCTCTGCTGGCCGCGATCGCGGCCCTGGGCCTGGGCGTGCTGGCGGGCAAGGCCCCCGCCGCATCCTCTGAGGGCGGCGCCCCCTCTTCCCGTCTATCGTCTCAGCCCTGGTCCGAGCAGGCGGTGCAGGCCGCCCTCGCCGAAGGGCGGCCGGTTCTGGTCAACTTCACCGCCGACTGGTGCGTGACCTGTAAGGTCAACGAAAGCACGGCCCTGTCCTCGGCCCGCACGGCGCAGACGCTGGAACAGGCCAACGCCCTCTATCTGGTCGGCGACTGGACGCGGCGCGACGACGCCATCACCGCCGAACTGCAACGCCACGGCCGCTCAGGCGTGCCCCTGTATCTGGTCTATGCGCCGGGCCGGTCCGAGCCGCGCATCCTGCCGCAACTTCTGACCGAAGGCGTCGTCATCGACGCACTGAAGGACGCCATCGACTGATTTCATCTCTGGGGAGACCGCCATGTTCCGCCTGCTGACCGCCGCTTCCGCCTCGCTTCTGCTGCTCGCCGCCTGTCAGCAGCAGCCCGCTGCATCGCCGGAGCGCACGGAGAGCGCCGCCGCGCCCGAAACGACCGAGGCGCCCGGCCCCGGCGAACTGGCCCCCGCCTTCACCCTGGTCGACGCCGAGGGGCAACAGCGCTCTCTGGCCGACTTCCACGGCAAGACGGTCGTGCTGGAGTGGACCAACGAAGGCTGCCCCTTCGTGAAGAAGCACTACACCGGCGCCATGCAGGCCCTGCAGCGCGAGGCGACGGCCGGCGGGGTGGTCTGGCTGACCATCATCTCCTCGGCGCCGGGCACGCAAGGCTTCGTCGAGGGCGAGGAGGCGCAAGCCTGGAAAGCCAAGCACAAGGCCGCCTTCACCCACCTGTTGCTCGATCCGACCGGCGAGGTGGGCAAGCGCTATGACGCCAAGACTACGCCCGACATGCGCATCATCGACCCGGAAGGGCGGCTGATCTACGTCGGCGGCATCGACGACCGACCGACCAACAAGGTCGAGGATCTGAACGGCGCCAATAACTTCGTCCGCGCCGCCCTGGCCGACGCCAAGGCCGGACGCCCCGTCCAGACCGCCTATGCCACACCCTACGGCTGCGCCATCAAATACCCGGAAACGGTCGAGGGCTGAGAGCGGCCTTTCTCACGAGGACACCGGCCTTCCTCCAGGCGAGGTAGGCCACATCGGGCCTCAAGCAGCGCGAAGCGCGGTAGGCACCCAAATGGGCCTCAAGCAGCGCGAAGCGCGATAGGCCCAAAAATTAAGCCACAGCCAGAGGCTACGCCTCGGGCTGTGGCGGCGAGGTGATGACCTCGATGTTGTCGTTCAGCAGATAGGACAGTTCGTCCAGCGCCAGCTTGCGGGCCGGGGCGTCGGCGGCGGCTTCCAGCGCGGCGACCTTCAGCGGAATGTCCTCCGAGATGCCGCGCAGGATGCATTTCAGATCATTGTCCGTGCCGCGTTCCTTGAGGATCAGATGGCCTTGCATGTCGCGCTGGGCCAGTTCCGTCGCCTGCCCCTTGAACGCCGCCCAGGCCGCGCCGGTGAAGAAGCCTGAGCTGTCCGCCTCGCCCGAGGCCATCCAGCCGTCGACGATCGACTTCAGCGCGCCCGAGCGGGCGACCAGATCAGCGAACAGGGGCTCCTGCGCCACCGACACCGGGGCCGAGGGGGCTACGGGCGGCAGGGCGGCGGCTTCGGCGACGGCGGGGTCGACGAGCATCAGGGCGACGGCGAGGGCTATTCCGCAGGACATGGCGTGCCTTTCACAAAGGACCGGGGACAATCGGCTTCCGGCTGGAAATCCCGCTTGACCCAGTCTTGGATTGAACTCTTCTCGGCCTGAGCCGTAAACCTGAGCCTGCAAACACCGGGCCAGAATGCGGATCGCTTCCGAACAAGGCCCCTATGGGAGACCAAGATGCCGCATGTCGCCTGGACTGAACTGGAGGCCGCCGCCCGTCGGGACGCGCAGTCCCGCATCCAGGATCAGTTCGCCGCCGACCCTGACCGACTGTCGCGGCTGACGCTGGACGCCGCAGGCCTGCACCTGGACCTGTCCAAGCAGAGCTGGTCTCAGGCCGGGTTCGACGCCGCCCTGTCCCTGGCGCGGGTGTGCGACGTCGAGGGGCGCCGCGCCGCCCTGTTCGCGGGCGAGGCCGTCAATCTGACCGAAGGGCGGGCGGTGTTGCATCCGGCCCTGCGCGCGCCGGACGGCGCGTCATTCCATGCGCTGGGCGAGCCGGTGTCGGCCGAGGTCGAGGCGGTGCGCGCCGAAATGAAGGCCTATGCCGAAGCTTTGCGGTGCGGAAATGAGACAGGCGCCACGGGGCGCCGGTTCGAGACGGTGCTTCATATCGGCATCGGCGGCTCGGACCTGGGGCCGCGTCTGATCTGGGACGCCCTGCGCCCGCTGGACCCGGACATCGACCTGCGCTTCGTCGCCAACATCGACCCGCGCGACATGGCCGAGGCCCTGGCCGGGCTGGATCCGGAAACGACCTTGGCCATCGTCGTCTCCAAGACCTTCACCACCCAAGAAACCTTGACCAACGCCGAGGCCGCCAAGGCGTGGCTGGCGGCCTCCCTGCCGGCTGAGGGGCTGGCCAAACACTTCACCGGCGTAACCGCCGCGCCGGAAAAAGCGCAGGCCTTCGGCTGCGGCCGCACCTTCGCGTTCCGGGACTGGGTCGGCGGGCGCTATTCCCTCTGGTCTGCGGTCAGCCTGTCCTGCGTCATCGCCCTGGGGTGGGAGCCGTTTCAGGCGTTTTTGGACGGCGCCGCCGACATGGACCGCCACTTCCTCGAGGCCCCGCTGGAGAAGAATGCGCCGGTACTGCTGGCCCTGGCCGAGATCTACAATGTCGACGGCCTGCATCGCGGGGCCCGCAGCGTGGCGCCCTATGCCCATGCCCTGCGCCGTCTGCCCGCCTTCCTGCAGCAACTGGAGATGGAATCGAACGGCAAACAGGTGCGCCGCGACGGCTCGCCCGTCGGCCGCCAGACCTGTCCGGTCGTCTTCGGCGAGCCGGGATCCAACGGCCAGCACGCCTTTTTCCAGCAGTTGCACCAAGGACTGGAGGTCGTTCCGGTCGAATTCATCGTGGTCGGCCACACCTGCGGGGGAACATCTGCAACAGCCCTATGGGCCAACGCCCTGGCTCAGGCCCAGGCCCTGATGCAAGGCAAGAGCGAGGCTCAGGCCCATGCAGAACTGATCGCTTCGGGCGCGTCGGAAGCCGAGGCGGATCGACTGGCCCCGCACAAGGCCTTCCCCGGCAACCGTCCGTCGACGACCGTTCTGATGAAGCGGCTGACGCCGCAGACCCTGGGCGCCCTGATCGCCCTCTATGAGCACAAGACCTTCGTCGAGGGCGTGATCTGGGACATCAACAGCTTCGACCAGTGGGGCGTGGAACTGGGCAAGGTTCTGGCCAGGGCGCTGCTCAAGGACGCCGCCAGCGGCGCGCCCTCGCCCGATCTGGACCCGTCCACGGCCGACCTGCTGCGTCGGCTGACGGCGTGAGCGTCGTCGCATCGGGCTGGCAAAGGCTGGAGGGGCTGGCCCTGCTGGCTATCGCCGCTTTCGCCTATGCCCGGTTCGGTCAGGGATGGGGCCTGTTCGCCGTTCTGTTTCTGGCGCCCGATCTGTCTTTCGCCGGCTATCTGGCCGGACCGCGCCTCGGCGCCCTGACCTATAATCTGGCGCACAGCCTGATCGGGCCGCTGCTGCTTGCGGGCGCGGGCCTGGTCGCGGATCAGTCGCTGGCTGTCGCGCTCGCCCTGATCTGGCTGGCCCATATCGGGTTCGACCGGGCGCTGGGCTACGGATTGAAGTCCCCGCTGGACTTCGGCGTCACCCACCTGGGCCTGATCGGCAAGGCCCGCAGAGGCCTATCCGCCTGAGCGCACACGCGAAAAAGGCCCGGTCGCAAAACCGGGCCTTTCCTTATGTCACCGGCCGCTTACCAGCGGCGGTCATAGCGGTAGTCGCGGTCGCGGCGGTTCTGATAGCTGCGCCACTCGCCCTGGTTCTTCCAGTAACGACCATCGCGATAGTAGCGACCGTCATTGCGCTCATAGCGGCCGTTGTAATAACCGTCGCGGCTGTTGATGCCGTGCTCCCGCTCCCAGTGGCCCTGGTTCCGGTAGCAGCGGCCGCCGCGATAATAGCCGCAGCTGCCGTTGTTCGAGGACGAGGCCGCGCCCAGGGCCGCACCCGCCAGGGCGCCCCCCGCGACATAGCGTCCATCGCCCTGGCCGATCAGGGCCCCGGCGACGCCGCCGACCACCGCGCCCAGCACGGCGTCACGGCCGGTGTTGTCGCGATCGCGGTCGCGATAATTATGGGCGGCGGCCGGAGTCGTGGCCAGCATCGTCACAACCAGAGCAGGGGCGATAGCGCCGGCGCCGATCTTGAACAGGGTCTTCATGGCGGGCTCCTTTCGAAAGCCGGTTGATCCGTTGTCCCCCTTTTAGCGAAGCCTGTCTGAACGACCCCGGGGGCGCCTGTTCATTTTCGCTTCATCCAGGCGCCTAATTTCGCGCCGCCCCGCCCTTGACGCCCCCCGCCCCCCTGCCTAACTCCCCGGTCGTTAGCACTCGGGGAGGGCGACTGCCAAAGTCGTGGGCTCCGAGGGCTGGAACCAACATCCTGACAGGAGTTACTCAGATGGCGTTTCGTCCGCTCGGCGACCGCGTGCTGGTCAAGCGCGTTGAAGAAGAATCCAAGACCAAGGGCGGGATCATCATCCCCGACACGGCCAAGGAAAAGCCCCAGGAAGGCGAAGTCGTCGCCGTGGGCCCCGGCGTCCGTGACGAAGACGGCAAGTTCGTCGCCCTGGAGCTGAAGGCCGGCGACCGCGTCCTGTTCGGCAAGTGGTCGGGCAGCGAAGTGAAGATCGACGGCGAAGACCTGATCATCATGAAGGAAACCGACGTCCTGGGCGTGCTGTCGTAAGACACGTCCTGGGTTTCCGGTTTCTCTCGTAAAAACATCTAGATAGGAGCTGCCCGCATGGCCGCTAAAATCGTAAAATTCAACACCGACGCCCGCGACAAGATGCTGAAGGGCGTCAACGTCCTGGCTGACGCCGTCAAGGTGACCCTGGGGCCGAAGGGCCGCAACGTCGTGATCCAGAAGTCCTTCGGCGCCCCGCGCTCGACCAAGGACGGCGTCTCGGTGGCCAAGGAAATCGAGCTGGAAGACGCCTTCGAGAACATGGGCGCCCAGATGATCCGCGAAGTCGCCTCCAAGGCGAACGACAAGGCGGGCGACGGCACCACCACCGCCACCGTCCTGGCCCAGGCCATCGTCCAGGAAGGCCTGAAGGCCGTGGCCGCCGGCATGAACCCGATGGACCTGAAGCGCGGCATCGACAAGGCTGTCGAAGCGGTGCTGGAAGAGGTCAAGTCGAACTCCAAGCCGGTCTCGAACAACTCGGAAATCGCCCAGGTCGGCACCATCTCGGCCAACGGCGACGCTGAAATCGGCGACCTGATCGCCCAGGCCATGGCCAAGGTCGGCAACGAAGGCGTCATCACCGTCGAAGAAGCCAAGACCGCCGAAACCACCGTCGACATCGTCGAGGGCATGCAGTTCGACCGCGGCTACCTGTCGCCCTACTTCATCACCAACCCGGACAAGATGGAGGTCTCCCTCGAAGAGCCCCTCATCCTGCTCCACGAGAAGAAGCTGACCTCGCTGCAGCCGATGCTGCCGGTGCTGGAAGCCGTGGTTCAGTCGGGCCGTCCCCTGCTGATCATCGCCGAGGACATCGAAGGCGAAGCCCTGGCCACCCTGGTGGTCAACAAACTACGCGGTGGTCTGCGTGTGGCGGCTGTCAAAGCCCCTGGCTTCGGCGACCGCCGCAAGGCCATGCTGGAAGACATCGCCATCCTGACCGGCGGCCAGGTCATCTCTGAAGACCTCGGCATCAAGCTGGAAACGGTCACGCTCGACATGCTGGGCAAGGCCAAGAAGGTCCAGATCACCAAGGACGACACCACCATCGTCGAAGGTTCGGGCGAGAAGGACGGCATCGAGGCCCGCGTCGGCCAGATCAAGCGTCAGATCGAAGACACCACCTCCGACTACGACAAGGAAAAGCTGCAAGAGCGTCTGGCCAAGCTGGCCGGCGGCGTCGCCGTCCTGCGCGTCGGCGGCTCGACCGAAGTCGAAGTGAAGGAAAAGAAGGACCGCGTCGACGACGCCCTGAACGCGACCCGCGCCGCTGCCGATGAAGGCATCGTCCCGGGCGGCGGCGTGGCCCTGCTGAAGGCCTCCAAGGTGCTGGCCGCGCTGAAGGTCGACAACGCCGACCAGACCGCCGGCGTCAACATCGTCCGCCGCGCCCTGCAGGCTCCGATCCGTCAGATCTCGGAAAACTCGGGCGTCGAAGGCTCGATCGTGGTCGGCAAGGTGCTGGAATCGGACAAGGCCGAGTTCGGCTTCAACGCCCAGACCGAAGAGTACGGCGACCTGGTGGAAATGGGCGTCATCGACCCGGCCAAGGTCGTCCGCTCGGCTCTGGCCTCGGCCGGCTCGGTCGCAGGCATCATGATCACGACCGAAGCCGCCATCGCCGACGCGCCGAAGAAGGCTTCGGCCGGCGGCGCCCCCGACATGGGCGGCATGGGCGGTATGGGCGGCATGGACTTCTAAGTCCGGCTTCTCAAAGCTCAGACTACGGAAGGGCGGGATCGAAAGGTCCCGCCCTTTCTTTTTGCGCACGGCTTCTCCCTCCCCTTCATGGGGGGGGTATAGTGATGTCTTCACGACTGCGCGGTTGTGACCACACCATAGGCGGGCGCATCAATCGTGTAGGCAAGACAGGTTGGGGGTGTTCTGCACCTAGCTGAAGGGTTCAGCGGCGCGTCATATTATTGATCAAATGCCTTCCCGGTGGAACATCGATGGACGCCTCGCGGGCAGCGGCTTCTATCGCTTCGAATTCCGTTTGAACCGCGATGCTCAAACGCTCAAGGCGACGTTTTTGCTCTGCCAGTCCAACACAAACTGGTGGACTGGCCGTCGCTCGGAACCCGGCGCAATAGGTGTCAACAGAGGCAGCAATCGCTCTGGCGCTTCCGAACTCCCAGCGCATATCCGAGCGATATTGAACGACCTCCAAGTCCACGGTGTTGATGTCCATCACATAGCTTTGCGCCTCTGCACTCGCTCCGATAGCCGCCATGCTCTGACCGGGGCTGTTGCTCAGGATGGCTTGAGCTCTTCGACGGTTGTGCATTCTGGAATACAGGCGCTGATATCGACCAGCCGCGTTGGCGAGTTGATCCTGTAAAGCGGGAATTCTGGCTTCTATACCGTCAAGATTTGTGGTGAGCCGAGCGAGGTTTTCCATCGCTGTGGCGTGAGCGGTTTGAGCACCAATCTGATCTGAGCGCCTTTCCAAATCCACGACAGCAGCACGGTATTGTTCGGCAGTTCCACGACGATAAGCGCGATATCCCCCCTGCCAAGACAGGTTCAGAACGTCTCCATCAAACGCACCGGATAGGCTGGGCGGACTCCCCAAAGAGAGAAGGGCTGAACGTATGGTCAGCATGACGGTCGAACCGTCTCCGGCACCTTCCACAGTGAATGATGAGCTTGTCGTTTTGCCTGCCTCATCCAGCGCCATCGATTCCAGCCGTCCGGTGATCCGCCCGTCTGGCGTCTGAACCAGGAAGATCATTTCCGCCGAGCGTGGCGATGCGCTGACATATGTCCCTGAGAGTCCGGATTGGGCGAAACTCGGAGCGGCGATCACCGTCAGGATCAGCGCCAATAGAATCGCGCGGCTGGCTTCGATCCGGCGTGTGATCGCCCGCGCGATTCCGATCAGATGAGCTGTGGTCATGTTCTTTGCCCCGGTTGCTATCCGGAGACCTTACTCGAACAGGATCAGTAAACACCTAAAGAGGTGATAAAATCACCTGATAGTGGCGACGATCCCGCGACTAGTGATCGTGGCGACATGATCACGCCACGACAGATCAAGGCGGCGCGAGCCTTATTGGGTTGGTCCCAGCAGGAGCTGGCGGACCGCGCCATTGTTTCGCTGAACGCCCTGACCCGATTGGAACGCGGGCAAGTTGATTCACGCTTGAGCACCTTAACCGCTGTTGAAACCGCCTTGATGAAAGGCGGCGTTGAATTCATTGCCGCCGCAGAAAAGGGTGAAGGGGTGCGGCTACGCCGGGCATCAAACTAGAGGCCGGAGTTAGCTACGCTCTGTAGTTGCGTAGTGATGGGTTCTCGTTCTGCGACAATGTCAGCGCTCATGGTAGATATCCGGCGAGCCAGCTGCGCTCCAACACGACAGACGCCATCGCTGCGGAGTGTGAAATCTGCCCCTGATAGCGGCGTGGACAAAACAAACCGTAAGATGGCCGCATCAACAACCGGGCGCGACGTCTCCATCAGATCAAAGACGAAAGCTGGCGCCCCTTTCGAGGCGTGGTGCATAATCCCGATAGCCGGGTCATAGCCTTCGCCCAAAAGCTCAATCTGCAAATGCGATTGCAGGACCGCATAAGCGTAGTTGAGCATGGCGTTGACGGGATGCGACGCTCTCCCGTTCTTGCTTTTACCAGGGCGGATCGCTGATCGGGGGCCTATGGCCGCCCATGCATCAGGAACCGGATGACGGACCGTTGCGCGCCATTGCAGCGGAACCCCTTGCCACGCTGAAAAGTAAGTGGCGCTCGCACGACCCTCGATACCGCGAAGAAGTTGAATGTCCGCCGGTGGATTCTGCGTCAGAAGGTCGAGTTCATTTCGCAGCCCCGCGCATGATCGATCCCGCACCGCCGAGCTTGGAAAAACAGTTTGAAGAGTGTCGATTGAATTGGCGATCTTTTGGCGGATCAGATGGACCGACAACGCCAACCGTCGCCGATTGTCGGCGCGAGTTTCGATCTGCCATTCGACCTTGGCACGATCTGCGCCATAGCCTTGCTCCGACAAAACAGACGCAACATTGCCGGACCAATCGATGCGGACCAGCGACACGCCTTGTTCCGAAAGCCATGTCAGCACTTCGAAAGACAATGTCCCACTGCCGTCGATCAGAACAATGCGCGGCGGTAATGACAGGTCGCCGCGAAAGAACCGATGCGAAGCCTGCTCTTGCGGGTAGTGTGTAAAGCCGTCCCGGATGACGAGCGAACCGTTCTGAATGCGAAGCGAAACGCCATGCCCGCAAAGGACCAGTGGTTTTGTATTACGCTCTCGCCGCCTGCGCGGTTTTTGGGGCTTCTCAGTTTCAGTCATCCAATATGCTGAACGCGCGGCCCATTCGTCGCTAAGCTGGACTGAATCGGTTAGATACGGCTTGGTGTCGAGACAGGACACAGAAGATTCCAGACACGCTATTTTTCAATGCTCTAACCTATCATTGTTAGGCTCTAATTCGCAGAGAATAGAGGGCTGCCGCGCTTAAAAAGATGGCCGATATTGACCCTGAAACACTTGCTGCCGATACGTGGCAGTTGGCGGACCCGCTTGATTTCGCTTGGTTCGGTTTCGCGCCAAGCGACCTGAAAACGCAGTATCGGGACTCTGGCGATAACCCAGGCAGAACCGCTGCACTGCGGCAGATGATGGAAGCCGAGGTGCGCGGGAAAATCGGAGATGGGGAACTTGCGGCATACGGGATTCTGACCGCCCCCAAGCTGGAGGATACAGCGCGCAGAATTCCGACGACATTATTCCAGGCGCAGAGCGCCAGCATTGATTGGGACCAAGGAATAATCACAAGCCTAGGCAGAACGTTCGCCGAAATTCGCGTATGCGGCCTCGAAATGCTGAGATTGGAGGCGGCGGCTTTTACCGATCCCGTCTCCGAGAATACGCCTCGGAACAAACGAGGTGGAGGACGCATAAGCCAGTATCCGCAAGCTCGAGAAGTTCTCGAAGCTCTTCTCGCTGTGCCGTCGTATGCGTCCCTGTCCGCTGCCCGCCTGCTAGAGCCATTTAATCGCGCATATCTCGATAAATTTTGTCCGCCAGACGGGAAGCTACCACCCGTCAGCGAGCGCAGTTTACGTAATTATTTAAAACGGTATCGGCAGGAATTGGCAGAAACTGGCCTGAAGTGATCTTGCCAATTGATTCAGTCGCTTAGCGCTCACACTCGCGCTCCAATCCGCCAGACGGCAATCCCGCCGATGGATTGGTTTCGATGGCGCGGCCTCGCGACTACAGCGCAGAATATAAACGCCGCATGGCGAAAGCAGCCGCCCGTGGCCTAACCCGGTCACAGGGACGGGGCCATGCGCGGTCGGGCGAAGCGTCTATTCGCCCCCGCCTGGAACGAGACCGCGACAACCTTGAAGCCGCGCTTAAGGCTTTTCGCCAATTCGGCAATCAGTCAGACGCCGCCAAATCCGCCAGGATATCGCCGGAACGCTTTCGGCGTTTTCTGCGCGAGAATTCGCTGGCCGAACGACGCGGAAGTTCGTGGCATTTCACCGATGAACGACTGCGCCGTATGCAGGTCATTTCAGACGGCGATGCAAAAACCCTAACGCTTCGAGGGTTCGACCAAGCGTCATTGAACGGCAGGCATCTGGCTGCAGTCGGTCAGTTCCTTGGCTCCAATAAGATCGAGTTTCTGACGCCGTTTATCGGCCAGTCGGTCATCGACGCTCGCGGCCAAAGCCACCCCCTCGAAACCGATCCCAACGTTCTTCACCGCCTCGCCGCCGCCGGGAGCGAGGTGTTCCATGATGTCTACCGGCTTATTCAGTGAGATCGACATGAACGCCATTGAACTGGCCAAAGAAACCCGAAAGCAAAACCGGCTGGAACGGTTTGGCACGAACACGCCGCGTTGCGGCGTATGCGGAGAGGCCGATGATCGGTGCCTGGAAGCGCATCATGTCGCAGGTCGGAAACATGACGACGCGACAGTTTTGGTTTGCCGGAACTGCCACCGTAAGGTGAGCGACGACCAGCGAGATTATCCAGCCCTCAATCCTGACGCGGACGCTTTTCTCGACGCCGTTGGACGGTTCATGTTGGGGCTGGCCGATCTTCTGCGCCTGATCGTCGAACGCCTGATCGTGTTCGGCCATGAACTGATCAACCGGGCTGCTTCGAATGCAGTTGGCGGCGAGTCATGAGCGTGTTCGCCATTCCACCGATCACGGATCACCTTCCGCTCGCCATCCGCGCCTATGCCGAACCTCACGCCGTAGCGGGAACGAGCCTACAAAAGCCGAAAGGCCAACGTCGCCCTTCCCGCGCGCGTGCGTCGGATTGGCAGGTCATATTCGATACTGAAACCACCACGAACGCCGGACAGGCGCTCCGCTTTGGAAGCTATCAGGTTCGCAAATCCGGCGAATTGAAAGAGGCCGGAATTTTCTATGCGGCCGATGGCGTGACGCCTGCTGAACTCAACGCCCTTCACCGCCATGCCGAGGTCAACGGTCTGCGTTTGCTGACTCGCGATCAGTTTGCAGACGAAATTATTTTCGCAATCGGCTGGCAGCTTCGCGCCACAATCATTGGCTTCAATTTGCCGTTCGATATTTCACGGATTGCCCTCGCACACTCATCAGCGCGAACCGCAATGCGAGGCGGGTTCAGCTTCAAGCTATCCGAGCACAAAATCTACCCGCGTGTTCAGATCAAACATCTGTCGCAGAGAATGGCGTTCATCCGCTTCGCCGCGACCATGCGCCAGCCAGACGCGCGCAGCGCCCGTAAGCAAGGTCGAAAGGCTCCGCATCGGGCTGGCCATTTTGTTGATGTGAAGACATTAGCGGGCGCTCTGTTCGCCCGGTCGTTCTCGCTGGTCAGTCTGTCGGCTTTCTTGAAGGTCGATAATCTCAAGCTGGATTTTGACGATTTCGACGGTCCGGTCACGGACGCGATGATCAGCTACGCCATCCGCGACGTTCAAGCGACTTGGGAATGCTACGCTGCCCTTACCGCCCGTCTTGATCGACTCGGGCTGCCAAACGCTGCGCCGGAAAAAATCTACAGCGAGGCGAGCATCGGCAAAGCCTATATCGCGGCTATGGGCATCGAAGCATGGCGCAAATCGCAGCCTGATTTCCCGCGCCCGCTTCTAGCCAACATCATGGGTAGCTATTTCGGCGGTCGCTCCGAAGTCAGAATCCGTCGCGACGTTCATCAGGTCATCCTCTGTGACTTCCTGTCTATGTATCCGACCGTCTGCACCTTGATGGGCCTTTGGAGGTTCATCACGGCTGATGGGATGACCTGGAGGGACGCAACGGCGGAAGCCGCCGCCCTTCTTGAAACCATCGATATCGAGACGCTGCAATCCCAAGCGATCTGGCGCGAGTTGGCGACGCTGGTTCGGGTTTTGCCAGACGGCGACGTGTTTCCGGTTCGCGCGGGCTATTCCGACGAACCCCAATCTACTATCGGCGCGAACCATCTTACCGGCGACACGGCGTTGTGGTTCACCCTGACCGATTGCATCGCCTCAAAGCTGGCGACGGGCAAAGCGCCGAAGGTTATTGAGGCGGTCGCTTATTCGCCGGGGCCCATGCAAGCCGGGCTTTGTCCCGTCAACATTGCGGGCAATCCCGAATACCGCGTCGATCCGGCCACGACCGACTTTTTCAAACGGATGATCGAACTGCGCCAGTCGATCAAGGTCAGGCGCGATGCAGCGTCCGGCGGGGAACGGGACGAACTGGAGATCGAACAGAACGCCCTGAAAATCGCGGCCAACTCGACCAGTTACGGAATGTATGTCGAGGTGAATGTGGCGACGCTAACCAAACGCCACGCCACAACGATTCACAGTTCGACGTGCGATCCGTTCGACTTCGCTAGCGACAAGGCTGAAGAGCCGGGGCCATATTTTCATCCGCTATTGGCGACGCTGATTACTGGCGCGGCGCGGTTGATGCTGGCCATCACCGAACGGCTGGTTTCGGACCACGGTCTGCAATGGGCGTTCTGCGATACCGACAGCATGGCCATCGCTCGGCCAGCCGATATGGACGCCAACGAATTCGCGGCCAGGGTCGCCGCCATTGTCGATTGGTTTAGCGCTCTCAACCCCTATGCGTTCGGCGGATCGATCCTGAACGTCGAGAAGGTCAACTTCGCCCTGGACGACAGCAAGCGATCCGAACCCCTGTTTTGCTGGGCCGTGTCCGCCAAGCGATATGCGCTGTTCAATGTCGGCGAAGATGGCGCTCCGATCATGCGCAAGGTGTCGGCGCACGGCCTTGGGCATCTGCGCCCGCCTTACAATGCCGACAATCCGGCGGTTAGGATTCCGTCGCCCGACGACACCGTGCTCAAAGACGGCATCGCGCTTTGGCACAGCGATCTGTGGTTTCAGATCGTCAGCGCAGCCCTTGCCGGGCATCCCGATCAGGTTGTCCTCGATTATCATCCGACTTTGGATGCGCCGGCGGTCAGTCGATACGGCGCGAGTTCGCCGGACCTATTGCGCTGGTTCACCGTGTGGAATCGTGGTCGGCCCTATCGCGATCAGGTCAAACCGTTCGGCTTCCTGCTGGCCATGTCCGGCCATCTCAAGCTTGAAGACGAGCGGATCGTTGAAACTAACAGCACAGAACGCCGTCGATCAGCGAAACGCCCCAGGCCGATTTCCTCTTATGATCAGGACCATGCAAAGGCCGTAGCATCCGCGTTCGACCGGCAAAGCGGTGAACCCGTTCCCGCCACGGCGCTAAAATCCTATGGCGAGACGCTGGCGCAATATCACATTCAGCCAGAGTCCAAGTTTCTCAACGCCGACTATCTCGACCGTGGCGTGACGACCCGCCGACACGTTCGCATGATTGCGACGCGCCATATCGGCAAGGAATCGAACGATTGGGAACGGCAGGCCATTCTCGGCTGGGATGCGGAGGCGCAGCCGGATTACGGCATCGGCAATGACGACCGGTCGCGGCTTGCCGAAGCACTGGCGGCATTCGTCGCCGATGTTGGATTAGCCAAGGCCGCCACGGCGTTGCGAACAAATCCCGCTCGCTTGAAATCCATCATGACGCTAGCGGGCGGTCGAAACGCCGAAAGGGTGGTGCGATCTATCGCGACGCGTCTGCCCGCCGCCTTAGAAACCCACGCGTCGGCCTGCCGCGACCGGGACGCGGAACGGCAGGTATTCCGCGAAATAGTCGGGCGGGAAGGATTGCGGGAAACGGCGCGGAAGCTTGGCGTCGATCCGTCGAACCTGCGAAGAAAGTTGCCAGAGTAGTCCATCACGCTCACTTGGAAGTGTGCGTAGATAAAAGCCTACCGAGGGTTCAAAGCCCTATTCGCCACCTTTCTGCCGAAGTAAATATTTTGAGGCCCTCTATTTGCTCGAAGCGGTTGACCGCGCGACCGCTTCCTCCATCACTAAAGCATCCACGTGCTCGAAGGCGGCTCGACCATTTAGCGTCTTGGATAGCTCGAAGCTGAAATACCCGCTTGGCTGCCCCTTGTTGACCACAGCATCAGCAAAATCGTGCTCGCCATCGCACGGCCATTCCATACGGATCAAATCCCGAATCTCGACATTGCTTGCTTCAACTGCGCTTGAGTGCGGTGCCTGAACCGCCGCGTCTATTATCTCGTCGATCACTTCGCTCTTCCAGACCGTACCAATCTGGGCCTCGAATGCGGCCTCGCCGCCAATCCGATTGACGTAAATTCCATGCAGCAGGGTGGCCGGACCATGTCCGACATAGGTGGTGCCGCCGACCTGCAATTTTCCACTCTTGCTGTAGGTGATGACCGGAGCCCCGGACATTCCATCACGGGAGGCGCAATCGACGAGGAACTTTTTCTGGCGTTCCCATCCGAGGTGCGGCGCGGTCGCCACGGTTGCGCGTTTCCACAGCGGTTGGAGCGTTTCGTCGATGATCCCCTTCGGGTAGCCAAGGATGAAGAGATCGTCGCTCACTGAGAGATAGCGCGCGAAATCGACGTTGAACTGCGCGCTGGCACCCGCAAAATCTTGAATACAAGAAACGTGAGACCCCAATCCGTTCTCGGTGGCCGGGGATTCCATCGCGAGTGATTTGACCACATCACCACCACTCGAGAGCATCATTCGCGTGGGATATGGATGAGAAAGGTCGATTGGGATCGCGACAACATCTACGCGAGGAAACCCTTGCGGGTGGATGAGGTAGAAAGTTTCTTCGTCGTTTTCTAGCGGTAGTTCGAATGGCAAACTTGTATTGCCGCGCACGCCACCAGCCCCATCGACAAAACTGCAAGTTACATGTGCTCTAACCCGATCTGGGGAAACCCCGCTCTTTGATAGCGCCTTCAACGTCTCAGAATGTCTGCCGGTGAGGTTATGCCAGGCTGTGACTAGGTAGGTGCGCTGCGCGCGGCGATATAGAACGCCAGAGCCGACAGCGAGCTTGTGCTCCTTAAAAAACATCTCAAGAAAAACGACCGCGTTGTTCGGGTTCATTTATGCGCGACAATATTTGTTGATAAGATTTTATCGTTGCTAGTTAAGACCTGCGCCGGTGATCCCGGCTAGGAGTAGTCTAAAGTTGTTAAGTTAAGCGAGGTCGGGAGCATATGGCGAACGAAGATCGTTTCAAACAGATCGTGGTTACGACGATCGCGAAGCGAGCGGCCAACCGCTGCTCGAATCCTGACTGTCGAGCGATTACGAGCGGTCCAGGCGTTGCGCCTATGGCCACGGTGAATGTCGGCGAAGCCGCTCACATCTACGGTGCAAACCTCGGCTCCGCTCGCTACGCGCCCGACATGACTTCGGCTAATCGAAGCGCCATTACGAATGCGATTTGGCTATGCGGCAACTGCCATAAGCTCGTTGATGACGACGAACAGCGGTTTCCGGCGGGACTTCTGTTCGAGTGGCAGCGCGAACATGAACGGGTTATCGCTGAACACGTCGGTAAAGCCGGTGCGGAACTTCGTCGACGATACGAAGACCGCCACCTCGAAGAGTTCGGCAAGCTGAGCTACCTTGCTGAACGCATAATCCTAGAGAAGGGGTCGCTTTGGGAATACCGGCTCACTTCGGAGGTGCTTCGGTTTGAAATGGCTCCGATTGCGCGACGATGGGGGGCATTGAAACGAGGTCTCTACGTTAAGCCCTCGCAGCGGATAGGAAAGGAAGACTTCTATCCTTGGATACAAGCGAGGTTGCACGAAGTTCGAGCTATCGTGAACGCCTGTAATGGCTTGATGAATGACGAGTTCGCCCGCGCATGGGGTGCGTCTGGCGTTCCCGGAAGCGACCGGGATATAGTGGATTCTTGCCGTCTATACGCAGGGGTTTGCCAGAGTATCATTTCGTGGGAAGAAGATATCAGATTCACCTCAGTTCACCATATATTTCGTAACCTTCAAGACCATTTCACGGGCGTTGCTGGTGTGCTGCTAGAGGAGGCGTTGAAAGTTCCAGAGTTCCTTTCGGACACGCTATCTCAGGAAGGGCTTACAGGAACTCACACCCTCAGTCTCACTCTAAGCCTGCCAGACGGATGGGGTGATGAGGCCGAGCGCCTGATGGAGAAATCGGTAGCTGACTTCGCTGCGGACTTGGAGGGGTGAACCTGTAGAAAGGCGAAAAAGACGTGCGCCAGATCAGACGGATGCCGAGCCGACATCCTTAGTGAAAAAAACGCTCGTAATGGCCGCCTTTAAGAATGGCAGAAAAAGGGTGGTCTTCTTCCTTAGTGAACCCTGGGCTAGCCCGCTTTGAGCTTGAATGGTTGTCGTTCAAATCCTGTCGCAACTGTGCGGGCTGTAGTCACAGATACACAACCCAGTGGATATCACTATACCCCCTCCCCTTCATGGGGAGGGTGGCTGAGGCCGACAGGCCGAAACCGGGTGGGGGCGGCAAGGCGATGCAGGCGCCGAGGCCAGGATCACCCGGCCCTCCCCACCCGGTCTCCGCTTCGCGTCGACCACCCTCCCCATGAAGGGGAGGGAGAACCCGCGCGCTAGTTGCCCGCCTCCCCCACCTCACGCCCCGCCAGCCGCGCGCCCTCGACCACCGCCGGGTCGGTCCGCGCCGTGTCCAGCACCCAGTCCCTAAAGCGGGCGATCTTGGAGGTCAGACGGCGGCCGGGCGGGTAGCAGAGCCAATAGCCCTCGGCCAGGGCGACCGTCGCCTCGAACGGCCGAACCAGCAGGCCCCGCTCGATCTCTCGGCCGTAGAGAATGGGCGAGCCCAGGGCCACGCCCTGATCGCCCAGGGCCGCCGCCACCTCCATCGCCTGATTATCGGCCGTCAGACGCGGCGGCGGGGCGGCGTCGACGGGCGCCACGCCGGCGGCGGCGAACCAGGCCCGCCACTCGCCCGGCTCGCCGATCAGATGCGCCCGCTTCAGGTCGGCGGGCGTCTTCAGATCCAGACGGTCGCGCATCGCCGGGGTGCAAAGGGGGGTGAAGACGGCGGGCATCAGGAACCGGCTCTCCAGTCCAGGCCAGTCGCCTGAACCGAAGCGCAGGGCGACATCCAGCCCATCCGCCCCCAGGCTGGACAGGACCGAACTGGTGTCCACGCGCACCGCCAGATCGGGGTTAGCCAATTGAAACGCCCCAAGCCGCGTCGCCAGCCATTGGGTCGCCAGCGTCTGCAGCGTAGTGACGGCCAAGACGCCCTGATCCGCCTCGACCACCTCGGCCACGGCTCGTCGCAGCAGGGTCATGGCCTCGGTCGCCGCTGTCGCCAGACGCTCCCCCTCGGGGGTAAGACTCACCTGCCGCGCTCCACGTGTGAAAAGAGGACGCTCAAGCTTTTCCTCCAGGTCGCGGATACGCCAGCTGACCGCCGCCTGCGTCATGCCCAGAGCTTCGGCGGCGCGGGTGAAGCTGAGCAGGCGCGCCGCGGCTTCAAACACCCGCAGGGCGTCCACCGGGATCCGCGCAAGAAGATCAACCATAAGCCAACCTTATACCGAAGCGTCGTCATCTCGTTTGTGACGGCGACCAACATGGCCCATCTTCAGGCTCTCAGAAAGGAGGATGGACATGGAAGACATTCACCGCACTCATAAGGAACCCGCGTGGGGATGGGTCGGCGCCCTGTTCAGCGCACGCCCCCTTTCGCCTCCCCCGGCGACCACCAAGTCAGGCGATGCCCGCATCAGGGCCCGACCCTGCCCGACGCCCCCGCGCCGGGCGGCCTGCTGACGGTCATTGCTGCGCCGGGCGCGACCCTAAACGCTCGCCGGGCGCGACAAGGCGTCGCGCCGGGCGGGCTTCCGTCAGCGGAGCAGTTGCCCCTGCGCAGGCCCCCCGCCCATAAAGGCGCCTTCATCGTCGCAGAGGGGGCCCTGATCGATGCGCCGCACCACCCGTATTCCGTCCTTCGCCGCAGCCGCGTTGATCGCCGCCGCCGGTCTGACCGTCGCCGTTCCGGCCGAGGCGCAATCGCGCCGCGCCGCGCCCGCGGCCGAGCGTTCGGATTGGCCCGCCCGCGCCGCCCCGGCCCAGGCCCGCGCCGTGACCTTCGCCGCCGCTGCTGCGCCGTCCGGCTCTCTGGTCCTGCCGCTGGGGTCGGAGGCTGAGCTCGACACGCGCGGCGCCTCGCTGGACGCCGCCACGCGTCAGGCGATCGCCTCGGCCGTCACCGCCGCCCGTTTCGACTATAAGCCGCGCCAGACCCTGAACCTGCACGGCGTCGGCGGCTGGGACCGCATCCTGATCGTGGGTCTGGGCGAAGCGCCCAAGGCCGCCGACATCCAGACCGCCGGCATCGTCGCCGGCCGCGCCTTGAACAGCCAGCCGGGCGCCCTGACGGCCCTGATGTCCGGCCTGTCCGCCGACATGGCCTCGGAACTGGCGACGGGGCTGGGCATCGGCCACTACCGCTCGGACCTCTATGTCACCACCGGCCGCGACCGTCCGGCGCCGGGCGCCCTGACCGTCGTGGCCGACGACGCCGCGAGCGCTCAGGCGCACTATCGTCGCGGCGCGGCCCTGGTCGAGGCGATGGCCTGGACCCGCGACGTGTCCAATGAACCGGCCAACGTCATCTATCCGGAGACCTTCGTCGAGCGCGCCCGCGCCGCCTTCGCCGGCGTGCCGGGGGTCGAGATCACCGTGCTGGACGTGCCGGCGATGGAGCGGCTGGGCATGGGCGCCATCCTCGGCTCGGGTCAGGGATCGGCCCGTCCGCCGCGCATGCTGGCCGTGCACTATCGCGGTCAGGGCGCGCCGTCGGCCGGGCCGGTGGCCCTGCTGGGCAAGGGCATCACCTTTGATTCCGGCGGCATTTCGCTGAAGCCCGGCTCGAACATGGGCAATATGAAGATGGACATGTCCGGCGCCGCCAGCGTCGTCGGCGCCGTCCTGGCCCTGGCCAAGGGCGGGGCGCCGGTGGATGTGGTCGCCGTCGCCGCCCTGTCGGAAAACATGCCGGGCGGCAACGCCATCCGTCCCGCCGATGTCCTGACCGCCATGAACGGCAAGACCATCGAGATCATCTCGACCGACGCCGAAGGTCGTCTGGTTCTGGCCGACGCCGTGGTCTGGGCTGACACGACGATGAACCCGGCCGCCATCGTCGATGTGGCCACCCTGACCGGCTCGGTCGGCGGCGCCTTGGGCGGCGACTATGCGGGCCTGTTCAGCCGTCACGACGCCCTGGCCGCTCAGCTGAAGACGGCGGGCGACGCCACCGGCGAGACCCTGTGGCAGCTACCGCTGCACCCCTCCTATGTGCGGGCCACCTCCTCGACCATCGCCGACATCAAGAACTCGGGCGACGGCGGGGCGGGGGCGGGCACCGGCGCCCACTTCATCGGCTATTTCGCCCGGCCCGAGACGCCCTGGGCGCATCTGGACATCGCCAACATGGCCTTCGGCGGCGCCAATGACGTGAAACCGGCGGGGTCGGCGGGCTACAGCGTGCGCCTGCTGGAGCGGTTCGTGCGCGACTTCCAGCCTGTGGCCAAGGAGAAGGGCACGGGCGGCTACTGAAGCCGCCTTCAGCCTCAGCCTTCCTTGATGGCGACGATCTCGACCGACTGGCCCGCGACCGTCGCCTCATCCCCCTCGCGCCTGCCCAGCAGGGCGCGGGCCAGGGGCGAGACGTGGCTGACGCTGCCTTTAGTCGGATCGGCCTCGTCCTCGCCGACGATGCGCCAGGTCTGGGTGCGGCCGTCCTCGCGCTCAATCGTCACCGTGTCGCCGAAGCGCACCTTGCCGTCCGGCGGCGCCTCGACCATCTGGGCCGTGCTACGCCGCGCCGACCAGTAACGCAGGTCGCGCGTCGCCCGCGCCATGGCGGTACGGTCGGCCTCGATGGACCCCGCCGCCTGAGCCGCCGTATAGGCCGCCCGTGCGGCCGCCAGTTCGGCCTCGATCTGGGCCAACCCCTGCGGCGTGACGAGGTTCGGATGGGGCGAGATCGGCCGGTCCGGCAGGTCCGCCGCCGTGGCTTCCAGATCTTCTTCTCGGGTAAAGGCGACGCTCATGACCATCAACATAGGCCCCGGCGCCCATTCCCGCTAGGAAGGCGGTGATGACGCCCTCCCCTTCCACAGTCGCCGTGATCGGCGCCGGTCCCGCCGGACTGATGGCCGCCGAACGTCTGGCGCAGGCGGGCCTGCGCGTCATGGTGCACGAGCGGATGCCCTCGGTCGCGCGCAAGTTCCTGATGGCTGGACGCGGCGGGCTGAACCTGACGCATTCGGAGCCGCCGGCGCCGTTCCTGAACCGCTATGACGCCGCCTCTCAGGCGCGCATCAAGGGCTGGCTGGACGCCTTTTCTCCCGCCGATCTGATCGAATGGGTCGAGGGGCTGGGCCAGCCGACCTTCGTCGGTTCGTCCGGCCGGGTGTTCCCGAAGGCGATGAAGGGCTCGCCGCTGCTGCGCGCGTGGCTGGCTCGGCTGGAGGAACTGGGCGTCGAGGTCCGCACCCGCTCGCGCTGGACCGGCTGGCAGGGCGAAGCCCTGACCTTCGACACGCCCGAGGGCGAACGCATCGAGCGGCCGGACGCCGTGATCCTCGCGCTCGGCGGCGCCAGCTGGGCCAAGCTGGGGTCGGACGCCGCCTGGGTTCCGGCGCTGGAGGGTGCGGGCGCCGAGGTGGCAGATTTCCGGCCCGCCAATGTCGGCTTTGATGTCAGTTGGTCGCCGCTGTTCCGCGAGCGCTTCGCCGGAACGCCGCTGAAAGGCGTCGCCCTGACGCACGGCGGCCGCACCATGCGCGGCGAGGCCATGATCGCCGCCTATGGGATCGAGGGCGGCGGGATCTACGCCTTGTCGGCTGCATTGCGCGAAGCGGTGGAGCGCGACGGATCGACCACGCTGACGCTCGACCTGCGGCCCGATCTGAGCGTCGAGGCGCTGACGCAACGCCTGTCGAAACCTCGCGGCAAGGACAGCCTGTCGAACTGGCTGCGCAAGGCCGCCCGGCTGGACGCCACGGCCGTCGCCCTGTTGCGCGAAGGCGGCTCCTTGCCCGCCGACCCGGCCGAACTGGCCGCCCGGATCAAGGGCGTCGCCCTGACCCTGACCGGGGTGCAGGGCCTGGCCCGCGCCATCTCCTCGGCCGGGGGAGTCGCGCTGGACGCCGTGGACGAACGGCTGATGCTGAAGGCGCGGCCTGGAGTCTTTGTCGCCGGCGAGATGCTGGATTGGGAGGCGCCGACCGGCGGCTATCTGCTGCAGGCCTCCTTCGCCTCGGGCGTTGTTGCGGCGGAGGGCGTGCGCGTCTGGCTGGACGGGCGCTGAAGCCTTTCGGGGTCGACAGCGGCGGCCTCAGAGGGCAGCGTGGCGCAAACCGTTCAAGAGCCGAGCCTGCCCATGACCTTCGCCCGTTCCGCCGCCGTCGGCCTGATCGCCGCCTTGATGTGTTCGACCTCCGCGCTCGCCCAAACCGGGGCCCAGACCGGCCGCATCGACCCGGCCCGGCTGAACGAGGCGACCCGCGTTCTGGCCTCCGATGAGTTCGAAGGCCGCGCCCCGGTCACGCCCGGCGAGGACCGCACCATCGCCTGGCTGTCGCAGCAGTTTCAGGCGCTCGGTCTCGAACCCGGCGGCCCGAACGGCTCGTGGGTGCAGGTCGCCCAGGTCAGCCGCACCAGTCAGGACGGCCCTGCCGCCATCAGCGTCTCGGCCAGGGGCCGCACAACCGAACTGCAACGGGCCAAGGACGTCATCGTCTCGTCCGACCGGCCGGTGGAGCGCATCAACCTGACCGATGCGCCTCTGGTCTTCGTCGGCTATGGCGTGGACGCGCCCGAACGCGGCTGGGACGACTACAAGGGCGTCGATCTGACCGGCAAGATCATGCTGGTGCTGGTCAACGACCCCGATTTCGGCGCGCCCGAAGGCCATCCGGTCAACGGCAGGTTCGACGGTCAGGCCATGACCTTCTATGGCCGCTGGACCTATAAGTTCCAGGTCGCCGCCGAGCATGGGGCGGCGGGCGTTCTGGTCATCCACGACACGCCGGGCGCGGGCTATCCGTGGTCGACGCTGGAGAATTCCTCGACCGCGCCCAAGTTCGATATCGTCCGCGCCGACCCGGACAAGGAGCGTGTGGCGGCGCAGGGCTGGATTCAGGGCGCGATCGCTGAACAGCTGTTCCGGGACGCCGGGCTGGACTTCGCCGCCCTGAAGGATCAGGCGCGCACGCCCGGCTTCCAGCCCGTGGCGCTGGACGGCGTGACCATGTCCATCGATTTCGGCCAGAAGGCCGACCGGGTCGAGACACGCAACGTCATCGGCCGCCTGCCCGGCACGAAATACCCGGACGAGACGGTCATGTTCGGCGCCCACTGGGACGCCTATGGCCGCGCCACGCCCAAGAACGGCGACGACATCTATAACGGCGCCGTCGACAATGCGACCGGCGTCGCGGGCGTCATGGAAATCGCCCGCCTGTTCGCCGAGGGGCCGCGCCCCGAACGCTCGACCGTCTTCATCAGCTGGGCGGCGGAAGAGACCGGTCTGCTGGGCGCCGAATACTATGCCGCCAATCCCGTCTGGCCGCTGGAGACGACGGTGGCCAACATCAACATGGACAGCCTGCTGCCGGGCACCGAGATCGACCCGAACATCGTCGTCATCGGCGCGGGCAAGAATGATCTGGACGACCGGCTGGCGGTTCTGGCCGCGCGCGAGGGACGCCGCCTGATCCCCGACCCGGCGCCGCACGCGGGCGCCTTCTACCGC
>NZ_QWTZ01000010.1:0-269804 GCF_003576505.1 Brevundimonas sp. LPMIX5
TCGGACCACTTCCCCCTGGCGCGCAAGGGCGTGCCCGCCCTGTTCGCCGCCGCCGGCTTCACCGGGCATAATGAAGCGAGCCGTGATTACGTCGCCAACCGCTATCATCAGCCGACGGACGAATGGACGCCCGACTGGAAGATGGACGCCGCCGCCGCCGATGTGCAGCTGCTGTATGAAGTCGGCCGCGACCTGGCCAATTCGCGCGACTGGCCTGCATGGAAGCCGGGCGACGAGTTCGAAGGCGCCCGCAACGCCTCGGCGTCGGCGCGCCAGTAATCGGCCGCAAGTGACGTAAAGCCGCCAAGGCGCTAGACCGCACCCATGACCAGCCTCCCCGACCTCCACGGCGTCTGCCCGCCGCGCTTCAATGCGGTGAAGGACGCCTTCGCCGCCAACTTCACTGACGCGCCCGAAGGGCTGAACGAACTGGCCGCGCGCTTCAGCGTGACCATCGACGGCGAGGCGGTGGTGGACCTGTGGGCAGGGTCGGCCGATCTGGCGGGGACCAAGCCGTTCGCCGAGGACACGCTGGTCCCCGTCTTCTCGACCGGCAAGGCAGTGATGGCCCTGATGATCGCGCGCTGCGTGGACAAGGGGCTGTTGTCCTATGAGGATCGGGTCGCCGACCACTGGCCCGCCTTCGGCGCGGCGGGCAAGGACCAGCTGACCGTCGGCCAGCTGATGAGCCACCAGTCCGGTCTGCCCGGCTTCGATGGCGGCGCCGAGCCGGCCATCTGGTTTGACCGTCAGGCGGTGCTGGACAAGCTGGCGGCCCAGACGCCGATGTGGGCGCCGGGCACGGCGTCCGGCTATCACCCGATCACGATCGGTTATCTGGCGGGCGAGTTGTTCCGCATTGTCGACGGGCGGACCATGGGGACGGCTCTGCGCGAAGATTTCGCCCAGCCGTTCGATCTGGACCTGTGGATCGGCCTGCCCGAGGCCGAGCACGGCCGCGTCGCGCAACTTCGCAAGCCCGCCGCCGCGCCGGACCTCGGCCCCATCGACGCGATCAAGAAAGCCGCCTTCCTGGATCGCGGCTCGGCGCCGGGCGGACGCGGCTCGACCGAGTGGCGCATGGCGGAGATTCCGTCGGCCAATCTGCACGCCACCGCCAGGGATCTGGCGCGCATGATGTCCGTCGTCGCCACCGGCGGGTCGCTGGATCATCTGGCGGTGCTGTCGCAGGAAACTCTGGTCCAGGCCACGCGCGAGCGCATCCACGGGCCCGACAAGGTGCTGCCCTTCGACATGAGCTGGGCGGCGGGGTTCACCCGCAATCAGGGCCTGAACATCTTCGGCCCCAACCCCGAAGCGATCGGCCATTGCGGCTGGGGCGGCTCGATGGCGTTTGCAGATCAGGCGGCGGGCGTCTCGGCCGCCTATGTCATGACGCGCCAGTCGCCGCATCTGATCGGCGATCCGCGCGCGCTGAGGCTGATCGAAGCTCTTTACGCGGCCGTCTAGGCCTCCGGCCCCCAGGCCAGCTGGTCGTGAACGATCAGCCAGCCGTCGGCGGTGCGGCGCAGGATGCGGGTGAACAGGCCGCGATGAGTCTTGCCGCCCCGCGTCATCACCGCCCGGCCAGAGACCACCGCCGTATTGACGTCAAACTGCAGGGTCTCGAACCACTCATAGGACAGGGCGCCCAGCCCGCCGGGCTCGGCCGCACGGGCGTCCAGGGCCGCGCGCACGCTGTCCGGCCCCTTCAGCGGCGTATCGCCCAGGAAAACCAGCAGCGGCTCGTCGTGGACATAGGTGGCCATGACCGCATCCACCTGACCCGAGGTCCAGGCGGCGGCGGCGGCGTCCAGGGCGTCGCTGACCGCATCGAAGGTCTCGGCCGTGGTCGGCGGCGCGGCGACGGCCGCCGGGGCGCCGGGCGCGATGGACGGCGCCGCCTCACGGCTGACCCCCACGCGGGCCGTGCGGATGACGTCGTCGTTCTGACCGCCTCCCTCAAGCGTGCCGTGGGCGCAGGCCGAGGTCCCCCCGGCGAGCAGGATGGACGCGGCGAGGGCGGAGAGCAGGCGGGAGGGGATCATCATCACCCCCTTCTTTAGGACGGGACGGCGCCCGACCTCAACGCGCAGCGGGCGGATTCTCGCCGATGGCGTCCATCCGGTCCTCGGCCGGGTCGTCCAGCAGGCCCGGTTCAGGCGCGACGATGGTCTCGGCCGTGGCGGAGGCGCGGCGCACCTTCAGCACGGCGCCGACCGCGAACACGGCCACGGCGATCCAGATGAAAACGAAGGAGGCGATGCGCAGCGGCCCCAGGGCCTCGCCCTGAAGCGCGCCGATGATGAAGACGATGGTCGGCGCCAGAAACTGCAGGAAGCCCATGCTGGACAGGGGCATCCGCCGCGCGGCCCAGGCGAACAGGGCCAGAGGAATGACCGTCGCCGGTCCGGCGAACAGCAGCCAGAAGACCGAAGCGCCCGACTGGGTGAAGTGGCCTGCGCCGCTGGTTTCGATATGGATCAGCCAGATCAGCCCCGGAAGGGCCAGCAGCAGGCATTCCAGGAACAGGCCCGTCTGGGCGTCGACCGAAACGCGCTTCCTGATGATGCCATAGGCCGCGAACGTCAGCGCCAGGATGAGCGAAACCCAGGGCGCATGACCCAGGGCGATGGTCTGCAACAGCACGCCTACAGCCGCCAGGGCCATGGCGATCTTTCCCGCCCAGTCGATCTTCTCGCGGAACAGCCAGGCGCCCGCCGCCATGTTCAGCAGTGGATTCAGATAATAGCCCAGCGAGGCGTCCAGCGTCCGCCCATCGTTCACGGCGACGATATAGGTGGTCCAGTTGCCGGCGATCAGGATGGCCGAAAGGGCCAGCCAGCCCAGCACCTTGGGCTGGCGCAGAACGGCCATGACCTGCGTCCACTGACGCGACAGCACCACCAGAAGAGCCGCCCACACCAGCCCCCAGACCGCGCGGTGCCCCATGATCTCCCAAGCGTCCGCCCCCTGCTGGCCCATCTGCTGGAAGACCAGAGGCACGAACCCCCATATCAGGTAGCAGATGACCCCCGCCGCCAGGGCGGTGCGGGCTTCGGGCGCCGAGGCGGAAGGAGACGCAGTCACTGGGCGAAAGCCTTGATAAGGCGTCATCCCGGACGGCCCGAAGGGTCGATCCGGGACCGCGACAAACGGCGAGGTTTGCGGCGGTCCCGGCTCTGCGCTTCGCTACGGCCGGGATGACAGCACAGGGTTACACAGTCAAAGTACGATAACCGCTCTTGGGCGAGATCACGCCGGTCTCGTCCAGCAGCTGGGCGATCTGCACGGCGTTCAGGGCCGCGCCCTTGCGCAGGTTGTCCGACACCACCCAGAAGCTCAGGCCGTGCTCGACCGTCGGGTCCTTGCGGATGCGGCTGACATAGACCGCATGTTCGCCCGCCGCGTCGACCGGGGTGATGTAGCCGTCGTGTTCCTGCTTATCGATGACCTGAACGCCCGGCGCCTCGCGCAGGATTTCGCGAGCTTCGTCCGGCGCGATCGGGCGGTCGAATTCCACCGTCACCGCTTCGGAGTGGCCGACGAAGACCGGCACGCGCACGCAGGTCACGGTCAACTTGATCGCGGGATCGAGCATCTTGTGCGTCTCCTCCCACATCTTGGCCTCTTCGTCGGTATAGCCGTCGTCGCGGAACGAGCCGATGTAGGGGATGACGTTGAAGGCGATCTGCTTGGGGAACTTCTTCGGCGTGGCGTCGCCCAGACCGTAGATGGCCTTGGTCTGGTTCCACAGCTCGTCCATGCCTTCCTTCCCCGCGCCCGAGACGGACTGATAGGTCGAGACGACGACGCGCTTGATCTTGGCCGCGTCATGCAGCGGCTTCAGCGCCACCACCAGTTGGGCGGTCGAGCAGTTGGGGTTGGCGACGATGTTCTTCTTGCGCGCCAGCCTGGCGTCGTCCGGGTTCACTTCCGGCACGATCAGGGGAACGTCCGGGTCCTGGCGGAAGGCCGAGGAGTTGTCGATGACGATGGGACCGGCCTTGCCGATCTTTTCCGACCATTCGCGCGACACCCCGCCGCCGGCGCTCATCAGCACCAGGTCGACGCTCGAGAAGTCGAACTGCTCGATGTCCTCGCACTTGATGGTGCGGTCGCCGAAGGAGACCTCGACGCCTTTGGATTTTCGGGAGGCGATCGCGTGCATTTTCTCGACGGGGAAGTTCACTTCCTCGAGGATGGCCAGGATTTCCCGGCCGACATTGCCTGTGGCGCCTACGACGGCGACGCGATAGCCCATGATGAAATCATCCTTTGTTCGGGGGCGTTTGGGAGAAACGCTTCTGCATTTGGGTCCTTCGCAGCCGCGAAGCAACCAGAATCCTCCAATTCGGCGCCGGAATCCGCGAACGCCTTCCCCCGGCCTCATCGGGGAGCTATCTGCTGGCCATGACCTCCCGCATCCGCAACGCCTACGACATCCGCATGGAAGAAGGCGTGATCACGCCCGAACCGGCCCAGGCCGCCCTGATCGGCGCGCTTGAACGACTCGAGATCGATCTGTCGAAAAAGGGCCTGTTCGGCGCCCAGCCCGCCGTGCGCGGCATCTACATCTGGGGTCCGCCCGGACGCGGCAAGTCCATGCTGATGGACCTGTTCTATTCCTCAACGCCCGAGCAGAAGAAGGTCCGCGCCCACTTCCACGCCTTCATGGCGCGCATCCACGATCTGGTGAAACAGTGGCGCGAAGGCACGTCGCGCAGCCGCAAGGAGGTCTTCGGCACGCACAAGGGCGACGACCCCATCCCGCCGATCGCCGCCCTAATCGCCTCTGAGGCGCGGCTGCTGTGCTTCGATGAGCTTCAGGTCACCGACATCGCCGACGCCATGATCCTGGGCCGCCTGTTCGAAGCCCTGTTCGAGAAGAAGGTGGTGCTGGCCGTCACCTCGAACCGCGCGCCCGAGGACCTCTACAAGAACGGCATCAACCGCCAGCTCTTCCTGCCCTTCATCGATATTCTGCGCCAACGCTGCGACGTGGTCGAAACGTCGGGCGCCCGCGACTTCCGTCTGGACCGCATGAGCGGGGCCAAGGTGTGGTTCTCGCCGCTGGACGCCGAGGCGCGGCAGGGATTCGAGACCCTGTGGGCCGACCTGAAGGGCGGCGAGCCGGAAAGCCCCATCGTCCTGCCCGTGCTGGGCCGCGAGGTGAAGCTGGAGCGCACGGTCGGCGGCATGGCGCGCGCGACCTTTGACGAACTGTGCGGCCGCCCGCTGGGACCGCAGGACTATCTGGCCATCGCCCGGCGCTTCCACACCCTGTTCCTGGCCGATGTGCCGCTGCTTAGTCCAGCCAATCACCACGAGGCGCGCCGCCTGGTGACGCTGGTGGACGCCCTCTATGAAGCCAAGACCCGTCTGGTCGTCCTGGCCGAAGCCGCGCCGGAGGCCCTCTACACCGAGGGCGTCGGCGCCTTCGAGTTCGAGCGGACGGTGTCGCGCTTCAACGAGATGCAGAGCGAGGACTGGCTGGAGCAGCGCGAGGTAGCCGAGGCGGCGTAAACTCCTGCCCGCTCATCCTACGTATGGCGCACGAAAAAGGGCCGCGCCTTCCAGCACGACCCCTTTCCAACTCGGACGCCTAGGCGCTCAAGCAGCGAGCCGCCGCGCGGCTCGCGTTAGCGCCCTTAAGCCAAGGAAGGCTCAATATCCTTACAGGCCTGGATCAGGCCCTGGACCGAGGCGACCGACTTGGCGAACATCGCCTTTTCGTCGTCGTTGGTGGTGAACTCGATGACCTTCTCGACGCCGTTCGCGCCGATCAGGGCCGGGACGCCGACGTAGAGGTCCGACAGGCCGTATTCACCCGACAGCCACACGGCGCACGGCAGGACGCGCTTCTGGTCCAGCAGGTAGGACTTGGCCATGGCGATGGCCGATTCAGCCGGTGCGTAGAAGGCCGAGCCGGTCTTCAGCAGGGCCACGATCTCGCCGCCGCCCTTGCGGGTACGCTCGACGATGGCGTCCAGGTCGGCCTGCGACAGGAAGCCTGCAGCGACCGCGTCCGGCAGCGGCAGGCCGCCAACGGTCGAGTGGCGCACCATCGGCACCATGTCGTCGCCGTGACCGCCCAGGGTCCAGGCGTGGATGTCCTGCACCGACACGCCGGTCTTTTCAGCCAGGAAGTAGGCGAAGCGCGCCGAGTCCAGCACGCCGGCCATGCCGATGACCTTCTCCTTGGGCAGACCCGAGAACTTCTGCAGGGCCCAGACCATGGCGTCGAGCGGGTTGGTGATGCAGATGACGAAGGCGTTGGGGGCGTGCTGCTTGATGCCCTCGCCGACGGCCTTCATCACTTTCAGGTTGATGCCGATCAGGTCGTCGCGGCTCATGCCCGGCTTGCGCGGCACGCCGGCGGTGACGATGCAGACGTCGGCGCCCGCGATGTCGGCGTAGTCGTTGGCGCCCTTCAGGGCCACGTCCTGACCGAAGACGGCCGAGGCTTCGGCGATGTCCAGAGCCTTGCCCTGGGGGGTGCCTTCGGCGATGTCGAACAGGATAACGTCGCCCAGCGCTTCGCGCGCGGCCACGTGGGCCAGGGTTCCGCCGATCATTCCGGCGCCGATGAGGGCGATCTTCGCGCGAGCCATTCAGGTCTCTCCAGTCGATATTGCGTGTGCGAAACGGTAGTCGCTGGAACGGCGGTCTAGACCTGTCGGCGGGTCGCGGCAAGCGTTCCGAGATACGGCTTTCGTCGTTGCGCCCCCCGCTGGCGGCTGTCACGGTTCGCCATGACCTCGCACCCGGACCTACAGGCTGACTTCCGCGCCGATCCCGCCTTTGAGGCGGCCTCCGTCTTCGCCGCCGACTGGCCCCTTTGCCAGATCCGCTTTCAGGACGACGCCCGTTTCCCTTGGCTGATCCTGCTGCCCCGCGTGGCCGGGGCGGTCGAACTGGAGGACCTGTCGCCCGCCCAGCGCGCCCTGCTCACCGAAGAAATCGTGCGGGCCGGGGCCTTGGTGCGCGAACTGGGCGCTCTGCGCGATCAACCGGCGGACAAGCTGAACGTCGCCGCTCTGGGCAATGTCACCGCCCAGCTTCACATTCATGTGGTCGGGCGTCGGCGCGACGATCCGCTGTGGCCTGACCCGGTCTGGGGGCGGCCGGGGGCGGTTCCGTGCACGACGGCGACGCGCCAAACGGCGCTGTCGCATATCGCAGCCTTTTGATTGGCGTTCGCAGGTAGAACTTGACGGGAATCGGCCCGCTTCGTTGACACCCCCCCGTCTGCGTCACTAAAGCCTGTTGCACTGCAATCCGGCCCTGAAATTCCTCGGGTTTTTTGAGAATCATTCGCATGTCGAACACTCCCCCGGCTGCGGGCGAAACTGGCGACCGGACGGGCCGCTACGTCCGTCATCCCAACGGGCACGTCGCACCGATGTCGCCCTTCACCGGTATCTGGCGCTGGCACATGACCATGGTCGCGTCGATCCTGTTCCGCGTCACCATCGGCGCGGCCAGCGTCGGCGCCGTCCTGTTGCTGGGCTGGGTCGCGATCGTCGCCTGCGGTCCGGACGCCTTCGCCTCGGTCGCCGCCTTCTCGGGCTCGCCGTTCGGCCTGTTCATCTGGTTCGGCCTGACCTGGGTGCTGCTCTCCTTCCTGCTGAACGGCGCGCGGCACCTGATCAACGACGCCGGCAAGGGGCTGGACCTGAAGTCCGCCAACCTGATGGCCCAGATCGCCGTCTGGGGCCCGATCGTCCTGGCCGTCCTGTTCTGGGTCGTGCTGTTCGCTGCTGGAAAGGTTTCGCTGTGAGCGCCGCGCCCAAGTTCAAGAACAATGTGAAAATTTCCGAGCGTCACGGCGCCGGAGAATGGAAACTCGAAAAGCTGGCGCTGCTGGCCCTGATGCCGCTGGGCCTGTGGGTCCTGTCGACCGGCTTCACCCTGGCCGGCGCCGACTACGGTGCGGTCGTCGCCTGGTTCGGCAGCACGCTGAACGCCGGCCTGCTGGCCGTGACGGCGGTGGTCTTCTGCCTGTTCGCCAGCCTGGCCTGGAAGGTGATCATCGAGGACTACGTCCCCGCCTCGTCCCGTTCTGGCCTGGTCCTGGTGTCGAACCTGGTCTTCCTCGTGCTGGCGGCCGCCAGCGTCTTCTTCATCGTACGTCTGGCGCTGGGTTCGGCCCCGCTGCCGGCCGGAGTCTGATCCCGCCATGGCTGCATACGAGCTTATCGATCACGAATACGACGTCGTCGTCGTCGGCGCCGGCGGTTCGGGCCTGCGCGCCGCCCTCGGCGCCGCCCAGCAGGGCCTGAAGGTCGCCTGCGTCACCAAGGTCTTCCCGACCCGCTCGCACACCGTGGCGGCTCAGGGCGGCATCTCCGCCTCGCTCGGCAACATGGGCGAGGACTCCTGGCAGTGGCACATGTACGACACCGTCAAGGGGTCGGACTGGCTGGGCGACCAGGACGCCATCGAATACCTGGTCCGCAACGCGCCCCAGGCCGTCTATGAGCTGGAGCACTGGGGCGTGCCCTTCAGCCGCACCGACGAAGGCAAGATCTACCAGCGCGCCTTCGGCGGCATGACCCGCAACTTCGGCGAAGGCCCGGTGCAGCGCACCTGCGCCGCCGCCGACCGCACCGGTCACGCCATCCTGCACACCCTGTACGGCCAGTCGGTCCGTCGCGAGGTGAAGTTCTTCGTCGAATATTTCGCGCTCGATCTGATCATGCAGGACGGCGCCTGCACCGGCGTCACCGCGCTTCAGCTCGACACCGGCCAACTGCACCAGTTCCGCGCCAAAATGGTGGTGCTGGCCACCGGCGGTTACGGCCGCGCCTATTTCTCGGCCACCTCGGCCCACACCTGCACCGGCGACGGCAACGCCATGGTGCTGCGCGCCGGCCTGCCGCTGCAGGACATGGAGTTCGTGCAGTTCCACCCGACCGGCATCTACGGCGCCGGCTGCCTGATCACCGAGGGCGCACGCGGTGAAGGCGGTTATCTGACCAACTCCGAAGGCGAACGCTTCATGGAGCGCTATGCGCCGACTGTGAAGGATCTGGCCCCGCGCGACATGGTCAGCCGCTCCATGACCATCGAAATCCGCGAAGGCCGCGGCGTGGGCCCGAACAAGGACCACATCTTCCTGCACCTGGATCACCTTGATCCGGCCGTGCTGCACGCGCGCCTGCCGGGCATCTCGGAATCGGCCAAGATCTTCGCCGGCGTGGATGTGACCAAGGAGCCGATCCCGGTCATTCCGACCGTCCACTACAACATGGGCGGCATCCCGACGAACTATCACGGCGAGGTGCTGACGCTGCACGACGGAAACCCCGACAGCGTGGTGCCGGGCCTGATGGCCGTGGGCGAGGCGGGCTGCGTCTCGGTGCACGGCGCCAACCGTCTGGGCTCCAACTCCCTGACCGACCTGGTGGTGTTCGGCCGCGCCGTCGGCCTGCGCTGCGGCGAGGTCGTGGACAAGAACTCGGCCGTGCCGTCGGCCTCCAAGGCCCAGACCGACCAGCACATCGCGCGCCTGGACCGCTTCCGCAACGCCTCGGGCTCGACCCCGACGTCGCACCTGCGTCTGGACATGCAGCGCGCCATGCAGGCCGACGCAGCCGTGTTCCGCACCGGCAAGACCCTTGAAGAAGGCGTGGCCAAGCTGCGTTCGATCGAGGCCGCCGGCGCCGACATCAAGACCACGGATCGCGGTCTGATCTGGAATACCGACCTGGTCGAGACGCTGGAATACGACAACCTGATCTCGCAGGCCCTGGTGACTATCGAAGGCGCGCTGAACCGCACGGAATCGCGCGGCGCCCACGCCCGCGAGGACTTCCCCGACCGCAACGACGAAAACTGGATGAAGCACACCCTGGCGTGGAAGCGTCCGGGCGAAGGCGTCCAGATCGACTACCGCCCGGTGCACAAATACACGATGACCGACGAGGTCTCCTACATCGAGCCCCGGGCTCGGGTGTACTAAGGAGGATTGCAGATGGTTCAGCTCAACCTCCCGCGGGGCTCCAAGCCCACCACCGGCAAGGTGCACAAGGCCCCGGCCGGCGCCCAGAACGTCAAGACCTACAAGGTCTATCGCTACGACCCGGAAACGGACGCCGATCCGCGCTGGGACGTCTATGAGGTCTCGGCCGACGATCACGGCCCGATGCTTCTGGACGCCCTGATCCACATCAAAAACGAGATCGACCCGACGCTGTCGTTCCGCCGCTCGTGCCGCGAAGGCATCTGCGGCTCGTGCTCGATGAACGTCGACGGCCGCAACGCCCTGGCCTGCACCAAGGGCTGGGCCGAGTGCTCGTCGCACAACATCACCATCGCCCCCCTGCCCCACCAGCCGGTGGTGAAGGACTTGGTGACGGACCTGTCGCTCTTCTACGCCCAGTACGACTCCATCCAGCCCTACCTCCAGTCCGACCTGCCGGACCCGGAGAAGGAGCGCCTGCAGTCGCCGGAAGACCGCGAAAAGCTGGACGGCCTTTACGAGTGCATCCTGTGCGCCTGCTGCTCGACCTCGTGCCCGAGCTACTGGTGGAACCAGGAAGAGTACCTCGGCCCGGCGGCCCTGCTGCAGTCCTATCGCTGGATCGCCGACAGCCGCGACGACGCCACCCAGAAGCGCCTCGACGACCTCGAGGACCCCTTCAAGCTGTATCGTTGCCACACGATCATGAACTGCGCCCAGGTCTGCCCCAAGGGGCTGAACCCGGCCAAGGCGATCGCCGAGACCAAGAAGCTGATGGTCTCGCCGTCGCGCAAGAAGACCGCCGCCTGATCCAGCCGATCAGGCCGCAACTGAAAGCCCCCGGCGCCGCTGACGCCGGGGGTTTTTGCTGACCGCCTCGTCCCGAGGCTTGCCAAGCCCATTTGCAGGGTTAAGACCGCTTCCATGCCCAAGATCACCTACATTGAACACGACGGGACCGAGCATACGGTCGAGGTCAAGAAGGGCCTGTCCGTCATGGAAGGCGCGATCCGCAACAATGTGCCGGGCATCGACGCCGATTGCGGCGGCGCCTGCGCCTGCGCCACCTGCCACGTCTATGTCGACCCCGACTTCGCCGCCGAGACGGGGCGCGCTTCGGCGATGGAGGAGTCCATGCTCGACTTCGCCGAAAACGTCGAGCCGAACAGCCGCCTGTCCTGCCAGATCCGCGTCACCGATGATCTGGACGGCCTGATCGTGCGCCTGCCGCAAAGCCAGCACTGAGATGATCGACGCCCGGCTGCTGGACGCGGTCGGGTCTCTGGTCGCGGCCCATGCGCGGCCGGACCACATCCCCCTCATCGGGATCGCCGGAGCGCAGGGCTCCGGCAAGACCACCTTGGCGCGCGCTGCGGCGGAACGGTTCGGCGCGGCGCATCTGTCGCTGGACGACGTCTATCTGACGAAAACGGAACGCCAGACCCTCGCTCGCGAGGTCCATCCCCTGTTCGCCGTGCGCGGCCCGCCAGGAACGCATGATCTGGCCTTGCTGGAAGCCACGGTCGCCGCCCTGCGCGCCACCGGGCCTGACAGCCGCACGCCCCTGCCCGCCTTCGACAAGCTGACGGACGACCGGGCGCCGGAAGCATCATGGCCTGTGTTTGCGGGCCGCCCGTCGGCTGTGCTGATCGACGGCTGGTGTCTGGGCGCAACGCCTCAGACAGAAGCGGACCTGACCCTTCCGGTCAACCCCCTGGAAGCCGAGCAGGATGTCCAAGGCCGATGGCGAGGCGCCGCCAACGCCGCCCTGGCCGGCCACTACGCCCAGTCCTTCGCCGGTTTCGACGCCATGCTTTTCCTGAAGGCGCCGTCGTTCGACGCGGTACTGGACTGGCGCTGCGAACAGGAGGCCGGTCTGATGGGTCTGTCCCCGGCCGACCTGCCCTCCGCCAGACGCGCCGAACTGGCCGTCTTCATTCAGCATTTCGAGCGCATCACCCGCCACATGCTGACCGGCGGGGTGCGCGCCGATCGGGTGGTTCAGTTGGACGCCGACCGGCGCCTCAGTCCGCCGGCATGCGGCCGTAGTTGACCGCCATGCGGCCGATCAGACCCTTGACGATCAGGTCGACGGGCGAGCCTTCGCGATAGTCGCCCGCCGCGACGAAGTTGACCCGATCCTCCGAGATCAGACGATGGATCTTGTCGTGGTCGCGCGGGGTGCTGTCGGGGTCGTAGACGGCGATGGAGAAGCCGCCCTTGGTGTGCATCATCTTCATGGTCGGCACATCGGTGTCGCCGTCGCCCAGGAAGATCATCCGGTCGAACGGGATGGGCCGCTCCTCGTCCGGGATGAAGCGGTTGATGCGCTCGTCCTCCCAGTGGTTGTGCACCCCCTTGTTGATGCGGAACAGATACTGGGTCTTGGTGGTGTAGTTGACGCCCACGGCGGGCCACACCGCCACATCGTCCTCGTCATAGGCGTATTTCGAAGCGAAGACGTGGGTGAAGGCCTCAGCGATGGGACAGCCCTCGATCATCTCGGTCAGGCCCGCCGAGATGATGTAGTGCTCGATCTCCAGACCATATTGGGCGCCGAAGGCGTTCATGCGGTCGAACCAGCTGCCGTCGCGCAGGCCCTCGAACAGGGCCACGTCGCGGCCGTGGTCGCGCAGCGTCTGGCGCGTCACCGGCGTGCCCTGCTCGCGCGCGGCCAGCAGCATCATCTGCATATACATCAGGATGCCGTCGCCATCGGCGGCGATGGTCCGTGGACGGACGGTCTCGTTCCAGAACTGGGCCGGCGTCATTCCGATCGAGGGGATGAAGCTGACCTCCTGCATGTTCCCCCGGGCCAGCGTCCCGTCGAAATCATAGATGATGGCGGTCTTGAGCAGGGGGCGGGGCGTGTCGGCCATGAAAGCGTCCTGGAAGGCTTGGACACGCCCTCTAGCACGGCTGAGCGGCCATATCAGCCCAGCAGCAGCTCCGGCGCCGCCGTCGGCGCCTCGGCCTCGATCGGCAGGTGTAGGATGAAGGCCGCGCCCTTGCCCGGTTCGGACTGGACCTCGGCCCAGCCGCCGTGCAGTTCGATCAAGGCTTTCACCAGAGCCAGGGCCACGCCCGGCCCGCCGCGCTCGCGCCGCACGAAGCGGTCGAAGACGTGGGCCTGCAGGTGATAGGGGATGCCCCGGCCGGTGTCCTCGACGCGGATGCGGATTTCATTCGGCCCGGCCTCGGCGCTCAGGCTGACGGCGCCGCCTTCGGACACCGCCCGGCAGGCGTGCTCCAGCAGGTGATCGACCGCCTGGGCGATGCGGCGGGCGTCGGCGCGGATCGGCTGCAGCCCTGCCGGACAGGCCAGATTCAGCGTCGCCCCTCGTCCCTCCACCTTGGGCCTGATCCGCTCGGCCGCCTCTCCCAGCAGGTCGCAGACGCGCACGTCGCCCAGCGTCAGCTCCATCTCGCCCGCGTCGATCTGGGCCATATCCAGCACGTCGTCGATGGACCGGGCCAGATGGCTGGCCGCCACGCGGATGGCCCCGGCGTGCTGGCGGCTGCGCTCGGGCAGGTCGCCCATCGCCTCCAGCAGTTCGGAATAGCCGACGATGGTCGTCAGCGGGGTGCGCAGCTCATAGGAGACGCTGCCCACGAACTCGCGCTTCAGCGCCTGGCTCTCGGCCAAAGCGGCTTCCTTGGCCGCCAGCGCCTGCTCCAGCCCGCGGCGGGCCGTCACGTCCGAGAAGGCGACCAGGGTGGCCCCGTCCGGCAGGGGACGGGTCTGCCAGGCGGCGCTGCGGCCGTCCTCGGTGCGCCCCTCGCCGGCGATCGGCACGCGGCTTTCCGGGTCGGGGTCGGCCACCCGCGCCTTCAGCCCCAGCCACAGGGCCGCGTCGGGCAGGACCGGGCGGCACAGGGCGGCCACGGCGTCGAAGTCGCCCGCCTCGTTCAGCCGTTCGCCCGCCACGCCCCAGAAGGTCTCAAACGCTTCGTTGTGCAGCCGCAGCCGCCCGTCCGAGCCGAACACGGCCACGGCGTCGTTCAGCTTGTCCAGCGTCGCGCGCTGGACCTGGATCTGGGCGTTGTAGCGGCTGCGCAGCTGCAGTTCGCCGGTGATGTCCGAAAAGATCAGCAGGATGCCGCCCAGCGGGTGCGGCTGGCGCACCACCCGCAGCGTCCGCCCGTCGGGCAGGGACCAGCTGTCGTCCGGCGAGGCCTGGGCGGCGCCGTAGAAATCCAGTTCATCCGCCTTCCAACGGGCGTAGTCGACGACCTCGGGCAGCAGTCGTTTCTGGCGCAGCCGGTCCAGCAGTTCGGCGTGTGTCGGGCGCTCGTCCAGCCAGGCCGGATCGACCCCGAACAGCGACTGGAAGGCGGTGTTGTGGAAGGCCAGCCGCTTGGACGGGCCGAAGATGGCGACAGCGTCGGCCAGGTGATTCAGCGTCTCGTCATGGGCCTCGACGTGGCGGCGCAGGGTGTCGCGCGTCTCCTCGGCCTCGGTCATCTCGATGGCGAAAGCGATCACGGCGCCGCGTCCGCCCGCCAGCGGTTCGGCCAGGATCTTCCACGCCCGGCGCCGTCCGCCCGCCGTGGTCCAGCGGAAGCCGTCCTGGCGCGCATTCAGGCGCAGCGCCTCCGCCACCACCCCGTCGGCGCCGCGATCGAAACTGAGCCCCCGCTCGCGCGCCTCGGCCAGGGTCTCGGCGCCCGTCTCGACCAGCCAGGCGCTATTGGCCCAGACCAGCCGCCCGGCCCCGTCCACGACCCAGGTCGGCGCCGGAGACTGTTCGGCCAGAACCCCCGCGCCCGCGCCGCCGTCCAGTCCGCCCTCGCCACCGACCCCGGCCAGACGCGACAGCCGCAGCCAGGCCGATCCCCCATGCGGGCGCCCCTCGACCGCCCAGGCGCCCTGCGGCGTCTCCATCAGGGTCTCGAAGGCCTCCCCGGCCTGAACCAGCGCCTCCATGCGTCCAGTGTGCAGACCGGTCAGCGCCTCGACCACGCCTTGCGCCGCCGCCAGCCCCTCGAGCCCGGGCGCCAGCGCCGACAGGGCCTCGGCCGAGCCGAACGCCGCCTGCGCCTCGCCCTGCGGGCTCAGGGCCACCCGCACGTCGTCGAACGCGGTCAGGGCGCCCTCGCTGGCGGCGGCCGAGGCCTGGGCGCCGCCCAGCCAGCGCTCGATCTCGACCTCGCGCGCACCCAGCCGCGCGCGCAGCCGCCAGGTCCAGGCGCTGATCGCCAGCGCCAGACCGGCCGCCCCTGCGGTGGCTGCATAAGCGATGTCGGCCTCGGCCATAGGTCCCCGGATGATGCGTCGCTGCGGCGGCCGCCGAGCGTCAGCGCGCCGACCGATTCGCGTTTACCATAACCTGATTGCGCGATTTGCGATGCGGCGTCGCCGCCGATTGCGGGAGGGCGCGCGGCGGGCGATATCCTTTGACCATGAGCCAGACCTGGACCGATCAGACCGCCCCCTCTCTCGACGACTTCGCCCGCCTGGCCGAAGAGGCCTTCGCCGCCCTGCCCGATCTGTTCCGTCAGGCGGCCGGGGACGTCGTCATCCGCATCGACGACTTCGCCGACGAAGAAATCCTGCGCGACCTTGAGATCGAGGATCCGTTCGAGCTGACTGGCCTGTATTCCGGCGTCCACATCGGCGAGCGAGACGCCATGGGTCCGGCGCCGGAGCCTTCGCGCGTCTTCCTGTATCGCCGCCCGATCCTCGATGAATGGTGCGAGCGCGGCGACGTCGGCCTGTCCGAGATCATCGCCCATGTGCTGATCCACGAGATCGGCCACCACCTGGGCCTCGACGACGATCAGATCCACGCCATCGAAGACGATGATGACTGAGCCGCTGCTGCGCATCGAGAACGCCAGCGTGGTGCGCGGCGAGCGACGCATTCTGGATGATGTCAGCCTGACCATTGCGGCGGGCGACCACACGGCGATCCTGGGCCGCAACGGCTCGGGCAAGTCGACGCTGGTCAAGCTGATCCTGCACCAGCTCTATCCCTTGCACGGCGCGCGGGTCGAGGTGTTCGGCCAGAGTCCGTGGGACGTCTTCTCCCTGCGCCGCCGTCTCGGCTTCGTCTCGCCCGCCGCCCAGTCGGACCTGACCGGCGAGGACGCGCTGGAGGTGATGGACGCGGTCGTCTCAGGCTTCTTCGCCTCGCGCGGGGTCTGGCGGCGCGAAACGATCACGCCCGCCATGCGCGACGCCGCCGCCGAGGCCCTGCACCGCATGGGGGTCGAGCATCTGATCGGCCGCTCCATGGCCACCCTGTCCTCCGGCGAGGCGCGGCGGGTGCTGATCGCCCGCGCCCTGGCTCATCAGCCCGACGCCATCCTGCTGGACGAGCCGTGCGGCGGGCTGGACCCGGCGACGCGCCGCCTGTTCCTCGACAGCCTCAGGCCGCTGGCGCAGGGCGGCGCCACCCTGATCCTGGTGACCCACCACATCGAGGAGATCCTGCCCGAGATCAACCGCGTCATCATGATGAAGGACGGCCGCGTCGCCCGCGACGGCGCCAAGCGCGACATGCTGACCGACGCCGCCCTGACCGACCTGTTCGGCCTGCCGATGACGGTCTCCAGCCGCGACGGCTGGTTCGGCCTTCAGCTCAGTTAGGCGATCCGCTCCAGCCTGGCCGCGAAGAAGCCGTCCAGACCGCCTTTCTCCGCCCATTGCGAGGGCAGCAGGCGCAGCCAGCCTTCCGGGGTCAGGGCCTCGTCCGGGGCGCCGACCTCGGCGGGAACGGCGGCGACGGTGCGGAAGGCCGGGTTGCGACGCAGGAAGGCGATCACCTGCGTCTCGCCCTCTTCACGCTCCAGCGAGCAGACGCAATAGACCAGACGGCCGCCCGGTTTCACCTTCTCGGCGGCGGCGTCCAGCAGGCGGTGCTGAACATCGGCCAGCTTGGCGACGTCGGCAGGGCGGGTGGCGCGCAGAACCTCCGGGTTGCGGCGATAGGTGCCGGTCGCCGTGCACGGCGCGTCCAGCAGGACGGCGTCGAAGGTGCGGTCGTCGTCCCAGTCCTCGGCCGGGACGGCGACCACCTCGGCCGTGAGGTTCATGCGCTCGAAGTTCTGGCGCAGGCGTTTCAGGCGCGCCTCGGACCGGTCCAGGGCTGTCACCTCGGCCCCGGCGGCGGCCAGCTGCAGCGTCTTGCCGCCCGGCGCGGCGCACAGGTCCAGCGCCGTCTCGCCCGCCTTGACCGCCAGCAGGCGGGCGGGCACGGCGGCGGCCGCGTCCTGCACCCACCAGTCGCCGGCCTCAAAGCCGGGCCATGAGGCGACATCGCCGCGCTTGCCGGTGCGGACCGTGCCGCCGGGCAAGGCCTCGCCGTCGACTGAGGCCGCCAATTCGGCGGGATCGACGCCCGGTTTGGCCGTGAGGTCGGTGGCGGGTTCCTCGCGCGTCGCCAGGGCCAGACCGATCAGGGCCGCCTCGCCATAGGTGGCCTTCCAGCGCTGGGCCAGCCAGTCGGGCAGGTTGGCTTCCGCCGTGGTCAGGCCGGGACCGTCGCGGCCGACGCCGCGCAGCACCGCGTTGACCAGATTCTTGTAAGGCCGCGTCTTGGGGTCGCGCTCGGCCAGCTTCACCGCCGTCGACACCGCGGCGAAGGCGGGCGTCTCCAGCACCAGGGTCTGGGCCAGGGCGATGCGCAATATGGTCATCACCGCCAGCGGCGGCGCCTTCTGCAGGCGACGCTCGAGGATCTGGTCGATCTCGCCCAGACGGCGCAGGGCCGCCATGGCCACGGCGCGGGCGAAGGCTCGGTCCTGCAGCGGCAGGTCGCGCGCGGGCGACTGCGACAAGGCCTCGTCCAGACCGGTGCGCTTCTCCAGCGCCGCGTTCAGCAGCAGGCCGGCGACCAGGCGCGCTTCGACGCCGATGTCGGCGTGGGGGTCGTCGGCAACCGGACGCGGCGCGGGTTCACGACGCGGCCCGCGCGCCTTTTCAGCGATGCGGCGACCGCGCGCGGCGGAGCTTTTGCCCTTGGGCGTCCCCCCGCTCACACCGACACCTGGGTGCCAAGCTCGACCACGCGGCCGGGCGGAATGCGGAAGAAGTCGGTCGGATTGGCGGCGTTACGCATCAGGAAGATAAACAGCTTGTCCTGCCAAAGAGGCATGCCCTGCCGGGCGGTGGGAACGACGGAGCGGCGCCCCAGGAAGAAGCTGGTCGACATGATGTCGAACTTCAGCCCCTGCTTGCGACACAGGCCAAGCGCGCGCGGCACGTTCGGCGTCTCCATATAACCGAAGGTCAGCGTCAGGCGCTTGAAATCGTCGCTGATCGGCTCGACCGCCACCCGCTGGAGGTCCGGTACGCGCGGCCGGTCGGACGTATGCACCGTCAGGATGATGTTCTTCTCGTGCAGCACCTTGTTATGCTTGAGGTTGTGCATCAGGGCCACCGGCGCGACATCGGCGTCCGAGGTCAGGAAGATGGCCGTGCCCGGCGCGCGGTGCGGCGGACGGGCGCGCAGCATCTCGATCAGATCGGTCAGCGGCAGGCTGTCCTTGCGCGTCTTGTCGGTCAGTATCTGCGTGCCGCGCACCCAGGTCCACATCAGCATGACCAGACCGCCGCCCAGCACCAGCGGCATCCACGCCCCTGCCGGGATCTTGAGCAGGTTGGAGGTCAGGAAGACCGCGTCGATGAATCCGAACGGCACCAGGGTCAGCAGCACCGCCCACATCGGCCACTTCCACTTGTGCCGCACGACGGTGAAGGACATCAGGGTGTTGACCATCATGGTGCCGGTCACGGCCACCCCATAGGCCGCCGTCAGATTGTGCGACGACTGGAAGGTCACCAGCACGAACAGCACCCCGACCATCAACAGGCTGTTGATCGCGGGCACATAGATCTGGCCCGCCTGCGTCTCGGAGGTGTTGCGGATGTCCAGTCGCGGCAGCAGGCCCAGCTGGACCGCCTGTTGGGTCACCGAGAAGGCGCCGGTGATGACCGCCTGGCTGGCGATCACCGTGGCCGCCGTCGCCAGCAGCAGCATGGGCCAGTAGACCAGCTGCGGCACCATGTTCCAGAAGGGATTGTTGGCCGCGCCGGGGTGCGACAGCAGGAAGGCGCCCTGCCCCAGATAGTTCAGCGTCAGGCAGGGCAGGACGATGAACAGCCAGCCCCGACGGATCGGCGACTTGCCGAAATGGCCCATGTCCGCATACAGCGCCTCGGCTCCGGTGACGGCCAGAAAGACGCTGCCCAGGATGACGAAGCCCAGGAAGCCATCGGCGATCAGCAGCTTGATCCCGTAATAGGGCGACAGGGCCTTCAGGATCGACAGGTCGTCGAAGATGTGCGCCACACCCATCACGCCCAGCGACAGGAACCAGACAAGCGTGATGGGGCCAAAGAATTTGGCCAGTCCGGCCGTGCCTCGGGACTGGACCATGAACAGCGCGATCAGTATGCCCGCCGCCAACGGCACGATGAAGGGATCGAGGCGGCCGTTCAGGCCCGGCGCCTCCTGCAGACCCTCGATGGCCGACAGGACGGAAATGGCCGGGGTGATGACGCCGTCGCTGTAGAACAGGGCTGCGCCGCAGACCCCCAGAATGAACAGCCAGGCGCTGCGTCGACCGATGGCGTGCTGGGCCAGGGCCATCAGCGACAGGGTGCCGCCCTCGCCCTTGTTGTCGGCCCGCATCAGGAACATGACGTATTTGAACGTCACCACCACCATCAGCGCCCAGAAGGCCAGCGACACCACGCCGATGACGGCCAGGTCGCCTTCGACGCCCTTCTGGGCGTGGCCGATCGCCTCGCGCAGGGCGTAGATGGGGCTGGTGCCGATGTCGCCGAAAACCACGCCGATGGCGCCCAGGATCAGGGCGCGGCGGCCGGTCTTGCCGCCAGTCCCCGGCGAGCCCCCCGAGGCGGGAGGCTGGGCGTTAGCGGCGGAAGAGGCGTTGGCGGTTGGCGCGGCGTCGCCGCGGGGCGTTTCCCCGACCATGCAATGTTCTCCGGGTCGCGCGAGGAGGCGTGCCCATCAAGAGCCGCGGGCCTTTAGACCTTTTCCGTCAGCGGTTCAATCGCGCCCCGGTTCCGGCCGCGCGGCCGATGACAGGATGCTGCGGTCGTCCTTGGCCTGAAGCAGGATCACCACGCCTTCATCGGCGCCCGCCTCGACAGGCAGGGGAAACAGCACCGGTCGTCCATTCCAGTCGCCCAGCCGCCGCACCTCGCGCACGACATTGACGTGGGTCACCGCGCGGCCCCGGTTGTCGCCGCCCTTGACCTCGACCGTCTGCTGACCGGGCCGATAGACCACGGCGACGACCTCCGCCCCGCCCTGCGGCGCCCGGCCCGAGCCGACGCCGACGCGGTCGCCGGTCTCGCGGAACTCGATCTCGGGCGGCCAGCCGCGACCCCGCGCCTCGGCCTCGACGGCGGCCTTCAGCTCAGGCGAACGGGCGCCCGAGACATGACGGCGCCCGTCGATCACCACCTGCGGCGTCGAGACGTTCCGCAGCCTCAAAGCTTGGCGATAGGCGCGCTGGCGCTCGGCGAACTCGGGCCGGGCGAAGGTGTCAGGCCAGCCCAGATAGTCCCAATAGTCGACGCCGTAGGTCAGGACGATCACGCCCGGCTCAGTCGCCACGGTCTCGACCGTGCGGTTGGCGTCGGGACAGCCCGAGCAGCCCTGGGCGGTGAACAGTTCGACCACCACCGGCTGGACCGTGGCGTCACGCTCACGCGACGGCGCGGCGGCGACGGCCAGCAGGCCTGCGCCCGCGATCGCCGTCGCCGCTATCCCGTATCTGAACAGGCCCCGTGCCATCATGGCGGCGATCCTATCCCTTCGCCGCAAAGGCGTCGCTCATAAATGCGTGAGCGGCGTCACACGCCTTCGACCCGCCTTCGCGCTCAAGCAGGCCGAAGGCCGTTAGCGCACTAAAAAAGCCCTTTAATCCATCAGCTGTTGGGCCAGATAGACATAGTGGCGCGCCCAGCGGCGAGCATTGGCGACCGGATCGGCGTCGTTGGAGTGGCCACCCGCCGTATCCTCGAAATAGAGGTGGTCGTGGCCCTGATCGCCCAGACGCGCCGCGAACTTGCGGGCATGGCCGGGGTGGACCCGGTCGTCGCGCGTGTTGGTCGTGATGTAGACGCGCGGGTATTTCACCTCGGGCCGCAACTGCTGATAGGCCGAATAGCGGGCGATGAATTCGGCGTCGCCCGGAATGCGCGGATCGCCGTATTCGCCCATCCACGACGCGCCCGCCGGCAGCTCCTGATAGCGCAGCATATCGATCAGCGGGCTCTCGATCACCGCCGCATTGAACAGCTCCGGGTGCTGGGTGATGGACACGCTGGTCAGCACCCCGCCGTTGGACCGCCCATAGATGCCCAGGTGGCGCGGACTGGTGATCTTGCGCTGTTCCAGATCGCGAGCCACGGCGGCGAAGTCGTCAAAGGCGCGCTGACGGTTTTCGCGCAGGGCCGCCTGGTGCCAGGCCGGTCCGAACTCGCCGCCGCCGCGGATGTTGGCCTGAACGAAGACGCCGCCGTTCTCCAGCCACAGCTTGCCCATCTCGGGCTTGTAGGCGGGCGGGAAGCTGGCCTGGAAGCCGCCGTAACCGAACAGGATGGTCGGGCCGGTCCCGTCCATCGCCAGTGTCTTCGGCCGGGTGACGAAGTAGGGAATCCTGGTCCCGTCGGTCGAGGTCGCCTCGAACTGCTCGACCACGTGGGTCGAGGCGTCGAACTTGGCCGGCGCCGACTTGAGCTCGGTCAGGGCGCCGGTCGAGACGTCCGCCAGGCTGAGCGTCGGCGGCGTCAGGAAGCCCTGCGTCGAGACGAAGACCTGCCCCTTGGCCTTGGAGCTGTCGCCCAGACCCACGGCGCTGTTGGCGGGGACCGCGATATCGGTCGCCCCCCAAAGTCGATATTCGCCCTCACCTGTCGCATCATACTTGATCAGTCGGCCAACGACATTGTCGGCCAGAGCGACGATCAGCGAGTCCCCGACGATCGACACGTTCTGCACAGACTGGCGTTCTGATGGAGAGAAAACTCGACGAGAATCCCCCCCTCCCGTCATAGGCTTCGGCGGTAAGGCTGCGGGGGGCGAAGCTAGCTCAGCCAGCCCCACAATCAACAACGAACCCGGTGCGTACTCCGGTTGACGCCAGCGCCAAGCCTCATCGTTGGAGAAGACCAGTTCGCCTCCTCTCGTACCGAAAATCGACACCCGCGACGGCAGATTCAATTGAACCGGGCGTCCATCCTTCAGCCACCAGATTTCTGACCGGAAGGTGTCCAGCGGGCGGCTGAACAGCACGGCCTCGACCGCCCCCGCCTTGTCGCGGAACACCATCGGCGAGACGCCGTATCCGCCGTCTCCCTGCTGGCCGCGATAGACCTCGGTCGCGTGTTCCAGCGGATGGCCGCGCTTCAGCGACTTGATGATGAAGGGATAGCCCGACTCCGTCAGGCTGCCGGGGCCGAAGTCGGTGGCGATCAGCAGGGTGTCGCGGTCCAGCCAGCTGATGCGGTGCTTGCCTTCGGGGATGACGAAGCCGCCGTCCACGAAGGTCTTAGTCGTCAGGTCGAACTCGCGCACCGTCACGGCGTCCATGCCGCCGTTCGACAGATTGACCAGGCAGCGGGTCTCGTCCGGCGCCAGGCAGTTGGCGCCCTTGAACACCCAGTCCTTGCCTTCCGCCTTGGCCAGAGCGTCGATGTCCATCAGGGTCTCCCACTGGGGCTGGGCCGTGCGATAGCTGTCCAGCGTCGTGCGGCGCCAGACGCCCTTGGGATTGGCGGCGTCCTGCCAGAAGTTGCCGAGCCCTTCGCCCAGGAAGCTGACGCCGGGGATGCGGTCGGTGGCCGTCAGGATGGCTTCGGCCTGCTGGCGGAACGGCTCATAGCGGCGATCGCCGGTCAGGGCGGCCAGGGCCTTTTCATTGGAGGCGGCGACAAAGGCGCGGGCCTCGGCGCCGTTCACCTCCTCCAGCGCCAGGTGGTCGTCGGCGGCCTTGACCCCCTCGGGCGACAGGTCGCGCGGGAAATGCGGCGGCGGGGTCGCAGCCGAGGCGGCCGTCGGATCGACAGGGGCGCCCTGCGCCAGGGCGGGTGCGGCGGCGAGAATGAGAGCTGGCAGGGCCGCTGACAGGAACAGGGTTTTCACAATCTTCTCCGTTCATCCCCGCGGAGGCGGGGACCCAGTGCTTTGGCTCAATCAGCCGCCTTCAGAATTATCGCTCATATTTTCAGGTCGAGCGCGAGGCTCAAACCTGGGTCCCCGCCTCCGCGGGAATGAGCGGGCATGGTTTTACCGCTGCGCCGGCTGATCCATCAGCCTGCGGGTCAGATAGGTGTATTCCAGCGCGATGCGGCGGGCCGTCTCGCGCAGATTGGCGCCCGCCGCGTGGCCGCCGTCGGTGTTTTCATAGAAGAGCACCGGATAGCCCAGCTCTTCCATCCGCGCCGCCGCCTTGCGGGCGTGGCCGGGGTGGACGCGGTCGTCCTTGGTCGAGGTGTGGATGAAGACTTCCGGATAGGGCTGACCCGCCGCCAGCTTCTGATAGGGTGAGTACCGTTCGATCCAGGCGCGCTGCTCGGGGATGTCCGGGTCGCCGTATTCGCCGATCCAGGAGGCGCCCGCCAGCAGCTTGTGGAAACGCAGCATGTCGAACAGAGGCACCTGGATGACCGCCGCATTGATCAGGTCCGGGCGCTGGGTCAGCATGGCGCCCATGAACAGCCCGCCCTGCGAGCCGCCCATGACGCCCAGGTGCGGCTGGCTGGTGATCCCCCGCGTGATCAGGTCCTGAGCCACCGCCTGGAAGTCCTCATGCGCGCGCTGGCGATTTTCCTGCTGGGCCGCCTGGTGCCATTTGGGACCGAACTCGCCGCCGCCGCGCGTATTGGCGATGACGTAGACGCCGCCCCGCTCCAGCCACAGCTTGCCCACCGTCGGCGAATAGCCGGGCAGCAGCGACGACTGGAAACCGCCATAGCCGTACAGCAGCGTCGGGTTCGACCCGTCCATCGCCATCGCGTCCTTATGGACGACGAAATAGGGGATCATCGTCCCGTCGGTCGAACGGGCCTCGAACTGATCCACGCGCATGCCGCTGGCGTCGAACTTGTCCGGCAGGGCCTTGGTCAGATCGACGGCCCCGGTCGCCGCATCGGCCAGATAAAGGCTGGACGGGTTCAGATAGCCGGTGACGCTGACGAAGATCTTGTCGTCCTGCTCCGAGGCCGAGCCGACCCCGACCGAGACGTTCTGCGGCAAGTCCAGACGCGTGCGGCTCCAGTCGGCCGGGTCGTAGACATAGACCGAGCCGCGCACGTTTTCATAAAGGGCCACGACCAGCTTGTTGCGGGTGGCGTTGATCCCCTCGACCGCCTCGCGCTCGCCGGGGCGGATGACCAGACGGGCGGGCGCCTTCGGATCGGCCAGCCACGCCTGCAGGTCCCAGGCGATGACGTCGCCGGTCTTGAACTGCTGGCCCGACGGCGCGGTCCAGTCCTGGTCCGTCGTCACCACCAGCTGGCCTGCGACCAGGGCGTTGATGTTGGACTTGAGCGGCAGCTCCAGCTTGGTGGTCGAGCCGTCGGCGTTCAGGCGCCAGGTCTCGCTCTCATAGAAGTTGATCCCCCGGTTCAGCAGCACCGCCTGCACCACGCCGTCGGCGTCGCGCAGGGTGTAGCCGGACACCGAGACGTCGGTCTTCTGACCGGCGAAGACCTCGACCGCCTGGTCGATCGTCTGGCCGCGCTTCAGCAGCCGCACGGTGCGCGGATAGCCCGAATCCGTCAGCGAGCCTTCGCCGAAGTCGCGCGCGATCAGCAGGGTGTCCTTGTCGATCCAGCTGGCGCCGCCCTTGGATTCGGGCAGGCTGAAGCCGCCCCCCTCGCCTGGAGCGACGAAGGTGCGAGTTACGCTGTCGAACTCGCGCAGGGTCACCGCATCCTTGCCGCCGTTGGACAGGTTTATCAGGCAGTAGCGTTCCTCGGGGGCCAGGCAGGTCGCGCCCTTATAGACCCAGTTGGCGCCCTCGGCCGCCGACAGGGCGTCGAAGTCCAGGATGGTCTCCCACTGCGGCGTGTCGGAGCGATAGCTGTCCAGCGTCGTGCGGCGCCAGACGCCGCGCACATGCTCGGCGTCCTGCCAGAAGTTGTCGATATGGCCGTCATGGGTGAAGCCCGGTGAAGGGATGCGGTCGCGCGACTGCACCAACTCCAGCGCCTGCTGGTGCAGGGCCTCATAGCGCGGATCGCCCTGAAGCACGCCCAGCGAGGTCTCATTATGCGCCTTGACCCAGTCCATGGCGCGCTCGCCCTCGACCTCCTCCAGCCACAGATAGGGATCGGTCGCGTCGCTGGTCGCGAAGCCCGGCGCGGCAGAGGCGACGCTGGTGGAAACGGAAGCTTGGGCCATGGCGACGGGTGCGGCTCCGGCAGCAAGGGAAAGGACGGCGACGGACGCCAGGGTGCGGATGATCATGGGTGTCCCCCAACGGACGAATGTTTCGACCGGCACCTTGGCGACGGCGGCGACGGGGAGCAAGCGTCAGTCGTCCTATCGACCCGTAATCTTTGGCCGCAGGGCCGAACTCAGTCGCCGTCGTCCGGGATGCACAGGATCTGGCCGCAGGCCTTGCAGTGGACGGCGTCCGGATCATGCTTCTGCAGGCCGCAGGTCGGACAGGGAAACTTCACCTTGTGCGGCCGCAGCAGGGTCTGGGCCAGGCGGATGAACAGGGTGATGCCCACCAGCATGACGACGATGGAGATGACCCGGCCCCAGTTGCCCGGCAGGGTGATGTCGCCGAACCCCGTCGTCGTCAGGGTGGCGACGGTGAAATACAGTGCGTCCAGATAGCCGTTGATGTGCTCGGCCTTGCCCCGGAAATAGGCGTAGACGAAGCCGGTCACGACAAAGACGAAGGTGATCAGGGCGGCCAGGGCGCGGGTGATTTCCTCGACGCGGGTGTCGTCAAACCGGCGGCCGATGGTGCGCCAGAACAGGTCGCTGTTCAGCAGACTCCAGAACCGCAGCAGGCGCAGGAAGCCGAAGTTGGCCAGCCAGGCCGGAAACAGCAGGGTCGCCAGCACGAACAGATCGACCCAGACGATCGGCTTCTTCAGCCAGTCGCGGATATCGGAATAGGCATAGGCGCGCGCCGCCAGGTCCAGTCCCAGGATGGCGGCGATGAAATAGTCGGCGACATAGAAGACCCAGCCCGCCTCCTTCAGGATCGGCGCGGCCAGAAAGAAGCCGATGATGATCAGATCGACCAGAATGACCATCAGGCGGAACTTCACCGCCGCCGGCTGGGCGCCGTGATAGAGGTAACGCAGGCGCGCCCTCAGCCTCAGGCCGTCGGGTCTGGCGGTTTGGCTCTGATCGGAAGTCATCGCCGTCAGCGATACATGAACCGGCGCAAAATCCTATATGAAGGGCATCATGAGTGAACCCGCCCGCCCCTACATCCGCATGAACGGCGCCGGAAACGCCTTCATTGTCGTTCAGGCCTTCGAGCAACCCTTCCACCCGACGGCCGATCAGGTGCGCGCCCTGGCCGACCCGGCGGCGGGCCTGGGCGGCTTCGACCAGCTGATCGGCATCGAACCGTCCGAGACGGCCGACGCCTTCATGCGGGTGTGGAACGCCGACGGCTCGATGGTCGAAACCTGCGGCAACGCCCTGCGCTGCGTCGGCTGGCTGATGCTGGAGGCGACCGACAAGGAAGAGGTGGTCATCGACACCCTGAGCGGGCCGACCACCGCGCGCCGCGCGCCAGGCCGCGTCGGGTCGGGAGATCCCGCAGGGTCGACGACCGCGGCCCGGCAAAAATCTTCGACCGCGGCCCAGCATCAAGTCGCGGTGGATATGGGCGCCCCCCGTCTGGATTGGGATCAGGTGCCCCTGTCCGAAGAGATGGACACGCGCGGGATCGAGCTTCAGGTCGGACCGATCGACGCACCCGTGCTGCACACGCCCGGCGCCGTTTCAATGGGCAATCCCCACGTCGTCTTCTTCACCGATCGTCAGGACGACGCCTTCGTGCGCGGCTCGGGCTCGCTGGTCGAGCGCCACCCGTTGTTCCCTGAAGGAGTCAATGTCGGCTTCGCCCATGTCCTGTCGCCCGATCACATTAGGTTGCGGGTCTGGGAGCGCGGGGCGGGCCTGACCCTGGCCTGCGGCACCGGCGCCTGCGCCGCCCTGGTGGCGGCCGCGCGTCGCGGCCTGACCGGGCGAAAGGCCGCCGTGACGGTCGATGGCGGCGAACTGACCATCGCCTGGGACGAGGCGACGAACCACGTCTTCATGACCGGCCCGGTGCAGATCGAAGGCACGGGAACCTTCCCGGCGGCCTGACCAGGGCCGCCTGACCCAGCGTCAACGGTTGTCGGCGAAGGTTCCAGGTTCTAGGAACGAAATGCGCCTGCCCTTCCCGAGATAGAAATGCCCGAATTGACCGACAAACAGACCTTCTCTGACGACGACGCTCTGGAGTTCCACAGCGATCCGATCCCGGGCAAGATCTCCATGGCCCCGACCAAGCCGATGGCGACCCAGCGCGACCTGTCGCTGGCCTATTCGCCGGGCGTCGCCGTGCCGGTCCTGGCCATCGCCGAGGATGCGGACAAGGCTTACGACTACACCGCCAAGGGCAATCTGGTCGCCGTCATCTCGAACGGCACCGCCATTCTAGGCCTGGGCAATCTGGGCCATATGGCCTCCAAGCCGGTGATGGAAGGCAAGTCGGTCCTGTTCAAACGCTTCGCTGATGTCGACAGCTTCGACGTCGAGGTGAAGACCACCGACCCGGACGAGTTCGTCACCGTGGTCAAGAACATCGGCGACACCTGGGGCGGCATCAATCTGGAGGACATCAAGTCCCCCGAATGCTTCGAGATCGAAGCCCAGCTGCAGGACCTGCTGGACATCCCCGTCTTCCACGACGACCAGCACGGCACCGCCATCATCTCGACCGCCGGCCTGATCAACGCCTGCCACATCGTCGGCAAGAAGCTGGAGGACATCAAGGTCGTCCTGTCCGGCGCCGGGGCCGCGGGCCTGTCGTCGATCGCCCTGATGAAGGCCGCCGGCGTAAAGGCCGAGAACACCACCATCTGCGACCGTCAGGGCGTCATCTACAAGGGCCGCGACAACGTCTCCCAATGGCAGGCGGCGCACGCCACCGACACCCCGCACCGCACCCTGGCCGACGCCATGGTCGGCGCCGACGTCGTGTTGGGCCTGTCGGCCAAGGGCGCGATCACCAAGGAGATGGTCGCCTCCATGGCGCCCAATCCGATCATCTTCGCCATGGCCAATCCGGACCCCGAAATCACGCCCGAAGACGTCAAATCCGTGCGTTCGGACGCCATCATGGCGACGGGCCGTTCGGACTACGTCAACCAGATCAACAACGTCCTGGCCTTCCCCTATCTGTTCCGGGGCGCGCTGGACGTGCGTGCGCGCCAGATCAACCACGAGATGAAGATCGCCTGCGCCCACGCCCTGGCGGCGCTGGCGCGCGAGGACGTGCCGGACGAGGTCGCCGCCGCCTATCGCGGCCGCAAGCTGAAGTTCGGCCCGGAATACATCATCCCGACGCCGTTCGATCCGCGCCTGATCTGGTACATCCCGCCCTTCATCGCCCAGACGGCGATGGACTCCGGCGTGGCGCGCAAGCCGATCAAGGACATGGACGCCTATCGCATCAGCCTGCGCCAGCGCGTCGATCCGTCCGCCGCCCTGATGCAGAAGATCCAGGCCAGCGTGCGCTCGGGTCCGAAGCAGCGCGTCGTCTTCGCCGAGGGCGAGGAGCAGTCGGTCATCCGCGCCGCCTGGGCCTTCAAACAGGCCGAACTGGGCACGCCCGTCCTGGTCGGCCGCGAAGAGCTGATCCGTCAGAACGCCGCCGAGGCCGGTCTGAGCTTCGATGAACTGGGCATTCAGATCATGAACGCCCGGATTTCCGAGCGGAACACCGACTACGTCGACTGGCTCTACGCGCGCCTGCAACGTCGCGGCTATCTGCGTCGCGACGTTCAGCGCATGATCAATCAGGACCGCAACTACTTCGCCGCCGCCATGGTCGCGCGCGGCGAGGCGGACTGCATGGTCACCGGCGTGACCCGCAACTTCAACATGGCCCTGAAGGAGGTCCGCCGCGTCCTGGACGTCAAGGACCGGATGATCGGCCTGTCGATCCTTCTGGCCAAGGGGCGCACCCTGTTCGTGGCCGACACCTCGATCCACGAACTGCCTGACGCGGCCGAACTGGCCGAGATCGCGGTCAAGGCCGCCGCCACGGTCAAGACTCTCGGCCGCAAGCCGCGCGTCGCCTTCCTCAGCTACTCCACCTTCGGCGATCCGCCGGGCAACCGCGGCGAGAAGGTGCGCGAGGCCATCCGCATCCTGGACGGCATGGATGTCGATTTCGAATATGAAGGCGAAATGCCGCCGGCCCTGGCGCTGAACTCCGAAGCGCGGGCCAACTATCCCTTCATGCGCCTGACCGGCGACGCCAACGTCCTGGTCATGCCGGCCATCCACTCGGCCGCCATCTCGACCCGCCTGGTTCAGGCGCTGGGCGGCGCCACGGTGATCGGCCCGCTGCTGGTCGGTCTGGAGAAGTCGGTGCAGATCGTGCCCCTGGGCGCCTCGGTCGGCGAGATCATGACCGCCGCCACCTTCGCCGCCTACGCCGAAGGGGTGGAAATCGAGGACTGACCCCTCGCCATCGCGACGTCATTCAGAGGCGGCCTTCGGGCCGCCTCTTTTATGTTCCGACGCTAGGCTTCGAGATTGAGGCGACGACGCTCGACCGTCTGTCGCACCCATTCCAAGGCGCAGAATACCACCGCCACCACGCCCAACAATGCAGCGATGACGAACATGGCGGCATAGCCTTGACGCTCGATCAACTCCCCCAGAGCGCCTCGCCCAAGGGTCCCGATCAACAGGGCCAAGGAGGTGAAGACGGCGAACTGCACCGCCCCGAACATCTTGTTCGACAACGCCGACAGATAGGCGACGAAGGCCGCGCCTGCGAACCCCCCCGCTATGTTTTCGCCCGCGATGGCCAGCATCAGCCTCGCCAGAGGCTCCCCCACCCCGAAAGCGCCGAACAGCTTGTACAGACCCGTCGCGCTCATGAAGCCGCCGATGACCGGGGCGCCCAGGGCCAGGTCCATCATCAGCAGATTGGTCCCTGCTGACAGAACAGCGCCCAGCAGGAGGCTGGCCATTCGCCCGATCACCAGAAGCGCCCAACCGCCCAAGGCGATGCCGATGATGGTCATGACCACGCCGAATGTCTTGGACGCCAGGGCGATCTCGGTCTTGGTGTGCCCCAGGGCCCCGCCCGTGTCGCCCATATAGAAGGGGAAGGCGAACGGCCCCCAGACGCCGTCGGTGATGCGGTAAGAGAGGATAAGCCCCAGGACGATCACGGCGCCCCAACCCAGACGACCCATCAGCTCGACCAGAGGCGCCAGGATGGCGTCATACAGGGTGTTGGCGAAGGCGGGCCCCTGACCGGCCACAGCGGCCGAACCCTTCTTGCCGCCGCGCCAGACGATGATCCCCGCCAGCACCGCCGGAAGGATGACCGCCATGCCGACGATCCACGGCCCCCAGAGAGCGGTGAACTCTCCCGCGCTGGGCGCGGGCTTGACCGTCAACGCCGTGACCATGAAGCGCACCAGCATAAAGGCCGCCCAGGCCCAGGCGGCCAGGGTCATGACCAGGGCGGCCATGCGCAGGCGCGGCGAGCCGAGCCGTTCACGGGCAATGGCGGCGCGCGGTGCCGCCTTCGGTTCTGGCGCGATCAGCGTGCCCAGGACGCCCAGCCCCATCAGACCCGCGCCGATGACGAAGGTGGCCGACCAGCCCAGTTGATCAGCCAGCACCAGAGCGCCCGCCCCGCCGACCAACGCCGCCGTGCGAAATCCCAGTTGGTAGACGGTCGACAACAGATCCACCGGCGTGCGCTCGTCCGCCACTTCGATCCGCCAGGTGTCGATGACGATGTCCTGCGTCGCCGAGGCAAAGGCTCCCAGCGCCGCTGCGCCCGCCAGAACAGCGATGGCGCCTGTACCCGGATGCGAAAGAGCAATGGCCAACAGCGCGCCCGCCAGAACGATCTGGCACAGGATCAGCCATGAGCGGCGTCGCCCCATCCGCCCCACCAGCGGCGGCGTCAGCCCGACCGCAGGCGACCACAAAAACTTGAACGCGCCGAACAAACCGACCCACGACAGGACCCCGATCGTAGCCACAGACACGCCCGCATCAGACAGCCAGGCGTTCAGGGTGCCGAACAGCATGGCGAAAGGCAGACCGGCTGAGAATCCGAGCAGCAGCATGGCCAGGGTGCGTCGCTCTCGGAACGCCGCCTTGAGCACGCCCAGCCCTTTCGGAGACGGCTGCAGCGCCGCAACCTCGGAAGCGGGCGTCTGGGAATCGGTCATGCGTGCCTCCGGCGGGCGCCGCCGGGCGATACGGACGACGGACTACTGGCAGATCAGAAAGCCGCGACCTTGGCGCGGTTGGCGGCGTTCGTCCAGCGGGCGAGGGCGACACGCAGGGCGTCCGCCTCCAGCGGCTTGGACAGGTGGTCGTCCATGCCCGCCGCCAGGCAGGCGACGCGATCTTCGGCGAAGGCGTTGGCGGTCAGGGCTATGATCGGCGTCTGATCCCCTCGCGCGCGTAGAACGCGCGCAGCGCCGGGCCCATCCAGACGCGGCATCCGCATGTCCATAAAGACCAGGTCGAAGCGCGCCGCCTTCATCGCCTCCAGCGCTTCCTGGCCATCGGCGGCCGTCTGGACCACGCAACCTTCGCGGCGCAACAGGGTCTTGGCCAACAGGGCGCCCACCGGATTGTCCTCGACCAGCAGGACCCGCACCCCCTTGAAAGCGACATGGGCCACGCGATCATCATCCCCGGATCGAACGGGCGGAGCCTTGACGCCCCGGCGCGGCGCAAGCGCTCCCAGCACCTGCTCGGCGAGAGAAGTCCGGCGCAACGGCTTGATCAGATAGCCGCAGAAACCCGCCGTGCGATAACGGCTGATCAGATCGCGCTCGCTCGGACGCAGCAGGATGATGGACTGGCCCTGAGCAGATCTGGTCGCCAGCGCGCCGTCGTCGGCGCCCACATGATCGACCAGAGTCACCGCGGCCTGACGCGCCACCCGACCGCCGGAGGCCTCGATCTGATCGGCTGCGGCGCGGCGCACGAAGGGATCCGGCGTGCGGATGGCCACCGCCAGCCGATCCAGCGGACGAGCGCGCGCCGGGGCGTCGGGCGCGACTGGGAAATCCGCCTCAAAGCGAAAACGGGCGCCGGACCCTTCAGGCCGATCTTCGACGACGACGGTTCCTTCCATGGCGCGGGCCAGGCGCCGCACCACCGCCAGGCCCAGACCGGCGCCGTCGAAGCGCGCGGCGTCGGAGGCGTCGGCGTGGCCGAACTCATCGAAGATGCGGCTGCGCGCCGCTTCGGGCACGCCCGGCCCGGTGTCGTCGACGATGAAGGCCAGACGCACAGGCGCGCCGTCCCGCTGTTCCCCGACCGCCTCGACCGCCAGACGCACCCCGCCCCGATCGGTGAACTTCACGGCGTTTCCAGCCAGGTTGAACAGGATCTGGCGCAGGCGCCCCTCGTCGGCGACGATGTCGGCAGCGTCGGCGGCCACCGACCAGACGATCTCCAGTCCCTTGTCGTGGGCGCGCGGGCTGAGCAGTTCGGCCACGCCCCGAACCAGGCCTTCCAGATCGACGGGCGCCGGATCGAACTCCAGCGCCTCGGCCTCGAGGCGGGCGTAATCCAACAGGTCGTTGACCAGGCCCAACAGATGTTCGGCCGACTTCTGCGCCGCCTCGGCATAGGCGCGCTGCGCTCCATCCAGACGCGTGCGCGACAACAGGCCCAACATGCCGATCACCCCGTTCAGGGGCGTGCGCATCTCATGGCTCATCAGCCGCAGGAACTGCTGCTCGGGCGAAGCGCCGTCCGCAGGCGCCTCGGATGACGGTTCGGGTCCGCCGGACATGGCGGGAAGAAGCGCGTTCTGCGACGGTTTGCGGCGGGTCTGTCCCATAAGGCCACGCTAGGCCTCCGGGGTTAATTCAACACGAACGGCCTCGGCCCGTCTGCGCCTTCCTTCACGGGAAACAGGCCGCGTCGGCTGACCTGACGGTCGAAATCCTCATGAGCGCCGACGGTGCTGCGTCGGTACATCAGGGCCTCGGCCACATGGCGGCGCAGCACCCCGTCCGCGCCGTCCAGATCGGCGATGGTGCGGGCCAGACGCAGGGTGCGGGTCCAGCCGCGCGCGGTCAGCCCGCCAGCCTCCCCCGCCTTCATCAGCAGGGCGCGACCGGCCTGATCCGGCGCAGCGAAACGCTCCAGAGCCTCGCCCGACGCCCGGGCGTTGAGCGCTTGCATCCCCGTCAGCCCGACCTCGGCCTGGCGGGCCTCCTGCATCTGCATGGCGGCGAAGACCCGGGCGGCGGCTTCGGCCGTACCCTCGGCTGGAGGCGGCAGGATCATATCGGCGGCCGTGACCGGCGGCGTCTCGACCGTCAGGTCGATGCGGTCGAACATCGGTCCGGAGATGCGGTTCTGATAGTCCCTTTGACAGCGCGGAGCCTTGCCGCAGGCGCCTCTGCCCGGTCCGCCCACGCCGCAGCGGCAAGGGTTCATCGCCGCCACCAGCTGGAAGCGCGCCGGATAGCGCACATGGGCGTTGGCCCGCGCCACCACGATTTCGCCGGTCTCCAGCGGTTGACGCAGGCTGTCCAGCGCCTGGGCCGAATATTCCGGCAGTTCGTCAAGGAACAGAACGCCGTTGTGCGCCAGCGACGCCTCGCCCGGCTTGGCCTTGTGCCCGCCCCCCGTCAGGGCGGCCATCGACGCCGAATGATGCGGCGCCCGGAACGGCCGCTCGCGCGTCAGGGCGCCGCGCTCGATCAGCCCCGCCACCGACCAGACCATCGAGGTCTCCAGCCGCTCCAGCGGCGTCAGCGGCGGCAACAGGCCCGGCAGGCGCGCCGCCATCATCGACTTGCCCGAACCCGGCGGACCCACGAACAGCAGATTGTGCCCCCCGGCGGCGGCGATCTCCAGCGCCCGCTTGGCGCCCTCCTGTCCCTTGACCTCGCGCAGGTCGGGCACGGCCCCCCCCTCCACCACCGGCCCCGGCTGGGGCGAGCGCAGCACCTGAGTCCCGCGAAAATGATTGATCAGGCCGATGAGGGAACGGGGCGCCAGCAGCCGCACATCCCCCGCCCACGCCGCCTCCGGCCCGTTCGCCTCGGGGCAGATCAGGCCCAGCCCCATGGCGTTCACCGCCATCGCGGCGGGCAGGGTTCCGCCGACGCCTGCGATCCGACCGTCCAGACCTAATTCTCCGACCGCCGCCCAGCCGTCCAGCGCGTCCGGCCCGATCACCCCCATCGAAGCCAGCACGGCCAGGGCGATGGGCAGGTCGAAATGGCTGCCCTCCTTGGGCAGGTCGGCAGGAGCCAGATTGGCGATCACCTTCTTGGCGGGCAGAGCTAGGCCGATGCCGGCGAAAGCGCCGCGCACCCGTTCGCGGCTTTCGGCCACCGCCTTGTCCGGCAGGCCGACGATGGCGAAAGCCCCGGCGGGCGAGCCGACCTGCTGCACCTCGACATCGACCCGGCGCGCCTCGACGCCGTCGAACGCCACCGTCACCACCCGCGCGACCATCGTGTTCTCTCCCTCAGCAAAGAGAACAAATCACGAACTCATGCAGACTGCAAGAGCGTCGTTCGATCAGGGCTGCAGGTCGGCCTCGGGCGCCAGTGTATGGATGACCTGGCCCTGGGCGTTCAGGAACTGGATGGCGCCGAAGCCTTCTTCGGTCACCGTCAGGCGCAGGCGCGGCTGATCGTTCCGGTCCGACAGCTCCACCGCCGGTGCGCCGTCGGCGGCCAGCGACAGACGCATCCGCGTAGGCGTCTCAACGCCGGGAACCAGCGCCCCGCCCAGTCCTGGCTCGCGCACCAGCGGCGGCGCCTGGTTGAAGACGAAGCTGATCGAGCCGTCCGGCGACACCCGCCAGCCGACCGCATCCATCGCCGGATGATCCAGCGCCAGAACGGCCATGCCCCCCTCGATGTCGGCGGTGCCGAAGCCGCCGCGCTCGCTGCCCTTGTCGTCGTAAAGGATCAGACCCGCGACGTTGAAGGCGCGCTTGTACTGGACGCCGTCGATGATCGGCGGCGGGGTCTCCCCCGACAGGGTCATGCGGATGGTCCCGTCGGCGTCGACGATGTCGATGCGCCGTGCGGTGATGCGGTCGTGATCGGGCGTTTCGACCCGCGTCTGCGGCGTGCGGGTCTCGATGATCCGCTCCAGCACCTCCAGCGACGGACGTTTCGGCGCGGCGATTTCCTGCGCCGTCGCCGGGCCGGCGATCACCAGCGCCAAGGCGGCGAAGCCGACAGTCTTGATGAGTGCGGTCATAGGCTCTCCTCCCCTAAGGCTCAGCAGCGTCAGGCGGCCGCCGCCTTCCTCTGCTCGATGACCGCCCACATCCGCTCGGTGGCGTCGATCCCGGCGAAGTTGAGCAGTTGCTGGGCGCCGGTGGGCGAGGTCACGTTGATCTCGGTCAGATAGTCGCCGATCACATCGATGCCGACGAAGATCAGACCCCGCTCCTTCAGATAGGGGCCGATGGCGGCGCAGATCTCCAGGTCGCGCGGCGTCAGTTCGACCGGCGCCGCCGTGCCGCCGACACGCAGATTGGAGCGCACCTGATCCTTGGCCGGAATGCGGTTGATGGCGCCGACGGGCTCGCCGTCGACCAGGATGATGCGCTTGTCGCCCGCCGAGACGGCCGGGATGAATTTCTGGATCACCAGCGGATCGCGCGACCCGGCGGCGTGGATTTCGATCAGGGCTTCAAGGTTGGGGTCATCCGCCTTCAGCCGCACCACGCCCGAGCCGGCCGCGCCATGCAGGGGCTTCAGCACCACATCGCCATGACGGCGGTGGAAGTCGACCAGAGCCTCGGGATCGGACGACACCAGGGTCGGGGGCTGCAGGCCGGGAAACAGGGTGGCGATCAGCTTCTCGGGCGCCGAGCGCACCTCAGCCGGATCATTGACCACCAGGGTCCTGGGATGAACCCGCTCCAGCAGATAGGTGGCGGTGACATAGGCCATGTCGAAAGGCGGGTCCTGGCGCATCAGGATGACGTCCACGTCCTCAGCCAGATCCAGCCGCTGCTCGGGGCCGAAATCGGCATGATCGCCCTGCTTGCGCTGCACCGTCACCGGACGGGCGCGGCAGAACAGGCGGCCGTCCTCCAAGGCCAGGGTGCGGAAGTCATAGACCCACAGCTTGTGGCCGCGCGCCTGCCCGGTCAGGGCCATCAGGAAGGTGGTGTCCGACTCGACATTGACCGCCTCGAGCGGGTCCATCTGGATGGCGACCTTGAGCATGGGGAGTCCTTCTTGGTGGGCGCTATCGCTCGCGCCGCGGGCGCTCGCTGCTTGAGCTGATTTTAGTGGCGCTAACGTTCGCCCCGCGGGCGCGCGCTGCTTGAGCGCCGAAGCGCCGTCAGTGCCTACTTGAGGCGCGAAGCTGCGCGCCGCAAGGCCGCGCTTCAGTTCAGTTGCAACCGCATCCGGTCCAGCCGAACGTCGCAGGCGGCCAAGGGCTCGCCCAGGGTGCGGGCGCGGGACAGGGCGTGCATGGCGCCGGTCAGGGCGCCCTGCTTCTCGCGGGCGGCGGCGACGTCCAGCCAGGGGCGGTGATCCTCCGGGTCCAGCAGGGCGCGGCGCAGGGCCGAGCGCTCGGCGCCTTCGTAATCTCGGGCCTGAAGCGCGCGGTTGAACAGGATGTTCTGCAACCGGATCAGAGCCTGACGCTCGCTGACCGGCGCCATCAGCAGGTCCAGCCGGTCGGCCACGTGCGGCGTCAGCCCCGCCAGCAGGGCCCGGCGCGTCAGCTCCGACGGCAGCACCAACCGTCCCTGGCTGAACGGGTCCAGCGCCACCGGCCCCTCGGGCGTCTCCACCCGCAACAGGACGTGGCCGGGAAAGTCCACCGGCGCCGCGCTCAGTCCCGCCCGGCGCGCGGCGTCCAGATAGAAGATGACCAGCACCGCCGACAGGCCGCGCCGCCGCTCGGCCACGTCGATCACGTCCGTATTGGCCGGATGGTCATAGTTCAAAAGGTCGCCGTTCAGCCGCAGGTCGCCGGCCAAGGCCTCGGTCAGAGCCTCATCGGGGCTTTCATTGGCCGCCCGCTCCTTCAGCCGCTGGGCGGCGTGGTCGGCCAGGATGCGCACCCCGTCGGCGTCGCGGAACGGATAGTCATGGATGGCGCAGGCGATGGCGCAATCCAGCAGGGGAAAGGCCTCGTCCGGCCCCTCGCCCGCCTGCGCCAGCACCGCCTCTGCTTCCTCGCGCGTCAAGGCCGATCCGCTCCCCTGGAGATCACGCCGCGAAGATGACGCGGAAAGCGTCCGGGGGCCAGCGTCACCATGTCGATTCTCAGATCCAGCCCCGCCAGAGCCGGCCGCCCGCGCGCCGCCGCCTCGGCCGCGCGGATCAGACGCTGGTGCTGATCCGGCCCCAGAGCCAGCGCCGCCGCCTCCAGCGTGGCGCGGCGCTTGACCTCGACAGCGGCCAGAACCCGCCCGCGCCGGGCCAGGATGTCGATCTCGCCGCCCCGCCCCTTCAGCCGGAAAGCCAGCACCTGATAGCCCTTGAGCATCAGCCACAGGGCGGCGATCCATTCGGCGTCATGCCCCTGACGATGCGACCGCCCGCCCAGCCTGCGGCGCCAGCCCGCCTTGGGTCGCTTCGGCGGCGGATGCGGGTGCGACAGGCGAGAGGGCGGGGCCGGGCTCACCGCGCCTTCAGCTCCAGCGCCCGCTTGTAGAGCGGCTTGCGCGGCAGGTTCAGGGCCTTGGACACCTCGGCCGCCGCCTCGCCGGGCGGCAGGCGGGTGAGGGCTTCGGACAGGGCGGCGTCGGCGTCGGCAGCGCTGGCCGTCTCGGCCTCGCCGGGGCCGACCACCACCACGATCTCGCCCTTGGGCGCGTCCAGACGCGGATCGGCGGCCAGTTCGACCAGATCGCCCCGCACGCATTCCTCGTAGAGCTTGGTCAGTTCGCGGGCGACGGCGGCGGGGCGCGGCCCCAGCACCTGCGCCATATCGGTCAGGCTGTCCCTCAGACGCGGCCCGCTTTCAAAGAAGACCAGCGTCTGACGACCCGTCCGCAGCTCCTCCAGCGCCGTGCGGCGCGCGCCCGACTTGGGCGGCAGGAAGCCCGCGAACAGGATCCGGTCGGCAGGCAGGCCGGCGATGCACAGGGCCGCCAGCAGGCTGGACGGTCCCGGCACGGGATGCACCGGCAGGCCCTCGGCCACCGCCGCCCGCGCCACGACATAGCCAGGGTCGGACACCAGAGGCGTGCCCGCGTCCGACACCAGAGCCACTACCTCGCCCGCCTTCAACCGTTCGACGGCGATCTCGGCGGCGCGGGCCGAGGCGTGGTCGTCGCAGCGCTCCAGCTTCGCCTTCAGCCCATAGGCGGTCAGCAGCTTGGCCGTCACCCGCGTGTCCTCGGCCAGCACCAGATCGGCCGCCGCCAGCACGTCCAGCGCCCTCAGCGTCATGTCGCGCAGGTTCCCGATCGGCGTCGCCACCAGATAAAGGCCCGGCGAAACAGGGCGCGCGGGCGGGGCGGTCGGCGGGAAAAGCGGGGCGTCGGACATCGGCCGGACCCTGCCAGTCCGGCGCGGCGCGGTCTAGGTCAGCAACGCCTTCAGCACGGCGTCGAGCAGCGGCCGTCCTGTCGCCGTGGCGGCGACGCGCCCGTCCCTCAGAGCGACAAAGCCGTCGGCCAACAGGTCGGCTAGCCTGCCCTCGTCCACCGATAGGCCCAGCCGCTGCAGCAGGGATAAGGGCACGCCCTCGACCGTGCGCAGGCCCAGCAACACCCGTTCCTCGTCGGCGTCGCGGGGGTCCAGCACCTCTCGCTCGGCCCAGGGCTCTCGGGCGGCGACGCCCTGCACATAGTCGCCGATGCGCCGGTGCGCGACGGTGGCGATCCGGCCCTCCGCCAGCGTCATCCGGCCGTGCGCGCCCGGTCCCAAACCCAGATAGTCCCCGCCGCGCCAGACGTGCAGATTGTGGCTGGAACGGGCGGCGACGTCGCGGGCGTGGTTGGACACCTCATAGGCCTCGAACCCCGCCGCTTCGAGCGTTCCTTGCGTGATCTCATAGAGTTCGGCGGCCAGATCCTCGTCCGGCGGCGCCCAGGCCCCGCGCGCCACGGCCCGCCCGAACGCCGTCGTCCCCTCGATGGTCAGTTGATAAGGCGAGACGTGCTCGAACCCCAGATCGAGGGCGGTGGACAGTTCCGCTTTCCAGTCGGCGACGCCCTGCCCCGGCCGGGCGTAGATCAGGTCGATCGACAGGCGCGAGAACGCCCGCCCCGCCAGACCGATCGCCCGGCGCGCCTCCTCGGCCGAATGGTCGCGGCCCAGAAACTTCAGCGCCGCGTCGTCGAACGACTGCACGCCCATCGACAGCCGGTTGACGCCTGCCTGCGCCAGGGCGGCGTAACGCCCGGCCTCGGCGTCGGTCGGATTGGCCTCAAGGCTGACCTCTATGGCGTCGGTCGGCGGGAACAGGGCCTGGGCGCGCTCAACCACCGCCGCCACAGCGTCCGGCGGCATCAGCGACGGCGTGCCTCCGCCGAAGAAGATCGAGGCCAACGCGCGCGGGCCGACCCGCGTCGCCTGCGCCTCCAGGTCGTCAAGAATGGCCTGCGCCAGCCCCGCCTGCTCCTCGGTCCGCCCCCGGTCGCGCACGACGTTGAAGTCGCAATAGGGGCAGATGCGCGCGCAATAGGGCCAATGCACATAAATCGCGATGGAACCCTTCTCCCCTCGGGGGAGAAGGTGGGCGGCGGAGCCGCTCGGATGAGGGGGCGGGTTGAGCATGACAGGCTTTCGTAGTGTCAGGAGCCGACGGCCCCTCATCCGTCGTGCTGCGCACGCCACCTTCTCCCCTGGGGGAGAAGGATCACGGTCAATCAATCAGCGCCGCCTTGAGTTTGTCGAAGGCCCGGCCGCGATGGCTGACGGCGTCCTTTTCGGCGGCGTCCATCTCGGCGAAGGTCTTGTCCGAGCCTTCGGGCTGGAAGACCGGGTCGTAGCCGTGGCCGCCGTCGCCGCGCGGCGGGAAGACCAGCTGGCCGTCGACCCGGCCCTCGACCACGACGCAGGGTCCGTCCGGCCAGGCCACCGCCAGGGCCGAGGTGAACCAGGCCGAGCGATCGCGCGAACCTGTCTCCTCCAGCCGCTGCTCGACCTTTTGCATGGCCAGGGCGAAGTCCTTGTCCGGTCCGGCCCAGCGCGCCGAATAGATGCCCGGCGCCCCGTCCAGCGCCGCGACCGACAGGCCGGAATCATCGGCCAGGGCGACCTCGCCCGAGGCCTGGGCCGCATGGCGCGCCTTCAGCATGGCGTTGCCGGCGAAGGTGCTCTCCGTCTCGTCCGGCTCGGGCAGATTCAGCTCTCCCGCCGTGACGATCCGGTAATGTCCGTCCAGCAGCGCTTCGATCTCGCGCGCCTTGCCGGGATTGTGGGTGGCGGCGACGAGCCGCATCCCCTTGATGAGCTTGAGATTCATGGCGCGACCTTACTCCCGTCGAATCCATTGCGAAATGGTAACATCGTTAAACGATATGTAAGTTGGCTTTCGGCAGGGCATGGCCTATCTTCATTATCAAGAACGGAGGCCGCACCGTTCAAATGCGAGAAACAAATCGCAATGATGATCCAGCGGCGCAGCATAAATGCACAAAAAATGTGCTTTGACGGAGAGACCGATATGCAAGCCATGCGAAAGACCAACATGATGGACCGTCTGGCCCACAGCCTGGGCAACGCCTTCCTGCTGGCCGCCCTGCCGGCCGCGGCGATCGCCCTGATCGTTCAGAGCTTCTGATCGCGCTGAACGGGAGGGGGACTTTGACGATCGCCATGAACGCCGCGAAGAATAACGCCGCGCGCGGGTCGGCCGGACCCGCCGCGGCGACCGCGCCTCGTCCCCCGGCCTGAGACGCCGCCCATGCGCTTCCCGAATCTGAATCCCGCCGGGAAGTCCAAGCCGCGCCATCGGCGCAACCCCAATCTGCTCACGCCCAATCTTCGGACCTTAGGCCCCGGCTCGGTCGCCAGCGTGCTGAAGATCGCCCTGGACGTCGCCTATGTGGTGATGATCCTCGTCACCGGCCTGCTGCTGCTGCTTTGGGTCGCCTCCATCTTCATTCCGCTCGACAATCTGAACGTGACGGTTTCGGACGGAGCCGACGGCCGCGAGATGCCGCTATCGCGCCCGCTGCTGTTGTTCGGCCTGGGCGCCCTGACCGCCTATTTCAGCGGCTTCCTGCTGATCCTGCGTTATCTGCGCAAGATTTTCCGCACCCTGACCCTTGGCGATCCGTTCCAGCCGGACAATGTCCGCCGCCTGCGCCAGATCGGCCTGATCCTGGCCGTCGTCACCGGCGGCGTCTGGATCGTGCAGGGTCTGGTCGCCGCGCGTTTGGCGCCCGGCGTGATGGAGCCGCAGGGGATCAGCGACCTGCTCACCCCCGTCTTCTCGGTCCTGGTCGTCTTCGTCCTGGCCGAGGTGTTCCGCGAGGGCGCGCGCCTTCGTCGCGAATCCGAACTGACGATCTGACCGGGACAGGCTAAAGCTCACCTCATGGCCATTCGCGTCCAACTTGACCGCATCCTCGCCCAGCGCCGCATGTCGCTGACCGAGCTCGCCGACCGCGTCGGCGTGACCGTCGCCAACCTGTCCATCCTCAAGACGGGCAAGGCGCGCGCCGTGCGCTTCACCACCCTGGACGCCCTGTGTCGCGAGCTGGACTGCCAGCCCGGCGACCTGCTGGCCCATGAGCCCGGTCCGCCGGACGCCGTCGACGACGAGGACTGAGCGTGGCCCGCCCCCCTTCGGGCAAGGGAACGCCTAAAGCAGGCTCCGCGACCAGCGAAGACGACAGGCGCATCTGGGGCCGGGTTACCGCCACGGTGACGCCGCCCGCCCAGCGCAAGGCCGCCCGCGTGACGCCCGGCGCCGTCCTGCCCAACGCCGTCCTGCCCGCCGCCGAGACCGAGCCGGTCGCGCCTCCCCTCGTGCGCGGCGTCGCGGGCAAGAAGCGCACCGCCGCCCTGACCCCTGCCTCCGCCGGGCGCTCGACGACCCCGGCGTCGTTGCCGCGCGCGCCCGAGGCCGCGCGGCCGCCCATCGCCCCGCGCGCCCAACCCGCGCCGGAAGAGCTTGAGCCCGGCCGCAAACGCCGCCTGACCCGCGAGCGCGATCCGATCGAAGCGCGCATCGACCTGCACGGCTTCGGTCGCTTCGAAGCCGAAGACCAGCTGCGCGGCTTCCTGATCGGCTGCCAGATGCGCGGCCTGCGCTCGGTTCTGGTGATCACCGGCCAGGGCCGACGCGGCGGCGGGATCATCCGCGCCTCGGTCCACGAGTGGCTGACCGGACCGCACCTGCGCGGCGTCGTCTCCGGCTTCGCCCCCGCCCACCGCCGCCACGGCGGCGACGGGGCGCTGTATGTGACGCTGAAGGGGCGCTAACCCTGCGCGTTCCGAACCGCCGCCGCCCCTGCGACGGGCGCGATCACAAGGGCGAACAGGACATAGGCGCCCAGCAGGGCCAGCGCCGAGGCCGGGCTCTGGCCGCTGGCGGCGCGGGTCAGGGCGCCCGCCCCGAAAACCACCGGCGGAATGAACAGAGGCAGCACCACCACGGCGATCAAAAGGCCACCGCGCCGCGCGCCCATCGCCAGCGCCGCGCCCAGCGCGCCGGTAAAGGCGAAGCCCAGCCCGCCCAGCGCCGCCGAGGCGCCCGTCAGGCCGATCAGCTCAGGCGGCTGGCCCAGCGCCAGAGCCGCCACCGGCGCCGCGACCGCCAGCGGCAGACCCGTGGCCAGCCACTGCGCCAGCGCCTTGATCCCCACCACCGCCTCCAGCGGCAGAGGGCCGGTCGCCAGCAGGTCCAGCGCCCCGTCCTCCAGATCACGCTCGAACATCCGCTCCAGCGACAGCAGCGACGCCAGCGCCAGCGCCATCCAGCTGGCCCCCGAGGCGGCGGGCGCCAGAACACGCGGATCGCCCCCCGCCGCCAGCGGCAGGATGGCGGTCAGGCACAACAGGAAGCCGCAGGCCAGCAAGGGTCCGCCGCCGCCGCCCCAGGCCAGCGACAACTCGCGCGCGAACAGGGCGCGGACGGCCTTCATCGCACGCCCCCCAAATCCAAGGACCGCGCCGCAACCGGCAGCGGATCATGCACGGCGGCCAGGACCATGCCCCCGCCCGCCAGGTGTTCGGCCATCAGCTCAGCGGCCACGCTGCGCCAGACCTCGTCCAGCGGCGCCAAGGGCTCGTCCAGCAGCCATAGGGCGCGCGGGGCGGCGACCAGACGGGCCAGCGACAGCCGCCGCCTCTGCCCCGCCGACAGCTTGCGCGTCTCCAGATCCAGCAGGGGCGCAAGTTTCAATCGAGCGACGGCCGCGTCCATCGCTTCGGCCGACCCGCCCAGCCACTCGATCTGAAAGCCCAGCTCCTGCCGCGCCGTGCGCTGAGGCTTCAGGCCCTCGTGGTGGCCCAGCAGATGCAGCGCCGAACGCCGCGCCGTCTCTGCCTCCATCACGCCCTCGGGCCCATGAAAAACGATCGTCCCCGCATCGGGCCGGATGAAGCCCGCCACCGCGCGCAACAGGCTGGTTTTGCCTGCCCCATTGGCCCCCGTCAGAGCCGCCGCCTCGCCCGCCGACAGGCAAAAGCTCAGGCCGTTGAACAGCCGCCGCTCGCCGCGCGACAGGCTCAGGGCCTTGATGTCGAGCCGGGTCAGCACTTGCGAGTCTCTCTCAATGTCCACGTCAGGGGTGTGGATACATGGACGACCCACGCGCGCGGGACTATATGCGCAAGCGCCGCAGCAGGCCTTCGCCGCGCGCGCCGGGGACCTGTGCGCCCCGACGTCCAGCGCGCGAAGGCGCAACCGAATTGTCGGGCGGCGTTTGTCAGAGGACTCATCTCCATGCCGTCGATCGACAGCCTCAAAACCCGCCAGGACCTCGCGGTCGGGCGCAAGAAATACGCCTATTACAGCCTTCCCGCCGCCGAGGAAGCCGGTCTGGCCGGGATTTCCCGCCTGCCGCGCTCGATGAAGGTGCTGCTGGAGAACCTGCTGCGCAACGAAGACGGCGTCTCCGTCACCGAGGACGACCTGAAGGCCGTCGCCGCCTGGATCGAGAACAAGGGCGCCGTCGAGCACGAGATCGCCTTCCGTCCGGCCCGCGTGCTGATGCAGGACTTCACCGGCGTTCCGGCCGTCGTCGACCTGGCCGCCATGCGCGACGCGATGGACAAGCTCGGCGCCGACGCCAAGAAGATCAACCCGCTGGTCCCGGTCGATCTGGTCATCGACCACTCGGTCATGGTCGACCACTTCGGCGACTCCAAGGCTTTCGGCCAGAACGTCGAGCGCGAGTATGAGCGCAACATCGAGCGCTACAACTTCCTGCGCTGGGGCTCGTCGGCCTTCAACAACTTCCGCGTCGTGCCGCCCGGCACCGGCATCTGCCACCAGGTCAACCTTGAGCACCTGGCCCAGACCGTCTGGACCGCCGAGGAAGGCCGCAAGACCGTCGCCTATCCCGACACCGTGGTCGGCACCGACAGCCACACCACCATGATCAACGGCCTGGCCGTTCTGGGCTGGGGCGTTGGCGGCATCGAGGCCGAGGCCGCCATGCTGGGCCAGCCGATCCCGATGCTGATCCCCGAAGTCGTCGGCTTCAAGCTGACCGGCAAGCTGCCGGAAGGCGCGACGGCCACCGACCTGGTGCTGACCGTCACCCAAATGCTGCGCAAGAAGGGCGTGGTCGGCAAGTTCGTGGAATTCTTCGGTCCCGCCATCGCCGGCATGACCATCGAAGACCAGGCCACCATCGCCAACATGGCCCCGGAGTACGGCGCCACCTGCGGCTTCTTCCCCGTGTCGCAGGCCACGATCGACTATCTGACGGCCACCGGCCGCGAGAAGGCGCGCGTCGCCCTGGTCGAAGCCTACGCCAAGGCGCAAGGGCTGTGGATCGACGAGACCTCGGAAGACCCGATCTTCACCGACGTGCTGGAGCTGGACATCTCGACGGTCGTGCCGTCGCTGGCCGGTCCCAAGCGTCCGCAGGACCGCGTCGAGCTGACCACCGCCGCCCCGGCCTTCGAAACCGCCCTGGGCGAGGTCTTCTCGCGCCCGACCGACGCCGCCCGCGTCGCCGTCGAGGGTGAAAAGTTCGACCTGGGCGACGGCGACGTCGTCATCGCCGCCATCACCTCCTGCACCAACACCTCCAACCCGTCGGTGCTGATCGCCGCCGGTCTGGTGGCGCGCAAGGCCCACGCCCTGGGCCTGAAAGCCAAGCCGTGGGTCAAGACCTCGCTGGCACCCGGTTCGCAGGTCGTCACCGACTATCTGACCGACGCCGGTCTGCAGAAGGATCTGGACGCCCTGGGCTTCAACCTGGTCGGCTACGGCTGCACCACCTGCATCGGCAACTCGGGCCCGCTGGACCCGGCCGTGTCCAAGGCGATCAACGACAACGCCCTCGTCGCCACCTCGGTGCTGTCGGGCAACCGCAACTTCGAAGGCCGCGTGAACCCCGACGTTCAGGCCAACTACCTGGCCTCGCCGCCGCTGGTCGTGGCCTACGCCATCGCCGGCTCGATGCGCATCGACATCACCAAGGAACCGATCGGTCAGGACAAGAAGGGCAATGACGTCTTCCTGAAGGACGTGTGGCCGACCGCGCAGGAAGTCGCCGACATCCAGCGCAAGTCCGTCACGCCCAAGATGTTCGCCAAGCGCTACGCCGACGTCTTCAAGGGCGACGAGCACTGGCAGGCCATCCAGGTCACCGGCGGCCAGACCTATGAGTGGCAGGACACCTCCACCTACGTCCAGAACCCGCCCTACTTCGAAGGTCTGACCATGGAGCCCGCTCCGGTCACGGACATCGTCGAGGCGCGCATCCTGGGCATCTTCGGCGACTCGATCACCACCGACCACATCTCTCCGGCCGGTTCGATCAAGAAGGCCTCGCCGGCCGGTCAGTACCTGACCAACCACGGCGTCGACGCCCTGGACTTCAACAGCTACGGCGCCCGCCGCGGCAACCACGAAGTCATGATGCGCGGCACCTTCGCCAACATCCGCATCCGCAACCGCATCACCCCCGACATCGAGGGCGGCGTCACCAAGCACTTCCCCTCGGAAGACACGATGTCGATCTACGACGCGGCCATGCGCTATCAGTCGGAAGGTCGTCCGCTGGTCGTCTTCGCCGGCAAGGAATACGGCACCGGCTCGTCGCGCGACTGGGCGGCCAAGGGCACCCGCCTGCTGGGCGTCCGCGCCGTCATCGCCGAAAGCTATGAGCGCATCCACCGTTCGAACCTGGTCGGCATGGGCGTCGTCCCGCTGCAGTTCAAGGAAGACGGCTGGCAGAAGCTGGGCCTGACGGGCGAAGAGATCGTCACCATCCGCGGCCTGACCGACGCCAACGTCGGCAAGCTGAAGCCGCGTCAGGACCTGTGGGTCGAGCTGTTCCGCCCGTCGGACGGCAAGATGGCCCGCTTCCCGGTGCGCTGCCGCATCGATAACCAGACCGAGCTGGACTACTTCAAGGCTGGCGGCGTCATGCCCTACGTCCTGCGCAACCTGGCGCGCGGCGAAGAGAAGTAAGGTCTCAAGCAGCGCGTAAGCGCGTTAGACCACTAAAAATGAAGGCCGGCGGATCGCTCCGCCGGCCTTTTTCTTTGCCTCCGCACCCTACCTGCCCGGCGAGGGAGAAGCAGCGCAGAGAAAGGCTTGGCGGCCCAAGGGGCCGCGGCGCCTCAATCCAGCTTGAGCGCCTCGGCCAGCAGACGCGCCTCGGCTGCGCGGCTGGAGCCTGCGCGCCAGGCGACCACGATCTCGCGGCGCGGAGCGTCTTCGGAGATCGGGCGCACCACCACGCCCGGACTGTCGGCCAGCCCCGCCTTCACCGCCATCTGCGGCAGGAAGCTGACGCCCAGTCCCGAGGACACCATCTGCACCAGCGTGTGCAGGGAGGTGGCGGCGAAGACGTCCTCGCCGCGTGGAGCCTCGATATTAACCGCCGCCAGGGCCTGATCGCGCAGGCAGTGTCCGTCTTCCAGCAGGATCAGGTCGTCGGCCTTCAGCATCCCCTCAGGGATCGGGCCCAGACCGTCCAGCGGGTGGCCAACCGGGGCCGCGGCCAGAATCTCGTCGTCGGCGATATGGGCGTGGTCGATCCCCGGCGCGTCGTAAGGCAGGGCGATGACGGCGGCGTCCAGTTGGCCCGCCTTCAGCCCGGCGATCAGGCGCGGCGTCAGGTCTTCGCGGATGAACAGGCGCAGGCCCGGATACAGGGCCTTCAGCCCCGGCAGGGTGCGCGGCAGCAGGAAGGGCGCCACTGTCGGGATGATCCCCAGCCGGAAACGGCCCGACAGGGGCTTGCCGGCGTTCTGGGCGGCCTCGACCAGATCCTCGGTGCGGGCCAGCACGTCCTCGGCCCGGCGCACGGCCTCGGCGCCGACGGCGGTCAGGATCACGGCCCCGCGCGCACGCTCGACCACAGGGGCGCCCAGCACGCGCTCCAGCTCCTGCACCCCCGAAGACAGGGCGGGCTGGCTGACGTGGGCGGCCTCGGCCGCGCGGCTGAACGAACCGTGCTCGGCCAGGAGTTTCAGATACTGTAGCTGACGCAGCGTAGGCAGGACGGACATGGGCGCCGTTGGAAAGCGGGAAGACAGCCCTATATATAGAACACTTTTATGAACTCGCCAAAAACAATCGATTGGCTTTATATCAAAGCGTCGAGCCTAATCCTGTCGAACGCTACGGAGGAGAGCCCATGACCACGGATCCCAAGTCCCCTGCCCTGACCCCGACTCAGGCCCCGACCCTCACCACGACGGCCGGCGCCCCGATCGCCGACAACCAGAACAGCCTGACGGCGGGCCCGCGCGGCCCGGTCCTGATGCAGGACTATCAGCTGATCGAGAAACTGGCGCACCAGAACCGCGAGCGCATTCCCGAGCGCGCCGTTCACGCCAAGGGCTGGGGCGCCTTCGGGACCCTGACCATCACCGGCGACATCTCGAAATACACCCGCGCCAGGGCGCTGCAGCCGGGCGCCGTAACGCCGATGCTGGCCCGCTTCTCGACCGTGGCGGGCGAGGCCGGGGCCGCCGACCATGAACGCGACGTGCGCGGCTTCTCACTGAAATTCTATACCGAGGAAGGCAATTGGGACCTGGTCGGCAACAACACCCCGGTCTTCTTCGTGCGCGACCCGCTGAAGTTCCCTGACTTCATCCACACCCAGAAGCGCCACCCGCGCACCAATCTGCGCAGCCCCACGGCCATGTGGGACTTCTGGTCGCAGAGCCCTGAGAGCCTGCACCAGGTCACCACCCTGTTCTCGGATCGCGGTCTGCCGATCACGCCAATGCACATGAACGGCTATGGCTCGCACACCTATTCTCTGTGGAACGAGGCGGGCGAACGGTTCTGGGTGAAATTCCACTTCAAGACCCAGCAGGGCCACGCCCACTACACCAACGCCCAGGCCGAGACCGTCGTGGGCCAGAGCCGCGAAGGCTATCAGGAGGCCCTGTTCGGCGCGATCGAGAACGGCCGATATCCGCGCTGGACCGTCCAGGTCCAGATCATGCCCGAGCTGGACGCCGAGAAGACGCCCTACAACCCCTTCGACCTGACCAAGGTCTGGCCGCACGGCGACTATCCGCCGATCGAGATCGGGGTGATGGAGCTGAACCGCAACGCCGAAAACTATTTCAACGAGATCGAACAGGCCGCCTTCAGCCCCTCCAACATCGTGCCCGGCATCGGCTTCTCGCCCGACAAGATGCTGCAGGCGCGGGTCTTCTCCTACGCCGACGCCCATCGCCACCGTCTGGGCACCCACTATGAAAGCCTGCCGGTGAACCGGCCGCGCAGTCCGGTGCACACCTACCACAAGGACGGGGCCATGCATTTCATGCCCAATAACCCCAACCCGGACGCCTATTACGAGCCCAACTCCTTCTCGGGCCCCAAGGAGGCGCCGCAGTACCGCGAGCCGCCGCTGCGCATCTCGGGCGACGCCGACCGCTATGATCACCGCGAGGGCAACGACGACTACAGCCAGCCGCGCGCCCTGTTCGAACTGTTCGACGCCGATCAGAAGGCCCGGCTGTTCGCCAACCTGGCCGCCGCCATGCAGGGTGTGCCGGACTTCATCCTGGAGCGTCAGTTCGCCCACTTCGATCGCGTCCACCCGGACTATGGCGCGGGCGTCCGCGCTGCGGTCGAAAAGGATCGCCGTCAGGCGGGCGAAGAACCGTCGGCCCTGCCCATGCACCTGAAAGTCGCCGCCCGACTTCAGGGGGCCGGATAAGCCCTGGCGGGCGTCGGCGATGGACATAAATCAAATCTATTCAACTTAGCAAAATGATCGATTTTACTTTACGTCCGGCAGAGCCCATCTGAGACCCACGGCGGGTCGCTCACCCCGATCCGCCGACCCCTTTCTTGAACCAAGCCTTTTAGGAGAAGCGCGATGCTCGGCGTCGGTCAAAAACTGCCTGATTTCAAAATTATCGGTGTGAAGCCGGGCTTCAACAGCCACGAAGAAAACGGCGCCTCGGCCTTCGAGCCGATCACCCAGGACAGCTTCGAGGGCAAGTGGAAGGTCATCTTCTTCTACCCGAAGGACTTCACCTTCGTCTGCCCGACGGAAATCGCCGCCTTCGCCAAGCTGGGCAAGGACTTCGAGGACCGCGACACCGTGGTTCTGGGCGGTTCGACCGACAATGAGTTCACCAAGCTGGCCTGGCGCCGCGACCATGCCGACCTAAACAAGCTGCCGATCTGGCAGTTCGCCGACAACGGCGGCAAGCTGGCTCGCGCCCTGGGCGTGCTGGACGAAGAAGAAGGCGTGGCCCTGCGCGCGACCTTCGTCGTCGACCCGCACAACATCGTCCAGCACGTCTACGTCACCAACCTGAACGTCGGCCGTTCGCCGGAAGACACCCTGCGTGTCGTCGACGCCCTGCAGACCGACGAACTGTGCGCCTGCAACCGTCCGGTCGGCGGCGACACCCTGGCCGCCTAAAGACTGGCCCAAAGGTCGAAAACGACCAGGCCCGGACCGCGTGAGTAGGGTCCGGGCCGCCCCTCGACAGAGGCGGCGGCGGGCGACTGTCGCCGCCTTTGTTGGTTTTTGGGCGCTATCGTCCTTCGGACTGCTTGAGCGCATTTGGAGCGCTATCGTCCGGACTGCTTGAGCGCCCTTCACGCCATTGCGGCTCAAGCAGCAAGCGACCGCGTCGCGCGCGATAGCCGCTTCCTGAAAGGAACCAAAAATGTCCATCGACGCCCTTCGCGATCTGATCCCGGCCTATGGCAAGGACATCTCGCTGAACCTGTCCTCGCTCGCCAATGAGACGGTGTTGAACGACCAGCAGAAGTGGGGCTGCTTCCTGGCCTCGGCTCACGCCATCGGCGTCGGCCCCGTGGTCAAGCTGATCGAGGCCCAGGCCGAGACGGTCCTGTCGCCCGAAGCGATGAACGCCGCCAAGGCCGCCGCCGCCATCATGGGCATGAACAACATCTACTACCGCTCGCTGCACCTGATGAAGAATCAGGAATACACCACCCTGCCGGCCAAGCTGCGGATGAACGTCATCGGCAATCCCGGCGTCGACAAGCTGGACTTCGAGCTATGGTCCACCGCCGTGTCGGCCATCAACGGCTGCGGCGCCTGCATGGACGCCCACGAAGGCGAACTGCGCAAGCACGCCGTGCCGAACGTCCAGATTCAGGCCGCCCTGCGCATCGGCGCCGTGGTCCACGCCGCCAGCCGGATCGTCGCCTCGGAGACGGCCCTGCGCGCCTGATCGCCAGTCCCCACCCCGATAAGGAAAAGGCGCGGATCGCTTCCCGCGCCTTTTTTCTTGTCCGCCCTCCCGCGAAACGCTCAGTCGGCCTCGGAGCCCTCTTCGACCAGCTCGCGCATCAGATCCACCACCAGCTTCTGCTGACGCGACGACAGGCGCGGCGCCAGACGCCCGATCTCGATCGTCTGACGCGTAGCGGGAAAGTCATGCACGAAGGGCTCGGCCTCGCCCTCGGCCATGCCCGGCTGGGCCGAGGCGGTCAGCCCTTCGAAGAAATAACCGATGTCCACACGGAAGAAGCGGGCGATGTCCCACAGCTTGGACGCCGAGATGCGGTTGGCGCCCTTTTCATACTTCTGCACCTGCTGGAAGGTGACGCCCAGCGCCTGGCCCAGATCGGTCTGATTATAGCCCAGGGCGATGCGCTTCTCGCACACGCGCCGCCCGACATGCCGGTCCACCAGATGAGGACCTTCCGTCCCCGAACCCCTGATCATCTCCAGCCCCTTCCCGGTTGCACTGGTATCCACATGCCGCGCGCCCCCTCCCCTGTCATGCGTTTTCGCGTCACAGGGGCGCCGTCGGGATCGCGCATCTTATCATGCTTAACGATCCGCTCCCGTATTTCCGGCGCGGCGACGGCCCGCCGTCAGCATGATCACCATCAGGATCGCAAACCCCAGATCGCCCCAGCGACCATAGAGGGTGGGCGGCGCGGGCTGCGGCAGACGCACGTCGATGATCCCCGCCTGACCAGGATCCAGCCGCCTGCCCTCGACGATCCGCCCCCACGGATCGATCATGGCCGACACGCCCGTCGGCGTCGCCCGCGCCACCGGCAGGCCTGTCTCCAGCGCCCGATAGGAGGCCAGGTTCAGGTGCTGGCGCGGACCCGAAGTCTTACCGAACCAGGCGTCGTTGGAGACGTTGACGATCCACGCCGGGCGCGTCGCCGCCGTCGCCGGGGTGAAGCCGGGATAGAGGGCCTCGTAACAGATCAACGGCTGCACGCTCGGCGCGTTGACCAGGCTGATCGGCGCGGGCGCCGGCCCGGCGCTGAAGTCGGCCGGCACATGCACCAGGCTGCGCACGCCGATCCGACCCATCAGATCGCCCAGCGGCAGATATTCGCCGAACGGCACCAGCCGGTGCTTGTCGTAGATCGGGCCGATGCGCAGCCCCGCCGCCCCTTCGTCGTGCAGGGCGAACAGGCTGTTGTAATAGCGGGCGCCGGTTTCAGCGCTCGGGTCCGCTTCAGCTCGGCTCAGCCCCGCCAGCAGAGTCTGCCCCGTCTGCAGAGCCGCCGCCACCGCCTGGGCGTCGGGCGAGGCGAACAGGTCGTTGGCCGTGGTCGGCAGGGCGCCCTCGGGCCAGATCACCACGTCGGGCAGAGCTTCCCCCGGGCGCGACGTCAGTTCCAGATAGCGCCCCAGAATGGCCTGATAGGCTTCCGGGCTCCACTTATAGTCCTGCGGAATATCGGCCTGAACCAGCCGCACCAGGGTCGGCGTCTCGACAACCTGCGCCGAGGACAGGCGCGCGGCCCCGAAGGCGAACAGACCGCCCAGCGTCAGCACGCCCAGCCCCGCCGCGATCAGGCGCGGACGACGCGGACCGGCGTCGGCCAAAGGCGCAAAAGCGCTGACCGCCGCCACTGTGATCAGACCCAGCCCATAGACCCCGGCGACCGAGGCGAACTGCGACATGGCCGACCCAGCCGCCCACCCCGCGCCCGCCGGGTTCCACGGAAAGCCGGTCAGCACATGACCGCGCGTCCACTCCAGCAGGGCGAACAGGGCGGCGAACAGCAGGACCCGCCGCACGCCGGCCGGGCGGAGCCAGCGATAGGCCAGCGTCGCCAGCCCCCAGAACAACCCCATGCCCGCCGGCAGCAGACTGGCCGCAAACGGCGCCATCCACGCCTGGGCCGGATTGACCAGAAAGGCCTCGGCCACCCACCAGCAGCCGATGAAGAAATAGGCGAAACCCGCCAGCCAGCCGACCCAGAAGCCGCCCTTCATCCCGCCCTTCACCCCGTTGGCCCGATCCGCCAGCAGCAACAGCAGCGGATAACCCAGCAGCCCCGGCAGGAAACCGAACGGCGGATGGACCAGGGCGGCGCCCGCCCCGGCCAGAAGCGCCAGACCGATCCGACCCCAGCGGTTGTTCAGCAGACCCGAGAACCGGGCGTCCAGCGCCCCGCTCACGCAGCGCCCTCATGCTCGGCCGCGCCATTCTCCGCAGCATAGGGGTCGGCGACGCCCAGTTCGGCCAGAATCTCGCGTTCCTCGGCCTCCATCTCCTCGGCCTCGGCGTCGTCCTCGTGGTCGCGGCCCAGCAGATGCAGCACGCCGTGGACGACCAGATGGCTCAGATGATCCGACAGGGATTTGCCCTGCGCCGTCGCCTCCGCCGCGCAATAGGCGTAGCCCAGCACCACGTCGCCCAGATGCGGAAAGGCGCTCTCGGCGGCCGGGAAGGACAGCACGTTCGTCGGCCGGTCCTTGTCGCGGAAACGCGCGTTCAGATCCTGCACCGCCGCGTCGGCGGCCAGCAGCACCACGACATCGCCCTCGACCGTTCCGAGGGCCGCCGCTGCGGCGCTTTCCACGATCGCCGCCGCCTCGGGCAAAGCCTGCGTCCAGCCCTCGCTGTCGATCTCGACCTCGATCATCAGGCGTCGTCCTCAAGGTCGGGGAAGGGACGGCTGCGTGCGGCGTCGCTGTCATAGGCGCGCACGATACGCTCGACCATGGCGTGGCGGACCACGTCCTCGGACTTGAACTGCTGGACGCCCACGCCCTCCACGTCCTTCAGGATCCGCAGGGCGTGGGCCAGGCCGGAATCGCGCGGGTTCAGCAGGTCAACCTGCGACGGGTCGCCCGTCACCACCATGCGCGCGCCCTCGCCCAGACGGGTCAGCACCATCTTCATCTGCATGCGCGAGGTGTTCTGCGCCTCATCGACGATGATGAAGGCGTGGCTGAGGGTGCGGCCGCGCATGAAGGCGATGGGGGCGGCTTCGATCTCGCCCTTCTCACGGCGGCGGCGCACGTCGTCGACGCCCAGGATATCGTTCAGCGACTCCCAGATCGGCGCCAGATAGGGGTCGACCTTCTCGTTCAGGTCGCCAGGCAGGAAGCCCAGCTTCTCGCCCGCCTCGACCGCCGGGCGGGTGATGACCAGCCGATCCACCTGCCCCCGTTTGAGCAGGGAGGCGCCGTAGGCCGCCGCCAGAAAGGTCTTGCCCGTGCCCGCCGGGCCGACCCCGAAGGTCAGTTCGCACCGGCCCAGCATCTCCAGATAACGCGCCTGAGACGCTGTCTTGGGCGCGATGGCGCCGCGACGCCCCACCGGCAGGGCGGCGCCTTCCGGCACGCTGCGCCCGACACTGCGGCTGGCCGGTTCGGCGCGCGGCTGGGTGACGGCGGCGCCCAGCGCGGTGCGCACGTCGGCCTCGGTGATCTCGGCCCCCGCTTCGGCCCGGTTGGATAGGGCCTCGATCACCCGGCGCGCCTGCGCCCGGTCCCGCGTAGAGCCGTTGATCGACACCCCGCCGCCCGGCGTCTCGACCAGAACCTTGAAGGCGTCCTCGATCAGGGCCAGGTGGCGGCTCTGCGGCCCGATGACGGCGCGCAACGCCGCATCGCTGAGGGACAGGAACTCGGACTCTCGCGCCATGAGGTCTCCTTGTTGGGCCCCCTAACGCCTCGCACGCGGCGCGAGGCTGTTTGAGGGGGATTGTGAGCATCCCTAACGCCGCTCGCGCCGCATGCGTTGAGAGATATCCGTCAGTTGGTCTGGATCAGGCGGCCGGACAGGCTGTTCTGCTGGCCGCTGATGATCTCGACCGGAACGCTCCGGCCGATCAGGTGATCCGCATCCTCGACGTGGACCGATTGCAGATAGGGCGAGCGGCCGATGGCCTGGGCGCCGTGACGGCCCTTCTTCTCGAACAGCACCGGCAGGACGCGCCCGGCCAGCGACTGGTTGAAGGCCACCTGCTGCTCGGTCAGCAGGGCCTGAAGGGCGTGCAGACGCGTTTTGGCCACGGCGTCCGGGACCTGGGCCGCCATCGTCGCGGCGGGGGTGCCGGGGCGCGGCGAATACATGAAGGAGAAGGCGCTAGCGTAGTTCACCCGCCGCACCAGATCCATGGTGTCCTCGAAGTCGCGGTCTGTCTCGCCGGGGAAGCCGACGATGAAGTCGCCCGACAGCGCCATGTCCGCCCGGGCCTCGCGAATGCGGTCGATCAGGTCGAAGTACTTCTGACGCCCGTGCTTGCGGTTCATCAGACGCAGGATGCGATCCGATCCCGACTGAACCGGCAGATGCAGATAGGGCATCAGGGCGTCCAGATCGCCATGCGCCGCGATCAGATCGTCCGACATGTCGTTAGGATGGCTGGTGGTATAGCGGATGCGCTCGATGCCGGGGATGTCGGCCAGGGCGTAGGCCAGCTTGGCCAGCGTAAAGGGCTTTCCGTCCGGCCCCTCGCCGTCATAGGCGTTGACGTTCTGGCCCAGCAGGGTGACTTCGCGCACGCCCCGGTCGGCCAGCGCCCGCGCTTCGTCCAGCACCGCCGCGACCGGCCGCGACCATTCGGCGCCGCGCGTATAGGGCACGACGCAGAAGGTGCAGAACTTGTCGCAGCCTTCCTGCACCGTCAGGAAGGCCGTCACCCCCTCGGTCCCGCGCGTCGCCGGAAGGGCGTCGAACTTCTCATTGGGGGCGAAGTCGGCGCCGATGCGCTCGCCCCGCGCCCGCGCCGTGCGGGTCAGCAGCTCCGGCAACTGGTGATAGGCCTGCGGCCCGACGACCAGATCGACCGCCGGCTGGCGCTTCATGATTTCCTCGCCCTCGGCCTGGGCGACGCAGCCGGCCACGGCGATGGTCATGCCGCCCTGCCCCGCCGCCGCCTTCTCATCCTTCATCTGTCGCAGCTTGCCGAGTTCGGAATAGACCTTCTCGGCCGCCTTCTCGCGGATGTGGCAGGTGTTCAGGATGACGAAGTCGGCGCCTTCCGGCGTGTCTGTCGGCGCATAGCCCAGCGGCCGCAGGACATCGGCCATGCGTTCGGAGTCATAGACGTTCATCTGGCACCCGTAGGTCTTGATGAACAGGCGCTTGGGCGCGGCCCCGCCTTCCGGCGCGCCGCCATCCTCCAGGACGGGCGTTTCGAGCGTATCGGTCATGCTCGGCTTATGATCGCCGAAACCGGCGACGGCAAGCGGGGACCCCGGTCAGGATCAGGCGGGATCAGTCTTCGACCTCGTCGCGCGGGCGGCGCTTGTAGATCAGGCCCTCGCGCTCGACCGGTTCGGCGCCGGGGATGACGTGACCGTACAGCTCCAGCTTGTGACCGACCAGCTCATAGCCCAGCTTGCGCGCGATCTCGGTCTTCAGGCGCTCGATCTCGGCGTCGAAGAATTCGATGACCTCGCCCGTCTTGGTGTCGATCAGGTGGTCGTGGTGATCCTCGCCCGCCTCTTCATAGCGGCTGCGACCGTCGCCGAAGTCGTGCTTCTCGACCACGCCCGCCTCTTCAAACAGGCGCACGGTGCGATAGACGGTGGCGATGGAGATGTGCGGGTCGATCGCCGAAGCGCGGCGATACAGTTCTTCCACATCGGGGTGGTCTTCGGCGTTCGACAGGACGCGGGCGATCACCCGACGTTGCTCAGTCATGCGCATGCCGCGCTCGGCGCAGAGTTTTTCGATCCGGTCCATGCGGCGAAGATAGGATGGACCGTCGCCTTATGGAAGCTACCCAGAGAAGTTCAGGACAAGCGTCAGGGCGTCCTCGCGACGGCCGTCCGTATGCGAATAATAGCCGCGCCTGCGGCCCATCTCGACGAAACCGCTTCGGGCGTACAGGGCGCGGGCGGCGACGTTGCCTTCAGCCACCTCCAGGAACATGCGCTCAGCCCCCAGAGCAGCGGCGCGCACCACCGCCGCCTCGACCAGACGCCTGCCCAGCCCCGCCCGCCGCGCCGTCGGTCGCACCGCCAGGGTCAGGATCTCCGCCTCATCGACCACGACGCGGACGAGGATGAAACCTTCGGCCTCAGCCACTGCAAAAACGCCCGGCGAGGCCAGAAGCTCGGCCAGCGCCGCAGAGTCCCACGGCGTCTCAAACGCCTCAGCGTGGATGATCGCCAGATGGACGGGATCGACCGGCGGAAAAATCGGAGCCTCGCTCACGCGGCGGGTTGGCGTGGCTGGCCCGGCAAGCGGCTGGGCGGCGTAGCGTCGGGCGCGCGCAGATACAGGGGCGCCGGCGGCGAGGTCGCCGGATCGGCGGCCATCGTCAGGCGCGCCAGCGCTTCGGGATTTGGCGCGGCCAGCGGTTCAAGCCCGGCCCCGGCCAGTTCTGGAAAGGTCTCGGCCAGAAGCGTCGCCCCGCTGCCGACCAGAAGGACACCGCCCAGAACGGCGCTCCCCTGACCGGCCTCGGCCAGAATGCGGTCGCGCGCCGTCTCCAGCGGCCAGGCCTCGGCCTCGCCCAGAGGCGCCCCGTCGCGGAACAGCCGCCCATAGACCTGGCCCCGACGGGCGTCGATCACGGCGGCGACCAGACCCGGCGCCGCAACCGAGGCGGCCAGGCCGTCCAGCGTCGAGATCCCGACCACCGGCCGACCCAGCGCCGCGCCCAACCCGAGGGCGAAGGCCAGCCCGACCCTCAGGCCCGTGAAGGAGCCCGGCCCCACCGTCACTCCGATCCGGTCCACGCCGTCGAAACCGCCCGCCTCGGCCGCCGCATCGCGCGCCAATCCGCCCAGCCGCTCCTGATGGCCCTTGGTCATCAGCTCCCGGCGCAGGCCCAGACCGCGCACCGCGCCGCTCGCCGCATCGTCCGCGAACACCCCGGCGACGCAGGCGCCCAGCGCCGTATCAATGACCATGACCTTCATGATCCTGTCCCTAACGCCAAACCGGCGCCGATGCGACCGCTCAGCGTCTTGCGTCCGTCAGGCCGCCGCCATCGCCTGGGCTACACGGGTCAAGGCCCGTCGCGCGGCGACATCGGGAATACGGGCGAAAGCCTCGGCCAGGCCTCGCCCCTCTGCGCTGATCAGCACTGGGTGCAGGATGGCGCCTTCCCCCTCGACGCTCGAACGCGCGGGAAAGAAATCGGCCACCGAACATCCCATGGCGACGGCCGCCTGATGCAGGCGGGAAGCGGAGACGCGATTGGCCCCGGTTTCATATTTCTGGACCTGTTGGAAACTGACGCCCAGTTCCCGCCCGAGAACCGATTGCGACCAGCCCAGGGCCGACCGGCGCGCGGCGATCCGCAGGCCGACGGCCTGGTCGATATGATGACTGCGACGCGACATGACCCCTCCGATTTCAACCAGAGAGTTTCACGATCAAGCCCTCATTACAACTATTTTGTTTCACTCATCATCAAGACGGCTGGTGACCGCGGACATTGACTGGATGCGCGAGCGCGCGATCCGTTCCGACTGATCCAGCGCGCCAGCGCCGAGGACGACCACCTCCGCATCATCGGCCCGGTCATAGAGGCGAACCTTCCGCACCCCGTCTTCCATCTGGATGACGCAGCCCTGCCCCCGACGCGGCCAGCGCCCCAGCACATATTCCAACACCGTGCCTGCCGAGGCCCAGGGCGCCAGTTCATCGGTCTCAAGCCGCAAGCGCCGGGCCTGAGCGGGGACGTCTTCGAAGGCGCGGCCGCGCGCCGAAAGCCCTTGCGGCGCGGCGACTTCAGGAGAGGATTCTGGGCGGCGCGGCTGCCTGGACACGGCTGGATCGTCCTGCGATTGCAGCACCAGCGCCTCGGGCGTCGCGTCCAGGGCGCCGGTCAGACGTCGCTGAACATCGGGACGAAACAGACCGGGACGCTTGCCCGCCTCATAGAGGCCCCAGCCCTGGCCGGTCATGCCGATCCGGGCGCCGGCTTCGGCCTGGCTCAGCCCGCAGTCGCGCCGCAGCGCCGCCAGCGCCTCGCCCAGAACCCGCGCCTCGCCCAGAGCCCGCGCCTCGGATGTCTCGCCTGAACCTGCCATCGCGCCATCATGCCCCGCCGACCCGCCGGGCGCGAGCGTTTCATGTGAAACAGATCGGCGAAGGCGTCAGATGACCTGTTCGACGCTGGTCACTTCGGGAACATAGTGGCGCATCATCTGCTCGACCCCGGCCTTCAGCGTCGCTGAGGAGGACGGGCAGCCGGCGCAGGCGCCGCGCATCCGCAGGCGCAACACCCCGGTCTCTTCGTCAAAGTGGTCGAACAGGATGTCGCCGCCGTCCTGGGCCACGGCCGGGCGGATGCGGGTGTCCAGCAACCCCTTGATCTCGGCCACGATCTCGCTGTCGGGCGCTCCATCTTCCGGCGCCGCTTCCGCCCCCGCCCGCATCAGCGGCGCGCCCGAGACGAAGTGATCCATCACCACCGACAGGATCGGCGCCTTCATCGCCGTCCAATCCGGCCCGTCCGCCGCGCGCGTGACCGAAACATAGTCGGCGCCGAAGAAGACGCCCTCGACGCCTTCCAGCTCGAACAAAGCCTCGGCCAGGGGCGAGGCCGCCGCCTCGTCGATGCTGCGGTATTCCAGCGTCTGTTCGCCCGCGACATCGCGGCCGGGCAGGAACTTCAGGGCGTTCGGATTGGGGGTGGCTTCGGTCTGGATGAACATGACCCGCAGATGCGCCCTGTCGCGCACGGGTTCAAGAGGCCGGCCGGGCCGTGCTCGTGCACTTTCATGCCCAAATGCGCTTTCATACAAGGTCACGCTTGCGCTTCGTCGACGGCGCCCTCACCGTGGCGGCCATCTCCGGTCGCTCCCGGCCGGCGAGTTCTTAGTCTGACGGGCGCCGCGCCCGTCGCCTGCCGGAGCCCCCGACATGTCCCGCCTGACCCTCGCCGCCGCCGCTGCGGCCCTGGCCGTCTGCGCCGCCCCCGCCGTCGTCGCTGCTCAGGACGCCGCTCCCGCCGCGCCCGCCGCCCAGCCCGCCCCCTCGCCCGAGGAAGCCGCCTTCGAGGCCAAGGGCGAAGCTTTCAACGCTGAGGCTGAGCGCATGAAGGCCGAACTGGACGCCGTGATCGAGGACCCGGCTCTGGATCCCGCCGCCAAGCAGACGCGCGCCGACGCCATCATCACGCGCTATGAGCCGACCTTCAACGCCTTCGCCGACGAACTGGCCGCCTTCTTCCGCACCTTCGCCGAGAAGCCCGAGAACGCCGAGAACAAGGACCAGATCCTGGCCGCCGCCGAGGCCGCCCCGGCCCAGATCCGCGCCGTTCCGGCCCAGATCCGTCAGGCCGTGGCCCAGGCCGTGACCGCCCCGGCCGCCCCCGACGCCCAGGACTGATCAAACGGGAGAGAGGGCGCCCTTCCCGGCGCCTTACCGCGATTTCACTTGAGCGCGCGCGCCCTTCGGCGGACCCTGCCGACATCCGCTGAAGGAGCCTCGTCATGGTCCGCGCCCTCTCTCTTGTTCCCCTGTCTCTGGCCCCCCTGTCCCTGGCCGCCGCCCTGGCCCTGCTGCCGGTCTCGACCGCCGTGGCCGAGACGCAGAAGACCTCAGCCGAACTGCGCCTTGAATCCGCTGCCGCCGTCTTCGAACAGAAGATGGAGGAGTTCGGCGCAAGGGCGGAACGCATCCAGGCCGACGACAGCCTGAGCGAAACCCAGAAGGGCCTGCGCATCGCCGCCCTCTGGTCGGACTATCAGCCGCACGTGGCCGACTTCACCGCCGAGGCGACGCGCCAGGCCGGACAGATCGCCCAGGCCGCCCTGGCCGAAATCGACATCGAAGCCATCGTACGCGAGGCGACCGCCGGGATCGCGCCGATGGTCGAGAGCGTGTCGACCAACGGCGCCTGGGCTCAGGCCGACCCCGACCACATGGTCACCTATGGTCTGATCGCCCAGTACGGCATGGACCAGGCCCTGGATGCGATGGACGAGGTCGAAGCCGCCCTGGCTGTCCCGCCCTCGCCGCCCGTCCCGCCGATTCCCTCTGAAACCTGATCCGATGACCGCGACGGCTTGACGCAGCGCCCGGCGCGCTCGAAAGGGCCTCATGGCCGCGCTTCCTGTCGATCCGCATCTGTATCTGGCTTTTGTCGGCGTCATGGCCGTGATGGCGGTGACGCCCGGCCCCGCCAACATCTTCGCCGTCGCCACGGGCATGGAGAAGGGCAAGGCCGCCGCCCTGACCGCTGTCGTGGGCATGAACTCGGCCACCCTGGTCTGGTTCGGCGCCGCCGCCCTGGGCCTGGGCGCCCTGGTGATGGCCTTCCCCCAGGTCTTCCGCGTCATCGCCGTCCTGGGCGCCCTCTATGTCGCCTGGCTGGGCGTAAAGGCCCTGCGCGGCGCCTTCGCCACCGCCGCCGAGCCTTCGCACATCGAGGTCAAGCGCGGGCGCAGCGCCCTGATCGACGGCTTCATGGTTCAGATCGCCAATCCCAAGGCCATCCTCTTCTTCACCGCCGTCCTGCCGCCCTTCCTGGACATCAACCGCCCGCTGACGCCCCAGTTGGCCCTGTTCGCCGTCACCACCATCGGCATGGACGGCCTGTCGATGTGCGGCTACGGCCTGGGCGGGGCGGCGCTGGCGCGACAGATGACCGCGCCGCGTTTCCGCAAAGGCTTCGGCATAGTCGTCGGATGTCTTCTGCTGCTGGCCGCCGTCCTGATCGTCTCACGTCTGTGAAGCGCGATTTGGAACTTGGCCGTTCACCCGTCGTTCAGACCGAAGAGCGTTCACTGAACGCTCAAGGAGAGTTTTCCATGATCAAGCTTCGCAAGACCCCGGTGCTGATCGCCCTGGCGGGCGCGCTCGCCCTCAGCGCATGCGCCACGGCCACCCCTTATCAGCCCGCCGGCGTGAACGGCCAGCGCGGCGGCTACGCCGAGCAGCGCCTGGAGGCCAACCGCTACGCCGTCAGCTTTTCGGGCAATTCCGTCACCTCGCGTGATCAGGTCGAGATGTCCCTGCTGCTGCGCTCGGCCGAACTGACGGTCGAAAACGGCTATGACTGGTTCGCCACCGTCACCCGCGCCACCGACCGCGACACGCGCTTCTACACGACGCCGGACCCCTTCTACTACGATCGCTACGGCCCCTACTGGGGTCCGTCCTGGCGCTTCTACCAGCGCGGCTACTGGAGCACCTGGGACCCCTACTGGGGGCGGGACCGCGACATCCGCCAGGTCGACCGCTATGAGGCCACGGCCGAAATCGTCATGGGGCGTGGTCCCAAGCCCGCCGGCGACATGAACGCCTTCGACGCCCGCGAGGTCATCAACAACCTCGGCCCGCGCGTGATGCGGCCTGGGTCTTAAGTAGGCCGCTAACGCTCGCGACGCGGTCGCTCGCTGCTTGAGCGACGAGAGGCCCTGAAACGACAACGCCCGCTTCCGGCGACGGAGGCGGGCGTTTCTGCGTCAGCCGACGCGGGGGTTCTTCAGGCGGCGCTTGTTGGAGTGGGTGGCCGGCGCCGTGCCCAGGGCCTCCGGCACCTCGCCCTTGAAGTAGAAGCGCTGCCACGCCTCCTTGGCCGCGTCGGGATCGCCCGAAGCCAGACGAGTGTTGAAATCCGTCCGCGACCGGTTCCAGGCGTCGAACTGCCCCTTCATGCCGGGGTTGGACTCCAGCGAGCGGATCACCGGCTCGAACTGCTCCACCTTGCGGTGTTCGACCGGCAGGATGAAGCAGAAGGGCTCGCCCTTCTCGAACTTCACCCGTCCCGGCCGCGTGAAGATCCAGTTCATGGTGAAGGGAAACGGCAGCCAGTCCGTCTCGATCAGGCCGCTCAGCGGCTGGATGCCGTCCTTGACGTGGTTGGGCGAGCCCTGCGCGATCAGGCCCCAGCCCGGCGGCGTGCGGAACAGATACTGCGGGTGCATCGTCAGCACCCCGCGCGAGAAGTGCGAGCTGACGAAGTGGTCCATCTCCGGCTGATGCCGGTCGGGCGTGATGGTGATGTCGTTCTGCGACGGCCCGCCGTTCCACTCGGCGGTGAAGCCGAACGGGCACAGGATCTCCCAGCCCGTGGTGTTGGCCATCGTCAGAGGCAGACAGCGATAGGGGTGTCGACTGGCGAAGGCGTCCATCCAGTTGCGCGACTGGCGGCCCGGCACCAGGTCGCACGGACGCGCATTCATCGGATAGCATTCCAGTTCCAAGACGCGGCTCCCCAAGCTTGACGAATGAAGTGACGACCCTGAGGGTCGCCCCACTCCCCTATCGCCCTCGCCGCCCGCCCGACAAGACCGAGATGACCGCCAACACCGACCTCGCCGCGCAAACCCCGACTTCGCCCGCCCCCGAACCCGCCTACGATCGCGCCCGCCTGCTGGCCTGGATGGCCGAGCACGGGATCGCGCAGACCACCCACGACCACCCCGCCGTCTTCCGCGTCGAGGAAGGACTGGAGTTGAAGGCCGCCCTGCCCGGCGTCCACACCAAGAACCTGTTCCTCAAGGACAAGAAGGGCCGCCTGTGGCTGATCTCGGCCGCTCAGGACACGGTCATCGACCTGAAGCGGGCGCACCGCGCCATGGGCTCGGACCGCCTTTCCTTCGGCAATGAGACCCTGTTGTGGGAGACGCTGGGCGTGCGCCCCGGCTCGGTCACGGCGCTGGGTCTGATCAACGACCTGGACCGCCGCGTGACCTTCGTGCTGGACCAGCGCCTGTGGGAGGCCGACGTGGTCAACTTCCACCCCCTGGCCAACACCGCCACCACCGCCCTGAGCCAGAACGACTTCCGCAAGGTGCTGGCGCTGCTGGAGCGGCAGCCGATTGTCGTGGACTTCGACGCGCTGGACTGAAGCCAGCGCCTTCTATATGAACCATATACATATCGTATATGGAGAAGCCCCCATGGGCATCGTCAACATCGAGGACGAACTGCACGAACAGCTGCGCCGCGCCAGTCGCGTCTCGTGCCGCTCGATCAACGCCCAGGCCGCCTTCTGGATCAGGATCGGCATGTTGGGCGAACTGAACCCCGGCCTGTCCTTTCAGGAACTGGCCGCGCGCGAGCTGAAGGCGGCGGGCGTCGCCGCCCCCGACCAGACGACGGATCAGGCCGCCGCATGACCAAGACCCCGGCCGAGATCGAACTGATGGCCGAATCCGGGCGCCTGCTGGCCTCGGTCTTCACCTGGCTGGACGGCCTGCCGCTGGCGGGCATGAACACGCTGGAGATCAATGACCGGGTCGAGGCCTTCATCACCCACGACCTGGCCGCCCGTCCCGCCAGCAAGGGTCAGTACGGCTATGGCTTCGTGCTGAATGTCTCGCCCAATCAGGTCGTCTGCCACGGCGTGCCGTCGCGCGACGACGTGCTGAAGGACGGCGACATCGTCAATCTGGACATCACCCTGGAAAAGAACGGCTTCATCGCCGACTCCAGCAAGACCTATCTGATCGGTCAGGTCGCCGGTCCCGCCCGACGTCTGGTCGAGACGACCTATCAGGCCATGTGGAAGGGCATCCGCGCCGTGCGTCCCGGCGCGACCCTGGGCGACGTCGGCTACGCCATCGAGCGGCACGCGACGCGGCGCGGCTATTCCATCGTGCGCGACTTCTGCGGCCACGGCATCGGCCGCGAGATGCACGAGGCGCCTCAGGTGCTGCACTTCGGCCGCCCCGGCGCCGGCCTGACCCTGCGCGAAGGCATGGTCTTCACCATAGAGCCCATGCTGAACCAGGGGCGCCGCACCATCCGCACCGAGGATGACGGCTGGACCGTGGTCACAGCCGACGGCAAGCTGTCGGCCCAGTTCGAGCACACCGTCGCCGTCACCCGCGACGGCGTCCGCGTCCTGACTCTTCGCCCCGACGAGCGACGTCTGAACGCCTAGCCAGCGCTCGACACGGAAAGCTCTGTTTCCGCACTATTTCTCGGGAGCGGCGAAGCGTAAGATCAACGTTCGATCACACGCCGCATGCAAGGCGGTTCCATCGCGTCAGGCCCTGGAAGGGGACGGTGCATGAGACTGTTCTGGAAAGCCTTCGCCGTGGGCGGCGCCGGTCTGGTGTTGGCCGGGCCGATGACCGCCCTTCCATCGTCGGACGCCGCAATGATGCTACGCCCCAAAGGCCTTTTCGGCGGCGTCTGCGGGGAAGGCCGGGGCGGCGGCGGCCTGACCCGCAGCCTGCTGGTCGCCTCGGCCGTAGCGGCGCCCGCCAGCCAGACGCAACCCATCCCCCTTTATCCCGACCTGACCGCCTCGCCGTTCAGGGCGACCACCGACGACGCCGAGGCGCAACGCTATTTCAGCCAGGGGCTGACCCTGGCCTACGGCTTCAGTCACGCCGGGGCCGTGCGCTCCTTCCGCGAGGCGCAAGGCCGCGATCCCGACTGCGCCGCCTGCTGGTGGGGCGAGGCGATGGCGTTAGGCCCCAACATCAATGCGCCGATGGATGAGCGCGACCGGGAGGCGGCGCTCAGGGCCTTGAACCACGCCCTGGCCCTGCGCGACCGGGCCTCACCGCGCGAACAGGTGCTGATCGAGGCGCTGGCGCTGCGCTATTCGAACGATCCGGCGGCCGATCGCGCCACGCTCGACGCCGCATACGCCGACGCCATGCTGGCCGCCGCCGCCCGCTTCGCCGCCGATGACGACATCGCCGTCCTGGCCGCCGAGGCGGCGATGGACACCACGCGGTGGAACTATTGGGCGGCGGACCAGCGCACCCCCGTCGGCCGCATCGGCGAGGCGATCCGCCTGATCGAGACGGTGCTGGCGCGCGCCCCCGATCACCCGCAGGCGGCCCACCTCTACATCCACCTGATGGAGGCCGCCGATCCCGCGCGCGCCGAGGCGGCGGCCGACCGCATGGCCGTTTCCCGCCCCGCCAGCGCCGGCCACCTGGTGCATATGCCCGGCCACATCTACGTCCGGCGCGGCCGTTACGCCGACTCCATCCGCCTGAACGTCGCGGCGGCGCGGGCGGATGAAGCCTTCATCCGCGACACGGGCGACGAGAGCCTGGTCCGCTACGGCTATTATCCGCACAACATCCACTTCATCGTCGCCTCGGCCCAGATGGCCGGCGACATGGACACGGCCCTGAGCGAGGCGCGGCGTCTGCGCACCGTGCTGGACCCTGACACTTCGGCCCGCATCGCCTGGGTGCAGTTGATCGACGCCGCACCCTATCAGGCCCTGGCCCAGTTCGCCGGACCGCGCGCTATCCTGGCCGCGCCTGAAGCCGACGCCCGCCTGCCCTACGCCGTCGCCATGCGCCACTACGCCCGCGCCGTCGCCTATGCCCGGCTAAGGGACCAGCGTGGCTTCGACCGCGAACTGTCGCAGTTGGCCGCCCTGCGATCCTCCGACGCCTTCGCCGACATGGTGGAACAAGGCGTCCCGGCGCCCGAACTGCTGACCCTGGCCGAGGCCGTGGCGCGAGGCCGCATGGCGATGGCGCGCGGCCGTCCGGCCGAGGCGGCCGGCCACTATCGCCGCGCCGCCGATCTGGAAGCCGCCCTGCCCTATACGGAACCGGCCTACTGGTATTATCCGGTGCTTCAGTCGCTGGGCGCCGCCCTGTATCAGGCCGGTCGTCCGGATCAAGCCGCCGAGGCCTTCCGCCTCGCCCTGGCCCAGACCCCGAACAACGGCTGGGCCCTCTACGGCCTGGCCCGCGCCGAAGCCGCCCAGGGCCGCGCCGCCGAAGCCGCCGCCGCCGATCAGGCGCTGAAGACCGCCTGGCTGGGCGACGCCCGCTGGCTGAGAATGGACCGGTTGTAGATCCTCTTCCTTCTCCCACAAGGGGAGAAGGATACGGCGCAATCAACCATCCCCCCTCCGCCCCTGTGTTAGACTGCCCCCTCTCATAGGGAGATTTCAGACGATTCAGACGAATTGGACTCTCTTTTTCCGCTTCTGGCGCCTTCCCATGCGGCAAGGCGCGCTTGCGGCTTGATGCGCACGCATCCCGACGCCATCTGATCCGTTATCTTCCTTCGTCTTGCCTTGCGGACCCGACCATGACCTTCGCCGACCCGTCCCTGACCACCCCGCCCGACCTGATCAAGGACGGCACGGACGCCTCCTTCATGCAGGACGTGGTCGAGGCCTCGAAGCATCAGCCGGTCATCGTCGATTTCTGGGCCACGTGGTGCGGCCCGTGCCGCACGCTGGGCCCCGCGCTGGAGAAGGCCGTGCGCGCCGCCAAGGGGGCGGTGAAGATGGTCAAGATCGACGTCGACGCCAACCCGGCCTATGCGGGCCAGCTGCGCGTGCAGTCGATTCCGACCGTCTACGCCTTCGTCAACGGCCAGCCGGTCGACGGCTTTCAGGGCGCCGTGCCCGACAGCCAGATCAAGGCCTTCATCGACAAGCTGACCGGCGGCGAAGGCGTCAACACCGACGTCGAGCAACTGCTGTCGCTGGGCGAGGAGTCCCTGACCCTCAATGATCTGGGCGGCGCCGCCCAGGCCTTCGCCCATGTGCTGACGATGGAGCCGGACAACCAGAAGGCCATCGCCGGCATGGCCCGCGTCTATCTGGCCGAGGGCGACGCCGAGCAGGCGGCCCAGACCATCGCCATGGCCCCGGCCGACTCGACCGAGCCGACGGTTCAGGCCGTACGCGCCCAGCTGTCCCTGGCCTCGGCCGCCCCGACCGGCGCGACCGCCGAGCTGGAGGCCAAGCTGGCGGCGAACAAAAACGACCACGAAGCCCGCTTCGACATGGCCAAGGCCCTGGCCTCGGCGGGTGATCTGAAGGGGGCGGTCGATCATCTGCTGGCCATCGTTCAGGCCGACCGCGAGTGGAACGAACAGGCCGCCCGCAAGCAGCTGCTGACCGTATTCGAGGCCGCCGGCCCCAACAGCGAAGTCGCCCGCGATGGACGACGGCGCCTGTCCTCCATCCTGTTCTCGTAACGGCGCGATCATGGCTCAGGGCTACGTCAAGGCCAGCGAACTTCCGCAGGTGATCCCGGTCTTTCCCTTGCCGGGGTCCATCCTTCTGGCGCGGGGCCAGCTGCCGCTGAACGTGTTCGAGCCGCGCTATCTGAACATGGTGGATGATGCGATGGCGGGCGACCGGATGATCGGCCTGATCCAGCCGGTCGGCCCCGCCGGGGTCAATCCGCCCCTGACCCGCGTCGGCTGCGCCGGGCGGATCACCAGCTTCGCCGAGACCTCGGACGGGCGCTATCTGATCACCCTGACCGGGGTGTGCCGTTTCGTCGTGGCGACCGAGATGCAGGTGCGCACCCCTTATCGGCAGGTGCGCGCCGACTTCCTGCCTTATGAAGCCGACCTGCGCGCGCCCGATCCCGACGAGGCCTTCGACCGCGAGCCCTTCCTGTCGGCCCTGGCGCCCTATCTGTCCGGGCGCGGTCTGGACATCGACTGGGACACCGCCCGCGCCGCGCCGCAGGAGGCGCTGGTCAACAGCCTGGCGATGGGCCTGCCCTTCGAGGCGCCCGAAAAACAGGCCTTGCTGGAGGCCCTGACCCTGATCGACCGCGAAGCCGCCCTGACCGCCCTTCTCCGCATCGAAGCCATCGCCCCCGACGACGACGAACCCGGACCGGCGATGCAGTAGTCTCAGCAAGCTCGACGCGATAAACACACGGCCAACAGAATGGGGCGCCCGGCGCCCTCAAGCAGCAAGCGCCCGCGGCGCGAGCGATAGGGCCGGGCTCTAACTTCCTCAAGCAGTGAGCGCCCGCGGCGCGAACGATAGGAAACTAAAAATCATGAGCGACGCCTTCAACACCCCCGTCTCGGTCGATCCCCGCCTGCTGGAGGTGTTGGTCTGCCCGGTCACGCGCGGCCGCCTGACCTATGACCGCGAGCGCAACGAGCTGGTCTCGGCGGGCGCCAAACTGGCCTTCCCCATCCGCGACGGCGTGCCGATCATGCTGGCCGAAGACGCCCGCCCGCTGGACTGACACGCTCTACGCGCGGGCAAAAGAACGCCGACAACGGCCCTCAAGCAGCGAGCCGCCGCGCGGCGAGCGATAGGGCCTCTTTTAAAGCGCTTCTCCTCGGAGAAGCCTCGGCAGATCCCCCGTCGCTCCGCCCGCCTCGTGCATGAAGGCGCGGCGCAGGGGGGCGATGCGGTTGACCGCCGCCATGCCCAGATCGCGGGCCAACCGCACCGGGGCGATGTCGTTCGAGAACAGGCGCACGAAGCCGTCAAAGCCCGCCGCCAGCGCCGCCGTGTCGAACCGGCGCCAGCGGGCGTAACGCTCCAGCACCAGCTCCGAGCCGATATCCTCGCCGATGCGGGCGGCCTCGGTCAGCACCTCGGACAGGGCCGCGACGTCCTTCAGGCCCATGTTCAGCCCCTGCCCCGCCACCGGGTGCACCCCGTGGGCGGCGTCGCCGATGATGGCCATGCGCGGCGCGGTCAGGCGCTCGGCCAGCTGCAGCGACAGAGGATAGACGAAGCGCGGCCCCTTGATCGTCAGCCCGCCCAGAAAGTCGCCGAACCGGCGCGTCAAATGGGCGTGGAAGGCCTCGTCCGAGGCCGAGCGCAGGGCCTCGCCCCGGCGAGCGCTCTCGGTCCACACCAGATTGGCCCGGTTCTCCGTCAGCGGCAGGATGGCGAAGGGGCCGTCCGGCAGGAAATACTCATGGGCGACGTTGCCGTGCGGCTTCTCCATGCGGACGGTGCAGACCACGCCGCTCTGCTGATAGGTCCAGCCGAAGACGTCGATGCCCGCCGCGCGGCGCACGGTCGAGTTGCGGCCCTCCGCCCCGATCACCAGCGGCGCCGACAGGGTCGACCCGTCCTTCAGCGTCACCGTCGCACGACCCGGCCCGACGGCCACATCGGCCACGGCGGCGGGAGCGCGGACCTCCAGCCCCTGAGCGTTCACCAACTCGGCCAGGGCGGCGCGCAGGCGGCGGTTCTCGACCATATAGCCCAGCGGCTCTCCGCCATTGCGGTCGCCGATCTCGTCCGCATCGAAACGGATATAGGCGGCCGAAGGCTTGCGGCTGGCGGCGCCCGGACGGCGACCGTCCGTCACCAGAATGCGGTCCATGCGGCAGGCGTGCGGCTCCAGCGCCTCGCCCAGCCCCAGAGCCTTCAGCATGCGGAAGTTGGCGTAGGAGATGGCCGTCGCCCGCCCGTCGAAGGTCGGCGCCATCTGGGCGTCAAAGGGCTGAGGGTCCACCATGACAGGGCGCAGGCCGCCCTGCGCCGCCGCCAGTGCAAAGGTCGCCCCAACCAGCCCGGCGCCGGCGATGATGATGTCGTAGTCGTCCGATCCGCTCATGCTCTCGTTCTAGGCCCCTATCGCGCGTCACGCCACCTCAAGCCCGCCCGCCGAATGGGACATAAGGGCTCATCCCGCCCGCAAAGACCGGGCTGGTAAATGCCGCTTTAACCTTATGCGAGGCATTAGGGATCGGAGTCCCGCTGTCAGTCCCATTTCTGGGGGTCCGCCTTCATGTCCGCCGCCCTCGCGCTCGGTCAACGCGTCTGGAGCACCGTCCGCATCGTCTGGGCGGCGCCTTTCGCCGTGCGGTTCAGGGGAGTGCTGCAGGCCATGCTGGCCGCCCTGCTGCTGGTGGCCCTGATCTCGTGGAACCCGGCCGACCCCAGCTGGAACGCCGCATCGGCGCAGGCGCCGACCAACTGGCTGGGCGGCGCGGGCGCGACCTTCGCCGATCTGATCATGCAGTCGCTGGGGCTGGCCGCATGGCCGGCCGTCCTGCTGCTGATCGCCTTCGGGCTGGCGGTGGCGATCGGCGACGCCCTGCAGCACCGGCTGCAGCCGACGCCGTTCAAGGTTTTCTGCGCCGTCGCCGGCGTACTGCTGCTGTCGGCCGCCCTGTCGGCCCCGGCGGCGGCCGCGAAATGGCCGCTGGCGGCGGGCATGGGCGGGCTGTGGGGCGACGCCGTCACCGGCCTGGCCGCCAACGGTCTGGGCGCGCTGAAGGTACCGGCCGCGCGCATTATTCTGGGCCTGCTGTTCCTGGCGCTGGCGCTGTGGAGCCTGGCCTATACCGTGGGCCTGCGCCTGCGCGACTTCACCGACACCGCAGGCTGGGCCGCCCAGAAGGGCGCCGAGGCCCGCGCCGCCCGTCCTGCCAAGGCCGCCAAACCGGGCAAGACCCCGCGCGCTGCCGCCGAGGCCGCCGCCCCGGCCCGCAAGCCGCGCCATCGCCTGCCGGACGCCGACGAGATGGAAGCCGACGGTCCTCTGTCTGCACCCGCCCCGGCTGCTTCGGCTTCGGTTGCAGCCGCCTATGATGAGACCGACGAAGCCGACGCCTATACTCCGCCGTGGGAGGACGCGGCGCCCGCCCCCATCGCCCCGCCCTCGGCCCGCGCGAACCGGCCGGCCGAACCCAAGGTGGCGGCGGTCAAGGCGCCCAAGCCCGTCCGCAGCGACGCGGACCAGCAGGCCTTCGACTTCGCCAATGAGGGCGGCTTCGAACTGCCGCCGCTGGGCATTCTGGCCAAGCCCGGCCAGCGCGGCGGCGCCGTCGACGAGGAATCGCTGAAGGCCAACGCCAAGATGCTGGAGGGCGTGCTTCAGGAATTCGGCGTGCGCGGCCAGATCGACCAGATCCGCCCCGGCCCCGTCGTCACCCTGTATGAGCTGGTGCCCGCGCCCGGCGTGAAGCACGGCCGCGTCGTGGCCCTGGCCGACGACATCGCCCGCTCCATGTCGGCCCGCGCCTGCCGCATCAGCGTGGTGCAGGGCCGCAACGCCATCGGCATCGAACTGCCCAACGCCAAGCGCGAGACCGTCTTCCTGCGCGACCTGCTGGCGTCGGGCGAATACGACAAGAAGAGTCATCTGCTGCCGCTGGCGTTGGGCGAGACCATCGGCGGCGAGCCTTATGTCGCCGATCTGGCGCGAATGCCCCACCTGCTGATCGCGGGCACCACCGGCTCGGGCAAGTCGGTCGGGGTCAACGCCATGATCCTGTCGATCCTGTATCGCCACTCGCCCGCCGAGTGCCGCTTCATCATGATCGACCCCAAGATGCTGGAGCTGTCGGTCTATGACGGCATCCCGCACCTGCTGGCGCCGGTCGTGACCGATCCCAAGAAGGCGGTCGTGGCCCTGAAGTGGACCGTGCGCGAGATGGAGGACCGCTATCGCCGCATGTCCAAGCTCGGCGTCCGCAACGTCGCCAGCTACAACGACCGCGCCCGCGAGGCGCAGGAAAAGGGCGAGCATTTCGAGCGCACCGTCCAGACCGGCTTCGACGAACAGGGCCGCCCCGTCTACGAGAGCGAGAAGATCCGCCCCGAGCCCATGCCCTATCTGGTCGTGGTCATGGACGAGATGGCCGACCTGATGCTGGTCGCGGGCAAGGATGTGGAAGGCGCCGTCCAGCGTCTGGCCCAGATGGCGCGCGCTGCGGGCATCCACCTGATCATGGCGACGCAGCGCCCGTCGGTGGACGTCATCACCGGCACCATCAAGGCCAACTTCCCGACCCGGATTTCTTTCCAGGTCACCTCCAAGATCGACAGCCGCACCATCCTGGGCGAACAGGGCGGCGAGCAACTGCTGGGTCAGGGCGACATGCTCTACATGGCGGGCGGCGGACGCATCACCCGTCTGCACGGCCCCTTCGTCGGCGATCAGGAAGTTGAGGAAGTCTGTAAACACCTGCGCGCCCAGGCCGAGCCCGAATACCTCGACCTGATCACCGACGAACCGGACGGCGACGGCGACGGCGCCATGGGCGAAGACGGCGGCGGCACCGGGGACGACCTGTATGACCGCGCCGTGGCTGTGGTCACGCGCGACCGCAAGGCCTCAACTTCTTACGTCCAGCGCCGCCTTCAGATCGGCTACAACCGCGCCGCCACCCTGATCGAACGCATGGAGCAGGAAGGCGTCGTCAGCCCCGCCAACCACGCCGGCAAGCGCGAAGTGCTGGCCGGGCCGCCTCCTATGGTGTGATCGGCTTCGCCGAGGCGGCGGCTTTGCCGCCGGGCGCTATCACTCGCCGCGCGGCGGCTCGCTGCTTCAGCGCCAATCACGAGCGCACGCTTGGGAACCCAGCGGTTCAGTCGACGCTTAAACGCCTCACGTCCTCAAGCAGCGAGCCGCCGCGCGGCGAGCGCTATGACACTAAACAATGAACGCCGCTTCATCGGAGCGCCGGAATATGGTCAGGCTGGCGTCATCAGCCTGCCGGATGAAGTCCTCATCCTCATCGGGTCGAAAACCGTTCAGAACGGGAGAAGAAAAGACATGAGCATTTCCCGCCGCGCCTTCGGCCTCGGCTCCGCCGCCCTGGTCGCGCTCGCCGCCGCACCCGCCGCCGTCCTGGCTCAGGCCGGGCTGTCGGCCGAGGATCAGGCCGTGCTGCGTCAGGCCCAGACCTATCTGACCGCCATGACCACGGCTCAGGGGGCCTTCGTCGAAACCGGTCCGAACAATCAACGCCGCACCGGTCGCTATTATCTGCAGCGCCCCGGCAAGATGCGGTTCGAATACACCGAACCGGCTGGCCTGCTGGTGGTGGCCGACGGCAATAACGTCAGCCGCTGGGACCCGCGCCTGAATGTCTTCCGTCAGGCGCCGCTGGGCCAGACGCCGCTGTCGACCTTCCTGGCGCGCGAGGTCCGGCTGGATCAGGGCGTGACCATCGACCGGGTGACACGCATGGATTCGGGCGCCTTCGCCATCACCGCCCGCGACGCCAAACGGCCGAACGAGGGCTCTGTCATCCTGGCCTTCGCCGGGTCGCCTGTCCGCCTTCAGGAGTGGACCATCACCGATGCCCAAGGCTCGCGCACCCGAGTACAGCTGACCACGCTGGAGCCCGCGCCCGGACTGGCCGCCAGCCTGTTCCAGCTGCGCGATCCGACCCGTCGCAACCGCCGCAACTGACGTCACAAACGTGACGTGATCGGCACACATAAATTACAACGATGACAGTTTGACCTTTTTTGTTGCCCGTGACACTTTGGGCACAGGACGGCGGCGGCCGTCCCGCCCGCCACGGATTCATCCCCGCCTGGCGGCGAGAGAGACGAACTTCAAGCGCCCGGAGCAAGGCTCCGGGCGTCTTTTTATTTAGATGACGGCCCTGCCCGATCGTCGGCTTAGACCCTGCCCCGCCAAGCTGCTAAGGCCCGTGGCATGAGCCTTCGCATCGTTACCTGGAACATCAACTCGGTCCGCCTGCGCATCGATCAGGTCGCCCGTTTCGTCGCCGAGAACGCCCCGGACGTCCTGTGCCTGCAGGAGATCAAATGCACCGAGGATCAGTTCCCGCGTCAGGCCTTCATCGACATGGGCCTGCCCTACCTGCGGATCGGCGGCCAGAAGGGGTGGCACGGAGTAGCCATCGCCAGCCGTCTGCCCATCCTTGACAGCCCTAGGCTGGACGTCTGCCGCGAGGGTCACGCCCGCTGCGTCTCGGCCGTGGTCGAAGGCGTGGAGGTGCAGAACTTCTACATTCCAGCGGGCGGGGATCTGCCGGATCGGGCGCTGAACCCCAAGTTCGATCACAAGATGGACTTCTATGAACGGCTGACCGCCGAGATGAAGACCCGCGACCGCCAGCGGCCTCTGGTCCTGGCCGGCGACTTCAACATCGCGCCGGGCGAGAACGACGTCTGGAACCACCGCTTCATGTCCAAGGTGGTCAGCCACACCCCCGGCGAGGTCGAGACCCTCTACCGGCTTCAGGACGCCGGAGGCTTCGCCGATGTGGTGCGCGACCAGATTCCCGATCCGGTCAAACTGGCCAGTTGGTGGAGCTATCGCGCCAAGGATTTCCGCAAGTCGAACCGGGGCCTGCGCCTCGATCACCTGTGGACCTCGCCCGGCCTGACCCCCGCCGTGGTAAAGGGCAGCGCCCGCATCCTCGACACGGTGCGCGAATGGGAGCGGCCCAGCGACCACGCCCCGGTCGTGATGGATCTGGACGTCTGAACCCGCCTCAGAACGGGAAGAAGATCGGGATCGCCGCCATGCCTGTGGCCCAGGTGATCAGGTTCAGCGGCAGGCCGACCTTCACGAAGTCCATGTAGCTGTAATTGCCCATCTGATAGACCAGCACATTCGTCTGATAGCTGAAGGGCGTGGCGAAGGCGGCCGACGCCGCCATCATCACCGCCACCAGAAACGGTCGCGCATCCACCCCCAGCGCCGCCGCTATGGCCACGGCTATCGGCGAAAACAGCACCGCCACCGTGGCGTTCGACAGGATGTCCGTCGCGAACAACGTCACGCCGTAAAACACGAACAGCGCCGCCCACGGCCCATAGGGGCGGATCACGTCGATCAGGGCGTCGGCGCCGGCCTGCGCCAGACCCGTCACCTCCAGCGACGAGCCGATGACCACCATACCCGCCACCAGCAGCAGGATTTCCGGCCTCAGCCCGGCATAGGCTTCCTCGGCGGTGATCACCCGCATCAATATAAGAGCCACCGCCCCGGCGAAGGCCGAGGCCGCAATGGGCGCCAGACCGAAGGCCGAGGCGACGACCACGGCGACGAAAACGGCCAGAGACGCCAGGGCGCGTTTCAGCTCCAGCGGCCGCTCGGCGCCTTTTTCATACAGATCGACATTGCCCAGCACCGCATCGCCCGACCCGCCGGGGCTGGCGCGCTGTTCCATCAGCCACGGCAGGCGGAAGGACGACAGCAGGCTGCGCTTGCCCTTACCGGCCTCCTCGGCTTCCCGGCGCGCCGCCATTTCGGCCTCATCGCGCGCGGCGGTCTTCTCCAGCACCCGCGAGCCGATGAAATACAGATAAAGGCCGCCGACCGTGGCGATGCACAGACCCACGCCCGTGATTTCAAACAGAGAGAAGACCGGCTGACCCGTATTGCGGGCCATGTCGCTGACCAGCAGATTGGTCGAGGTGCCTATCAGGGTCAGCAGACCGCCCATGATGACCGCATAGCTGAGCGGCATCAGGAACCGCTTGGGCGACAGGCCCAGCGACAGGGCCATGTCGCGGACCACCGGCGCCGCCAGCACCACCACCGGCGTGTTGTTCAGAAAGCCGCCGACCGCGCCACACAGGCCGATCACGATCCACACGGCGTGTCGCCCGAACACCCGGGTCATGCCCTTGGCCTTGCGGATCAGCCAGGCCAGCAGGCCCGACAGCTCCATCGCGTAGGCGATGACGAACAGCCCCGCCAGGGCCATGATGGCCGGGCTGGCGAAGGCGCCCTGAACCTCCACCGGGCGCACCACGCCGAACAACAGCAGGGCCGCCGCGCCGCTGAGCGCCACCACATCGGACCGCAGACGTCCATGGATCATCACCCCGACCACGACGATCAGGACGACGAGAGCGATAATCTGGTCCAGCGTCACCCGCGCAAGAGCCCCTGTTCCGCCAGACGCCGGACCCGTTCACGGGCCGGGGCGCCAATCCGTCATTCCCGTGTTAGGCTGCTTCCATGTCGATCACAACGACCCGTCTCGCCGCGCCGATCGCCCTGGCGGCCGTCCTGCCCCTTCTGGCGTCGTGCCAGAAGCCGTCCGAGCCCGCCGCGCCCGAAGCTCCGGCGCCCGCCCCGCCGACGGTCGTGCTGGACTCCACCCTGAACCGCGCCGCCCTGCTGGCCGCCCTGACCGAAGCGAGAACCGCCACGGCCGACGGCCGCCCGCGCGACGCGGCTCTGAGCGGACGGACCGTATCGGTGCGTCTGCCTTTCGGCTGCGAAGGCGCAGGATCAACCGAGCAGGCGCAGCCGGGCCTGCCGACGCTGGCGCGCGGAGACGACGGCAGCCTGATGCTGAGAGTTCTGCCTGAAGATTTCGCCGCGTCCGGCCTGGTCGTCACGGCGGGCGCTGACGACGCGGCGACTTCCAGTCCCTGGGAGGCGGTCGAAGGATTCTGGATCGCCCGTCCCTGGAGCGGGCTGGAAACCTGTCGCCCAAGCGAGGCCGCGCAGACGGCTCTCCAGCCAGCGCAAGAAGCTGAAGTAGAAAGCAAATCCGAGGCCGAGGGTGTCGTTTCGCCTGCGCCTCAGCCGTCCGTTCAGACGGAGCGCACCTCAGGACTGGCGGCCGTGTTCGAGACGGGCGGCTCGCGCCTGGGCCGCCGTCAGGGCCAGGCCTATGTCCATGTCATTCGAGGAGACAGGGGCGTCGATCCGACACCGGCGCCGGGAGGCTATGCGCTGCGTCTGGAGGGGCGGTTGACCGCCTTTGCGGACGGAAAAGCCGTCCACTGCGTCCAGAAGGACGCCGAAAGCCGTCCGGTCTGCGTCGCCGCCCTGCGGCTGGACCGGCTGGCCTTCGAGGATGGAGCCACGGGCGCCCTTCTCAGCGAATGGCGCCCGCGTTGAGCTGATGTCAGGCAGCGCCCAGCAGGGCGGCGCCGGCCAGGACGCCCAGCAGGATCAGGGTGACGCTGCCGGTGAAGACGACGACGCCTTCGAACGAGAAGCCCGAAGCGCGGGGATGCACGAGTTTCATGATTGAGTTCCTTTCGGCGAGGGAGTTCCGAACAGCCTCAAGATAGGAAGCGCGACCCTGAAAGACAAACCACGGTTCGGCCGCATCGAGTGAGTTTAAGTCACCTGATCCGCTTCTGCGTCCCGATCGGGCCGTGATTCCGCCACGATCCAGTTGAGGAAGCGGCGCAGCTTGGGTTCGTCCGCCCGTTCGGGCAGGACCACGGCCCAATAGGCCAGATCATTGGTCAGGGCGTGGTCGACCGGCTGGATCAGCCGCCCCTCGCGAAGCTCCTCCGCCGCCAGGGGCGCCGAGGTCAGGGCCACGCCCCGCCCCGACAAGGCGGCTTCCAGCGCCAGATGGCTGTGGCTGAAGTGAGGGCCGCGCAGATGGTTCACGCGCGGATCCTCGACTCCGGCGCTTTCGAACCAGGCCTTCCAGCCGAGTCGGTTCGCGTAGGGCATGTCGTGCCAGGTCTCGTGGATCAGCACCACGTCCAGCAGATCGGAAGGCTGGTTCAACCGCCGCGCAGCGGCGAAGGACGGGGCGCAGACCGGGATCAGCCGCTCATTGACCAGCCGCCGCGCTACCTGGCCCGGATAAGGGCCTTCGCCATAGCGCAACGCCACATCCGCCTCGCCGTTCGACAGGTCGGCGATGCGGTCCTCGGCGAAGACGATCAGGTCGAGGTCGGGATTGTCCTCGCTGAACCGATGCAGACGCGGGGACAGCCATTTGCTGGCCAGGGACGGAAGGGCGCTGATCCGCAACTGACGCGAGCGGCCGGGCCGCACGGCGTCCAGGGCGCTTTCCAGCCGCTCGAAGGCGTCGGCGACGCCCTGGGCCAGGCGGACGCCATCGGCGGTCAGCCGCACCGAGCGGTTGAAGCGGTCGAACAGGCGCAGGCCCAGCCGCATCTCCAGCGCCTTCACATGGCGGCTGACGGCGCCGGGGGTGACGCCCAGTTCCTCGGCCGCCTCGCGGAAGCTGCCGTGGCGGGCCGCCGCGTCGAACGCCCGAAGCGCCACCAGCGGCGGGGTCGGGCGGCGTTCGCTCATCAGCAAATCAAGGCTGGAGGCGGTAGCCGCCGGCGTCGGTCAGCAGCAGCCGCGCCTGACCCGGCTCGGCCTCGATCTTCTGACGCAGGCGGTAGATGTGGGTTTCCAGCGTGTGGGTGGTGACCCCGGCGTTGTAGCCCCACACCTCCGTCAGCAGCTCTTCGCGCGACACCGGCTTGGCCCCGGCGCGATAGAGGTACTTCAGGATGTTGGTTTCCTTTTCCGTCAGCCGGACCTTCTTGCCCTTGTCGTCGACCATCAGCTTGGAGGCCGGGCGGAACTCATAGGGGCCGACCTGGAAGACGGCGTCCTCGGACTGTTCATGGCTGCGCAGGTGGGCGCGGATGCGCGCCAGCAGGACGGCGAACCGGAACGGCTTGGTGACATAGTCATTGGCCCCGGAGTCGAGGCCCAGAATGGCGTCGGAGTCCGACGACTGCGCCGTCAGCATGATGACCGGGGTCGAAATCCCGGCCTTGCGGATCAGGCGACAGGCCTCGCGGCCGTCCATGTCTGGAAGGTCGACGTCCAGCAGGATGAGGTCGGCGCGCGCCTCCTTGGCCTGACGCACTCCATCGGTCGCCGTCGCAGCCTGAGCCGGGCGGAATTCCTCGTGAAGCGCCAGCTGCTCGGCCAAGGCCTCGCGCAGGTCGTCGTCGTCGTCGATGATCAGAATGGTCTTGGGCGTGCGCATGGTCTCTTTAGAATGGCGAGGCTTGGGCCGAACGCCAAGGGCGCCGGACAGGATATTGCGTCCTAAGAGGTCGCAGGCGCCGTATTTCGTTCCCCGAACAGGGCCGAACCGACCCGAACATGGGTCGCCCCCGCCGCAATCGCCGTCTGATAATCCCCACTCATGCCCATCGACAGCACACCCAGGCCGTTACGCGCGGCGATGGCGGCCAGCAGGGCGAAATGCGGAGCCGGGTCTTCATCGGCGGGCGGAATGCACATCAGGCCCTCGACCTTCAGGCCGTATCGGTCGCGGGCGGCGGCGATCAGGGCGTCGGCGTCGCCGGGCAGCACCCCCGCCTTCTGCGGCTCGGCGCCAGTGTTGACCTGAACCAGCACGCTGGGGCGCCGTCCCGCCCGCGTCATGGCGGCCGCCAGAGCGGCGGCGAGCCGTTCACGGTCCAGCGTCTCGATGACGTCGAACAGTTCGACCGCTTCCAGCGCCTTATTGGTCTGCAAAGGGCCGATCAGGCGCAGTTCCAGATCCGGCAGGGCGGCGCGACGGGCCGCCCAGTGGCCTTGCGCCTCCTGCACCCGGTTCTCGCCGAACACGCGCTGGCCGGCGTCCAGCGCCGCCTGCAGCGCCTGTGCCCCTTGCGTCTTGGACACGGCGGTCAGCACCACCGAGGCCGGGTCGCGGCCCGCCGCCTTTGTCGCCTCGGCGATGCGGCCCCGCACCTGGGCGAAGCGGTCAGCGATGGACGAAACGGCGGCGGCGGGATTAGGGACGGTCATGATGCCCCTGTCTGACACCCTGTCCGAAGAAGCGCAAAGTCTGTGGGACGCCGCCCGCGCCCTGGCGCTCACGGCGCCGCAGGGCGGTCGCACCCTGCCTCCCCTGCTTTTCTTCACCGACCCGGCGCGTACGCCCCGTCCGTGGGAGACAGCCGCCCGACTGCCTGCCGGAGCAGGCGTGGTCTTCCGTCACTTCGGCGCCGCGGATCGAGTGGAGACCGGACAGCGCCTGCGCGAGGCGACGCACAGGGCCGGGGTTCGGCTGCTGGTGGGGCTGGACGCCGAATTGGCCGAGCAGATCGGGGCGGACGGCGTGCACCTGCCCGAACGGGCGCTTTCGGCCGCCTATGCCTTGTCAGGACGACGGCCGGACTGGTTGCTGACCGGGGCGGCCCATTCCACGAAAGCAGTGCGGACGGCGCGGGATCTGCACGCCCTTGTGCTGTCGCCGGTCTTCCCCGCGGGCGGCGCTTCTGCGGTCAAGCCAGCGTTGGGGGTAGAAGGATTTTCGGCTCTGGCGGCCCTGGCCCCCTGCCCGGTCTACGCTCTGGGCGGAATCACGGCGGCCAACGCCTCCCGGCTGCCGTCAACAGGCGCGAGCGGGCTAGCGGGCGTGGAGGCGATCCAGACGGCCTTCGCCGGCTAGGACTTAAAACTTGAAGATGGTCTCAAGCCGTACGCGCGGCGCGGCGCGGCGGTCGGCGGCGCTTTCGGGCGCCCGGGCCGGGTCGACTTCAGGCGAGGCCAGGTTCGCGGCGGCGCCGACGCGCAGGCGCGGGCTGAGGCGGTAATAGGCCCCGGCCTCGACATCGCCCCAGTCGGCTTCGCGGCCGACCGGCTGGTTCAGGTTGAAGTTCAGACCCCAGCGGCCGTTCTCGTTCCAGCGCAGGCCGCGACGCTGGGCCGGGGTTGTAGGCGTGGTCGAGGACTGGGCGGCGATATCGCTGAGATTGACGGAGGGGGTGCGGGCTCGCGTCTGAGCCGAGGCGTCGTTCGTCATCCCGGCCAAGGCCAGGGCGCCCACGCATCCAGCGATGACGGCGACGAAACGCATTCCACCTACCCAAAAGACCGACTTGAGCCGCCGATCCGTTATTGACGAGCCGGAACCATCCGACCTGGGGATAAGATATGGACTCGAGCCTCGCGGTCAACGCATGGAAGCCAAGCGATCACGGTTAGAGGCGACTCCGGCGGCCCCTGTGGCGCCTGCGTCACGCCGTTCCGACCTTTTGCCGTCGATATTGGCGGCGAGGAACGCCGGTTCGCCTTGTCATAGCCCCTTTTCAGCGTGTTATAGAGCGTCGCTGCGGCGCGTGCGCGCGCGGTCTCTTTCGATGATCGCCCCTCGGGGGGCCCTCGGAAGCGCCCGGCGTACGTCGTCCACCCCTTTACGGAGACTATGGAATGGCTCTTGTTCGCGGCGCTGCGGTCGCCCTGATCGCCTCGGGACTGCTGCTCGGCGGCTGCTCCAGCCTGCCCTTCGTCGGCGGCGGCTCCAAGGCCAAGGCGCCCAGCATGGAAGCCCAGCTGGGCATCGGCGTGAACGCCTATCTGTGGCGCGCCACCCTGGACACCCTGTCCTTCATGCCTCTGGCCAGCGCCGACCCCTGGGGCGGCGTGGTGAACTATGACTGGTACGTCAATCCGCAGACGCCGAATGAGCGTTTCAAGGCGACCGTCTTCATCCTGGATCGCCGTCTGCGCGCCGACGCCCTCAACGTCGCCGTGACCAAGGAAGTCAAGGACGCCTCGGGCGCCTGGGTCTCGGCTCCGGTCGCGGCCCAGACCGAAACCGATCTAGAGAACGCCATCCTGACCAAGGCGCGCCAGCTCAACCTCGCCAACGCGGCCCGTCGCTAAGGACCGGCCGCGCCTCACCTTTCGTCTCAAATGCGTCCTCAGGCCCGCCTCAAGCTTTGCGCCTGAGGCGCCGCCTCAGGATACGCCGTGGCCCGTTACGAGCCTAAGACCGCCGAACCCCGCCAACAGGCCCGATGGGCCGAGGCCGACGCCTTTTCGGTGTCCAACGCCGACACCGGCCGCCCGAAATACTACGTCCTGGAGATGTTCCCCTATCCGTCGGGCAACATCCACATGGGCCACGCCCGCAACTATGTGATGGGCGATGTGGTGGCGCGCTGGAAGCGGGCCAGCGGCTATGACGTGCTGCACCCGATGGGCTGGGACGCCTTCGGCATGCCGGCCGAGAACGCGGCGATGGAGCGCGGCGTCCACCCCGGCGACTGGACCTGGTCCAACATCGCGACGATGCGCGACCAGCTGAAGCTGCTGGGCCTGTCATTGGACTGGAGCCGCGAGTTCGCCACCTGCGACCCCGAATACTATGGCAAACAGCAGGAATGGTTCCTCGAACTGTTCAAGCGGGGCCTGGTCTATCGCAAGGACGGCGTGGTCAACTGGGACCCGGTCGACAACACCGTCCTGGCCAATGAGCAGGTCATTGACGGGCGCGGCTGGCGCTCGGGCGCCGTGGTCGAAAAACGCAAGCTGAACCAGTGGTTCCTGCGCATTACTCAGTATGCGGATGATCTGATCGACGGCCTGGCCGAGCTTGAAGGCCGCTGGCCGGAAAAAGTCCGCCTGATGCAGGAAAACTGGATCGGCCGATCCAAGGGCCTGCAGATGAAATGGGCCTGGGCGGGCGCCGCTCCGGCTGGTTTCGATGACGGACTGGAGATCTACACCACCCGCCCGGACACCTTGTTCGGCGCCAGCTTCATGGGTCTGGCCCCGGATCATCCGATCTCGAAGCAACTGGCCGAGGCCGACCCCAAGGTCGCCGCCTTCGTCGCCGAATGCCGCAAGGGCGGCGCCAGCCAGGCCGACATCGAACAGGCCGAGAAGATCGGCTGGGATACGGGCCTCAAGGTCATTCACCCCTTCACCGGCGCCGAGGTTTCGGTGTGGATCGCCAACTTCATTCTGTCCGACTACGGAACGGGCGCCATTTTCGCCTGCCCGGCGCATGACCAGCGCGATCTGGACTTCGCCCGCAAATACGATCTGCCGGTGATCCCGGTCGTCCGCCCCGAAGGCGCGGGCGACGACTTCGCCGTGGCCGACGAGGCCTATACCGGCCCCGGCTCCATCTTCCATTCCGACTTTCTGAACGGTCTGGACATCGAGACCGCCAAGGCCGAGGCCATCCGCCGCATCGAGGCAGCCGGAACGGGCCAAGGCGCGACCATCTACCGCCTGCGCGACTGGGGCGTCAGCCGCCAGCGCTACTGGGGCTGCCCCATCCCGATCATCCACTGCGAGGCCTGCGGCGTCGTGCCGGTTCCGGCCGACCAGTTGCCGGTCGAACTGCCCAAGGACGTCACCTTCGACGTACCGGGCAACCCGCTGGACCGTCACCCGACGTGGAAACACGTCAACTGTCCGTCGTGCGGCGGCGCCGCCCGACGCGAGACGGACACGCTGGACACCTTCGTCGATTCCAGCTGGTATTTCGCCCGCTTCGCCGATCCCAAGGCGGCCGAGCCGATCAACAAGGCCGCCGCCGCCAAATGGCTGCCCGTCGATCAATATATCGGCGGCGTAGAGCACGCGGTCCTACACCTGCTCTACGCCCGCTTCATCACCCGTGCCCTGTCGGACGCCGGCCTGATGGACGTGAAGGAGCCGTTCGCGGGCCTGTTCACCCAAGGGATGGTGGTCCACGAGACCTATTTCGACGGCCATGAAGACAGCGGCAAGCCGCGCTGGGTCGAGCCGTCCGACGTGCGCATCGAGACGGTGGACGGCAAACGCGTCGCCACCCGCCTGTCCACCGGCGCCGCAGTCTCCATCGGCGACATCGAAAAGATGTCCAAGTCCAAGAAGAACGTGGTCGCGCCTCAGGACATCATCGCCGCCTATGGCGTCGACGCCGGCCGCCTGTTCATCCTGTCGGACAGCCCGCCCGAACGCGACATCCAGTGGTCGACGGGTGGCGTCGAGGGCGCCGCCCGCTTCGTTCAGCGCGTCTGGGGCGAATACGCCTCGTTCGACCCGGCTGTCCCGGCCAACGCCGATGTGGACGCCGCCCTGATCCGCGAGACGCACAAAGCCATCAAGGCCGTCAGCGAGGGCGTCGAGCACTTCCGCTTCAACTCGGCCGTCGCCAAGCTCTACGCCTTCCTGGCCACCATCCGTCAGCACGACAAGGCGGGCGCCGAGGCGAAGAAGACCGCCCTGTCCGCCCTGGCGCGGCTGATGGCGCCCTTCACCCCGCACCTGGCCGAGGAATGCTGGACCCAGCTGGGCGAGGCGGGAATGGTTCTGGACGCGCCCTGGCCCGTCTATGACCCGGCCCTGGCCGCCGACGACCAGGTCACCCTGCCCGTCCAGATCGGCGGCAAGCGTCGCGGCGAGGTCGTCCTGCCGCGCGGTTCGGACAATGCGACGGTCGAGGCCGCCGCTCTCGCCAATCCGACCGTTCAGGCCTACCTTGCCGCCAACAACCTCAGCATCCGCAAGGTGATCGTCGTGCCCGACCGTATCGTCAATCTGGTGGCCGGATGATGCCCGGCGGGCGTCGTCTCCTGCTGGCCCTGGCCGGGACGGTTCTGCTGTCCGGTTGCGGCTTCACGCCCCTGTATGGCGATGCGGGGGTCAGCGGCGCCCTGTCGCGCATCGCCGTGACGACGCCCGACGACCGGCTGGGCTATCGTCTGCGCGAACAGCTGGAGGACGCCTTCGGGCGCGACGGCGCCCAGGCGCCGCTGTACCGTCTGGCGACCGAGGTCGAGCACAAACGCCGCCCGCTGGGCCGCCGCATCGACGACACGGCCAGCCGCTATGAACTGACGGTCAGGGCCGCCTGGTCCCTGACCCCCGTAGCGGGCGGCGAAACCCTCAAGGGCGTGCAGACCACCACCATCACCTACGCCGCCGCCGACCAGCCCTACGCCGCCATCGCCGCCCAACAGGACGGCGAGGACCGCGCCGCCGCCGATCTGGCGCGCCTGATCCGCCTGGACATGATGCGCGTCCTGGCGGGGCGTTGAAGGCCGCCGCATGATCCTGTCCCGGCGGCCCGACGTCGACCGCTTCCTCAAGGCGCCGGACGCCGGCGTCCGCGCCGCCGTCATCCACGGCAAGGACCGCTCGGGCGTGACCGAACGCGCCCTGACGCTGTGCAGGACGATCACGCCGGATCTGAACGACCCCTTCAACGTCACCCTGCTGACCGAAACCGACATCGACAGCGATCCCGTCCGGCTGGAAGAGGCCCTGACGGCGCTGAGCATGATCGGCGGGCGGCGTCTGGTGCGGGTGCGCATGGGCGACGCCAAGGGCGGCGTCGACAAGGCCGTGGCCGCCGCCCTGAGCGCCCACGCCGAGGGCGCCTACAACCCCGACGCCATGCTGGTGATCGAGGCCGGGGCGCTGGGTCGCGAATCGGCCCTGCGCAAGGCCGCCGAAAAGGCCCAGGGCGCGGTGGCCATCGCCTGTTATGAGGATGAGGTCGGCGACGTCGCCCGCATGACGCGCGAGGCCCTCGGCGCCGATAAGGTGGGCCTGACCTCGGACGCCCTGGACCGCTTCGTCGCCCGACTGCCCCGCGAGCGCGGCCTGATGCGTCAGGAGATCGAACGGCTGATCCTCTACATCGGCCCCGGCTCGGGCCGCACTATCGACGTGGAGGAGCTGGACGCCCACCTCGGGGTCGAACCCGACGCCTCACTGTCCGACGCCGCCTTACAGGCCTTCGGCGGCCGTCCCGCCCCCGCCCAGGCGGGCCTGCGCCGCGCGTTGGCCGAGGGCGAAAGCGCCGTCATGGCTGTGCGCATGACCTCGCTTCATCTCGGAAAGCTGCGCCGGATCAATATTCTGCAGGCCAACGGCGCCGGCGCCAAAGAAGCCGCCAAGGCCGCAGGCGTCTTCTGGAAACAGGAGGCGGAAATGCTGCGCCAGGCGCGCGGCTGGCGGCTCGAACTGCTCGACGAGGTGCAGGACAGCGTCAACACCGCCGACGTCATGACCAAAACCACAGGCATGCCCGAGGCCCTGATCGCCGAACGCCTGCTGCTGGAGATCGCCGCCCGCGCCAAACGCATGGGGCTATGACGCGCTCGCTCTCTCACATTTCTGGGTCATGGGCGTGCCCCCATCATGAGGCCAGAAAGAGGCCTCAGTCCATGCATCAGCCAGTCCTCCCTAGGGCCCTTAGGGGCTACCGATCACGTCAGACACGCAGTATTGACAGAAACGTATATAAGCGTTTCCTATAGGGAGGATCGGTCCTCGATCATTGATCGGATCATCCGGCGCGCTCCCACCTGCTGGCGTGTCGGCCCCGCTCTCATCCCCGACTTGCCCGTCCCGGCTCAGCCCTGGACGGGCTTTTTTTCGCTCAGTTGCTCAACCGCGCATCAGACGCCGGCACAGGTCGTCGAGTTGCTCCAAAGTGCCGTATTTGACGGTGATCTCGCCCTTGCCGCCCTTGTCGGCCAGCGACACCTTCAGACCCAGAGCGTCAGACAGATCCTGCTCCAGGGCGGCGATGTCGGCCGCGCCCTCCCCGTTCGGCATGGGCCGGGCCTTGGGCGTTTTCGGTCCCTCGGCCGAACGACGGGCCAGCGCCTCGGTCTGGCGAACGTTCAGGCCCTTGGCGATGACCTCAGCCGCCAGTTGTTCGGCGTTCGGCGCCGTGATCAGGGCGCGCGCGTGCCCCGCCGACAGTTCGCCGCGCACCACATGGTCGCGCACCGCCTCGGGCAGTTGCAGCAGGCGCAGGGTGTTGGCCACGTGGCTGCGGCTCTTGCCCACGACCCCAGCCAGGGCGTCCTGGGTACGGCCGAAACGCTCCATCAGGACGGCGTAGGCGTTGGCCTCTTCCATCGGGTTCAGATCGGCGCGCTGGACGTTCTCGATGACGCCGACTTCCAGCACCTCGATGTCGTCCATCTCGCGCACGACGATCGGCACCTGAGTAAGGCGGGCGGCCTGGGCGGCGCGCCAGCGGCGTTCTCCGGCGATGATCTGCCACACGCCCGCTTCCCCCGGCTGCGACCGCACGAGGATGGGTTGCAGGACGCCCTTGTCGCGGATCGACGCCGTCAGCTCGTCCAGATCGGTCTTGGCGAAGATCTTGCGCGGCTGATCCGGGTTGGGTTTCAGCGCCTCGATCGGGGCGCGTTGCACGCCAGCGGGAGCCGGACCGGCCGCATCGACAGCGACCGCTTCCTGCGCGTTTTCACCCAAGAGCGCCGAGAGACCCCGGCCCAGACCACGCTGACGTTCGGACAAGATGCTGTTTCCGTTTACTTATCAGGTTAATCAGGCCGCGACGGCCTGACGACGTTGGCGCTCGCGCGCCACCAGTTCACGCGCCAGCTTCAGATAGGCCTGACTGCCCGCGCACTTCAGATCATAGATCAGAGCCGGTTTGCCGAACGACGGCGCCTCGGACACCCGCACATTCCGGGGAATGACGCTGTCATAGACCTTGTCGCCGAAGTGGGCGCGCACATCGGCCGCCACCTGGCCCGACAGGGCGTTGCGGCGGTCATACATGGTCAGGACCAGACCCTGAATCTCCAGCGCGGGGTTCAGGCTCTGACGAACCATGTCGATCGTCCGCATCAGCTGGGTCAGACCTTCCAAGGCGAAGAATTCGCACTGCAGCGGCACCAGAACGGCGTCTGCCGCCGCCATGGCGTTCAACGTCAACAAGTTCAGCGACGGCGGGCAGTCGATCAAGACATAGTCATACCGGGAATGACCATTGCCCCCCTGCTTCGCCAGGGCGTCGCGCAGACGATAGGAGCGCCGATCCGCCTGGCTCAACTCGATTTCGACCCCCGACATGTCCGGGTCAGCGGCGACGATAAACAGGCCCGGCACGGCGGTCTCGATCGCCGCCTCATCAACAGGCCGTCCGTCGACGATGACGTCATAGATGGTCACCCGTCGTGTTTCACGTGGAACACCCAGTCCGGTGGAGGCATTGCCCTGCGGGTCCATGTCCACGATCAGCACTTTTTCGCCAATTGCAGCCAGAGCCGTGCCGAGGTTGATGGCGGTCGTGGTCTTGCCCACTCCGCCCTTCTGGTTTGAGACCGCCAGAACTCGGGTGTCACGAGAAGCAGACGACTTTACGGACTCAACGGACACGGCGAAGGCCCCCCAGTGAAACGATGCGGCCGCGCGGATCGCTGCGCGAGACGGTAAGCTCAGCTTCAAACTGCCAGACCCGACGGGCCTCTTTCAACTCAGCCTCGGCCTTCTCTCCCTTGAGGAACAGGCCTTTTGCACCGCGCTGGAAGTAGGGCTGTGCATAACCCAGTAGTTTCTCCATCGCCGCCACCGCTCGTGCTGTGACGACGTCGACCGTGATCGACTGTTCCTCGGCCCGCCCGTTGACCACGGTCGCGGGCAGGTCGAGCGCATCGACAATCGTCTGAAGAAAGCGGCAGCGCTTGCCAAGGCTGTCCACCAGCCAAACATGGGCCCCGGGCCGTCCCTTCAAAAGGATGGCCAGAACAACGCCGGGAAAGCCGGCCCCCGCGCCCAGGTCGGCCCAGGTCTTCGCCTCCGGCGCCAGGTCCAGAAGCTGGGCGCTGTCCCAGGCGTGGCGGTTCCAGAAATCGGGAATGGTGTCCGGCCCGACCAGGTTCATCACCTCATTGGCCTCGGTCAGCATGGCCAGAAAGGTCGTCAGGTCGGCGATGTTGGCGTCACTGGCCCCGGTCTGGGCGCGAAAGGCGTCGATGGCGTCCGACATCAGGCGACGACCGCCGCGAGATCTGCTTCCACGCCCTTCACCTTCTTCACATGAGCCAAAAGCGCCGTCAGGGCGCCCGGCGTCATGCCTTCAATACGGCCAGCCTGCCCCAGCGTCAGGGGACGGATCATGGACAGCTTCTCGCGCACTTCGTTCGACAAAGCCCCGATGGCCGCGTAATCGAGGTCGGCCGGCAGCGACAGTCCCTCCTCCCGTCGCAGCGCCTCGGCGTCCTGGGCCTGACGGTCCAGATAGCCGGCGTAGACGGCGTCGATCTCGACCTGTTCGCTCACCGCAGCGGACCAGTCTGCGATTTCGGGGCGGATCGCAATGAACTGATCCAGCGTCACGTTCGGGAAGGCCAGCAGGTCGCGGATCGAGCGACGCTGACCATCGGCGTTGACCGTGATACCCAGCGCCCCCGCCTCCTTGGGCGTGAACAGCGTTTCACGTGAAACACGATTGGCTGCGTCCAGAAGATCCGCCTTCTCCAGCCAGACCTTCGCCCGCTCTGCGCCGACGATACCCGCTTCAATTCCGATCGGCGTCAGCCGCTGATCAGCGTTGTCGGCGCGCAGGGTCAGACGATACTCGGCACGGCTGGTGAACATGCGATAGGGTTCGGTAACGCCGCGCGTCACCAGGTCGTCGATCATCACGCCGATATAGGCCTGATCGCGGCCGAGGATCAGCGGATCAGAACCGGCGGCTGCGCGGGCGGCGTTCAGGCCGGCGATCAGCCCTTGCGCGCCCGCCTCCTCATAGCCGGTCGTACCGTTGATCTGGCCCGCCAGATACAGGCCGGGTCGCTTCTTGACCTCCAGCGCCGGTGTCAGCTCACGCGGATCGACATAGTCGTATTCGATGGCGTAGCCGAAACGGAAAACCTCGACCTTCTCCAGGCCCGGCATGGTGTGAAGGAAGGCCAGCTGCGTCGCATCGGACACCGAGGTCGAAATCCCGTTCGGATAGACGCTGGGATCATCCAGACCTTCCGGCTCCAGGAAAACCTGATGGCTGGTCTTGTCGGCGAACCGCACAACCTTGTCCTCGATCGAGGGGCAGTAGCGCGGGCCACGACCCGAAAGCCGCCCGCCATATACGGCGCTTTCGCCGAGGTTGTCGGCGATGATGCGATGCGTCTCTTCGGTCGTATGGGTGACGCCGCAGGAGATCTGCGGCACCTCGATACCGCCCGTCATGAAGCTGAAGGGGACGGGCTGATCGTCCGCCGCCTGCATCTCCAGTCGGTCCCAGGCGATGGTGCGACCGTCCAGGCGCGCGGGCGTGCCGGTTTTCAGCCGCCCCATCATTAGCTCCGCGACATGCAGGTCGCCGGCCAGGCCCGTCGATGGATCCTCGCCATAGCGCCCGGCCGGGATGCGCAGATCGCCACGATGGATGACGCCGTTGAGGAAGGTGCCGGTCGTCAACACGACTGCCCCGGCGCGGATCGCTTCCGCTGCCCCGGTCTTCACGCCGACGACGCGATCGCCGTTCAGTATCAGGCCCTCAGCCGTGCCCGCCATCAGGGTCAGGTTTGGATAGTCCGCCAACTCCGCCTGCATGGCCTCGCGGTACAGACGGCGGTCGATCTGGCTGCGGGGGCCGCGCACGGCGGCGCCCTTGGAGCGGTTCAGCATCCGGAACTGGATGCCCGAGACATCGGCCAGACGGCCCATTACGCCGTCCAGGGCGTCGATCTCGCGCACAAGATGGCCCTTGCCCAGGCCGCCAATGGCCGGGTTGCAGCTCATCTCGCCTATAGTCTCAAGCTTCTGGGTCAGAAGCAGGGTGCGGGCGCCCGCGCGCGCGGCGGCCGTCGCGGCCTCGCAACCGGCGTGGCCGCCGCCAATGACGACGACATCAAAGGTATGATCGGGGATCGAACTCATGGCGTCCACATAGTCCATCCGGGCCGGAATCGCCACCGGCTCGAGAACGGTTGTTTCACGTGAAACAGGTGAAAGCCCGGCCTATTTGCCGATACAGAAGGAAGAGAAGACCTCGCCCAGGATATCCTCGACGCCAATAGCCCCGGTGACGCGGGCCAGGGCGTCGGCAGCGCGTCGTAGATCATCGCCCGCCATCTCCGGCGCCAGGTCTAGCGCACGACGCCCCGCTTCAACGCCAGCCAGAGCTTCCGCCAGGCGACGACGATGGCGTTCGCGGGTCACGGTGGGGAAGTCGGCGCCGGACAGGTCTCGCGCCAGGCGAGCGGCGATCCAGTCATGCAGTTCAGACAGCCCCTGCCCCGTCATCGTGCTGACGCTCAAGGCTTCGAGATCCGGCGCCGACGCCACCGCGCCCAGGTCAGCCTTGTTCAGCACCTGAAGATCGGCCGGACGCACGAAGGCTGCGGCGGGGTCCTCGGCCCCGTCGATGGAGGGTGAGCGGACCCACAGACGTAGGTCGGCGCCCTCGGCGCGCACACGGGCGCGGCGGATGCCCTCGGCCTCGACCGGCTCGTCGCTGTCGCGCAGACCGGCCGTGTCCGACAGGGTGACGGCGTAACCGCCGATCATGATGTCTGCATCCAGCACGTCGCGCGTCGTTCCAGCGATCGGCGTCACGATGGCCGCCTCCCGCGCGACAAGAGCGTTGAACAGCGACGACTTACCCGCGTTGGTCTCGCCGATCAGAACGATGCGATAGCCCTCGCGCACCCGCCGCCCGCGATCGGAATCGGCCAGCGCCGCGCGAAGATCGGTCGCCAGAGCGTCCAGCACCGGCCCGGCCGTACGCGCCAGATTGTCAGGCACTTCCTCGTCGGGGAAATCGATCTCGGCCTCGACCAGCGACAGAGCCTTCAACAGGTCGCGGCGAAATCCGGCGTAGGCGGCGGACAGGGCGCCGTCTAGTTGGCCCAGGGCCTGAGATTTCTGGGCTTCGGTTTCAGCGTCGATGAGGTCGGCGACGGCCTCGGCCTGCGCCAGGTCCATGCGCCCGTTCTGGAAAGCGCGGCGGGTGAACTCGCCCGGGTCCGCCGGACGCAAGCCGAGGGCGATCAGAGCGGTGCTGGCCGCCTCGACCACGGCGCGCCCGCCGTGCAAGTGCAGCTCGGCCGAGTCCTCGCCCGTGTAGGAACGCGGGGCGATGAAGCGCAACACCAGGGCTTCGTCAATCAAGCGGCCGTCGTGGCGCAGGCTGCGCACCGAGGCCAGACGCGGGGCAAGCCCCCCTGCCCCCAGCGCCGTCAAAGCCGTCTCCGTGGCCGGCCCTGACAGTCGAAGCACCGCGATGGCGCCCCGCCCCGGCGGGGTGGCTAGGGCAAAAATAGTGTCGCTCACGTCGTCAGGCCCACGTCGTCAGAGTCAGGGCTTGGCCGCGCCCGTGACGGCGGCTTCCATCAGGCGGCGGAACTGGTCCTGGGCCTGAACGCCGAAGCTGGTCCAGGTCTTCATCAGTTCGTCGGGCTGCATGGCGGCCATGTTGGCGTCCATGCGCTTCTGCATCTCGGCCACCAGATGATCGTTGAGCGGCGTCACGTCCGGCAGACCCAGAAAGGCGCGGGCCTCCGCCGGGGTGCAGTCGATTTCGATGTTCAGCTTCATAACGCCCTCACTTGTTTCACGTGAAACACGCCCTCAAGCAGCCGCCCGCCGCGCGGGCGGCGCTAGGGCAGGAATTATGTGTTCATCGACTGGAAGAAGTCGCCGTTGTTCTTGGACTGGCGCAGTTTGTCGAGCAGGAACTCGATCGCGTCCTGCGGGCCCATAGGGTTGAGGATGCGGCGCAGGACATAGGTCTTGGCCAGCTGATCCTTCGGCGTGATGAGGTCTTCCTTGCGGGTGCCGGACTTGAGTACGTCGATGGCCGGGAAGATGCGCTTGTCGGCGACCTTGCGGTCCAGCACGATTTCCGAGTTGCCGGTACCCTTGAACTCTTCGAAGATCACCTCGTCCATGCGGCTGCCCGTGTCGATCAGGGCCGTGGCGATGATGGTCAGCGAGCCGCCCTGCTCCACATTGCGCGCGGCGCCGAAGAAGCGCTTGGGCCGCTGCAGGGCGTTGGCATCGACGCCGCCCGTCAGCACCTTGCCCGACGAGGGGACGGTGGCGTTGTAGGCGCGGCCCAGGCGGGTGATGGAGTCCAGCAGGATCACCACGTCCTTCTTGTGCTCGACCAGGCGTTTGGCCTTTTCAATCACCATTTCGGCCACGGCGACGTGGCGCGAGGCGGGCTCGTCGAAGGTCGAGGCGACGACCTCGCCCTTCACCGTGCGCTGCATGTCGGTGACTTCTTCGGGGCGTTCGTCGATCAGCAGGACGATCAGGAAGACTTCGGGGTGGTTGCGCTCGATCGACTTGGCGATGTTCTGCAGCATCACCGTCTTACCCACGCGGGGCGGGGCGACGATCAGGCAGCGCTGGCCCTTGCCGAGCGGGGCGACGATGTCGATGACCCGGCCCGAGCGGTCTTTCAGCGTCGGGTCCTGGATTTCCATGTGCAGACGCTCTTCGGGATAGAGCGGCGTCAGGTTGTCGAACAGGACCTTGGTCTTGACCATCTCCGGATCTTCGAAGTTGATCGTGTCGACCTTGAGCAGGGCGAAATAGCGCTCGCCCTCGCGCGGGCCGCGCACGGCGCCGTGCACCGTGTCGCCCGAACGCAGGCCGAAGCGGCGAATCTGCGACGGCGAGACATAGACGTCGTCCGGACCCGGCAGGTAGTTAGCGTCGGGGCTGCGCAGGAAGCCGAACCCGTCCGGCAGGATCTCCAGCACGCCCGATGCGATGATCTCGACCTCTTCGTCGGCCAGGGTCTTGAGGATGGCGAACAGCAGGTCCTGCTTGCGCAGGTTGCCGGCGTTCTCGATGTCCAGACCTTCGGCGAAGGCGACCAGGTCTTCCGGCGTCTTCTCGTTCAGTTCCTGAAGCGTGATGCGGCCGTTGGGAACGATGGGCTCGCCGTCGTCGTCCTCATCGTCATCTTCCGCCGTGGTGTCGACGCCGTGATCGTCATCGTCGGAGGCGGGGTGAACGGCGACTTCAGGCTCGGCCTCCTCGACCGGCGCCGCCGTGCGGCTGCCGCCCAGGCTCAGAGTGCGACGCGGCCGCTCAACAGGCGTTTCCGCTGCGTTTTCAGTGACTTCGATTTCCGGCGTGTCAGGCGTATCGGTCATGATGGCGTGCTCGTTCGCGCGCCCGGACGCGGCAAGGCGGCCAGGGGCAGAAAGGTCGTAATGGCTTCAGCCGCAGGGGCTGGGAGGGAGGGCGACGGGCTCCCGCAGGGTCAAACCGGCAGGCGTCGCAAAAGAGAGGGACCGCGCTGCACGGATCGGCCGCACGGTTCACCGAAGCGGAACCACGAAAGACCCATGCGGGTCAAGGCCCTCAAGCAACGCGCGACCGCGTCGCTCGCGTCAGGGCTCTCAGAAACTCCACTCCATCGTCACCGACAGCACCATGATGATGGCCAGGACGAACGGAATCTCATTGGTCATGCGCCAGAAACGACCGGAGTATTTCGACGTGCCCGCCGCGATCTTCTTGCGCTGCCCCGCCAGAAAGCCGTGCCAACCGGCCAGCAGGAAGACGCCAATCAGCTTGGTCATCATCCACGGCTGATGGGCGAAGGACCAGTCGGCGCCGTCGCCGCTGCGCAGCCACAACAGCCAGCCGCCGAAGATGAAGGCCAGGATCATCGCCGGGTTGATGATGATGCGCAGCAGCCGCGTCTGCCAGACGCGCAGCAAGGCCTGCATCTCGCCGCGCAGAGGTTCAGGCTTGGCGTTCTGCTCGGCGTCATAGGCGAACAGACGCGGCAGGAAGAGCATTCCCGCCATCCAGGCGATCACGGCCAGAATGTGAAGCCCGCGGGCCAGGTTGTAATAGTCCATGTCGATCCCCTCAGGCCGCCCTAGAGCCCTTTGAACAGCCGGACGGGCAGGCTTTCAAGTGGGCGCATGGTCCACCCAGAGAAGCGCCCTGCGGCGCCGTCCCCGACGTCTCCAGCGCCCGCCCGACCGCATCGGCCAGGGCGGTGATGAAAACCGGGTCGGCGCTGACCGTCGGCGCGCGCAGATAAGGGGCGCAACCGACCTTATGGGCCAGTTCGCCGTATTCCATGTCCAGTTCGACCAGGGTCTCGATGTGTTCTGAGACGAAGGCGATCGGCACCACCAGCGCGCCCATGCCGTCTCTGGCCGCCTGTTCGATGGCGTCAGGGGTGGCGGGGCCCAGCCATTTCAGCGGACCGACCCGGCTCTGGTAGCAGATGGCCCAATCGGTCAGGCCCATGCGCTCGACCACGGCGGCCACAGTCGCCTCAACCTGGGCCTGATAGGGATCGCCGGCCGCGACCAGTTTCTCGGGGATGCCGTGGGCCGAGAACAGCACCCGAACCGGCTTGCCTTGCGCCTTGTCCAACGTCTGCTGGATCAGGCGGACCTGGGCCTCGATCAGTCCCTCCGCGTCGGGATAGCAGCAGACGACGTGGGTCTCGCCGGGGCCGTCGTAGCACTCGGTCCACTTTTTCAGCGACGAGGCCGTCGTAGTGGTCGAGAACTGCGGATAGAGGGGCAGAAGGATGATCTGGTCGGGCTGGAAGGCCTTGACCGCCGCCGCCGTCTCTTCCGTCAGGGGATGCCAGTATCGCATGGCGATGAAGACCCGGCTGTCGTCGCCCGGCGAAGCGTTCGCCAGGGCGCGCGACAGGGCCTCGGCCTGTTTCTGCGTCTCGGGCAACAAGGGCGAGCCGCCGCCCATCAGGGCGTAGTTGGCCTGGGCCGAGGTCTCGCGACGGCTGGAGATCAGCTTGGCCAGCGGCGTGCGGAAAATCCCCGGCAGGCCGATGATGGCCGGATCGTTGAACAGGTTGAACAGGAAGGGTTTGACCGCTTCGGGACGATCAGGACCGCCCAGATTGGTCAGGACGACCGCCACGCGCCGGTTGGGCCGTTCCTTCAGCTTCGTGGCGGTCTGGCTCATTGGGCGCCGATCCGCTTCAGAACCTGCTCGACATGGGCGATCGGCACGTCCGGCAGGATGCCGTGGCCCAGGTTGAAGATCCACGGCCCCTGGCCCCAGGCCTCCATCAGCTGATCGACGCGGCGGTCCAGCGCCTCGCCGCCTGCGCGCAGCAGCAGAGGGTCCAGCGCGCCCTGGATGGGTTTGATCTTCTGCACGCGCTGGCCGACTTCCAGCGGACAGGCGGTGTCCAGCGCCACGCCCTGCACCTCGCATTCGCGCGCATAGCGTTCAGCCAGGGCCGCCGAGCCTCTCGGGAAGCCGATCAGGGGCACGGTGACGCCCAGTTCGCGGGCGCGGGCCACCAGCTTCTGATGCGGCTTCAGCACCAGACTTTCGAACAGATCGTCGGGAAGGCCCTCGGCCCAGCTCTCGAAGATCTTCAGCACCTGGGCGCCGGCGTCCTGCTGCATCTTCAGATAGTGGGCGGTGGACTCCACCAGCACGTCCAGCAGGCCGTAGACGATCTCGGGCTGGGTATAGGCGTAGGTCCGCGCCAGACCGCGCTCGCCCTTGCCCATCGTCCGGTGCTCGCCGTCCAGCATATAGGTCGCCACGGTCCAGGGCGCGCCCGCAAAGCCGATCAGGGCGCGTTCAGGCTCCAGTTCCGCGCGCACCAGGCTGAGCGTCTGGCCCACGGCCTTGAGGGCTTCTCCAGCCTGCTGAGCCTTGTCGGCCATCGACTGCACCGACGGCAGGGCGCCCAGACGCGGCCCCTCCCCCGCCTCGAACCACACCTTCTGCCCCAGGGCGCCGGGGATCAGCAGGATGTCGGCGAAGACGATGGCGGCGTCGAAGCCGAAACGGCGCATCGGCTGCAGGGTCGCCTCCGCCGCCATCTCCGGGTTCAGGCAGAAGGCGATGAAGTCCGGCGCCTGGGCCCGCAAGGCCCGGTACTCCGGCAGGTAGCGCCCAGCTTGACGCATGAACCACACGGGCGGGCGGGAAAGGGTTTGGCCCTGGAGAGCCTGGATCAGAAGGGGCGTGCTCATGTCTTGGGCTTTAGGATGCACACCCCCAAGCCTCAATCCCTATTCAGATTTAAGAATTGAAAGAATTAGAGGTTGGAAGCAGGCCCGGGGAGCGCGGGGATAACCCTGGCCCGTCCCGGTCGGACTCCCTCTTGTCCCCGTTTCGCGGCGAACGAATCCGCGCAGTCGCCAGCGGGGGTGTGAGTCATGGGGATAAGCCGTGAAACACCCGCGGGACTCGGGTTTGCCTCTGGGCGCCGTTGTGGGTGAATCCACGGGCGCCGAATTTGGACAGGCGCTCCTGCCCACAGCATGGGATGAAACCTCGGCGCCCAGGCGGACGACTCCGGCGCCGATCATGGCAACGGCGCCCGCGATCCCCGCTCGCGACCGACGACGGGGCTTGCTACAGGATTCGGCGCCCGGTCTTTCACGAACGGCGCCCCGGCTTTTCAACAGGGCGCGGGGATGATCCGACCGTCGCCCAGAAGGAGACGCCGTCCTCATGAGCCCTGCCCGTCCTCCCGGCGCTTCGCGTCTGGCCACCTATTTTCATGTTCATCTCGTCTCGGATTCGACGGGCGAGACGTTGAACGCGATGGCCAAGGCGGTGATCGCCCGGTTCGACGGCGTCATTCCCATCGAGCACATCTACGCCCTGGTGCGGTCCAACAAGCAGATGGAGCGGGTGCTGGAAGAAATCGCCGCGGCGCCCGGCGTGGTTCTGCATACGCTGGTCGATCGGGAACTGCGTGAACAGCTGGAGGAAGGCTGTCGGCGGCTGAACATGCCGCAGATCGGGGCGCTGGACCCGCTGGTGGGCGCCCTGTCGCGCTATCTTGGGGCGGACGTTTCGGCGCGGGTGGGCGCCCAGCACGCTCTGGATACCGGCTATTTCAACCGGATGAGCGCGCTGGACTACGCCATCGCCCACGATGACGGACAAGGAACGCTAGAGCAGCTGGAACAGGCCGATGTCGTCCTGTGCGGCGTCAGCCGGACATCCAAGACGCCGACCTGCATCTATCTGGCTCACCGGGGCATCAGGGCGGCCAATGTGCCGCTGGTTCCGGGTCAGGAAGACGGCGAGCGGCTGACGGCGCTGAAGAACCCGCTGGTGGTCGGCCTGACCGTCTCGCCGGACCGTCTGGTGCAGATCCGCCGCAATCGCCTGGACGGGCTGAACGCAGGCCACGCCTCGGCCTATGTCGACCATGACTCCGTTCGTGAAGAGACCATCAAGGCGCGTCGCGCCTTTGAACGGCGCGGCTGGCCGACCATCGACGTGACCCGTCGCTCGGTCGAGGAGACGGCCGCCGCCATCATCAACCTGTTGAGCGAGCGGCGCAGCCGCAGGCTGGGAGCGCCGATGTGACCGAGGCCCCTAACGAACGGTTGATCCTGGCCTCCAAGAGCGCCGCCCGACGCGCCATGCTGGAAAACGCTGGCGTGCCCTTCGTCGTCCAGGTCGCTGATGTGGACGAAGACGCGCTGAAGACGCCGGGCGTCGATCCGGCTGAGCTGGCGGTGGAACTGGCCCGGGCCAAGGCGCTGGCGGTGTCGCGCCATGATCCCGAGGCCTGGGTGCTGGGGGCGGACCAGACTTTGGCTTTTGACGGCGGGCTGGTGTCCAAGGCGCCGACCTTGGGTGCGGCGCGCGCGCGCCTGGCGGCCATGCGGGGCCGCTCGCATCAGCTGCATTCAGGCGCGGCTCTGGCGCACAAGGGCCAGGTTGTGTGGAGCGGGCTGGATACAGCCGAAATGAAGGTCCGCGCCTTCTCCGACGCCTTTCTGGACGCCTATCTGACGGTGGAAGGCGAAGGCCTGCTGGCCTGCGTCGGCTCCTACCGGCTTGAGGGGATGGGGGCGCAACTTTTCGACGCCGTGCACGGCGACTATTTCACTGTTCTCGGATTGCCGTTATGGCCCGTCCTCACAGAGTTGAGGCGTGCGGGGATTATTGCGTCATGAAGATAGAAACGGAACCGGCGATCCGTCAGGCGCGCATCACGGGGCGGGTCCGTCTGGGCGGGGTCGTGGGCAATCCGATCGGTCATTCCCTGAGTCCGGTGCTGCATAACGCCTGGCTGGAAGCGGGAGCGGTCGACGGCTCCTATGTCGCCTTTCAGCCGAAGGACCCCAATGGTTTCCGCACCCTGGTCGCCGCCGGGCGGGCGGGCCTGATCCATGGACTCAACGTCACGGCGCCGTTCAAGGAGCAGGCCTTCGCCCTGGCTGACGACATCGCCCCGGCGGCCAAGGCGACCGGCTCAGCCAATATCCTGGTGTTTGATAACGGCCGGGTCCGGGCCGACAGCGCCGATGGGGCGGGCGTGCTCTACGCCCTGGCGGAACAGGCGCCGTCGTTTGATCTGAAGGGGGCCCATGTCGTCATGCTGGGCGCGGGCGGCGCCGCCCGCGCGGTCGCGGGCGCCCTGGTCGAGGCCGGGGCGCGCCTGTCGATCCTGAACCGCACGCGCAGCCGCGCCGAGGCTCTGGCCGCCGACCTGGGCGCGGGGGTGACGGTCGCCGAAGACGAAGGCGCGCTGGCTGGGGCTGATCTGGTCATCAACGCCCTGAGCGCGCCGCCGAGCATAGACCTCGGTGTCCTGAAGCCCGACGCGGTCGTCATGGATATGACCTATAAGCCGGTGCTCACGCCCTTTTTGGCTGCGGCTCAGGCGCGAGGGCTGATCACCGTCGACGGCCTGGCCATGCTGATTGGTCAGGCGGGACCGTCGTTTGAGGCTATTTTCGGCGTCCCGCCCCCGCCGCTGGATCTGCGCGCCGTGGCTATGGCCCATTTGGCGAGCGCGACGGACATGGACGCCGCCGCATGATCGCTCTGGGGCTGACCGGCTCCATAGGCATGGGAAAATCCACGACGGCGAAGATGTTCGCTGAGGAAGGCGCGGTGGTCTGGGACGCCGACGCCGCCGTTCATCGGCTCTATGGACCGGGCGGAGCGGCCGTGGCGCCGCTGGAACAGAGCTTTCCCGGCGTGATCGTGGACGGCGCCGTAGATCGAGGTCGCCTGGCTGAGGTTCTGGGGCGCGACGAGACCGCTTTTCAGCGACTGGAAGCCATCGTCCATCCCCTGGTCGCGATGGATCGCGCACAGGCGTTGAAGGCGGCGGAGGCGCAGGGCGCGCGCCTGGCGGTCGTGGACATTCCCTTGCTGTTCGAGACGGGCGGCGACGCCGCTGTCGACGCCGTGGTGGTGGTCACCGCCGAACCCGAGGTGCAGGCCCGGCGCGTCCTGGCCCGCCCCGGCATGACGCGCGAGCGCTTCGACGCCATTCTGTCGCGCCAGACGCCGGACGCCGAAAAACGCGCGCGCGCCGACTTTCTCATCGACACGGGGCAAGGGCTGGAAGCGGCGCGCGATCAGGTGCGCCGGATCGTGGGGACAGTGCTGTCGCCGTCGTGGACGCCGCCGCGCGGCGCTCTTTCGTTCAGGAGCGAACCCCGGCATTAAGGGACATGGCCCGCGAAATCGTCCTTGATACTGAAACCACCGGCTTTGATCCCAAGACCGGCGACCGGTTGATCGAGGTGGGCTGTATCGAGATCGAGGATCTGCTGCCGACGGGCCGGACTTTTCACCGCTTCATCAACCCCGAACGGTTGATCCCGCCGGACGCCATCAAGGTGCACGGCATCACCGACGACAAGGTGAAGGACGCGCCCAAATTTCATGAGGTCGTCGATGACCTGATGGAGTTCCTGGGCGATGCGCCCCTGATCGCGCACAACGCCAACTTCGACCGCAACTTCATCGACTTCGAGATCGGCCGCATCGGCCGCAAGCCGCCGCCGCAGGACCGTTGGATCGACACCCTGGCCCTGGCCCAGAAGCGGTTCCCGGGCATGGCCAACTCGCTGGACGCCCTGTGCAAGCGCTACAAGATCAGCCTGGTCGAGCGCACCCTGCACGGCGCCCTGATCGACGCCCGCCTGCTGGCCGAGGTCTATCTGGAGCTGCGCGGCGGCAAGGAGCGGGCGCTGGACCTGACCTCGACGCGCGGCGGTCCTGCGGAGACCGCGGTGCGCGCCGCCTATGGCGCCCGGCCGCGCCCCCTGCCCTCCTTCGTCACGGCCGAGGAAGAGGCGGCCCACCTGGCCTTCCTCAAGTCGACGATCAAGGATTTCAGCCTGTGGGCGGCCTATGGCGTGACGGTCGAGGCCGAGGCTGAAGAAGCCGCTTGATCAGCGGATTCCGCCAGGACGGGCTTCATCAGAATATAGGTTCCGGGCCTGGTCCGGCGGGCGTCGATCTGGGGAACCAGGCGGCGGAAATGTTCGCTGGCGCAATGGGCGTCGAGCGCGGCCTGATCGGGCCATTCCTCGATGAAGATGAAGTGTCCCGGCTGGTTGTGATCCTCGAACAGATCATAGGCCAGGCACAGCGGCTCCCGCCGCGTCAGCCGCACCAGCTCGGCGTAGAGAGGCCGCACCGTCTCGATAAGTTCAGGCTTGATGAAATCCTCGGCGATGACCTTGAGCATCAACCCATCCCTGAAAAGAAAGGGGCGCCCCTTAGGACGCCCCTTCCACATAAAATGTCGCTCAAGCAGCAGGACGCCGCGCGTCCTGCGATAGTGACCCATCTTGTCGCTCAAGCAGCGAGGCGCCGCGCGCCTCGCGTTAGCGACCTCTTATCAAGCCTGGCCGGTTTCGGCCGGGGCGCCGGCGATCTGTTGCTGGCGGGCGATGTAGATGGCGGCGAAGTCGATCGGGTCGACCATGAAGGGCGGGTAGAAGCCCCCGTCGGCCGTCGCCTGAGCGATGATCTGGCGCGCGAAGGGGAAGAGGTAGCGCGGGCATTCGATCAGCAGCAGGGGCTCGATGTCCTGGGGCTGGACGCCCTGCAGGGCGAACAGGCCGCCGTAGAGCAGTTCCACGTGAAACACCGGCGACTTGTCGTCGGCCGTGGCCTTGATCGACAGCTTCAGGTCGACCTCGAACAGGCCGTCGGGGCGGCCCTGGGCGTTCATCTCGACGCCCATGTCGATGGCGGGCTTGCCGTCGATGCGCAGGCTGTCCGGCGCCTTGGGGTTCTCGAACGACAGGTCGCGGACGTATTGGGCCAGGATGCGGAAGCCGGGGCCTTGCGGTTGGCCGTCCTGCGGTTGGGCTTGGTCGGGCGTCTGGCCGTTGGCGTCGGCGGGCGGCGTGGCGTCGGTCATGGGTATGGAAACCGTCTTGCAGAAATGAGGCGTCCGGCTCGTTCGTCGAGCAGGCATGAGGGGCGGCGGTAGCATGGCGAGACCCTGTGTCGCAACGTCGAGACCGGCGTTCGCCCCCTGCTTCGCCTTGCGCCCGCCCGGATCGGCCCCTAATCACATTGTACGCCCAGCCTTTTCGCTTGGGAGGAGAGCCCGCCGGGCGCCCTCTGACGCGCGACAGGCGGCCTGACTAAATCGAGGAACCCACCGTGCCGGTGACCTTTCAGATCGTGATCTTCGCCGTTATCGCGGCGGTTCTGCTGTTCCAGCTCTATAATGTGCTGGGCAAGAAGGTCGGCCGTCAGCCCGAGGACAATCCGAAACCGATTGCGGTTCCGGCGGCGTTGGGCGGCGCGGCCGAGGCGCCCAAGGGGCCTGTCGCCGATCCGGCTTTGACGGCGGCGATCGCGGGGCTGAAGGCGCGTGATCCGAACTTCGACCCACACCGCTTTCTGGAGGGCGCGCGTCAGGCCTATGAGACCATTGTGGGCGCCTACGCCAAGGGCGACCGTGAGGCCCTGCGTCCCCTGTTGACCGACAAGGTCATGGGCTCGTTCGAGGCGGGCATCGCCGCCCGTGAGGCGCGCGGCGACGCCGAGAGCGCCGAACTGGTCCACGCCCCGCGCGCCGATCTGGAGCTGGCCACGGCCGAGGGCGACCGCGCCCTGGCCAAGGTGCGCTTCCTGGCCGAGGTACGCGGCTCCCTGACCCCGTCTGGCGGCGAGACCGTGACCGAAGAGCGCCGCACCGCCGAAATCTGGACCTTCGAACGGCGCCTGGGAGCGTCAGACCCCAACTGGGCCCTGGCCCGCGTCGAGCCGGCGACCGCCTGATGATCGCTCGGTCCGCGTCCCTCGATCAGACGGGCGCGGCCCGTCCCCTTAAGGCTCCGCTTTCATGGGCGGGCGTGGCGGCCCTGACCCTGCTGGCGGCGGCCTGCGCCTCCACGCCCCGGCCGATTCCGACCCCCGGCCCTACGCCGCCCGTCGACAGGCCGACGCCCCCGCCGGTTGCGGGCGAGCTCAACCTGGCGGCCCTGCCCGGCTGGGCCGAGGAAGACCATCTGGCGGCCCTGCGCGCCTATGCCGCCGGTTGCGGTCCGTCCCGCATCGCGATCCAGACCTGTCGCGACGCCAACGCCCTGGTCGCGCGCGCCAATCCCAGCGACGCCCGCGCCTTCCTCGAAAGCCGCTTCGCCGCGACCGAGGTCCGGACCGACGACGGCGGACGCGGCCTGCTGACAGCCTATTTCGCGCCTGAATACCCGGCCCGCCGCATGCCCGACGCCGAGTTCGACGCCCCTGTGCTCAGCCGTCCGGCCAATCTGTCCAGCGTCGGCGATCGCGCCGCCATCGAGGCCGGATCGGCCCAGTCGTCGGTTCTGGCCTGGATGAAGGCGGAGGATCTGTTCTTCCTGCAGATCCAGGGCTCGGGAACCCTGACCTTCCCCGACGGCGCCCGCCTGCGCGCCGCCTACGCCGCCGACAACGGGGCGAAGTTCGTGGGCATCGCCCGCCCCATGGCCGACGAAGGCCTGCTGCCGCGCGACGGCACGTCGGGCGAGGCCATCCGCGCCTGGCTGGCCGCCCATCGCGGGGCTGAGGCGCGCCGCGTGATGGCGCTGAACCCGCGCTATATCTTCTTCACCACCAAGCCCGATGACGGTGATGAGGCGACGGGCGCCGCGGGCGTCCCCCTGCCTGCCCGACGCTCGGTCGCGGTGGACCCCTCGCGCTGGACCTACGGCGAGGCGGCCTGGATCGAGGCGGACGGCGGCAATCTGCGCGGCGCCCGCGCCAGCTATCGCGGCCTGGTCATGACGCTGGACACCGGCTCGGCCATTCGCGGCCCGGTGCGCGCGGACCTCTACATCGGGCGGGGCGACGCGGCGGGGCATGAGGCGGGCGCGGTGCGCCACCCCCTGCGGATGTGGCGCCTTATCCCGCGCGGCTGAGGACGCCTATCGCTTCTTCAGACTGCCCAGTACGCCGCGCAGCAGTTCGCGGGTGATGGTCGATCCGGCGGTGCGCAGCACGGACTTGGTGAGGGCTTCGACCGGGGTCTGCCGGTTGGACGGCGCGCGGGGGCGAGGCGTGGCCGGAGCGCGTGGAGCCGGCGCCGAACGCGCGGCCTTTTGCGCGGCCTTGGCCTCTGCGGCGGCGGCGGCGGTTTCGGCCTCGATGCGATCGGCCTGGGCGCGGCGGGCCTTCAGCACCTCTTCGGCGGACTCGCGGTTGACGGCGGTGTCATAGACCCCGCGCACCGGGCTGGCGGTCATGGTCGCGGCGCGTTCAGCCTCGGTCGCCGGGCCGAGGCGCGAGTCGGGCGGACGGATCTTGGTCTGGGCCACCACGGTGGGGGCGCCCTTCTCATCCAGAGTTGAAACGAGCGCTTCGCCCACGCCCAGCGCCTGAATGGCCTCAGCGGTGTCGAAGGCGGGATTGGCGCGGAAACTCTGGGCGGCGGCGCGCAGACCCTTCTGTTCGGCGGGGGTATAGGCGCGCAGGGCGTGCTGCACCCGATTGCCCAGCTGGGCCAGGACGCTGTCGGGAATGTCGGCCGGGTTCTGGGTGACGAAATAGACGCCGACGCCCTTGGAGCGGATCAGGCGGACGACCTGCTCGACCTTCTCCAGCAGGCCCTTGGGCGCGTCGTTGAACAACAGGTGCGCCTCGTCGAAGAAGAAGACCAGGCGCGGCTTCTCCGGGTCGCCGATCTCGGGCAGCTGCTCGAACAGCTCGCTCAGCAGCCACAGCAGGAAGGCGGCGTACAGGCGCGGGCTGTTCATCAGCCGCGTGGCGTCCAGCACGTTCACCTGGCCACGGCCGTCCAGGGCGGTGCGCATCATGTCCTCAAGCCGCAGGGCCGGTTCGCCGAAGAAGGCCTTGCCCCCCTGCTGCTCAAGCTGAAGCAGGGCCCGCTGGATGGCGGCGATGGAGGTTGGCGAGACGTTGCCGACCTCGCGGCCGATGGTCTGGGCGTTCTCGCCGACATAGGCCAGCAGGGCGCGCAGGTCCTCCAGGTCCAGCAGCAGCAGACCTTCCTTGTCGGCGACGTGGAAGGCGACAGTCAGCACCCCCTCCTGCACGTCGTTCAGCTCCAGCATCCGGGCCAGCAGGGTCGGGCCGACGTCGGAAATGGTGGCGCGGATCGGATGGCCCTTCTGGCCGTACAGGTCCCAGAAGACGACGGGCGCCGCCTTGCCGTTCAGCGTTAGCCCCATCTTGCCGGCCCGCTCGGCGAACTTCTCAAGCCCGCCGTCCTGGCTGATGCCGGACAGGTCGCCCTTCACATCGGCGCAGAAGACCGGCACGCCCGCCTCGGAAAAGCCCTGGGCCATGATCTGCAGGGTTACGGTCTTGCCGGTGCCGGTGGCGCCCGCCACGACGCCGTGGCGATTGGCCCGGTTCAGCAGCAGCCGTTCAGGCGCGCCTTCAAAGGACTGGCCGAGAAACAGGGCGGGGGCGTCGGTCATGAAGCGGGTCTCCTGCGTGACAAGCCATGCTTAATCGACCGCGCCGCGGCTGCAAGGCGGAACCTCGGCGGTTTACAGCGATTGACGCGGGTTCAAGCCACGACGACAGTCCCGACATGAAGCTTCCGATCACCGTCACTCATTCTTCGCCAGCCTCCAATGCGGTGGTGTTGATCGCTGTCGTGGCGGCAGGAGCGGCCCTTTATTGGCTCAGGGACATCCTGACCCCCCTGGCCATGGCCATGTTCCTGATGATCATGATCGACGGGGTGAAGCGGGCCATCGAGCGCCGCACGCTGATCCCGCCGCGGTTCGCCGGCGCTGCGGCCCTGATCGTCGTGGTGCTGGGCTTCCTGCTGTCGATCTGGATCATCGTCGACGGGGCGGCGGGCTTCTTCACCGACGCCTCGGGCGTGGCGGGCAGCATCGGCCCGCGCATCGACCAGATCAGCCGCGACGTGTCGGGGCTGGTCGGAGTCAGCGATCCACCGACCTTTCACGACATGATCGCCGGCATCGACGTGCGCGGCTGGCTGACCAGCGCCGCCTTCCAGGTGCAGGGAGCGGCGACCGGCGCCTTCTTCGTCATGATCTACCTGGGCTTCCTGCTGGCGTCTCAGGCGGGCTTCCGCAAGAAGATGGTCGGCATGTTCCCCGAGCGCGGCCCGCGTCAGGAGGCGCTGGAGGTGTTTGAGCGCGTGCGCGGCGGGGTCGAGGGCTATCTGTGGGTCCAGGCTGTGACCGGGGCGATGATCTGCGCCGTCGCCTGGGTGCTGATGCGGGCTGTGGGGCTCCAGAACGCCGAGTTCTGGACCTTCGTCATCTTCATCGTCGGCTTTATTCCGGTGCTCGGCGGGGCGGTCGCAGGCTGCGCTCCGCCCCTGTTCGCCCTGGTGCAGTTCGAGAGCTACTGGCCGGCGGCGGTCCTGTTCGTCGGGCTTCAGGTGTTGCTGTTCCTGGTCGGCAATCTGGTGCAGCCGCGGATGCAGGGCGACAATCAGAACATCGACCCCATCGTCGTGCTGCTGGCCCTGGCCTTCTGGGGCAAGTTGTGGGGCGTGGCGGGGATGTTCCTGTCGACGCCTCTGGCCGTGATGGCCATGGCTATCCTGGCCGAGTTCAAGGGCTCGCGGTGGATCGCCGTCCTGTTGTCCGGCGATGGCGAGCCCTATGCCCGCAAGCCGGACAAGGCGCCGAAACCAAAGGGCGGTTCTTCCTGGCTCGGACGGATTTTGGGCCGCGACGTCCCGCCGCAGGATGGAAGCCTGAAATAATCCTTCAATTGTCCTTGAAAGGCCGCAATCGACGCCTATCTCATCCTCACACGACGCGGCCCTCCCCTCCCCCTCCCGGGCCGCGGCGTCTGAGGCCGGCGCTTCCCCTCCCCCTCCTGAGCGCCGGACCGAGCAGGCCGTCGGACATCGTTCGACGGCCTTGTTCGTTTTTGGGGCCAGTCTGACAGTCTGTCGCCGGGCCGGTTTCTGTCAGAAGACGGCGGAAATGGGGCTTTTGCTGCTGCGATGCGCGGGGCTGACGCGGAAAACCGTCCACAACTGGGCCTCTAGCGCCACATGGTGCGCTGCACACTGAAAATCCATGCATTTCGGGGCTCAAGCGGCCTAGCCGTTCTCGCCGGGCGCGCTAAGGTGCCGCAGTTTTCCCCAGCGGTTTTCCACCGCGCCGTTTGAGACTGTCGTCATGTCCGCTGCTTCGCGCATCGTTCCCGCCGTTCCCGCTGACCTGGGAGCGCTGGAAGCGGCCTATGCGCGGATTGCAGCGCCGCCGGGAGCGCCCGAAAAGGCGCTGCTGGCCCAGGCCTTCGACGACTACGCCGCCGATGAGACGCCTGAACTGGGCGGCGACGATCTGGCGATCCTGCTGGCCGGCGCCTGGCGCGGCGCCCAGGCCCGCAAGGCGGGCGAGCCTGCCCGCATCACCGTCGGTCCTCTGGTCGACGAACACGGCGTCAACACGGGCTATGATCAGGTCCTGATCCTGCAGGACGACGGCCCCTTCCTGGTCGACAGCGTGCTGGGCGAACTGGCTGAGGCGGGCGTCACCGTGCGCGCCCTGTTCCACCCGATCGTCGAGGTCGAGGCCGGACGCCGCGACTCCCTGATCATCGCCGTCATCGACCCCCTGCCGCAGGAGCGCCGCGACGCCCTGGGCGAAGGGCTGGCGGCCGCCCTGGCCGATGTCCGCGTCGCCGTGCGCGACCACGCCTCCATGCTGGAGGCGATGGGCGCCGAGATCGCTCGCCTGGAAGCCCATCCGCCGGTCGGCGTGGCGAGCGAGGTCCTGGCCGAAAACCTGGCCTTCTTGCGCTGGGTCAAGGACGATCATTTCGTCTTCCTGGGCGCGCGTCAGTACGACTATCCGCGCCGCGCCGACGGCGCCTATGAGGCCGAGGCGCCTCTGAGCCAGTCTACCGACGGTCTGGGCGTCCTCAGCGACCCCGAACGCCGTGTCCTGCGCCGCGCCAATGAGCCGGCCGTGCTGACCCCCGCCATGCAGGCCCAGTTGAACGAGAGCGAGCCGGTCACGGTGGCCAAGGGCAATATGCGCTCTCGCGTGCACCGCCGCGCCTATATGGACTACATCGGCGTCAAGCGTTTCGACGATCAGGGCCGGGCCGTGGGCGAGACCCGCTTCGTCGGCCTGTTCACCCATGAAGCCTATGACGTCATGGCGCATGAGGTGCCGCTGCTGCGCCGCAAGGTCGAGAACGCCCTGGCGCGCGCCGACAAGGCGCCGGGCAGCCACAACCACAAGCGCCTGCGCACCATCCTGGAAAACTATCCGCGCGACGAGCTGTTCCAGATCGGCGAGGACGAGCTGCTGGATACGGCGCTGGGCATCCTGCATCTGTATGACCGCCCGCGCATCCGCCTGTTCACGCGCCGTGATCCGTTCGACCGGTTCGTCTCGGTGCTGTGCTTCGTCCCGCGCGAACGCTACGACGCCGGTCTGCGCCAGCGTATCGGCGCCATCCTGGCCCAGGCCTGGGGCGGCCGGGTGTCGGCCGCTTATCCGCAGATGTCGGACCAGCCGCTGACCCGCGTCCACTACATCATCGGCGTGACGCCGGGCGAGCATCCGGTTCCCGACCTCAAGGCGCTGGAGGCCGAGGTGGCCGAGGCCGGCCGCAGCTGGATCGACCGCTTCGAGCGCGCCCTGCGCCAGGCCGGGGTGGACGAAGCCGCCGTCGGCCCGACCAGCGCCCGCTGGGCCGAGGGCTTCGGCGTCGCCTTCCGCGACCGCTATGACGCGGCCGAGGCCGTGGCAGATCTGGAGCAGTTCGACCGTCTGAACGACGGCTCGGCGGCCGATGGCGTCCATGCCGAGCCGGTGGCGGTGCGCGCCTTCCGTACGGCGGACGAGACCAAGCTGCAGTTCCGCTTCAAACTGTATCGTCGCGGCTCGGCCGTGCCGCTGTCGGACGTCCTGCCGATCCTGGCCGACATGGGCCTGAAGACGCTGGAGGAATCCGACCACGTGGTGCGCGCGATCGGCCAGGAGCCGATCTATATCCACGACTTCCTGCTGGAAGACCCGCACGGCGCCGACCTGGTCTTCGCCGATCTCAAGACCCCGTTCGAAGAGGCCTTCAAGGCCGTCTGGAACGGCCGCACCGAGAGCGACGGCTTCAACCGTCTGGTGCTGGAGCTGGGCGTCGACTGGCGCGAGGCGGCCCTGATCCGCACCCTGGCCCGCTATCGTCAGCAGACCGGTCTGGATCCGTCGCAGGCGGTGCAGGAAGCGGCCCTGCGCGAATATCCCGACGTGGCGCGCGCCATCCTGTCGCTGTTCAAGGCCAAGTTCGATCCGGCCCACGGCGGCTCGGTCGCCGAGCGTGAAGCGACCGTGGCCGAGCTGGACGCCAAGATCGAGACCCTGCTTCAGGACGTGAAGAGCCTGGATCACGACCGCGCCCTGCGCCGGATCGCCGGGCTGATCGACGGGATCAAGCGCACCAACTTCTATCAGGTCGACGCCGAGGGTCACCCGAAGGCGCACATCTCGATCAAGATCGCCGGTCAGGAACTGGCCGACCTGCCCCTGCCCAAGCCGTTCCGCGAAATCTTCGTCTGGGCGCCGCACATCGAGGGTTCGCACCTGCGCTTCGGCCCGGTGGCGCGCGGCGGCCTGCGTTGGTCGGATCGTCGCGACGATTTCCGCACCGAGGTCCTGGGTCTGGTGAAGGCCCAGCAGGTCAAGAACTCGGTCATCGTGCCGGTCGGCTCCAAGGGCGGCTTCTATCCCAAGCAGCTTCCGGTCGGCGGCACGCGCGAGGAAATGCAGGCCGAGGCCATTCGCGCCTATAAGACCTTCCTGTCGGGCATGCTGGACATCACCGACAACATCGTCGGCGACGCCGCCCCGGTGCGCCCGGCTGACGTCGTGGCCTGGGAAGGCGACGACCCCTATCTGGTCGTGGCCGCCGACAAGGGCACGGCGACCTTCTCGGACATCGCCAACAGCGTGAGCCAGTCCTATGGCTTCTGGCTGGACGACGCCTTCGCCTCGGGCGGCTCAGCCGGTTACGACCACAAGGAGATGGGCATCACCGCGCGCGGCGCCTGGGAAGCGGTCAAGCGTCACTTCCGCGAGGTCGGCAAGGATATCCAGACCGAGCCCTTCACCGTGGTCGGCGTCGGCGACATGTCCGGCGACGTCTTCGGCAACGGCATGCTGCTGTCCAAGGCGACCAAGGTCGTGGCCGCCTTCGATCACCGTGACATCTTCATCGACCCGAACCCGGATCCGGCCAGGTCGTGGGAAGAGCGCATGCGTCTGTTCGAGACCCCGCGCACTAGCTGGCAGGACTATGACAAGAGCCTGATCTCGGAAGGCGGCGGCGTCTTCTCGCGCTCGGCCAAGTCGATCACCCTGACCCCGCAGATCAAGGACCTGCTGGACATCGAGGCCGACACGGTGGACCCGGTCACCCTGATGCAGGCCATCCTCAAGGCCCGCGCCGAACTGCTCTACTTCGGCGGCATCGGCACCTACATCAAGGGGTCGGGCGAGACCAACCTGCAGGTCGGCGACAAGGCCAATGACGCCATCCGGATCAACGGCGGCGACATCCGCGCCCAGATCATCGGCGAAGGCGCCAACCTGGGCATGACCCAGTTGGGCCGCATAGAGGCCGCCCGCGCAGGCGTGCGGCTGAACACCGACGCCATCGACAACTCGGCCGGCGTGGACTCCTCCGACCAGGAGGTGAACATCAAGATCCTGCTGGGCGGCGCCATCGCCTCGGGCCATCTGAAGGCCGAAGACCGCAACGCCCTGCTGAAGTCGATGACCGACGAGGTGGCGGACAACGTCCTGCGCCACAACTACGACCAGACCCTGGCCCTGACCCTGCAACAGGCCGAAGGCGCCGCGGCGCTGGACGCCCAGCAGGCGTTTATGCAGCACCTGGTCTCGATCGGTAAGCTGAACCGGGCGGTGGAATACCTGCCCGACGACGCCCGCATGGCCGAGATGAAGCTGCAGGGCCAGGCCCTGTCGCGGCCGGAGCTGGCGGTCCTGACCGCCTATTCCAAGCTGGAGCTGTTCGATGAGATCGTCGCCTCGGCGGCGCCGGACGACGCCTTCTTCGAGCGGATGCTGGTCGACTACTTCCCGACCCCGCTGGCCCAGTTCGAAGAGGACATGAAGGGTCACCGCCTGCGTCGCGACATCATCGCCACCGTGCTGTCGAACGAGATCGTCAACATGGCCGGGCCGACCTTCCCCGACCGCCTGCGCGCGGCGGCGGAATGCGACACCGCCGCCATGGTCACGGCCTTCGAGACCGCGCGCCACGTCTTCCGCCTCGATGAGGCCTGGAAGGCGGTCGAGGCCCTGGACCTGAAGATCCCGGCGGAGGCCCAGACGGCCCTGTATCAGGAGATCGCCCTGGTCCTGCGTCGCCAGACCTTCTGGCTGGCGCGCCGCGCGGCCCGCACCGAGACGACGGTGGGCGGCATGATCGCCGCCTATCAGCCCGCCGCCGACGCCCTGCGCGCCGCCGGTCCGGACGTGCTGTCGCGTTACGAGCACGCCCGTTACGAGAGCCGGGTCCAGACCTTCATCGGCCTGGGCGCCCCCGAAGAGCTGGCCCGCGACATCGCCATGCTGCGTCCGATGGTGGCTACGGCCGACATCGGCGACCTGGCCGGCGAACTGGGTTGGGACGCTCCGGCGATGGCCCGCGTCTACCACCAGGTCGGCGCCGCCTTCGACTTCGACCGCCTGCGCGTGGCGGCCGGGTCCGTGCCGTCGGGCGATCACTTCGATCGCCTGGCCGTGCGTCGCCTGATCCAGGACCTGATGACCGAGCAGCAGCAGCTGGCCCGCGCCGTGGCCACCGCCTCGGCCCAGGCAGCCGGCGCCGGCGAGGACAGCGCGGAACAGGCGGTCGACGCCTGGATCGGCGCCCGCATGGATCAGGTGGAGGCCCTGCGCGGCTCGGTCGACGAGATCGAGACCTCGGGCTCCGGCTGGACCTTCGCCAAGCTGACCATCGCCAACGGCGCCATCCGCGAGGTGCTGGCTTCGGCTTCTTAAGCAAGGTGACGCCGGGCGAGAGCCCGGCGTCACGCGCTACGCTCGCGACGCGGTCGCTCGCTGCTTGAGCGCTTTTTGAGGCGCTATCGCTCGCCGCGCGGCGGCTTGCTGCTTGAGCGCTGTTTGTGCGCTATCGCTTGCCGCGCAGCGGCTCGCTGCTTGAGCGCATGAGGCGCTTGGACAGAGGCCGCGGCGGGGTGGACTGCAATCAGGGCCCGCTCGTTTCGTCGTCTGGCGAGGCGGGCGGGCCTTGGCGTTTGGGGCGGGGTCGGTTTAGGTGGCGCCTTGCTGTTCAGTGAACCGGAGGGCCCATGCCCAGGAAGTTCCTCGTCGTCGTAGACGACAGTCCCGAGCTGGGCGCCGCCCTGGCCTACGCCTCGCGGCGGGCGCGCTCGACCGGGGGCCATGTGGTGCTGCTGCGCGCCCTGCCCGGCGGATCGGACGAGCACTGGTCCGGCGTCCGTGATGAAATCCGCCGTCAGCAGCGCGAAGAGGCGGAAAGCCTGCTGACCCGGCTTGGCGAGAAGGTGGCCGAAACCTCGGGCGCCCCGCCCGTCTATCTGATTGAGGAGGGCGATCCCCAGGCCGCCATCCGCAAGGCTGTCGGCGACGACCCCGACATCAAGATCCTGATCCTGGCGGCCGGGGCCAATGGGCGCGGTCCCGGCCCGCTGATCTCGGCGGTGCTGAAACAGGGCGCGGCCTTCACCGGCCGCAAACTGCCCGTCACCATCGTGCCCGGCGAACTGACCGACGAAGAGATTCAGGACCTGGCCTGACCGTCATGAAAATCCGTCTGATCGCCGCCGCCCTTCTGTTGTCTCTGGCGGCGTTCGCGCCTGACGCCCGGGCGCAGTCGGGGGCGCGAAGCTATGCGGTCCAGGGCGACTGCGACGGCCGCCCGGCGACGCAGGTGCGGATGTCGCCGGGTTATTGTCTGGGGCTGGTCTGGCAGGGAGGCGGGCAGGACGGCCCGCGTATGCCGCGCGGCCTGATGCCGCTGGAGAACGGCGACTGGCTGGTCACCGATCTGGGCGCGTGGGAGGCGGGCAAGGGGGCGGTGTGGCGGCTGTCGTTCGCGGCGGACGGCGCGGCGCGCTGGCGACGGCTGGCGGGCGGGCTGTCCATGCCGCACACGGTGAAGCGCGGGCCGGACGGGCGCATCTATGTGTCCGAGATGAACCGCATCCTGACGCTGGACCCTGACGCCGCCGATGCGCAAGCGAGCGTCCGCACCGTCATCGGCGACCTGCCGGACAACCGGCTGCACGACAATCGCCACCCCCTGTCCAGCTTCGTCTTCGACGGGAACGGCGACCTGCTGGTCAATGTCGGGGCGCTCAGCGACCGCTGCCTCGACGCGGCGGGCAAGCCTAAGGTCGATGCGCGCGGCGCCTGCGTCGAGGACGCCGCGACGGCGCAGGTGCGGCGCCACGCCTATCTGGGGAACGGCCGCTGGGCTGAGGACAGCAGCGTCTTCGCCTCAGGCTTGAGGAACTCCATCGCCCTGGTGCGGCACCCGTCGGGCACGGTGCTTCAGGCCGAGAACTCGGTCGATCTGGAGACGCCGGATCATCCCTATGACGAGATCAACGTCCTGACGCAGGGGCGCCATTACGGCTGGCCCTATTGCGTCGATCTGGTCACGCCCCTGCCGGGCTGGCCTGCGCGTCAGGCGCGCTGCAATGAGCGCGAGAAGCCGATCGCCCTGCTGCCCCCGCACGCGGCGCCGCTGGATCTGATCTACTATGAGGGGGCGATGTTCCCTGAGCTTCAGGGGCGGCTGCTGATGACCTGGCACGGTTTTCGCCGGACAGCGGGCCGTATCGTGGCGGTCGAGACGGACGAGGCGGGACGGCCCCTGACCGATATCGGCGGGCGTTACGCCATCTATCCGCGCGGCGCCCTGCCCTACCCCGCTGGCGCGCCCAGCGTGAACGGCAAGGTGCTGACGCCGGGCTGGGACAGGATCGCCGGCCGCCACCCGCGCGGCTCTCCCGTGACGATGGCGACGGCGCCGGACGGCTCCATCTGGGTCACGGATGACAGAAGCCGGGCGATCCTGAGAATCGCCCGGCCCCGGTAGGCTTGGGTTTTAAGAGGGCGGCTCAGCCCTTCTGGCCGTCCCGCTTGGCCAGGACGCGCAGGCGCAGGGCGTTCAGCTTGATGAACCCTTCCGCGTCCTTGTGGTCATAGGCCTGAACGCCTTCCTCGAAGGTCACCAGATCCTGATCGTACAGGCTGTTGGGGCTCTCGCGGCCGATGATGGTGACGTTGCCCTTGTAGAGCTTGACGCGAACCACGCCCGAGACCTTCTGCTGGCTGTGGTCGATGGCGGCCTGCAGCATCTCGCGCTCCGGGCTGAACCAGAAGCCGTTGTAGATGAGCGAGGCGTATTTCGGCATCAGCTCGTCCTTCAGGTGCATGGCGCCGCGATCCAGCGTGATCGATTCCATGCCGCGGTGGGCGGCCAGCATGATCGTGCCGCCGGGGGTCTCATAGACGCCGCGCGACTTCATGCCGATGAAGCGGTTCTCGACCATGTCCAGACGGCCGACGCCGTTGTCGTGGCCCAGCTGGTTCAGCTTCGTCAGCAGGGCGGCGGGCGACAGAGCCTCGCCGTCGATGGCGACCGGATCGCCCTTTTCATAGGCGATGGTGATGATGGTCGGGGTGTCCGGCGCGTCTTCCGGCGCGATGGTGCGCTGGTGCACGAACTCGGGCGCCTCGACGGCCGGGTCTTCCAGCACCTTGCCCTCGGACGAGGAGTGCAGAAGGTTGGCGTCCACCGAGAAGGGGGCCTCGCCGCGCTTGTCCTTGGAGATCGGGATCTGGTGCTTCTCGGCGAAGTCCAGCAGGGCCTCGCGGGACTTGAAGTCCCATTCGCGCCACGGGGCGACGACGCGGATGTCGGGCTCCAGCGCATAATAGCCCAGCTCGAAGCGGACCTGATCGTTGCCCTTGCCGGTGGCCCCGTGACAGACGGCGTCGGCGCCGACCATGCGGGCGATCTCGATCTGGCGCTTTGAGATCAGCGGACGCGCGATCGAGGTGCCCAGCAGATACTGGCCTTCATAGACGGTGTTGGCGCGGAACATCGGGAAGACGAAGTCGCGCACGAACTCTTCGCGTAGGTCGTCGATGAAGATATTCTCGGGCTTGATGCCCAGCTTCAGCGCCTTTTCCTTGGCGGGGGCCAGCTCCTCGCCCTGCCCCAGATCGGCGGTAAAGGTCACCACCTCGGCGTTATATTCCGTCTGCAGCCACTTCAGGATGATCGACGTGTCCAGCCCGCCCGAATAGGCGAGGACGACTTTCTTGGGGGCGGGCTTGCTCATCGGTCGGGAATTCCTTTCAACAGGATGCGTATCGGCGCATTCGGCGCGCTTAAAGGACCAGACGCGCCGTGATGCAAGGGCATGATTGCGGCGCCGCGCCTCGAACTGCCGCTCTAAGCAGAAAGGGCGCCGCGAGCCAGCCCGCAACGCCCTTATTTCAGGCTGTTTTTTCAGCCGTTTAGCAAGTTCAGGCGGCCAGGGCTTTGAGCGCGTCCACCAGGTCGGTCTTTTCCCACGAGAAGCCGCCGTCGGCGTCCGGCGTCCGGCCGAAGTGGCCATAGGCGGCGCTGCGGCGATAGATGGGCTTGTTCAGGCCCAGATGCTCGCGGATGGCGCGCGGCGAGGCGCCGCCGATCAGCTTGGGCAGTTCGCGCTCCAGCACCGCCTCGTCGATCTTGCCCGTGCCGTGCAGGTCGACGTGGACCGACAGGGGCTTGGACACGCCGATGGCGTAGCTGATCTGGATGGTGCAGCGGTCTGCCAGACCCGCCGCGACGACGTTCTTGGCCAGGTAGCGGCAGGCATAGGCGGCCGAGCGGTCCACCTTGGTCGGGTCCTTGCCCGAGAAGGCGCCGCCGCCGTGCGGGGCCGCCCCGCCGTAGGTGTCGACGATGATCTTGCGCCCGGTCAGGCCCGCGTCGCCGTCCGGCCCGCCGATGACGAAGGTGCCGGTCGGATTGATGTGCCACTCGGTCTCGGCGGTGATGAAGCCGTCCGGCAGCACCTGTTCGACATAGGGCTTCACGATGGCTGCGACCTGATCCTGGCTCAGGTTCGCCTTGTGCTGGGTCGAGACGACGATGGAGGCCGCGCGCACCGGACGGCCGTTTTCGTAGTGCAGGGTCACCTGGCTCTTGGCGTCGGGCTCGAGGCCCGGCTCCTTGCCCGAGTGGCGGGCTTCGGCCAGGGCTTTCAGGATGTTGTGGCTGTAGGCCAGGGTGGCCGGCATCAGTTCAGGCGTCTCGTTCGAGGCGTAGCCGAACATGATGCCCTGATCGCCTGCGCCCTCGTCCTTGTCTTCGCCGGCGTCGACGCCCTGGGCGATGTGGGCCGACTGTGGGTGCAGGTGGTTCTGGAACTCCAGCGTCCGCCAGTGGAAGCCGTCCTGCTCATAGCCGATGTCGCGCACGACGCCGCGCACCGTATCTTCGATTTCCTGTTCGACGCCGGGGGCCCAATTGCCCTCCGTGTCCATGATGCCTTCGCCGCGGATCTCGCCGGCCAGCACCACCAGATTGGTCGTCGTCAGGGTTTCACAGGCCACCCGCGCCTCGGGGTCCTTGGACAGAAACAGGTCGACGATGGCGTCCGAAATCTGATCGGCGACCTTGTCAGGGTGGCCTTCCGAAACGCTCTCGGAGGTGAAGAGGAACGACGAACGGGCCAAGGCAGGCTCCTGGGGTGAGGGCAGGTCCGCCAGACATATAAAGATATGCTTATACCTGCAAGGCGACTTTAGCCTGTCGGATCGGCCTGTTCCAATCATCCTGAGGCTGACCTGGGATTTCGCAAGCGCACGCTTGCTATTGCGCTGCAGCATTTCATGTGGCAGCAAAATCCGCTCTTCCTTAGGAAGTAGACCTGTTCCGCCTTTGGGGCCGGGTTTATGCCTATACATTTGGAATAATCATGCCGAATCCAAACATCCTAGACGCGGCCTTGACCCGTCTCGACGAGGCCGCCCGCCACGTGCAGATCGATAGCGATGTGCTGGAGAAGCTGAAATATCCGCGCGAGACCATGAAGGTCCGATTGCTGATCCGTATGGACGACGGGTCGCGCAAATCCTTCCTGGCGTGGCGTTGCCGCTATGACGACACGCGCGGTCCGACCAAGGGCGGCATTCGTTTTCATCCCGACTCAACGGTCGAGGAGGTCGAGACCCTGGCCTTCTGGATGACGGTGAAGTGCGCCGTGACCAATCTGCCCTACGGCGGCGGCAAGGGGGCGGTGCAGGTCGACCCCAAGAGTCTGTCCAAGGCCGAGCTGGAACGGCTGTCGCGCGCCTATGTCCAGGCTTTCGCGGGCATCATCGGCCCGGATCGCGATATTCCGGCCCCCGACGTCTACACCAACGCCATGATCATGGGCTGGATGGCCGATGAGTACGCCTCCATCCAAGGGCAGGCGGCGCCCGCCGTCATCACGGGCAAGCCGATCGCCCTGGGCGGCTCGGTCGGGCGTGAGGACGCCACGGCGCGCGGCGGCTTTTACCTGACCTGTCATCTGACCGAGCGGCTGGGCCTGCCGACCGAAGGCCTGCGCGTGGCGGTTCAGGGCTTCGGCAATGCGGGCCAGCACGTGGCGCGCCTGTTCCGCAGCATCGGCGCCAAGATCGTCGCCGTGTCGGACTCGGGCGGCGCCGTTCATGCGGCCTCCGGCCTCGACGTGGACGCCCTGCTGGCGGCCAAGGCGGCTGGTCATTCGGTGGTTCAGGCTGAACACGGCGGCAAGGTCATTTCGCCGGATGAACTGATCGCTGTCGAATGCGATGTCCTGGCGCCCTCGGCGATGGAGGACATGATCCACGACGGCAACGCGGGCTCGGTCCGGGCCAAGGTCGTGCTGGAACTGGCCAACGGCCCGATCACGCCCGAGGGCGACCGCATTCTGGCCGAAAAGGGCGTGATCGTCCTGCCGGACATCCTGGCCAACGCCGGCGGCGTGACGGTGTCCTATTTCGAATGGGTCCAGAACCGCCAGGGCTATTACTGGACGCTGGACGAGGTGCAGTCGCGGCTCAAGTCCATCATCGAGACTGAGGGCGATGCGGTATGGTCCATCGCTGAGGACAAGGGCGTCACCTTGCGAACAGCGGCCTATATCCACGCGCTTGGCCGTCTGGCGGGCGCGATCGAGGCGCACGGCACCCAGCAGTTCTTCACCAGCTAGATAGTATCGTCGACCCTCAGACTTCGCCAAAGCGTCGCATTTCCAACGGCTTCTCCGTCATCTTCCTTCGGCAAGAGGGCGGCGAGCCATGGTTGGGGCCACGCGATGGATGTCTTCTACTGCCTGATCCACACGCCGGAGGCGATCACGCCCGAGCTGTGCGTGCTGCCCGGCGCCACCGAGGTCGAGGCCGTGCGCGGCCTGACCGAGGTTGCGCGCGACTGGCCCCGTCTCGAACGCATCGACCTGTATCGCGGCAATCACGAGGTCCGCAGCTTCGCGCCCAGCGACCTCGCCCCGGCCTGCCTCGTCCGCACCCTCGCAGCGTGATGTGCAGGCATGCGCCTGCGCTGTTCATCTAGCGTACGTTTCGACCTGAAACGCCGCCAGCAGCGTCGTTCACGTCTTTCTAGAATGGATGAACGGTCCAGGCGGCGCCTGCGAAGCAAGACACGCTCAGAAAGATGAGGAAGATCTCAAAGGGCGACAGCCTCCAGATAGAGGGCGCGTGACGGGCTTTTGCGGACATGGCGGCCTCATGGTTTCCAGAATAATCCTGAGTCCCGCCCCGGTTGCGCCCCTGACGGATAGCGGTTGGCCCTAGAGGCTGCGCCAATGCGCATCTGTCGGTTGGTCTTTTGTTCCCAAGGGCTCCATCCGCGACCCTTGCAGTGATGTCGGCCCCAGCCCCCCTCAACCGGCGCGCGGACATTGATCGGAACCCTGTCGCCGCGTCTCCGCCGCTCCGATCAGGCCAGATCGCGTATGCGCATGACGCCGCTGCTGCTGGTCTGGACCTCAAACCGTCCGGTCCCGCGAATGAGATCGGACAGTTTGGGGTAGCCGTATGTTCGCTGGTCGAAATCCGGGTAGGCGTTGCGGAGACGGTTGCCGAGACCGCCCACGGCGACCCACCCGTCTCCATCCTCGTCCATATCCGCGATCACGGTCGCGATCAGTCGCGCAGCTTCCGCCGGCCTCCGCTTGCTGTCGCTGGAGCGGCGCACGGTTTTCGATGGATCGACATCCCCGTCGCCGGGAAGGCTCAGATTTTCAGTATAGATGAAGCGAGTGCAGGCCTGACGGAAACTCTCGGGAGTCTTCTGTTCTCCGAATCCATAGACGTCGACGCCCTCTTCGCGAATGCGCGATGCAAGGCGGGTGAAATCAGCGTCCGACGAGACCAGGCAAAAACCGTCGAACCGGCCGGAATGCAGGAGATCCATGGCGTCGATGACCAGCGCGATGTCGCCCGAGTTCTTGCCCTTGGTGTTGGCGAAATTCTGCTGGGGCTGGATGGCGAACCGCGCGAGCACCTTCGTCCAGCCAGCAATCTGAGGACTGGCGAAATCGCCGTAGATGCGTCGCGCCGATGCTTCGCCTAAAGCGGCGATCTCGGTGAATAAGGCTTCAGCGATTTTCGGAGAGGCGTTTTCAGCGTCGATCAGCACAGCCAGCCGGGGAGCCCGGCCTTCAATCGCCATGGGGGGTATCCGCCTTTGCCTTGGAGCGCGGCTTCGCGTCGTCTGCCGCCCGTCGGGCGGAGAGGTGATCTGGCAAACGCGACGGCGGAGGCGCGTTCAAAGCCTCGGCGACGCCTGAGAGGAAACGGAGCCGCCGTTGGGCCGCCAGCGCTGGATCGTCCCCATAACGCATCGCGCGGCCGTCGACACGGCCCGCCTCGTCTCGAACTCGACGGACCAGGGCGGCGAGATGCCCCTTGCTTTTGCGGTCATCCATGACGACTGCATGGATCCGGGCCTCGGTCAGTCGTCGTTGCAAAGCAGCGTCAACATCCTGGCCCAGACCCGATCTCACGGCCATCTGGACAAAGTCCTGCGCGTACAGGCGCACGAAACTCTCTTCGATCATCCAGGGTCTTTCGAAAACGACGGCAAGGCCGTCTGGTGTCCTGACACAGGCGAGGTCGCCTTTCTTCTGGGCGCGCGGGCTGTCTTCACCGCAGCCGGTTTGGGACCAGCGGCGCGCCTGGCGGCCTCGGCGTCAATAAGCGGAAGAATGTCGGATGCAGCCGCGATCTGGGGCGGCAGACCATGCAGAACCAACCGTTGCGCATTGACGCGCAGAGCCGACAGATCCGTATCGCTCATTAAGGGAAGTTTCTCAGCCAGAGGCGACACAGGCGCCTCCTTCCGCCAGAGGCTCGGGGCGACGCGTCAAGCGCCACCCCTTCAACTGGTTGAAGCCGATCTCGACTCTGACTTCATCCCCCAGGACACTGGTCTTTAGCGGTCGATTAAGGCTGGGAAGAACGGTGATGGTATGGCCGTTTTCCAACCGGACCCGACGCGCTCCCAGCGGAAGCAGGCCAGTCACGACCCCGTCGAAGGCGATCCTGCCATCACGAAAAGTGACGATGTCGCCTCTAGGCCGCCACCACAAGGCGGGCTGCGGATTCCTTACCGCTGCGGGAGTCCAGTTCGACCTCGAAGTCGAGCTTCTGCCCCTCATTGAGAGAGGAAAACTCGGAGGCTTCTACCGCGGAAGCGTGCACGAAGACGTCCTTGCCTCCATCGTCAGGCGCGATAAAGCCGTAACCCTTGGTTGAATTATACCATTTTACTGTGCCGGTAGCCATTTTCAGACCTCCTATAGCGTTGGCGGCAGAGAGAGCCTCTGAAGCCTGTCGGGTCTGGATGGGATCGGCTTTTGAACCTCTATGCGTCGTGCAGAAAAGGGCAGCAGCGTTACGCAAGAAGATCGACATGTTTGATGTGGGGACGGATCACCATCAACGCAAGGTCGGGACGATAATAATCGAAACAGGCTCACGATGAGGGCCCGCCGTTGACCAGCGGGCCTCGAATTATTTTGACTGCTTTGATCCGACGGCTGCCTTGTCGACCAAGTTCTTCACGCTTGGATTGGAAACATTGGTCTTAGGTTTGGCCTTCTTCGGCTTTCCTTTGGATTCTTTCATCGTTCTTGGCCTCTCATGTGCCCGGAGACCCTAACAGGCCAAGCCCCGGCAAATGAGGCCGCAACCCGCTATCCGCGGAATATGACCGTCCTCGCCCTAGACGCGCTCCAGATACCGAAACGACCGCAGGACAGCAGCGTCGACGCCTGCATGATGGCGTGAGGATATCCACGCAACTCCCAAGCGGAAGCGCCTTCCGGCTTATCCCGGCCGGGCGTCAAAGCTAGCGGTGCTCTGGAAAGGTGGTGCCGCTTAGGTGACTCGAACACCTGACCCCCTCATTACGAAGACGAGGTCAACGCTACGTCCATGTACGGTCAGGTTCGGAAAATTCTTTCTAATCAAAGTGGTTATCGTTTCCGTCTACGGTGGTTTACGGCCTAGTTCGTCCCGCTACCGGTTCCGCTGCTTCCATATTGCTTCCACGGAAGCGTCAGAATAAGCGGGCTCCATAAGGAGTTACCGATGACCAAAAGAAAAGGTGTCCGACTAACCAAAACCAAGATCGATCAGGCCCCGCTTGGTGCGACGGTCTGGGACTCTGAGGTTCGTGGCTTTGGCGTGCGCACAACGCCTTCCGGAGTCCGTGCGTACATCCTTCAGTATCGCACCCATATGGGGGAACAGGGCAAGCTGACGTTGGGACGCTTCCCGACGATGACGGTAGATGAAGCCCGAAAGCTCGCGAGGGAGCATCGGGTAGCCATCGACAAGGGCGGTAACCCTAGCCGCGAACGCCGAGAAAGTCGCGAAAGCCCTACGTTGGCAGACTACGCGACCAACTACTGTGAGGTCTATGGACCGCAGAAAGGTCTGAAGCCGAACACTCTCAAGGAGGCGTCTCGCGTCCTCGCTTGGTACGCTCTCCCTCGCTACGGACGTAGAAAGATCGCCGAGCTGTCGAGCGCCGACGTGAGGGCCATGATCGGCGCTGCCCGGGAAAAATCTGGCGCTGGACAGGCAAATCGTTTGCGGGCCGTCCTAAGCAAGATTTTCAATCTGGCGATCGCCGATGACATACGCACCAGCAATCCCTGCAAAGGGGTTGAGAAATGTCCAGAGAATGCCCGGTGGGAATATCTTCCCCCTGAACACGTTCGTCGGCTTCTGAACGCATGTGATGCCTATCACGATCAAGAAGGGGCCAATGCGATCCGGATTTTGCTCTTCACGGGTGCCAGGAAGAGCGAGGTGCTGCGCGCGGAATGGTCTCAGTTCGACCTCGAAAAGGGATACTGGAACAAGCCATCGTCGCATACGAAAGTGAAACGCTTGCACCGTTTAGCGCTCGCGCCCGAGACGGTTGCGATCCTGCGCAATATGTACGCTGCGCGGCGATCAAGCTTCGTGTTTCCTGGAGTTGATGGCTGCAAGCCGAGGCATGACATTAAGCGTCCTTGGAAGGCGATCCTCGAGTCCGCTGGTGTAGGGCATTATAGGGTGCATGACCTTCGTCGAACGACGGCAAGCTTCATGCTGTCTACCCAGTCCGACCTAGCAACCGTGGGTAAGGCGCTGGGCCACACACAGGCGCAGACGACCATGCGTTACGCGACCCTCTTCCAGTCCGTTCAAAGAGATGGGTCGGAACGAGCCGTACAAGCGATGCTGCGCGACTGAACGCGTGGGGAAAACCGAAGTCTCAGGAATACAAGTGCCTATAGGACCGGGGTCCTCATCGTTCTCCGGACCGGATAGGCTGAACCCTTATACAAGGGGTAAGGGTTCGATGATGCCTCCAGAGCTTGTTCGGAAGCCTATACCAATCCGAACAAATCAACCCTCAAAAAACGGCTTCCCTAAAGGTTTGATCCGCCCGACATCGCCAAATGCCCGCCACGCCGAGAATTCTGTAAAGCGGGTGTATAAGGCAAGCTTCGGCTCAACCTAACAAATCATATACGCGACGTTCGGATGCCTTCGCGGTTATCCGGAGCCGACGTCGAGGTGATTGCGTCTAGCGATCCTTCGAAGGCCCGTTACTGGTTAGCGGGTAAGGGTTCTCTTTCTTATGATGGACGATTTTTTGCTTCAGGTCTGATGGACCACACACATACCCCCAGTGGAGTCAGAAAACTAAGCCCCGAAAGGAGCGATCCCTCCGCCTTCGTGGGCCGCGCCATCAAGCGCGCAAAGTTCTCAGGCGGCGCTAAGGCTGAAGCGGGGTATCGACGGGTGGCGTTAGACGCCGCAGTGGCGAGCAAGCATCCGCGTGGTCGGTCGGAAAAGTCGAGGGCGGCATGGCGCAACGATCCCCTCAGGGATGAAGAAATATTCAATGTTATCAATAAGTCATTGAGGGGGAGGCAGCCAATCCGGCTGACTAGAAGCTCTTCTGATCTAGTTTGCGCCGCGGAGAAAAATCTTAAAGAAGCTAAGCGAGCAGGAAGACGTATTATTGCGGAAGTCGGGGTCCCTCATTGGGATCACGCTAGCGAACTGCTGAAAATGCTTGGGTGGGGATTGGCCTCCCAGGATCTCGGCGCAACCCCCTTCACTCTTCGACTTTCAAGGGACGTGATTGCTGCAGGCATGGCTTCTCCCCGAGGGCTCGCCCGGTATTTGCAAGATAGGATCAGCAGGCACTTGCGTCATCGCCTGCCCCAGGAAGAACCAACCTTTTGGTTTGTGGTCGAGCAGGGTTTCGGGGACGAGCCGCACCTACACGGCGCCATTCTTATCCCCTCTGGTCGGGAAGATGTCGTTCGCAGTGCTTTGCGGGCGGCTGGTGGTTGCTGGCAAAATCCGGCCAGGCAATGTTCGTTCGGAATGCGGGGTAATCTGCCTAAGTGGGTCGGATATTGTACGAAATGGCTCTGGCGCTCCAAATGCATAATGGGCGGTAAAAATCTGATTGGGGCTACCCAAAGTATCCGTCGCGCTTCGAAGAAAAGCTATCAAGAATCCAGGGCTAATCGCGCCGTGCTCTATCCATAATAGTCGCCACCGAATGTTGCGGTTCGAGGAATATAGGATCGCATAGACCGTTCTTAATTTCTAGATATTGAATTGCCGGACGATAGCTAAATACTGCTTCTTTATTTGGGAGGCTAAGATGGCGCGTAGGGGGAATTGTGTGACGCCCGACCAGAAAGCGGCACTGGCGTTCGAATCGGCGAAGCGCCCCTGGATCAGGGCTGGCCCCAGCTGTTTGAGGTATGCGGTAGCAGGCGGGCTCCAAGCGAGCGTTGTCCGCAAAAAGGCAAGCGAACTGTCTCGAAAAACTGGGTGGGAGTCTGGCGTCTACGTCTTGGTACGTTGTCCTCCCAATATAGGAGATAGGGCGGTGGTTCGGGCCGCTCTCCGATTAGAAGCAGATATTCTGTACATAGGTCTATCAGAGACTAAGTGGCAAACGCGCCTAGCATTGTTGTCATCGGGGCTATCTGGAGGCTCAATGAGGCACGATGCCGCGAGGCGAATAGCTCGCGCCAACATCGATCCCGATGAGATCCGACTAATTTTGATCTCCTTCTCTCCTGCATTTTCCCTCGAATCTTTCCTGATCAATGAGTACGTCGGTCAGATGCAGGACTATCCTGTTTTTAACTTTGCGCGAGGGTGCAGAAGTCCGACAAAAGTACTGAAAACTGGCACGCGCATTAGATGGCCCTTATTATTCGCTTGTTTGCGGCTTAGGGCGTCGCCTGAGGATGAGATTAGCGCGCGGAATGCGGCTATCCTGCAATCTGAGCATTTAGTGGCGCAGCTCATAGCCGACAGGCGAAAAGGAGCGTCTCTTCGTGCAACCCGTTGATGCGGCAATATGTATTACTGCCGCGCTGCTCTTGATCGCGATCCTTGTCGCGTATCGCACGCACAAGGCCGATGAGCGGCGCAGACAGCAGTCAGGAAGGTCTATACGCGAACGTCATCGTTACCGAGGAAGGCTTAAGCTGCAAGTAAGTCGGCGCGGGCTGGCAAGGGGTGCGCGCTCAAGGGGCAGGCGATGAAACGGTCGGGCGATATTCGAGGCGGATCGAAAGCGAACCTTCGTCAGACGCTAGGTCTGCTTTGCTGGAGCCCTTCGGGTCTACCCAAACCAGCCATTTGATGTACCGGCGCGCGCCATCGGTTCGGACCAGTTATGTTTGCAGATGGCGTTGGGATCGAACTGCGCTGCCTCCAGCGTTGTTAGCAGCGATGGATGGTGCTCTTTGATGGCGGCCCAAGTGTTTAAGTATTTCTCTCTAACATATTGGTCGAGAGTCACATCGGTCATGTGATGGTGAATATTGCGGAGATAGATGACGTCGTAGGCTAGAAGCCAATCTAGGTCGGTTCCCTCGACAACGCAGGTGGGCAGCGGATACGTCGTGTCAGGCGAACTGATTTCGTCTAGCCGCTGCATTACGTGGACGAAGTGGCAGTCGTCATCAAACGGCGTTGTACGGAAAATATCGGAGTAGGCAACGAGGCGATTAGCCATGAACACGCCCATAGCCTTGATCGTCTTTTCCTTCTGGTAACACTCAACAAGAGCCTCTCCGTAGTAGGCCTCGAAATGCTCCTTCTTCGTGTGGGTGAAGTCACCCATCGTAAGGTAGGCTCGGAAATGCCGGTCGATGCCAACGAAGCGGTAGAAGAGGTCTTGGGCAAACTCGATCAACCACATCACAGCCTGCGACTTGGCGCTTAGCCATCCTTCACCAGCGTAGACCAGCATGGTGTCCGAGAAGACGATCACGCCGAAATCACGATCTTGGTGGACGTTTAGGTGGTCGATTCGGTCGAAGATGTCCGCCATCGCTTTGTCGTCGCGAACAAGGCCGCTGAAACCGAGGATGTCGACGTATAGAAAGAGCTTTTCTGACATTAAACTCGCCACTTTATCACCGCCGCTAACGAGACTTCGTTAGCCACGCCTCATCAACCGCCATGCATTCGGTGCCGTCAATGGGATAACCTATTCGACTTTCCAGGGGCTGTGGCTCGAAATCGATCGAAAACGATACAGATATGAAAGTTGTATCGAAATATAGCTAGACAGCAGTTTCGATACATCTTATTTACCGATACAGGTTTTCGATATGGAGTTGGTAGTGGCAAGGACGTTTGCGTATTGCCGAGTGAGCACCTCGGACCAAACCACCGACAACCAAATCAACGAGATTACGGGCGCTGGCTTCAGCGTCGAACCGAAGCGGATCATTACGGAGACCATTTCCGGCTCTGTGGCGTCTATGGAGCGCCCTGGATTTTCCAAACTCATTGACCGCCTGGAAGATGGCGACGTTCTGATCGTGACCAAGCTGGATCGCTTGGGCCGAAATGCGATGGATGTGCGAGCAACGGTTGAACGCCTAGCCGCTTCTGGCGTGAGGGTGCATTGTCTCGCTCTCGGTGGTGTGGACCTGACCAGCGCAGCAGGAAAAATGACGATGGGTGTCATTGCCGCTGTAAGCGAGTTTGAGCGCGATCTTCTGATTGAGCGGACGCAGGCTGGATTGAGCCGCGCCAGGGCTCAGGGACGCACCCTGGGGCGTCCACCGGCATTATCTGAGGCACAGCAAGCTGAGGTGCTCAAACTACGCTCAGAAAATCATAGCCTGGGTGCTCTTGCTGCCAAGTTCGGCGTGTCGCGCGCCGCCATCCAAAGGATTGAGAAGAAGCAAGCTTAGTCTAAGCGCTCTTGCCGCTAGGTTCAGCGCGCTTGGTGCCCGTTCTTCAAGGCAGTAAACAAGGCAGCAAACACCCCCGGCTCAATCATCCCGCCACCGCAATGGCGTGGGCTAAGCAGGGCCGGCAAGCCCTGCCAATCACGTTAGTTGAAGATAGTGGGCGGCTCTCCCTGAGGGGCTCCTCCGTGCCGCCCAATCAGTTCTTCGAGGGTCTGCCCTTCGAAGCCGCTGAACCACTCTTCGAGGTTTCCGCTACTTGGATTGAAACAGCAGTCCAACCCATACCAAAGGCGGCGCACGTCGTCGGCGCTCGGATCGCCTTTCCTTTCGAGATAGAGCACCCACCGCTCCACTCTGTCCCGCTCAGCCTTCAGAAGCTCTTGCTCGTTATCGTCGCCGTTCGACGAACCGACGTTTGATGTCCAGGCCCGCCATGACAGGGCTTGGAGGACATCGTCATCGGGATAGCTGTCTTCTAGATAGGTCAGCAGCTCATCTAACTGTGCCAGCCCGGTTTCCCGTACGCTCAAGCCGATGCAGGTCGCGACTTCATTCCTCAGTTCGGCCAAGGCGGCTTCAGGTTTATTCATACATGTAGGACCCCGCTCTCTCAGCGCCCACCATGGCCGCTTCCCGAAAGCCGCTAATCATTTAGGTCACAGGTCGCGAAAGATCGCATGGCCAATTTGCTCACTTAACTTATTGAAACTAATAGCTTTTGTTAAGCGGCCCTGATCCAATCAACGCCGTTGACGTGACCGAGCGAGAAATTTATACGTCAATGACGCACGTCACGGCTAAAAGTTTCTCGGAATGACGGACTTCAGCGGCAAACTCGCCAACCTCCCACAGGAAGAGCGAAGCACCATCCTCGCTGACATGGTGGAAAAAATGGCCCGCGAACGCGCCATGGAAATCGCTGGGCGGCTCCTAGATATTCACCCGGCGTTGGTCGAAAATTATTTCGTCAAAGCACGGCTTCGTGCAGCGCTGGAAGACCACGATCTGCGCGAGGATGTGGCCATTCCTGACCTCTCGCCCGATGATATCCGGGGCATCAGAAAAGCGATTTCTAGATCGCTCAAAGACTTTCAATCCAAGTTCGGCATCCCAGCACGAACTATGGAGGGATGGGAACAAGGTAGGCGCAAACCTGATGCGGTCGCGCTCATTCTGTTGCGGATCATTGAGGCAGACCCTAGCGCCGTTCGGAACGCTCTTACGGGCAGAATGGGGACATCGCCAATCGTTCGATAATCGATGGCTGCGCACTGATCCAGCGCTCACGGCACCGTCAGACCGCCGCCGCTGCGGCACTCGCAAGTTGTTGTGACGAATCAAACGGCGCAGTTGGCTGGGCGCTCGTGGTGCTGGTCATAGAACCGCGACCGGTGCTCAAGCTGTCGGCGAGGTGCGGAGCGTATGATTTCTGACATCGTTCCGGTCATCTGTCGGTCAGGAGGTCGCTGGTCGCGGGTCTGCGGGCCGGGGATTTCGATTAGCTTGGACTCCCAAACCTAAAAGATTTTGGGAGACTTGGAGCACTGGAAGCCAAGGGGCATCTGTGTGAGGCAGATTTGGGAATACGCGAGACCCTCACTAGACCACGGTCATGTGAGATCAAGCGCGAGCGTGAGCCCTAGCAAGCCAACAGCGATGCTTTTGCCACAATGACGCAGCTCAGCCGACCTTGAAGGGGGATGGCGCTTCGGTCGCCACAATAGTAGGCATCAACCGGGGGACGAAATGCCTACTATCAGATTGATCAAGCCACGCGACCAAGCCACCGGCAAAAATAGGCTTCTTCACGAGCTCAAGGCCGACCTTGCCGATCCCGGTTTCGAAGACCTCAAGATTGTTGTAGCTTACGCAAAATCGGGCCCAATCCTCCGCCTCCAACAAGCCTTCGCCGCGCTAAGAGGACGAGGAGGCAAGATAGAAGCGATCATTGGCATTGATCAACAAGGCACGAGTCGCCAAGCCTTGGAGTTAGGGCTTGCGCTGTTCGATGCGACTTATGTCACTCAAGAGAGAGGGATCACCTTCCACCCGAAGGCCTATATTTTCTCGGGAAGCGAAAAGGTTCGGATGTACATTGGGTCCAGCAACCTAACCGTTGGTGGAACCGAGACTAACTTCGAAGCATCAGCGGTCGTCGATTTGGACCCAGCGACTGAAGGGGCCACTGTAAATGAGCTCATGGAGCTCTGGACCGACCTCCTGCCTGTTAACTGCCCTGCGACGCGAAAACTCGACCTAGCTGCCCTCAATAGCTTGACCGCTCAAGGCTTTGTGCTTCCCGAGCGTGAAGTGCAACAGCGGACAGGCAAGGCAAAAAAAGGAACTCCCCTCGTCCCCAAGAGCGGCCTTCTGCTACAGCCTCCCACACCGCTTCCCAAGTCAGCGATGAAGCCTGGGCAACCGACTCCTGGCATAGCCACGAAAAGGGGAACGGCGTCCGCTCCTACGGGAACGGCAGTCGCGGGGATCGCGATGCAGATCACGCCACACCACAACGGCGAAATCTTTCTAAGCAAGATGGCCGCGAACGAGAACCCCTCGTTCTTCGCCTTCCCGTTCAAGGGCGTGACCGTTCCCAAAACAGCCACGGGCAAGCCATATCCTCAGCGCCTGCCCGATCCTGTAGTGAATATCGACGTGTACGGTGCCATGGGAGCGCTCACGTTGAGTTTGGCATCATACAGCCTCAACACCGTGTTCTATTCTCCTAAGAGCGAAATCAGAGTCACCGCATCCCCGCTGGTGCCGAAGGTCCCTCCATATTCCATCATGGTTATGAGGCCTGGAGCGACCGAGGGTGTGGACTACGATATTGAGATACACACGCCAGATAGTCCGGAGTATCCTAAATGGCGTAGCGTCTGCACAACGGCGATGCCTGGTGGGGGCAAGCCTCCTCGATGGTACGGGTGGTTCTAGACCTTCTCGAAGATTAGGACCTCATTCTTCGTAATCGCATTTTTCAGATGCAGCATTCGCTCGGTCGTTACATCGATCTCGATAGGCGTCAGAACCTTCAATCCGATATGTGCGGCCACCGCACTGACATGATCGCACGTGGCTATTTGCGTCCACGTCTCGCCAACCTTGGTGCGGCTGTCACCAACGACGTAGTAAGCGCGCGCGCCCACCTTAAGAACCCGCTTAACTTGTTTCAGTGTGTTTTGGATGTCGATGAAATACCTCCAGAGCAGCGCTGGCATATTGTCTCTTCGGAAACCGACACCTGCAACGCTATTTCCTTCAGATATATAACGCAAAGCTTTGATCATCTCGGCTGGAAGTTGAGCCTCAGCTGATTCTGAGTGAAGTATTTGCTCAAGGCGAACCTTATCTGATCGCTTGATCTCGCGTGATCCGGTGAGGCGCGCTTCGATAACAGATCGCTCGCTGGTCGGAACTCCCAGCACCGCAAGAATCGATAGGCGGTCAGTATCGATGTAAGGCAAGGCTGTAGCGTATGGCGGGCTAGTCACAACGCAATCGACGCTGTCGTCCACAAGCCCCATTTCGCGCAGACACGCTTCATCGCGAGAATCTCCCTCGCGAACGACTGGAGCAAACTGACGACCTGGAGCGCGAGCCTTCACCCTCCAGTATTTCTCTAGGCGGCGCGCTTGCAAAGACAGGCTCGAACGGAAGAGCTCCATCACTGGAGCATCTTCGAGCGGCTCCTTCCTCCTGCGTATCCGGAGATCAGACGGCTCCTGCTGGGAAATGTCCCGAATGATGCTGCTCACTACGACCTCGAGAAAATCGACCAACGTCGGCTCTCCGAAAAGCCGGATGTGGCCCAGCAGCCAATTGAGCTTGTCCAGAACCGGCGACGGGAACCAGCTTTCAAGCTCGACCAGATTGGCTTCAGAGAAATGGTCCCGGGCCGTAGGAAATACTCGTTGCTTCTCGGTCGCGATCATCAACGACGACATCGCGCCCCTTACGAGTTCCCGGTCCAACTGCAGCACGCCTGTTTTAGCGTGCGCGATCTTGGCGGCCAGCGGATTCATGTCCACGCCGTAGGACTTATAGCCGTTTAGAAAGCCCTCGAGTGGAACGGTGCCGCTTCCGCAGTACGGATCGAACACGACCGAGCCGATGCTGCACCCGCCCGCATTCAGGAGGCTTTTTGCAAGTTGGGGGTAGAACTTGCCCTTGTATGCATGGAGCCCGTGGGTGGCGTACTTGGGGTCCTTCCTAGTGGTCGGGTCGCTGTCCCCGTTCTCGAGAACGCTCTGCCACGTTTCCTGGGGGGACGCCTGACCGCCGCCGATCCGGTAGGTCTTCGAGAAAGCAGCTCTTCGCGCGTTCCAGAGGGCTGGCTGAGCAGCAGAAGAAACCAAGGTTTTAGCCGCACTTTCCGCCCCTACCGGAAGCCCGAGGGCTCGAAGTTCCGCGACTCGAAGATCAGCTTCATACGGCCACATTTTGTAAGCAGGCGGCTCGAAGACAATCTTCGCTGGCTCATTGGGCTTCCGCAAAATGAGGAGTTGCTCCGATCTCGCGCGTCGCGCCGCTGCGCTGAAAGACCGCTTCGTCTGATGGATGGGACGATCAATGATCCCTGCGACCTCGAAGCCAAGCGTCCGGCCCGCCTCAGCAAGCTCGGTGGCCGTAGAAAATGTTTCACCTTTGAAGACTGCATCACCGACGACGAGCACTGCGAAGCGGCCCGGCTGCAAAGCGCGGAAGCAACCTTTCAGCACCTTCGACATGTCGTCCCGGTATTCCGCGAAGTCGGTCCCCTTGCGTTGGTGCTTCAGGTGGGAACCTATCTCGAGCGCGCCGAAAGACCTTGGGTCGTGTCCCAGCCAAAAAAGGCGGAAGCGGTGGTAAAGGTGATAGTCCGTGGCATTGGGGTACGGGGGGGATGTCACGATCAAATCGACCGAACCCTCCGCCACGGAGGTGTCGAGTACGCTGCGGGAGTCCCCTTCCAAGAAGGTAGCTTGGGTTCCCAACAGCGAAGCACGTCCGGCCTCCAGCCGCTTAACTATGAGCTTAAGCGACTCTTGATACGCTTTAAGCACAAACGTTGGGGCGAGCTCTTTGTCATGCGCAACATACCGAGTTTCAGAATCTTGATTGGATACCCGGGTCACGATCCGCGACAGCGCAGCTAGAGCTACATCCCTCGCTTCCGCCTGCGTAATCTCGCCGATCAAATGTCGCAGCAACGCGAGCTCGCCAAGCGCCGCAATGCAAAACCATTTATGGAGGTTCGGAATGTCAGGTATGTGAGTGGAATGCTTCGCGATGAGACTTTCGCTCCAGCTCCGGCTCTTGCCGTGACCATTGGAACGATAGCCGTCCACAGCCGTCTGAAGCTCTGCCAAAGACGCTAGGGCTTCCTCGCGTAACGCAAGAGTTTTCACCCGGCCTACCATTGCGGAGAGAGGGTTCGCATCTACGGAAATGGCCCTTCTTCCCAGCCGAACGGCCTCGACCGCGGTGGTTCCGCTACCGCCGAAGGGATCCATCACGACGTCCCCTGGCAATGACAAAGCGCTGATTGCCTTTGCCGGGATTTGCGGGGGAAACTTCGCAGGATATGGATGCAGATCGTGGGTGAGGTACCGCGTATCCTCATCAGTGAAAGCCCAGTCGAGCGACTCCAAGCGCTTCAGAACGGCGGCGCTATCAAGAAGATCGTCTATCGATTTGGGCTCGTTCGGCGGTGCCGCCGCAAGATGGGCAGCGAGAGGCACCGCGTCATCGATCTGATTTTCGATCCAGCTGGAGAAGCTTTCGCCACTAATGTCTAGCTGCTCGGCCAGCGCCGCCTTCCGCACATCGGTTGTCTCAACGACAATACGCTCGCGAGCCATATCTGCATCCTTGTACATTTTTGCAGATTCTAACTCGCCGCGCCGCTGGAGCCAATGCCGCCTGTTACATTTTCCAAGCCTAGCGGTTGTTACGCGCACCTGTTACGCATAACCTCCAAATCGCTGCCAGACTCGGTATCGCGCCCTGATATTCCGTAAGGATTTGGCGACTTGGTAGAGCCTCCCTTTAGCTCAACCTCGCGCTAGGTGTGGAGATGGCCACGAGGCTGACCAGCTGGGCGTGATCTCCACTTTGTTTAATCCAAACTCGCTGGTCGTTGGCGGACGGATTGGTAATCGTGCAGGCCCCGATTGCCCATGTTTTTGCCTCAATCAGCGCTAAAAGCGTCGGTGCCAGGTAAAAGCTGGTTAACCAGAAGGCGGTGTCACCGAGCACCGTAGGCCCGCTCGATAAGCGCGCCGGACAGGGCGAACCTACGCTCTGTTGGACCTACCTAAATGTCTCTAACTTACCCTAATGTCGGCGGTGCCTTCGGCGCCCTTGAAACCATGTCCACGAAACAAGCTGGTCGCCTTCTCGGTCTCTCACACCGGACCCTTGAGGATTGGCGTCTCAAAGGCTTGGGGCCGCGTTTCCTAAAGTTGGGACGAAGGGTTCGATATCGGCTGGCTGATATCGCCGCGTATCAAGATGGTTGCACTTTCGCGAACACGGGCGAGGCTTTGGCAGCCTAAGTTCCTGTGGAAAACTGTGTCAGCGCGGTCTGCTTCCATCTTGCTTCCGCAAGTTGGGGCAACGCGCTGCCCACACATGCGCCTTCCTTAGCGCGTTGATATCAAAGGAAGAAATGGTGCCGCTTAGGTGACTCGAACACCTGACCCCCTCATTACGAATGAGGTGCTCTACCAGCTGAGCTAAAGCGGCTCCGGCGTCGCCCGCGTCATGGAGGCGCGAGCGAGCGAGGAGGGCTCTTTATACGGGCGCGGCGGGCTTGCCAAGAGCCGATAGCATCGCCGGTTCGTCGGGGGCGGCGGCGATGCGGATTTCGGCGAAATCGAACGGATGCAAGGGCGTGGCGGCGGCTTCGGAGATGCAGATGGCGATACGGCCGGAAGAGGCGGCGCGCGGCAGATTGGCCGCCAGGATTGTAGCAAGCGCGCGGGCGGCGCGGGGGGAGTGGAGCATCACAGCGTCGAAGGTTGCGGGCGCCGGGGCGTGGGTCTCGAAGGCGGCGTAGACGGGCAGGCGCTGGACCGGGCGGTCGGGCAGCAGGGCGGGCAGGTCGCCGGCCGGTTCGCGCGCGCCGGGGGCCAGCAGGGGACCGGGCGGGGCTTCGGCCGCGATCAGGCGGGCGAGGGCGTGGATGTCGCCTGCGGCCGAGCGCACGTCGGCGAAGCCTGCGGCGCGGGCGGCCTCGGCCGTCGCGTCGCCGACGGCGAAGACGGGGTGGTCGCGAAAACGCGGGGCCAACGGGGCGAAGGCCTCGACGCCGTTGGGGCTGGTCAGGGCGAGAACGGCGACGGCGGCCGGGTCAGGCGCGGCGTCGAGGGCGCCGGGCAGGGGCGCCAAGGTCAGCAGGGGGACGACGAGCGGGGTGAAGCCGAGGGCTGTCAGACGGTCCGCTGTGCGGGCGGCGCCCGGTTCGGCGCGCGTGACCCAGACGCGACGGATCGGCGTCATCGCTCTAAAGCGCGATCTTCTGGTCGCCGGCGACGGCCTGAATCTGGCCGCCGAGGTCGAGGCCGAGGGCGCGGGCGGCGGCGTGATCGGCGTCGGCGGCGATGTCGCCCGAGCGGGTCCAGCGGCCCGCGCCGTTGGGGCTGAGCATTTCGGTGCTGAGGTGCAGGCGGTCGTCCGCGATGTGGGCGTAGGCGCCGATGGCGGTGCGGCACGAGCCTTCCAGCGCGGCCATGGCGCCGCGCTCGGCGGCGACAGCGAGGGCGGTGGGGGCGTGGTTGAGGGCGCGGGTCCAGGCGGCGTTCACGTCGCCCTCGCGCGTCTGCAGGGCCAGGGCGCCCTGACCCGGCGCGGGCAGGAAGGCGTCCAGCGGCAGGCGCTGGCGGATGACGTCGTCGAGGCCCAGGCGGTTGAGGCCCGAACAGGCCAGCAGGATGGCGTCGAAGTCGCCGTCGCGCAGGCGCTTCAGCCGGGTGTCGACGTTGCCGCGCAGCATCTCGATGTTCAGGTCGGTGCGCAGGGCCAGGGCCTGCGCCTGACGACGCAGTGAAGCGGTGCCGAAACGGGCGCCCTGCGGCAGGTCGGCGAAGGTCGCGTAATGGTCGCTGATGAAGGCGTCGCGGGGGTCTTCGCGCTCTGGCACGGCGGCGATGGCCAGACCGGGAGGCTGTTCGGCAGGGACATCCTTCATCGAGTGGACGGCGACGTCGACGCGGCCGTCCAGCAGGGCCTCTTCGATCTCCTTGGTGAACAGGGCCTTGCCGCCGACTTCCAGCAGGCGGCGATCCTGGATGCGGTCGCCGGTGGTGACGATCTCGACCAGGGGGACAAGAGCTTCGATCTCGGGATCGGGCACGCCGAGCGCCCGGCCGATGGCGCGCTGCATCATGCCCGACTGGGCCAGAGCCAGGCGCGAACGCCGGGTGCCGATGCGCAGGAGAGGTTGAGTCACGTCGAGACGCCGTTGCGAAAGGGGGGGCGGGTCGCTAACTCCGCCCAATGAAGATGGACGCGGACTATAGCAGGGCGACGGACGGGGCAACCGGAGCGACCCTCACCGTGCTGGGCCTGGAGACCAGTTGCGACGAGACCGCCGCCTCGGTGGTGCGCCTGTCGGCGGCGGGCGCCGAAGTGCTGTCCAGCGTCATTCACAGCCAGATCGATGATCATGCGGCCTATGGCGGGGTGGTGCCGGAAATCGCCGCCCGCAGCCATGTGGAGATGATTGACGGGGTGACGCGCCGGGCCATGAGCGAGGCCGGGCTGGACTGGAGCGCGCTGGACGGCGTGGCGGCGACGGCGGGGCCGGGTCTGGTCGGCGGGGTCATGGTGGGCCTGTCCTACGGCAAGGCGGCGGCGCTGGCGCGGGGGCTGCCGCTGATCGCGGTCAACCATCTGGAAGGCCATGCGGTGTCGGCGCGGTTGGGGGCGGAGACGACCTATCCCTTTCTGCTGCTGCTGGTGTCCGGCGGGCACTGTCAGCTGCTGGAGGTGCGCGGCATCGGCGACATGAGCCGTCTGGGCACGACCATCGACGACGCGGCGGGCGAGGCCTTCGACAAGATCGCCAAGGCCATGGGGCTGGGCTATCCGGGCGGACCGGCGCTGGAGAGGCTGGCGGCGTCAGGCGATGGCTCGCGCTTCGAGCTGCCCAGGGCGCTGCTGGGGCGCAAGGACTGCGACTTCTCCTTCTCGGGGCTGAAGACGGCGGCCTCGCGACTGGCCCAGACCTGCGAGACGCAGCAGGATCGGGCCGATCTGGCCGATGCGGTGCAGAAGGCCATCGCGCGCCAGCTGGCGGAGCGGACCGAGCGGGCGATGAAGGTCTATGCCGAAGCGCATCCGGAACTCGCCAACGGCGCCCTCAAGCAGCCGAGCGCCGCGCGCGAGGGGGTAGGGCTTGACCAAGACGCCCTCAAGCAGCCGAGCGCCGCGCGCGAGGCGGTAGGGCGCAAGCTATTTGTGGTGGCTGGCGGGGTCGCGGCGAACAAGACGATCCGGCGGACGCTGGAGGATCTGGCGACGAAATACGGCTTCGCCTTCCTGGCGCCGCCGATGGCCTATTGCACCGACAATGCGGCGATGATCGCCCTGGCGGGGGCCGAGCGGCTGGAAAAAGGGCTGACGTCCGACATCGATGTCGCCGCCCGGCCGAGATGGCCTCTGGACGAGACGCGCGCCAGCGTTGATCCTGTGCACAAGAAAACGGGCCGCAAGGGCGCCAAGGCTTAAAGCGGCTTGGCTCCCGGCGGGGGTCGGGGGACCGGAGAAGACATGGAATTCCATACGGCAGGCGTAATTGGCGGCGGCGCCTGGGGCACGGCCCTGGCGCAGAGCGCGGCGGCAGCAGGGCTGGCGGTGGTGCTTCAGGCGCGTGAGGCCGAGGTGGTCGAGAGCATCCGCACGAGCCGGGTCAACGAGGCCTTCCTGCCGGGGGTCGAACTGGATTCGGCCATCAACGTGACTTCCGATCTGGCGGATCTGGCCGACTGCGACCTGATTCTGGCCGTGCCGCCCGCCCAGCATATGCGGGCGACGTTGCAGGCCTTCGCGCCTTATGCCCGGCCGGGCCTGCCCATCATCCTGTGCTCCAAGGGCATTGAGCGCGGCTCGTTGAAGCTGATGACCGATGTGCTGGCCGAGACGATCCCGTCAGCCACGGCCGCTGTGCTGTCGGGGCCGAGCTTCGCCGCCGAGGTGGCGCGCGGCCTGCCCAGCGCCGTGACCCTGGCCTGCGCCGATGCGGCGATGGCCGAGGCCCTGGCGGGCGCCCTGTCGGGGCCGGTCTTCCGGCCCTACTACGCCGACGACCTGATCGGGGCCGAGACCGGCGGGGCGCTGAAGAACGTCCTGGCCATCGCCTGCGGCATCGTCGAGGGCCGCGAACTGGGCCGAAGCGCCCACGCCGCCGTCATCACCCGCGGCTATGCCGAGATCGTGCGCGTGGCGACGGCGCTGGGCGGCAAGGCCGAGACGGTGGCGGGCCTGTGCGGCGTCGGCGATCTGGTGCTGACCTGCTCCAGCCCCCAGTCGCGCAACATGAGCCTGGGCCTGGCGCTGGGGCAAGGTTTGAGCGTTGAGCAGGCGCTGGCCGGTAAACGCTCGGTAGCCGAGGGCTATGAGAGCGCGCCCGCCGTGCGCGAGCTGACCCGCAAGCTGGGCGTCGACACGCCCATCTGCGAGGCGACGGCGGCGGTGCTGGCGGGAGAGCTGACGGTGGATCAGGCGATCGAGAGCCTGCTGACCCGCCCGCTGAAGCCCGAGCGCGAATAGTGACCGAAGAGGTTCCGGCGCCGGAGACGCAGGAGCGCAAGCGGGTCTGGAAGACGCCGCCGAACGTGGCCCTGTGTCTGGAGGCGGACATCGCCGATCCTGGCTCGCGCGGCTTCGTGCTGCAGATCGGCGAGGCCTTCTTTCACGGCTTCGTGGTGAGGAAGGACGGTCGGGTCGCGGGCTGGGTGGATCGCTGCCCGCACGCAGGCTTTCCCATCGCGGTGGAGCTGGATCGTTATCTGACGCCGGACGGGTCGCTGATCCTGTGCGGCTGGCACGGGGCGGCGTTCGAGCCGCTGTCGGGCGCCTGCGTCGCCGGGCCCTGCGCGGGCGGCAAGCTGGCGCCCTGGCCGGTCGAGGCCCGGGATGGGGTTATTCGGACCGCGTAAGCGCGGCCTATTCCTTCGGCACCAGCTTGGGGTCCTTGGTGAAGGCGTCGTCGACCTCGTCCTCGGTGATCCGCTTGGACGGATCGCCCGGCTGGTTGAGGTTCTGTTCCTCGGTGCCGTCGCCCATCATGCCGGGGTGAGGGTCCTTGGGGTCTTTCTCGGCCATCGTGATCTCCTTTGCATGGCTGCAAAAGCAATCCGGGGATGGAGCAGGGCGTTCCATCACGCCCGCGCGAGCTAGGAGATGCCTAGCGTTTCAGGCGTCGCGCGTTAGCCGTGGCCTTGGCGTGGACCGGCGCCAAGGCCTGTCCCTGCGCCTTCAGCGCCGCGCCGTAGAAGGCCCAGCCGTCGCTCATCGCCCGGCTCCACGCGCCCATCGCCCAGTCTGTCTGGGCGGCGGCGAAGGCGAAGGGGGTGTCGGCGCGCGCCAGTTTGGCCATGCAGTCGGCGGCCTCCGCCCCCTCGCGTGCGGCCACGCGGCCCGCCCGTTCGGCCAGATCCATCGCTCCGGCATAGGCGGCCCCGGCCGAGGCCGCCATGGCCTCGACCTTCTCGGTTCCCATGCGGCCCAGTTCGGCGTGGTCGGCGCGCAGCGGATTGGCCATCGCCTCGCCCATGATGCCTAGCCGCCGCGTGATCACGGCGGCCGAGGCCTCGGCCAGTTCCTGACCGGCCTGGGCGTTGCGCAGGGCGTTGCGGGCGGTCTTCTGCATGGGGCTCATGCAGCGACCCTGAGCCTGTTTCAGGCGACCGGCAAGACTTCCTGTGCGAAGTCGGTCAGATCGCGGATCAGGGCCGGGACGGCGGCGTCGATGATGCGCTGGCCTTTTTCCGGGGTCGCCTGCGCCGGGTCCGAGCCGATGCGGCCGTCGGGGAAGCGGGCGCGATAGTCGTTGGCGTCGCGGATCGGGCCGAACGGGGCGATCTTCGGCTCATAGTCGGCGGTCTTGATCCGGCCGGGATAGCCCGCCTGGGTCACAGCGATCTCGGACGGGGTGGCGTGGCTGCCGTGGCCCGTCGGGAAGATGTCCTCGCACAGCTTCTGCACGCCCGGCAGGTCCCACCAGTTGCGCAGCTTCAGCACGAAGGGCGGGCGCTCGGCCCAGGGCTCGGGCGTGAAGGACCAGTCGGCGTAGATTTCGGCGAAGGCGGCTTCGATGGTGGCGACGTTGCCGCCGTGGCCGTTCAGGAAATAGATGCGCTCGAAGCCGTGGCGGGTCAGCGACGACACCCAGTCGGCGATCGCCGCCATGAAGGTCGACGGGCGCAGGGTGATGGTGCCGGGAAAGGCCAGGTGGTGCTGGGCCATGCCGATGTTGAAGGTGGGCGTGACGACAAGGCTCTCGTCGCCCTTCTCGGCCGCGTGGGCGATGATCTCGGGGCACAGCCAGTCGGTGCCGAGAAGGCCCGTCGGGCCGTGCTGCTCATTGGAGCCGATCGGCACGATCACCGTCTTGGACAGCAGGGCGCCGGACTTCAGGCGCTCGTCGATCTCGGGCCAGGACGACAGGTGGATCAGCATGGGAAACGGCTCCGGCGGGCGCAAGGGAAAGGATTGAGGGCGGCTTTACGCTGATCCGCCTTCAGGGCCAACTTCAGGGCTAATCAGGCGCGGCCGTCTATTCCGGCGCGAAAGCGCGGACGAAACGGCGCGCGACCTCGCGCGCCCTGGCGGGCAGGTCGGCGATGTCGGGATGCGGCAGGCCCAGCACCGAGCGCAGATGGCCGTGGCCCAGCGCCATGCCGGTGAACATTTCGGCGGCGGCCAGGGCGTCGGGGACCGCCAGCCGCCCCGCCTCGTCCTGCGCCTTCAGCCAGGCGGCGATGCGCCGGACGCTCTCGCCCGGACCGGCGTCATAGATGGCGCGCGCCAGCTCCGGCGCTTCGGGCGAGACCAGGGCCACGCCGCGCAGGGAGGCGCCCTTGCCGCCCGTGCAGATCTTGCCGATCAGGGTCTCGGCGATGGCGGCCAGCACCGATTCGGGCTCGGCGCCTGAGGTCAGGGGCGCGGTGACGGCGTCCGAGCGCTGGGCCGCCAGCGCCCGACCGATCTCGGTCTTGGTCGCAAAGCGATTGTAGAGGGTCTGTTTCGAGACGCCCGCGCGCCGGGCGATCTCGCTCATCGAGGCCTTGGCGCCCTTTTCGACGAACAGGCCTGAAGCCGCCTCCAGTATGGCCTGGCTCTTCTGTTCGTCGATCTGGCCGCGGGCGCGGGGCATCAGTGAACGTCCGAGGAAGCGGCGGCGGGATTGGGCTTGGCCGGTTTGGACAGCAGCGTCAGGAATCCGGCGCAGGCGCAGCCGACGGCCAGCAGGGCGAAGGCGTCGCCGAAAGCCAGGGTCGTCGCCTGTTTCTGCAACATCCCATAGATCGCCTTCATCGCCGAGGCCTGCGGGTCGATGGAGCCCGAGAAACGCACGGCCATGCCGGCGATCATGTCGCGGACTCCCTGATGGGTCTGGTCGATGGCGCTGGTCAGCTCGGCCATGTGCAGGGCGGTGTTCTGGGTCAGGGAGGTGTTGAGGATGGCCAGGCCGAAGGCGCCGCCGACGTTGCGCGCCAGGTTCACCAGGCCCGAGGCGTTCTTGACCATATGCGGGGGCAGGGTGGCCATCGTCACCTGCTGCGAGGCGATCATGGCCAGCATGACGCCGGCGCCGCGCATGGCCTGGACCCCGGCGAACTCCCAGAAGCCCCACTGGTCCGTGACGATGCGGGCGTCCCACATGCCCCAGGCGGCCAGCATGAAACCGACGAACATCAGGATGCGCGCGTCGACCTTGCGCACCAGCCGCCCGGCGAAGGGGGCGGTGGCGAACATGGCCAGACCAGACACGATCATGGTGGTGCCGACCTCGGCCGCCGAATACTCGCGCACCCGACCCAGAAACAGCGGCAACAGGAAGGTGCCGCCGAACAGGGCCGCGCCGACGATGAAGGTCATCAGCACCCCCACCACGAAGTTGCGGTTGCCGAAGGCGCGCAGCTCGACGATGGGATTGCGGTAGGTCAGCGAGCGCCAGATGAAGGCCGGGCCGCAAATTCCCGCAATGATGCTGAGCAGCAGGATGTTGTCGTCCGCGAACCAGTCCTCCTTGGCGCCTTCCTCCAGCACGAACTGCAGGCTCATCAGGAAGGCGGCCATCAGGCCCAGGCCCCACCAGTCGAACCCCTTGGCCAGGCTGGGGTCGCCCTTGTCGAAATGGGCGTAGCGCCCGACCAGGAACAGGACGATCACGCCGGGGAAGACGTTGATGAAGAACAGCCAGTGCCAGCTCAACTGCTCGGTCAGATGGCCGCCCAGGGTCGGGCCGACGGTCGGGGCCAGGGTGACGATCAGCCCCATGATGACGCTGGCGGTCACGCGACGTTCGGGCGGGAAGGCGGTGAAGGCCACGGCGAAGACGGTGGGGATCATGGCCCCGCCGACAAACCCCTGCAGAGCGCGGAAGAGGATCATCATCTCGATGGACGACGACAGGCCGACCATGACGCTCATGATCAGGAAGCCGGTGCAGGAAGCCAGGAAGACGATCCGCGTGCCCCATAGCCGCGACAGATAGCCCGACAGGGGGATCATCACGACCTCGGGGATCAGATAGGCGGTCTGGATCCAGCTGATCTCATCGGCCGAGGCGCCGACCCCCGCCTGAATCTGCGGCAGGGAGGCGGCGACGATCTGAATGTCGAGAATGGCCATGAACTGGCCGATGACCATGCCCGCGAAGCCGAGCAGCAGGGCCGTCCAGTTGATCTCGGGCTGGGCGCCCGGTGCGGTCGTTGACGGCGCCGGGGCCGATGACGCGGCCGCGTCGGTCACGGGGCGGGACTCGTATTGGCGGCTTCGGCGAAGGCGGCGCCGCCCTGGCTCTTCAGATCGACCTTGACCTCGACCGACAGGCCGGGGCGCAGGATGATCGGCTGGCCCCTGTCGTCGCGCTCGACCGCGATGCGGACCGGCACGCGCTGGGTGATCTTGGTGAAGTTGCCGGTGGCGTTCTCGACCGGGATCAGGGCGAACTCAGAGCCGGTGGCCGGGGCGAAGCTGTCGATACGCCCTTGCAGCGACCGGCCGGGGAAGGCGTCGGCCTTGATCTCGACCGATTGGCCCAGCCGCATCCGTCCGACCTGCGTCTCCTTGAAGTTGGCGACCACATAGGCATCCGTTAGCGGCACCAGGGACATCAGCTGGCCGCCCGCCTGAACGACCTGACCCACGCGCACGCCGCGCGCGCCGACGACGCCCGCCACCGGGGCGCGGATCACCGTGCGCTCCAGCGTCAGCTGCGCCTGCTCGACCAGGGCGCGCGCCTGCTCCACGGCGGCCACGCTCTGCTGGCGCGACGAGCCCAGCACGGCGGCGGTGCGCTGCTGGGCGGTCAGGGCGGCCTGGGCCTGGGCGACCGAGGCGCTGGCGGTCTCGGCCGAGGCGCGCTGGGTCTCGATACGCTGCTGCGACACCCAGCCCTGATCGGCCAGCTTGCCGTAGCGGTCGACCTCGGCGCGGGCGAGATTGGACTGGGCCTGGGCCTGGGTCACGGCGGCGGCGCGGGCGGCGATGTTGGCCTGTTCCTGTTCGGCGCGGGCGTCGACATTGGCTACGGCGGCGTCCAGCGCCGCCAGATTGGCCTGGGCCTGAGCCAGGGCGGCGCGGGCGTCCGCATCATCCAGCTGGACCAGAATCTGACCGGCCTCGACGCGCTGGTTGTCCTTGACCAGGACCTCGACCACCTCGCCGCCGATGCGGGGACTGACAGCCACGGTGTCGGCCTGGACGAAGGCGTTGTCGGTGCCTTCCCAGCGCTGCTTGCCCTGCCACCAGACGACGCCTCCGACGATGAGGCCAAGGCCGACGACGCCGGCGACGATCAGGGGCAGACGCTTCTTGAGCGGGGCGGGGAGGGCCATGGGGGAGACAGCTCGCTTGGAATTTCGCGCGTAAAATGGACGGCGGCGTCCAGAATACAAGGGCGAACTGCGTAAAAATGTCGCAGAGGAGGCGTTCAGTCCCGCGCCGGCGCGAAATCGGCGCGCTCGAACCGCTGTCCCCGTTTCACGGTGAAGACCAGACGGCGCAGATTGGCCACGTCGGCGGACGGATCGCCCGCCACGAAGATCATGTTCGCCAGTTTGCCCGCCGCCAGCGTCCCCATATCGGCTTCCTGATTCAGGGCGCGGGCGGCGGTGGCTGTGGCGGCGACGATGACGTCGCCCGGCGTCATGCCGACAGCGTTCTGCAGCAGCTCCATCTCTTCCAGCAGGGCGGGCCAGGGATCGGCCTCCGGCGTTTCTCCGTCGGTGCCGGCGGCGATGGCGACCCCGGTGCGATAGGCCTGACGGGTCAGGGCGAAGACCATCGGCCCCGAACAGATCGGCTGGCGGGCGCCCGGCCGGTCTGAGACGGCGCGTTCCTGATCGGCGTAGACCCAGACGGTGGCGTCCAGGACGATCCCCTTGTCGCGCATCTGGTTCAGCAGGCCCTGCACCACCGGATTGTCGCCATTGAGGAAGGGGGCGCGGTCGATCGGCGTGCGGCTGGCGTAGCTCTGGGGGCGATCGGCGGGCGCCTGGGCCTGGTGGGCCAGGATGCAGGCGTGGGACATGACGTCGGGACCGGCGTCGATCACCTCCTGCGGCGTCGCCGGATAGACCATGGCGTGGGTCCAGACCGGAAGGCCCTGGCGATGGGCCTCGGCCGTGATCGCGCCGATCCGCTCCGCCGGCAGGTCGGCGTAGATCTTGATTCCGGAGGCGGAGGTTCCGCGCGCCATGGCGACGGCCAGGGGCAGGTCCGTCTCGGTGGTGATCGCCTGCATCCAGGGCGTTCGGCCCGGAATCTCGCCCGCCGTCACAGCCCTGGTGCGCGGGTCGTTGAAGAAGCCTTCACCCGCCATGAGGGCGGCGTAATAGATGTCGGGCGACGGAACCTCTCCTACCCGCGCCTGACGCGCCAGTTCGCCGACGGAGCGCAGGTCGTCGGCCATGCCGCGAACGGCGGTGACGCCCGAGTAAAGCCAGCGCCGCATGTGGACATGCGCCCTGTCGGCGTTCGGCGGAGTGGCGATATGCACATGGCTGTCGATCAGGCCGGGCAGGACATGAAGGCCGGAGACATCGACCCGTTCGGCGCTTGACGGCATGGCGTCGGCGTCAGGCTGGATCGCCAGGATGCGTTCGCCCTGAACAAGGATTGTGGTTCCGCGGCGCGGCGCGGCGCCTGTGCCGTCGATCAGGACCGCGCCGTGATAAGCGATGACGGGCGTGTCGGCGGCGGGGGTCTGGGCGGACGCCGACACGGCCAACGCCAAAAAGGCCGCTGCCGTCAGCGCGCGCGATAAATGGATCATGACCGTCTTTTCCCCTTGTCCCTGTTGCGGCTTGGGGGAAGGCGCTGCGGGCGTCAAGCGGCCCACCCCCGTTGACGAGGCGTCCGTGGAAGGCGAAGCCAGACGCATGACTGGCCGAAAATCGACCCTATCTGCGCCCGCCGCCCGCCCGCGCGCCGCGTCCCGCACCGCCAAGGCCGCCCTGACCCCGCCGCCGGGCAAGCGCTCGCGTCAGCCGAAAAAGGCGCCGGTCGGCGCGATCATCAGCTGGCCGCCGGACGAGGATCGGGTGGAGGAAATCTTCGTCCGCCTGTCGGGCGTCATGCCGGACCCGAAGACCGAGCTGGATTTCGTCAATCCCTATACGCTGGTGGTGGCGGTGGCCCTGTCGGCCCAGGCGACGGACGTGGGGGTCAACAAGGCGACCAAGGTCCTGTTCGCCGTCGCCGACACGCCGCAGAAGATGCTGGCTCTGGGCGAGGAGGGGCTGATCCCCCTGATCGCCTCCATCGGCCTGTATCGGACCAAGGCGAAGAACGTCATCGCCGCCGCGCGGATGCTGGTCGAGAAACACGGCGGCGAGGTGCCGCTGAACCGCGCCGACCTTCAGGCCCTGCCCGGCGTGGGGCGCAAGACCGCCAGCGTGGTGCTGAACGAACTGGGGATCGAGCCGGCCATTGCGGTGGACACCCACGTCTTCCGCGTCTCGCACCGGCTGGGGCTGGCCAACGCCGCGACGCCGGACAAGGTGGAGGCGCAACTGCACCAGGTGGTGCCCGAAGCCTGGCTGCCCAAGGCGCATCACTGGTTGATCCTGCACGGCCGCTACACCTGTCTGGCGCAGAGGCCGAAGTGCGGCGCCTGCGTGATCTCGGACCTGTGCCCGTCGCGGGCCAGCTTCATGGGGGTGTAATCGTTTCTCTTCCGTCATCCTCCGGCGAGCGGAGCGAGACCGGGGGACCCAGCGGCGCCGAAGGCGATCTTCCCGTCAGCGCCGCCTCTGCCTTTTTCGCGCTCACGCGCGCCGCTGGGTCCCCCGGTCTGCGCCGCTGCGCGGCTTGCCGGAGGATGACGGAAGTGGAGTGCTAGCGTCAGCGCTCCAGCCGGGCCCGCACCGCTTGGCCGAAGCGGGCTCCGGCTTGGGGCGCGGCGGCCAGGTAGAAGTCCGGCTCGATCAGCTCCGCCTCCATCAGCACCCAGTCGCCGCCGTCGTTCAGGGTCATGTCGATGCGGGCGTAGAGCAGGTCCTCGCCGATGGCGACCAGGGTGCGCTCGGCCAGGTCCAGCGCGCCCTGCGGCGCGACGTCCAGCGCCTGATACTGACCGCCGTACTGGGTCTGGATGCGGAACTCGCCCGCCGCGCCGGGGCGCTTGTTGACGACATGGCTCAACTCTCCGCCGAAATAGAGCAGGGAGGTCTCGCCCTTGGTCTCGATAGCCTTGAGGTAGGGCTGGATCATCGTGCCGCCGACGGGGGCGTTGGCCAGGGCCATGTCCAAGGGCTCGCCCGCCGTCACCCGCAGGGTGCGCCAGGCGCCGCCCGAGACGGTCGGTTTGACGATCAGGGTCTCGGCGCCTATCGCGGCGAAGGCGGCTTCCAGAACCGTAGCGTCCACATGGTCGGCGAAGATCGTCCGCGGGACGGCGACGCCCTTTTCCGACAGGCGGGCCAGATAGCGCTTGTCGGCGTTCCAGCGCAGGGTCTGGGCGGGATTGGCCAAAGGCGCGCCCGCCTCGGCCCAGGTCGAGCAGGCCTGGAGCCACCTGTCGTGGTCCTGATGATAGCCCCAGACAAGCAGCGGCAGGACCAGGGGAAAGTCCATCAGGGCGCGGGCGTTCTCGACATGGTCGGTCCACGGCGTCGGCCGCGCCGTGATCCCCGCCGTCGCCAGCGCCTCGCCCAGCCGGCCCAGCACGCCGGGCCACAGGGTCGAATAGGTGGGATCGGCCGGATCGGGGGTCAGGACGGCGACGTCGGTCATGGCGCGGCTCCGCAAGCCCCGGCGAGGGGCGTCTGCAACAGGTCCGACGGCTTTAGGCCGGTTTTTGCTCGCGGCGAAGGTCTGAAGTCTGGTGCGCGGCCGTCTGCCCCGCTATGGGGCGCGGATGACCCAAGCCCTGCCCGCCTTCGCCCAAAACACCCGCTTCGACGTCTGCGCCCTTGGCAACGCCATCGTTGACGTCCTGGCGCCGTGCGAACCGGCCTTCCTGGAGGCCAAGGGCCTGGTCCCCGGCTCGATGCAACTGGTCGACGAGGAACAGAGCGCGACCCTGTATGACGCCATGGCGGCGGGGGTCGAGGCGTCCGGCGGTTCGGCGGGCAACACCGTCGCGGGCGTCGGCTCGTTCGGCGGGCGCGCCGCCTATATCGGCAAGGTGGCTAAGGACACGCTGGGCGAGGTCTTCAGCCACGATATCCGCGCCGTCGGCGTCCACTTCGATACCCCCGCGCTGGAAGACGGCGCCGGAAACGGCTTCGGCACGGGCCGTTGCCTGATCAACGTCACGCCGGACGGCCAGCGCACCATGTGCACCTTCCTGGGCGCCGCCAACCAACTGACCACGGCGGACGTGGACGCGAGCGTGATCGGCGACAGCGCCATCGTCTATCTGGAAGGCTATCTGTTCGACCCGGCCCCGGCCCGCGCCGCCTTCGAGGCCGCCGCCGCCGCCGCCCATGCGGCGGGCCGCAAGGTCGCCATCACCCTGTCCGACAGCTTCGTCGTGCATCGCTGGCGCGCCGAGCTGCTGGAGTTCATCGAGACCTCGGCCGACATCGTCCTGGCCAATGAGGCCGAGCTGCACGCCCTGTTCGAGACCGAGAACTTCGACCATGCCGCCGCCCACCTGGGCCGCATCGTCGAGGTGGCGGCCGTGACGCGCGGGGCCGCCGGTTCGGTACTGTTCCGTGGCGACGAACGGGTCGAGGTCGAAGCCTATCCGGTCGAGAAGGTCGTCGACACCACCGGCGCCGGCGATCAGTACGCCGCGGGCGTGCTGCTGGGCCTGTCGCGCGGCCTGTCTCTGGCGCAGGCCGGGGCGCTGGGCTCGCTGGCGGCGTCGGAGGTCATCGGCCACTGGGGGCCGCGTCCGATGGTCGGGCTGAAGGATCTGGCCGCCCGGCACGGCCTGAGCCTTTAAGGCAGCGACAAAGGGCAGGATGCCGCGCCCGCTTGCCGTGGGGCGCGGGGCCGCGTAATCGGCTGCCCATGTTCGGCCTCGCCAATCCCGACCGTTTCATGCGCTTCACCGGCCCGCTGGTCCCGGTGCTGTGGGTCTGCGCGCTTGGCCTGCTGCTGCTCGGGACCTGGTTCAGCTTCACCGCGCCCGCCGATTATCAGCAGGGCGACACCGTCCGCATCATGTTCATCCACGTCCCGGCGGCCAGTCTGGGCCTGATGGCCTACGGGGCGCTGGGCGTGTCCAGCTTCTTCGCCCTGGTGTTCCGCCATCCGCTGGCCGATGCGGCGGCGCGGGCGGCCGCCGTGCCGGGCGCGGCCTTCACGGCTCTGGCCCTCGTCACCGGCTCCCTGTGGGGCCAGCCGATGTGGGGGACGTGGTGGGTGTGGGACGCGCGCCTGACCAGCGTGCTGGTGCTGTTCCTCTTCTACCTCGGCTACATGGCCCTGCGCGCCTCGATCGACGACGAGGCCAAGGCGGCGCGCGCGGCGGCGGTCCTGGGCCTGGTGGGCCTGATCAACCTGCCGATCGTGAAGTTCTCGGTCGACTGGTGGAACACCCTGCACCAGCCCGCGTCGCTGCTGCGCTCGGGCGGGACCAGCGTGGACCCGGTCTTCCTGCCTGCCCTGCTGACGATGATGGCGGCCTACGCCGTGCTGTTCGGCGCGATCTGGCTGACGTCCATCAGGACGGAGGTCCGGCGCCGTCGTGTTCTGACCCTTCGCGCCCGCGCGGCGCTGGAAGCCTGAGGAGTTCGCCATGCCTGATCTGGACATGAGCCCCTATGGCGCCTTCGTCTGGCCCGCCTGGGGCATCAGCGCCGTGGTGCTGGCCGCCCTGTCGGCTCGCGCCCTGATCGCCGCCCGTCGCTGGAAGCGCGAGCTGGACCGGCTGGAGGCCGAGCGCAAATGAAGCGCTGGCTGGCCCTGCTGCCCATCGTCGTTCTGGTCGCGCTGGGCGTCTTCCTGATGACGCAGATGGACCGAATGGCGGGCGACCCCGCCGCAGGACCGACCTATCGTCCCGACGCCCTCGTCGGTCAGCCGATCCCCGAGGCGACGGTTCTGCCAATCCTGTTGGAGGGCAAGGCGAGCGATGACCTTCTGGATCTGAAGACGGCGGGCGTGGGCAAGCCGATGATCGTCAACGTCTTCGCCAGCTGGTGCGCGCCGTGCCGTCTGGAGCATCCGCAGCTGATGAAGCTGAAGGCGCAGGGGATCGCCGTGGTCGGCGTGGCCTATAAGGACGATCCCGTCGCCACCGACGCCTTCCTGCAGGAACTGGGCGATCCCTATCGTCTGGTGCTGGTTGATCGCGAGGGCCGGGCCGGGCTGGATATGGGCGTGTCGGGCGTGCCGGAAAGCTTCGCCGTGGACGCCTTCGGAACCATCGTCGCCAAGTCCTCGGGGCCGGTGCTGACGGACGCTGACCTGAAGAAACTGACCGACGCCCTGAACGCGCCCACGCGTTGAGCGGATCACCCGAAACAGGGTGAATCGAGCGTTAACCATATTTAGACGAAGGGCGGGCATCCTCGTCCCATGTCCGCGATTTCGTCCGAGCGGCCGGCCTTTCCGCCTCAGGCGGGCGGCGCGGCCCATGCCCTGAGAACGGCCCAGTCGGCCTTCTTCCGTCAGGCCATGGGGCTGGCGGCGCCGGTTGCCGCTGAGACAGAGACGGCGCGTCCCGTGGCGACTGTTTCTGCGCCGGTCGAACAGGCGGCGCCGAGCGCGCGCCTGCAGCGCCCCGGCTCCCTGCTCGACATTCGGGTTTAGGCAGCCTCAATATCCGCTTATCCCGGCGGACGCCGGGGTCCAGGGCTTTGGCCGCAAATATCCGCTTTTCTGCCGTAGAGCGCGTGGCTCTTACTGGGTCCCGCCTCCGCGGGGATGAGCGGGATAGGAAGACCTCAGCCTTCAGCCGCATCCTTGAGCGGGACCACGACGGCGTCAGCGGCGTCATCAGCCTGCGGTTGATCTGCGATTACCTCGCCCTTTTTCTTCTTCTTGCCGCGACCATCGCTCTTGCCGTCGCCCTTGCGCGCGGCCTTTTCCGCCTTCTTGGCTTCCTTGGCGGCTTTCTTCGCGGCCTTGATCTCGGCGCGAGCCTGTTCGGGAACGGCGTCGGCGGCGTCGGACAGACTGCACAGCAGGTCCAGGAAGCTGTCGCGTTTGGATTTGGGCAACAGGGCCATGATCCGCTTATCGGCGACCTCGACGCGCGGGCGAGCGGCCAGCAGGGCGGCCTCGCCCTCGGGCGACAGGCGCACCGCCTTGGCGCGGGCGTCCAGCGTCGAACGCTCGCGCTCCAGCAGGCCCTTGGTCGTCATGCGCGCCACCAGGTCGGCCAGGGTCGAGCGGTCGATGCCGGTGGCCTTGACCAGATCCGTCTGCGTCAGGCCCGAACGGGCGGCCACGGCCTCCAGCACGGCGAACTGGCGCTGGGTCAGGCCGTCCGGCCCGGCTTCCTCGGCGTAGATGTCCAACGCCAGCTGCAGCGCCCGGTGCATCAGGTGGCTGGGGGATTCCGCCAGCCCGCCCTTGATCTTCGCCTGCTTGCCCGACTTGATCATCGTCTTCATTCCCGAACAGCCTGATACCGGCCGTGGCCGGATGATGCTGCAACAGCTAACAGCCGCCCTTAACGCTTTAACGACGCAAACGCTGACGGTTTGAAGACATTTAAGTGGGCCTACCGCGCGTTCGCGCTACTTGAGGCCGTTGTTGGCGGGCCCGTCGGGCTTCGCCCTACTTGAGGCCCGGACATGGATGAGGGAGTCCCTCTATGCCTCCGTCATCTTCAGGCTTGACCCGAGGATGACGGTGAGAGGCGGGGCGGCCGTCAGAGCCCCGTGTCGGGCGAGATAGGGCCGGGCTCTTCGTCCTTGATCATGTTCTTCATGATCAGCGGCACCTGCGACAGGCCGAACACCGAGGCGGCGATCCACAGCACGCCGCGGAAAGCGGTCCAGACGCCGTTCGGATCGGGCGTGCCAAGGTTCAGGGCCGACCAGATGGCGGTGACGGCGGTCGGGCTGCGGAACACCTCATTGGCGATGGCGACGGCCAGGAAGTAGAGGCCGTAACGGAAGGTCAGCTTGCGCCAGGCTTCATCCGTCACCTTGAGGGCCGAGCCCAGCAGGGCCTTGAACGGCGACTTCTTCAACGGGATGGAACCCAGCAGGACAGCCGCCAGCAGGCCGTTCTGCACCGTCAGTTTCAGCTTCACGAACAGGTCGTCGTCGGTGACGATGGTCAGCACGCCGAACACCAGGGCGAAGCCGCCGGTGATCAGGGGCATGGGCGCCAGGCGGCGCTCCAGGATGAAGCCGACGGCCAGTGCGATCATCGAGGCGATGACCAGCACCCAGGTCGCCTTGATCATGTCGCGGGTGATGAAATAGGCGGCCATGAAGGCGACCAGGGCGCCGAAGTCGACGGCCTGACGGATCCATTGCGGACGTTTGCTCTGGGTCGTTTCACTCATGGATCAGTCCTCAAGCCCGACCAGGGATCGGGAAAACGCGCGGGCGTCGAAAGGTTGCAGATCCTCGACCCCTTCGCCGACGCCGATCAGCTTGATCGGGGCGTCCGAGGCCTGGGCCACCGGCACCAGGACGCCGCCGCGCGCGGTGCCGTCCAGCTTGGTCATCACCACGCCCGAGACATAGGCGGTGCGGCCGAAGATCTTTTCCTGCTCCAGCGCATTGCGGCCGACGGTGGCGTCCAGCACCAGCAGGGTCTCGTGCGGGGCGTCGGGGTCGACCTTCTTCAGCACGCGCACGATCTTTAGCAGTTCGTCCATCAGGGTGGACTTGTTCTGCAGCCGCCCGGCCGTGTCGATCAGCACGACGTCGAAGCCTTCTTCCTTCGCCTTGGTGAAGGCGTCGAAGGCCAGCCCTGCGGCGTCGGCGCCGTCGCGGCGGCTCTCGAAATGAGCGCCGGCGCGGTCGGCCCAGACCTTGAGTTGCTCACGGGCGGCGGCGCGGAAGGTGTCGCCGGCGACGATCATCACCTTGGCGCCCTTGGCTGTCAGGTCCGAGGCGATCTTGCCCAGCGTCGTGGTTTTGCCCGAGCCGTTGACGCCGACAAACAGGACCACATAGGGCTTGGGCCCGCTGAGAGGATCGAACGTCGCCTGGCGCGGCGTCAGTTCGGCGGCCACGGCCTCGGCCAGCGCCTCCTTGACCTCGCGCTCGTCGGAGGTCTTGCCGAAACGCAGGGCCCGGAAGCGCTCGACGATGCGGGCCGAGGCGGCGGGGCCGAGGTCGCTCTCGATCAGATGCTCCTCCAGCCGCTCCAGCGCCTCCTCCGAGAGGGGCTCCTTCGCGAAGGTCGAGACGACCTGATCGGTCATCTGCTTGGAGGATCGGGACAGACCCGCGCTCAGCCGCTGAAACCAGCCTTTTTTGGGCGTATCGCTCATGCGCAGAGCCTTAGCCGAGAGCGGTTCTCAGGTCACTATAAACCGCAGTCCTTGGGCTTCACCGCGCAACCCTATATTGATCGCGCAGGCTGTAGGGTCTGTGCCTGTGGCTCTCACTGGGTCCCGGCGTCCGCCGGGATGAGCGGAAAGATTGATGGCGAAGTCCGAGACGCATCCCTTCCACGCCCCGAGCAGCCACGGCTTCGTGCGCGTCGCCGCGGCGACGCCTGTGGTTCATATCGCCGACCCGGCCGCCAACGCTGAAGAACACGAACGGCTGATCCGTCAGGCGGGGGCGCAGAGCGTGGACCTGCTGATCTTCCCCGAACTGTCGCTGAGCGCCTACGCCATCGACGACCTGCACATGCAGGCGGCCCTGCTGGAAGAGGTCGAGCGCCAGATCGCCCGTCTGGCCGGGGTCGCGGACGAAGCGGGCGTCATCGCCGTCATCGGCGCGCCGATCCGCAACGGGGACGCCCTGTTCAACTGCGCCGTGGTGCTGGGCGGGGGCGAGGTGCTGGGCGTGGTTCCCAAGACCTATCTGCCCAACTATCGCGAATATTATGAGAAGCGCTGGTTCGCGCCCGCCGCCAGCCGCAGCGAGGACGCTGTCCTGTTGAACGGTACGAGCGTCGACTTCGCGCCGGGCTTGATCTTCGAGGCGAACAATCGGCCGGGTTTCGTCTTCGCGGTCGAGATCTGCGAGGACTTCTGGGCGCCGCAACCGCCCTCGACGCGGGCGGCGCTGGCGGGCGCGCGCATCCTGTGCAACCTGTCGGCCTCCAACATCGTCATCGGCAAGGCGGACGAGCGCGCCCTGCTGTGCGCCAGCCAGTCGGCGCGCACCCTGTCGGCCTATGTCTTCGCCGCCTCGGGCTGGGGCGAGAGCACCACCGACCTGGCCTGGGACGGTCAGGCGACGATCCACGAGTTGGGCGCGCGGCTGGCCGAGGGCGAGCGGTTCGCGCTGGAAAGCCATCTGACCGTCGCCGACGTGGATGTGGAGCGCATCGGTCTGGACCGCCTGCGCAACGGCACCTTCGCCGACTGCGCCCGGATCGAGGGCGAGGCCGCGACGGTGGTTCCGTTCGAGGCGGTGGAGGGGGCGAGCGGCGCTCTGATCCGTCCGCTGGACCGCTTCCCCTTCGTTCCAGACGATGCGGCGCGTCTGGATCAGGACTGTTTCGAAGCCTTCAACATTCAGGTCCAGGGCCTGATGCGGCGGATGACGGCGACAGGGTCGAAGACGCTGGTGATCGGCGTCTCGGGGGGGCTGGATTCGACGCAGGCCCTGCTGGTCGCCTGTCGCGCCTTCGACCGGCTGGAGCTGCCGCGCACCGGCATCCTGGCCTTCACCATGCCGGGGTTCGCCACTTCGGACGGCACCAAGTCGAACGCATGGGCGCTGATGAAGGCGCTGGGCGTGACGGGGGCTGAGATCGACATCCGTCCCGCCGCCGAACAGATGTTGCGCGACATCGGCCACCCCTTCGCCGATGGCCAACCGGTCCACGACATCACCTTCGAGAATGTGCAGGCGGGTCTTCGGACCGACTATCTGTTCCGTCTGGCCAATCAGAACAACGGCTTCGTTCTGGGGACCGGCGACCTGTCGGAACTGGCGCTGGGGTGGTGCACCTATGGCGTCGGCGACCACATGAGCCACTACAACGTCAACGGCGGAGTGGCGAAGACTCTGATCCAGCACCTGATCCGCTGGGTGGCCGAGCGCGGCCTGGTGGGCGAGGCGGCGGTTCCGACCCTGCACGCCATTCTGGCCACGGAGATTTCGCCGGAGCTGGTTCCTGCGGGCGCCGACGGGGCGATCCAGTCGACGCAGTCCATTGTCGGCCCCTATGCGCTGAACGACTTCTTCCTGTTCTACATCAGCCGTTTCGGCCTGAAGCCGTCGAAGGTCGCCTATCTGGCGCATCAGGCCTGGGGCGACGCCGCGCGCGGAGACTGGCCGCAGGGCCTGCCGGAGGCGGAGCGGGTCGCCTACGACCTGGCGACCATCAAGGGGTGGTTGAGGAAGTTCCTGATCCGCTTCTTCCAGACCAGCCAGTTCAAGCGCTCGGCCGTGCCGAACGGGCCGAAGGTGGTCACGGGCGGGTCGCTGTCGCCGCGCGGAGACTGGCGCGCGCCGTCGGATTCCTCGGCGCGGGTGTGGCTGGACGAATTGGACGCCAATACCCCTGAAGGTTGAAAGCGCCGTTTCGGGGTTTACCCGCCTGCATGACGCGGGTTAGCGTTTCGACCTCCCCGCCCTCTGTGAGACTGACATAGCCCGGTCGTGCGGGAGAGCCCGGACCTGTCCGGGTCAGCCTTGGGGCTGAGCGTTCGGGACTGAAGAAGGATACGCCATGCGTTTTGCAACGGCCGCCGCCCCGACCGCCATTCTGGCCGCTCTATTTCTGACCGCCGCGCCCGCTCTGGCGCAGGACGCCGCTGAACCGGCGCCCGCCGCCGCGCCCGCCCCGACCGGCGAACCCACCGACGCCGAACTGGCTCAGTTCGCCGCCGCCATGAAGACGGTCCAGAGCGTGGCCGCGTCCGTCCAGAACGGAACGCCCACCGAGGAGCAGCAGGCCCAGATGGCCGGCGCCGTGCAGAACTCGGGCCTGGCCGTCGAGCGCTTCAACGCCATTTCCGCCGCCGTTTCCGGCGATCCCGTCCTGCAGGCGCGCGCCGCCGTGGCCGGCGCCGCCCCGTCCGCGCCGGGCTCGGTCGGCGCGGGCGTCACCGATGCGGAAGCCGGTCAGTTCGCCGTCGCAATGGCCGAGATTTCCGGCATCGCCCGCGCCCTGAACGGCGCCCAGCCGAATGAGGAGCAGCAGGCCCAGATGGCCGCCGCCATCCAGAACTCGGGCCTCGATATCGAGCGTTTCAACGCCATTTCCGCCGCCACGGCCCAGGACGAGCACCTTCAGGCGCGCATCGCCCTTGCCCAGGCGCGTCAGGGCGAATAGGCCCATGGGGACGGGCCGTCGCGGATGCGGCGGCCCTCTCTCTATTTCAGGCAGGACCGATCATGAGCGACGACGTCACCAAGGACACCAACGGCAACATCCTGTCGGACGGCGACAGCGTGACCCTGATCAAGGACCTGAAGGTCAAGGGCTCGGGCGGGGTGACGCTGAAGCGCGGCACGATGGTCAAGAACATCCGCCTGACCGGCGATCCCGAAGAAATCGAAGCCAACGTCGAAAAGGTGCGCGGCCTGGTCCTGCGCACGGAGTTCGTCAAGAAGGCGTAATTTAAGGGGCCTATCGCGCTTCGCGCTACTTGAGGCCGCGGGCGCCGTCATCCTCGGGCTTGACCCTAGGATCGGCCTGACCGTCCGGGCGACCGACGATGCGTTGAGCGCGCCGTTTCCTTTGATCCACGGGTCAAGCCCGAGGATGACAGCGGATAGAGAGGTCTCAGCTCACGCCCGCCAGAAACTCGAAGATGGCCGCGCGCGCCTCGGGCTCGTCCAGCATGGGGGCGTGGCCGACGCCGGGAACCTCGGAATAGGCCATGGCGGGCGCCGCCTTCCTCATCTTGTCGGCGATGGCGGGGCTGAGCAGGTCGGACGTTCCGCCGCGCACCAGCAGGGTCGGCTTCTTGCGCGCCAGGGCCCGGAATGCGGGCCACAGATTGGGGACCAGGGCCTTGGACCCCGCCGCCTTGATCGGCGCCGAGATGTCGGGATCGTAGTCCAGCACCGGCGACCCTTCCGTCCCTTCGCGGAAGATGCGGCGGGCGAAGGCGGCCCAATCGGCCTCCGTATAGTCGGGGAAGGCCGTCTCATTGATGCGCCGGGCGTAAGCCGTGGCGTCGTCCCAGCTCTCGATCACGACCGGCTGGCCGGTATAGGCGGCGATGCGGGCCAGACCCTCCACCGCGACCTCGGGACCGACGTCGTTCAGGATGGCGGCGGCGATGGCCTTGGGCTTGATGGCTGTCAGCGCCAGGGTGATCAGCCCGCCCATGGAGGTGCCGAGGAAGACCGCCTTCTCGATCCCTGACTGCTCCATCAGCGCGACCACGTCCTTGGCATAGACGTCGGGCGTATAGGTCATGGGATCGGGCGCCCGGTCCGACTGGCCGCGCCCGCGCACGTCGACGGCCAGCACGCGGCGACCGCCGTGGGCGATCAATCCGGCGATTACCCCGAAATCGGCGCTGTTGCGCGTCAGGCCGTGGATGGCGATGACCGGCAGGCGCGCCGGCCCCTCGGCCGGGGCGTAGTCGCGGGCGTAGAGGTTGAGGCCGTCCGGCGAGATCCAGCGCCGCTCGACAAAGCGGTCGGCCAACGGGGTGGTCATCGGCATGGGGCGTCTCCCAACAGTCAGTCTACTGCGGACGACGTTAATTCATCGGATGCAGAATAGCGATCAGTCGGGCAGCAGATCGCGCATGAATTGATCCAGGTCGCCCTCGGTGAAGCGGTGACCCGCCACGCCTGCACGCCGCGCGGCCTCCATGTCCGACGGCTGGTCGCCGATCATCAGCGAGCGGGACAGGTCCAGATCATGTTCGGCCGCGGCCCTCAACAACATGCCGGGGTTGGGCTTGCGGTCGGGATGGTCCGGGTGGCGATAGCGCTCATCCGCCGCCTCGGCGTGGAAGGGACAGGCGTAGACGGCGTCGATGCGCCCCCCGCCTTCGGACAGCCGCTGGACCAGCTGGCGGTTGAACTCATGCATGGTCTCTTCGCTGAACAGGCCGCGCGCCACGCCCGACTGGTTGGTGACGATGACGGTGACATAGCCCGCTTCGTTCAGCCGCTTCACCGCCTCGGCGGCGCCGGGGATCAGCACCAGCTGGTCAGGTCGATGCGGATAGCCGCTGTCGATGATCAGCACGCCGTCGCGATCCAGAAAAGCGGCGGGTCGGCTCATGATGGCTCCGTCAGCAGGGCCGAAAAGGCCGTCATCAGATGATAGAAGGTCGAGGCGGGCACGGACTCGTCCTGCGCGCGCCCCTCGGCGTCGAAGGCGTCGAACCAGAGGCCTGGAATATCGGTGGCCAGATGGGTCGCAAACAGGCGATCCAGTAGTCGGACCGCCCTGTCCTGATCGCCACGCAGATGCAGGGCCCGCAGCAGTTCGGTCTGGGCCCACAGACGCACGCCGCCGTCGCGGACCTGTCCGATCCGGCTGATCTCGCGCACGGCCAGACCATCGGCGCGAACCCCGCAGGTCAGGGCGCTGGTATAAAGCGCGCGCGCCGCTGCGCTGTGATCCGGCAGGCCGAGGCGCGTCGCCCGGTCCAGCAGCCAGACCCATTCCATGTGGTGGCCGGGCTCGATGCACTGGCCTTCGCCGCCCGGACGCACGCTCCAGTCGCGCCCATAGAACTCGCCCAGCATCAGGTGTTCGCGGTCGAAGAAGCGTCGGTTGAACAGGTCCAGCACCGACCGGGCCGCCGTCTCGAACGCAGGATCAGGCGCCGTCGCCTGCCAGGCCAGCAGGGCCTCCAGCATGTGCATGTGCGGGTTCTGGCGGCGCGGCAGGACGGGCGGCAGGGCCTCCTGCCAGCCGCCGTGTTCACGGTCGGCCATCTGGGCCTCGATGGCGGCCAGGGTCTCCAGCGCCAGAGGCCGCGCCCGCCCGTCCTTCAGCACCCGATGCGCCCCGGCCAGGGCGAACAGCACGAAGGCCAGGTCATACAGGTCCGGCGTGGCGTCGATGACGGCGCCTGCGTCGTCGGTGGCGCGCACCCACAGGCCATCGTCGCGGCGGGCGCCGTCGATCAGGGCGTCCAGTCCCGCGCGGGCGATCGCCCCGCCTTCGGTCCAGCCCAGCGCCGACGCCTCGGTGAAGACATGGATCTGGCGCGCCTGAACCCGTGTGCGACGCGTAACGCCCGTGATGGCCCGCCCGTCGAAATCCAGCTTCTCAAAGAAACGTCCGTCGGCGTCGACCCCGGCCTGCGCCCACAGCGGCAGGGCCTGACCGAACAGCCAGTCGCGAACCTGGTCCTTGGCGGCGGGATCGAAGCGCATGACCCCGGCTTAGGCGGCGCCCATGGCTTTGCCAAGCCGCCCTTTCGTTGCATCGCGCAACGCGAAGTGACCCCGGGGGGTTTGTTCAGCACCCCGCCGCTTTGGTAGGACGCAGACTGACACAGACGACCCGCCTTCGCGTCCGCGCCCCGGAAGACGATCTCCCGCCGCGCCGGCCCCATCGAGAGAGCGATATCGCAATGACCATCCCCTTCATTGACCTTCAGGCCCAGCGCCTTCGCCTCGGCGGCAAGATCGAGGCCGCCGTTCAGGAGGCCGTCGTCGGCGGCGCTTGGGTCATGGGCCCGCAGGTGCGCCAGTTCGAGGCCGACCTGGCTGCCTTCGGCGAGGCGAAACATGCCTTGGGCTGCGCCAACGGCACCGACGCCCTGGCCCTGCCGCTGATGGCCTGGGAGATCGGGCGCGGCGACGCCGTTTTTGTGCCCAGCTTCACCTTCGCCGCCACCGCTGAGGTCGTGCCGTGGTTCGACGCCGAGCCGGTCTTCGTCGACGTGGACGCTGACACCTACAACATGGACCCGGCGGCTCTGGAGCGCGCCATTGAAGGCATCAAGGCTGAGGGGCGCCTGACCCCGCGCGTGGTCATCGCCGTCGACCTGTTCGGCCAGCCCGCCGACTATCCGGCCATCAAGGCGATCTGCGACAAATATGAGCTGAAGCTGATCTCGGATTCGGCGCAAGGCTTCGGCTGCACCATCGACGGCGAGCATCCGCTCAAATGGGCCGATGTGACCACCACCAGCTTCTTCCCGGCCAAGCCCCTGGGCTGCTACGGCGACGGCGGGGCGGTGCTGACCAATGACGACGAACTGGCCCAGCTGATGGATTCCATCCGCATTCACGGCAAGGCGGTCGGCGTCGATCTGAAGGACCGGACCTTCGACCACGACCCCAAATATCTGAACATGCGCATCGGCCTGAACAGCCGTCTGGACACCATTCAGGCCGCCGTTCTGATTGAGAAGCTGAAGGTCTTCGCGCAGGAGATCGAGTGGCGCAACGCCGCCGCCGCCTACTACAATGAGGGCCTGCGTCCCCACTTCGCCAAGGTTCCGGACGTCCCGGCGGGCAACGTCTCCAACTGGGCGCAATATACGGTCGAGCATTCGGACCGCGACGCTCTGGCCGCCCATCTGAAGGAAGAGGGCGTGCCGACGGCGGTCTATTATCCGATCCCGCTGCACCTGCAGCCCGCCTATGAACATTACCCGCGCGGCGCGGGCGGCCTGCCCGTCACCGAACGGCTGAAGGATGTGGTCATCAGCCTGCCGATGCACTCTGATCTGGATGCGGACACCCAGGACCGCATCATCGCCGCCGTCGCCAGCTTCAAGGCCTGATCCGCATGACCCTCCACCAGACCCCCCTCAAGATCGGCGTCGCCGGCGCCGGCGTCATGGGCCGCAACCACGCCCGCGTTCTGGCCGAGCTGCGCGACGTCGAGCTGACGACGGTGTTCGATCCCGACGCAGTGACGGCCGAGGGCGTGGCCGCCGCCTATGGGGCGACCGCCGTGACGACCGCCGAGGCCTTCGTCGCCGCCGGTCTGGACGCCGCCGTCATCGCCACGCCGAACCGCTATCACGCCGAACTGGGCGTGGCCCTGCTGAACGCTGGGGTCCATGTGCTGGTCGAAAAGCCGATCGCGGCCACGGTGGCTGACGCTCAGGCCATGATCGATGCGGCCAAGGCGAATGACCGCGTGCTGATGGTCGGCCATGTCGAGCGCTTTAACCCGGCAGTCGAGACGGTCAAGCGCGCCATCGACGGCGACGAGATCATCTCCATCCAGATCACCCGCGTCGGCCCCTTCCCGCCGCGCATGGGCGAGGTCGGAGTGGTCATCGATCTGGCGGTGCACGACATCGACATCATCCGCCATCTGACGGGGTCGGAGATGACCGAGGTCCAGTCCCTGCTGGGCCACACCCACGCCTCACGCGAGGATTCGGCCCTGCTGCAGTTCCGCATGGACAATGGGGTGATCGCCCACATCACCACCAACTGGGTCACGCCCTACAAGACCCGCGTGCTGCAGGTGGCGACCAAGAGCCGCTTTATCGTCGCCGATCTGATCACCCGTCAGGTGACCGAATTCTTCGGCCAGCAGCCGGACGGCTCCTATTCGACGCGGATGCTGAACGCCTGGCCCGCCGAGCCGCTCAAGAAGGAGCACGAGGCCTTCATCCACGCCATCCGCAACGGCGAGACGGCGGCCGTCAGCGGCGAAGATGGTCTGCGCAATCTGGAAGTGGCGCTGAGGTGTCTGGGGGAGTGAACGCCCCTACATTTCCGCTCACCCCCGCGGACGCCGGGGCCCAGTGAGAGCTGCAAGCGCGGCGCTTGAGGCCAAAGGACTGGATCCCGGCGTCCGCCGGGATGAGCGGGACGTTTAAGCCTTCACCACCTGCATCGTCAGCCACTCGGCGATCAGGGCGGGCTTGTCGCCGCCTTCGATCTCGACGGTCAGTTCGTGCTTCAGCAGCCACCGGCCGCTGCCCTTGTCCTCGGCCGACAGCAGTTTGAAGCGGCCGCGCACGCGCGATCCCGACGGCGCCGGGGCGAGGAAGCGCAGGCGGTCGAAACCGTAGTTCACCCCCATGACCAGATCATCCAGCGGGGCGACCGCATCCATGCTCATGGCCGAGGCGAGGCTGAGGGTCAGGAAGCCGTGCGCAATCGTCCCGCCGAAGGGCGTCGCCTTGGCGCGCTCGGGGTCGACGTGGATGAACTGCTCGTCCTCTGTCAGGCCGGCGAAGGCGTCGATGCGCGCCTGATCCAGCGCGAACCAGCGGCTGACGCCGACTTCCTGATCGATCAGAGATTGAAGTTCGCTGACCTTGGTCATGGATGACGCTCCCCTTACAGACGAGCGTCAGCTTAGCCGCTAGCCCCTCGCTCGCGCCAGAGAGGTTTAGCCCTCGAATCGGCCCTCGATGATGGTGCTGAACAGGCCGGGGTCGATATTGCCGCCGGACAGGACGATGCCGGTGATCAGGTCTTTGGCCTCGACCTTGCCCGACAGCAGCGCCGCCAGAGACACAGCGCCGCCCGGCTCGATGACCAGCTTCAGCCAGCGGAAGGCGAAGCGCATGGCCTCGGCGACCTCGGCGTCGGTCACGGTTGCGGCGCCCGCCAGGCGTTGATTGATCGGCCAGGTCAGCTCGCCCGGCATGGGCGCCATCAGGGCGTCGCAGATAGAGGGCGCGCCTTCGGGATGGCCGACGCGGATTCCGGCCGCCAGCGAGCGGCGGGTGTCGTCGAAAGCGTCGGGCTCGACCACGATGACGCGGGTGTCGGGGCTCTGTTCAGCCATGACCAGATTGATCCCGGCGACCAGCCCGCCGCCCGAAGCGCCGCACAGAATCTGATCCATCGGCACGCCTGCCTGCTCCAGCATCTCCAGCCCGACCGTGCCCTGCCCCTCGATGATGAAGGGATCGTCGAATGGCGGGACCAGCACGGAGCCCCGCTCGGTCGCGATCTCGGCGCCGATGGCCTCGCGGCTCTCGGTCCAGCGGTCGTAGAAGCGCACCTCGCCGCCGAAGGCGCGCACGCCCTCGACCTTCACCGCCGGGCTGTCGGACGGCATGACGATCAGGGCGGGCGTTCCGACGGCTTGGGCGGCGGCCGCGACCCCCTGCGCGTGGTTGCCCGAAGAATAGGCGACCACGCCGCGCGTCTTCTCTTCGTCCGTCAGGCGGCTGATGCGGTTATAGGCGCCGCGGAACTTGAAGGCGCCCGCGATCTGAAACGTCTCGGCCTTCATCAGGACGCGGCCGCCGACAGCCTCGTTCAGGGCCGGATGCTCGATCAACGGCGTGCGGACGGCGGCGGGGGCGATCTGGCGGGCGGCGTCGACGACGCCTTCGATGCTGGGCGTATGCATGGATTTCCTCTTACGGAGAGACGCAGCCTCTGCATAACTGCCAGAATGCACACAAATATGATCCTCGCCATCGACCAGGGCACGACCTCGACGCGAGCGATTGCGTTTGAAGTCTCGCCCGAAGGGGCGTTCAGCGCTGTCGCCGTCAGCCAGATTGAGCTGGCGCAGCATTTCCCGCACTCGGGCTGGGTCGAGCATGACGCGGCCGAAATCTGGCGGGCGACTTTGCAGACCTGTCGCGAAGTCGTCAGAAAGGCGGGCGGCGTCGGCCGTTTCGCCGCCATCGGCATCACCAACCAGCGCGAGACCTCGGTGATCTGGGACGCGGCGTCCGGCGAGCCCCTGCATCGCGCCATCGTCTGGCAGGACCGGCGTACGGCCGAGGCGACGGGCAGGCTTGCGGCTGAGGGGCATGAAGCGAAGGTGCAGGCGGCGACGGGCCTGATCCTCGACCCCTATTTCTCGGCGTCGAAATACGCCTGGCTGCTGGACGCCGTGCCCGGCGCGCGCGAGCGGGCGGAGCGGGGCGAGGTCAAGCTGGGCACCATCGACGCCTGGCTGATCTGGAAGCTGACCGGCGGAAACAGCCACGTCACCGACGCCACCAACGCCAGCCGCACCAGCCTGATGGACCTGACGACCCGCGCGTGGCGGCCGGACCTGTGCGAGCTTTTCGGCGTGCCGATGGAGGCCCTGCCGGAAATCCGCGACTGCGACGCCCTGCTGGGGAAGGCGGACCCGTCGCTGTTAGGGCGCGCCCTGCCCATTCATGGTTCGGCGGGGGACCAGCACGCGGCCCTGGTCGGGCATGGCGCGCTGACGGCGGGAGACGCCAAGATCACATACGGGACAGGCGCCTTTCTGGTCGCCAATGTCGGCGATGCGCCGGTCGCCTCGACCTCGCGCCTGCTGGGGACGCTGGGCTATGCGGCTGGCGGCGAAGCGGCCTATGCGCTGGAGGGGTCCATCTTCTCGGCCGGGTCAGCGATCCAGTGGCTGCGCGACGGGCTGAAGGTGCTGTCGGATTCGCGCCAGTCCGAGGCTGTGGCCCAGTCGCTGACGGATAACGGCGGGGTCTATCTGGTCCCCGGCTTCACTGGTCTGGGCGCGCCGTGGTGGGAGCCGGAGGCGCGTGGCACGGTCGTCGGTCTGACGCGCGATAGCGGCCCGGCGCATATGGTCCGCGCGGCGCTGGAGAGTCTGGCCTACCAGACCCGCGACCTGCTGGACGCCTTGAAGAAGGACGGCGCGCCGCAGCTGAAACGGCTCAAGGTCGATGGCGGGGTCACCGCCAACGCCTTCGCCATGCAGTTCGTCGCCGATATCTGCGAGGTCGAGGTCGAGCGCCCGGCCTTCCAGGAAATGACGGCTATGGGAGCGGCGCGCCTGGCGGCCTATGGCGTGGGCCTGACGTCCGCGCTGTGGACCGCGCCTGCTGAGTCGCCCGCTGTCTGGACGCCGGACATGGACGAGACTGAGAGGGCGCGGCTGCGGAAGGGATGGCGCGGCGCGGTGCGGGCGGCCGTGGCGGCGGCGCGCGCTGAGGATACGGACCCGGCCACAATCTACAACAGTTATTATTGCAGATTGATTTGTGAAACAGGCGTGGAAGGCCTACCTATCGGTCTGGAGCATGAACACTGATGTCTGACAGCCAACGTTTTCCCGTCGCCGCCCACGCCCTGGCCTATCTGGCCCACAAGGGCGCCTATGCGGCGACCGAGGCCGAGCCGAGCGCCGTCCTGGCCGCCTCGGTGCCGACCAATCCGGTGGTGATCCGTCGGGTGACCGCCCTGCTGGCCAAGGCGGGACTGATCGCGACGCGTCCGGGCGCCTCGGGCGGGTCGTGGCTGCTGCGGCGCCCTGAGACCATCTGTCTGGACGAGGTGTTGCGGGCGGTGAACGGTTGCGCTCATCTGGGCTCTCCGCCTGCGGGGGCCAAGGGCTGCCCGATCGGCGAACATATTCCGCGTCAGGTCGCCAAGGCCCTGACGGCGGCGGACCAGGCGGCGGGCGCGGCCCTGTCGAAGATCACCATCGCCGACCTGCTGGAAGAAGACCCTGAGGTGCTGCGCGCCTTCGCCCCGCATCCGTCCTGTCCCAACGCCGACGCAGCCTGACGAGCCGTCCGTGGGGGAGGGGCGCCGCACCATTCTGATCACCGGCGCCTCGGCGGGCATAGGGGCGGCGCTGGCCCGAGTCTGCGCCGGGCGTGGCTACGACCTGATCCTGACCGCCCGTCGCGAAGGGCCGCTGCAGAGCCTGGCCGAGGAACTGAGCGCTGCGTACGGCGTCGCGGTCGCCGTCATTCCCGCTGATCTGGCTGACCCTGACGCGCCCGTCCGTCTGGTCGAGGCGATCACCGTGCGGGGCCTGGCCGTCGACGGCCTGATCAACAACGCAGGCTTCAGCCGCACCACAGGCTTTCTGACCACGGACCCGGCCGACCACGCCGCCATGGTCCGCGTTATGCTGAGCGCGCCGGTCGAGCTGTCGCGTCTGCTGCTGCCGGGCATGGTCGCGCGCGGATGGGGCCGGGTGCTGAACGTCGCCTCCCTGGCCGGACAGATGCCCGCGACCGGCGGCGACACCCTTTACGGTCCGATCAAAAGCTTTCTGATCAAGGCGTCGCAGGGGTTGTGGCTGGAGATGCGGGGGACCGGCGTGCATGTCACCGCCCTGTGCCCCGGCTACACCTATACGGAGTTCCACGACGTCAACAGCTCGCGCGAGCAGGTCTCGGCCGCCTATCCCCGTTGGATGTGGATGGACGCCGATCGCGTCGCGCGCATCGGCTGGGGCGCGGTCGAGGCGAATCGTCCGCGCGTGACGCCGGGCGTGATGAACAATGTGCTGGCGGCGCTGGGCGGAATTCTGCCCGACACGATGGCGCTGAAGATGGTCGGCGGCCACGCCAGGCGTCTGGACCGGCTTTAGCGATTACTGGCCGCCCGCCGGATAGGGGGCGGTGACTCCGGCGCTGAACATGCCCGGCAGAGCCTCGCCCAGACCCATCAGGATGAACTGGATCGCCAGGGCGCACAGGATCAGGCCCAGCACCCGCACGACGATGGCCATGCCCACGTCGCCGAGGATGCGGCTGATCGGCCCAGTGGCCGAGAAGCACAGGAAGGTGACGACGCAGGCGGCGATCATGGCGACCAGGGAGGCCAAGGTCCCGGTGAGGCCCAGCTTGGCCGCCTCTCCGGCGTTGATGATCACGGCCGAGATGGCGCCCGGCCCGATCATCAGGGGAATGGCGAAGGGCACGATCAGCCGCTTGAAGCGGCGCTTGGCGTAGCCGCGCACATCCTGGGCGTCCGTTACGGCGTCGGCGTCGGCGAAGATCTTCAGGAAGTCCTCGCGCGCCATATCCAGACCCAGCAGCAGCAGCAGGATGCCGCCCGCGATGCGGAAGGCGGCCAGCGAAATGCCGAAGAACTGCAGCAGGCCCAGGCCGGTGAAGAAGAAGAAGCCGAGGAAGACCACGGCGAACAGGCAGATCATGGCCGAGACGCTGATCCGCTGACGCAGGGAAGCGCCCGCCGTGGCCGCCGCGAAGATCGGCACATTGCCGATGGGGTCCAGCAGGGCGAACAGCGCCACGAACAGGTTGACCCCCAGATCGACCGCGTTCATTGCTGCACCTTGCCCTGAAAACCCGCCGCGCGACCGCGACTCCTCGCCCCACCTATCGGGGCATCCGCGCGCGCCTGCAAGCCGCCGAGAGCTGGAAATGTCCGCAGACCGACCCAATCGTCCCTTCGATCCGCGCGTGATCTGCGCCCTGGACGTGCCGACGACGGATGAGGCGCGGGCTCTGGTCGAGCGGATCGGCGATGCGGTCGGCTTCTACAAGGTTGGGCTTCAGCTGTTCGCTTCGGACGGCATGGCGCTGGCGCGCGAGCTGAAGGCGTCGGGTGCCCAGGTGTTTCTGGACTGGAAGCTGCACGACATCGGCGCGACGGTGGAGAAGGCGGCGGCGGTGCTGGCGAACGCGGGCTGCGACCTGCTGACCGTCCACGCCCGGCCCCAGGTGATGGCGGCGGCGGCGCGCGGGGCGGCGGGCTCGGACCTGAAGATCCTGGGCGTAACCGTCCTGACCAGCCTGACCGACGATGATCTGAGGGCGGATGATCACAGTTTGTCGACCGCCGAACTGGTGGAGCTGCGGGTGCGTCAGGCGCTGGAGGCGGGCGTCCACGGCGTCGTCTCCAGCCCGCATGAGGCGGGGCGGGCGCGGCAGATTGCGGCTGAAGCAGGCAGGGGGGACTTCCTGATCGTCACGCCGGGCGTGCGGCCTGCCGGGGCGGCGATGGACGATCAGGCGCGCGCGGCGACCCCGGCCAGCGCGCTGGAGGCGGGCGCCACCCATCTGGTCATCGGCCGTCCGATCACGGCGGCGTCCGACCCCCGCGCAGCGGCTCAGGCGATCACTCAGGAGATCGCATTGGTCGCAGGCGTTTGATCGCCTGAAGAGATTGATCGCTAAAGGGATCGTGCTTCACGTGAAACAGAAAGGGCGGCGTCCGCAGACGCCGCCCTTGTCGTATCAGCCGCGTTCGCCGCGTTCCTGGCGGTAAGGCCGCTCGGTCGGCGACGGCGGAGGCGGCGGGGCCGGCGGCACGGCGTAGTAGCCCTGATCGAAGTTCACGACCGGCGGGGCCGTCTCGACGCGTGGCGGTTCGACATAGACGTCGGGCCGGGCCACTTCGACATGGGCCGGGGCGACGCGCACGTCGGCGGCGGCCACATGCACCGGCGGCGGGGCCACGTGGACGCGGGCCGGTTCGACGTAGACCGGGGCCGGCTGCACATAGATCGGCGGCGACTCCACATAGACGGGCGGCTGGGAGACGTAGACTGGCGGCTGGCTGACGTAGATCGGCTCGGAGCGGTAATGCACGGGTTGAGGCGGCGGGCCGCAGCGGCCGCAGTCCTGGCTGTAACCGCCCTGATAATAGCCCTGTTGTTGATAGCCGCCGCTGTACTGACTGCCGCTGTATTGGCCGCCGTAGCCGCCATAGCCGTAGCGCGCCCACGGATAGCGGCCGTAGCCGTCGACCGGATAGCCGAAGGGCATGGAGCGGGTGACGCCGGAATAGCCGTAGCCGCCCTGCTGGATCGGCGGTTGCGACGGAGCGACCACGACGGGCGGCCGCACCCCGGCGCCGCCGTAGCCGTATCCATAGCCGTAGCTCTCGACGGGGCCGTAACCGCCCTGCCAGCCGGTGTCGCTGTACCAGGTCTGGGCGCGGCTCTGGACCACAGGACCGCGGGCGTAGCCTGCGGCGGCGTTATAGCGGGCGCCGGCCTGGTGGGCCTCGGCCGCTCCGGCGATGAGGATCGCCGCGCCGGCGGCGGCGTAGAATAGAGCCTTCATGGCTGCGCTCCTTGTTTCGGCCGCAAAGGTTAATGCGCATTTCGCCGGAGCGTTCATTATTCTCCCAGCAAGGGAACCGATGCGGGATGAGCGCCGCCGCGCGGCGAGCGGCAGCGCCTTAAAAATCTACCGCCAGGCCTTTCTTCTCCCAGTCGCCGAAGCGGGTCGGCTCAGGCCCTTTGCGGCCGCCGACTTCATTGGGCAGGGCGGCGGCGTCTTCGGCGGCGCGGCGTTCAGCCGCCTCCAGCAGGGCGCGGCGTGCGGCCTCGCTCAGCGGGCGCTCCGGCGTGGCGTGGGGCACGTCGGCGTTGAAGACGGCCTCGGGGGAGGTTTCGATCGGGGGGGTGGGCTGTTCGGTCACAGGTCGCCTGCCTTGAGAGCGGGGATGCTGGGCCTCAAATAGACGTTCCGGCCGAACACGCCACCCCTGACGCTCGAAACCTTCGTCCGAAGCCTCTCGCATGAACCATCTGAAGACATTCGCCCTGCTGGCCGTGATGACCGCCCTGTTCATGGGGATCGGCTATCTGATCGGCGGCGCCAGCGGCATGGCCATCGCCTTGGCCGTGGCGGCGGGCATGAATGTCTTCAGCTATTGGAACGCGGACAAGATCGTCCTGAAGATGTATCGCGCCCAGCCGGTGGACGAGACACATCCCAACGCCGTGGTGCGCGCCTATGTCGCCGATGTGAAGCAGATGGCGCAGGATGCGGGCCTTCCCCTGCCCAACATCACCATCATCCCGAACGACCAGCCCAACGCCTTCGCCACGGGGCGCAACCCTCAGAACGCGGCGGTGGCGGCGACGACGGGGCTGCTGGACATGCTGACCCGCGAAGAGATCCGCGGCGTGATGGCGCACGAACTGGCCCATGTGAAGAACCGCGACACCCTGACCATGACGGTCACGGCGACGGTGGCGGGCGCCATCGCCATGCTGGCCAATTTCGCCCTGTTTTTCGGCGGCAACGACCGTGAAAGGCCGGGCGGCATGATCGGGACCATCGCCCTGATGCTGCTGGCGCCGATGGCGGCGGGTCTGGTGCAGATGGCCATCAGCCGCGCACGCGAATACGAAGCGGACCGCGTCGGGGCAGAGATCGCCAACGATCCGCAGGCGCTGGCCTCGGCCCTGCAGAAGATCGAGGCCTATGCGCGGGGCGCGGTCAACGCGCCTGCCGAGCGCAATCCGGCGACGGCCCATATGTTCATCATCAATCCGCTGAACGGGAAGGGGGCGGACAATCTGTTCTCGACCCACCCGGCCACCGGCAACCGCGTGCGCGCCCTGATGGAGCTTGGCGCGAAGATGGGCATGGGCGGGCGTCCGACGGCGGCCTTCGTCGCGACTGCGCCTTCCGCATCGCCGGTTCGGGGAACCAGCGTGCCGACAACCGACGATGCGCCGCCGCGCGGGCCGTGGGGCTGACTTTCCGCAAGGATGGGGCTTTGCGTGTGCGGGCTTAAGCCGCTAGAGCGAAATCGGTTCAGTTGGACGAGTGTCCAACTGAACGCAGATATTCGCTCAAAGCATGATTTTGGACCATTGATCTCGGTTCAGTCGATTTCGACTGAACCGAAAATGGTCTAGAGCGCGCGCCATGACCGACGAGACCGATCCCAAGCCGTCCGACGCCGACCGCCCCGAATGGGCCAAGGCGCATGGCCCGTTGCGCTCCTTCGGGCGCATCAAGTCGCGGCCGATCAAGGCGAAGCAGGCGGCCCTGTTCGACACCCTGATGCCGCGCATCGCCGTGCCGGACCCGGCCAAGGGGCCGATCGACCCGCTGGCCCTGATGCCGGGTGCAAGCGCCGCCTGGCTGGAGATCGGCTTCGGCGGCGGCGAGCATCTGGCGGCCCAGGCGGCGCGTCATCCCGAGGCGGTGATGATCGGCTGCGAGCCCTTCCTGAACGGCGTGGCCTCGGCCCTGCGCCACATCGAGGAAGGCGGGCTTCAGAATGTCCGCCTGCATGCCGACGACGCCCGCGCGGTGATGGCGGCCCTGCCCGACGCCTCTCTGGATCGGGTGATGATCCTCTTCCCCGACCCCTGGCACAAGGCGCGCCACAACAAGCGTCGCTTCCTGCAGGACGAAACGGCGGTCGAGATCGCCCGCCTGCTCAAGCCGGGCGGCAGGGTGCGCTTCGTCACCGACTGGCTGGACTACGCCGACTGGGCGCTGGAGCGGCTGGCGCGCACGCCGGGCCTGACGCGCATCGAGACGGGCGCCGACTGGTTCGCCGCGCCTGAAGACCACGTCGTCACCCGCTATGAGGAAAAGAAGCTGGGCGACACTGATCCGATTTTCCTGGAGTTCGTGAAGCGGACCTGACGGCGGGTCTTCGCCCAATAAGACGGCGGGGGGCTGACACGGCCCCCGCTTTGGCCTATATGACCGTTCACATCGTTAGACCGACGTCCAACGGCGTCGTTTCAAGCGGCGGCCCGGATGGTCCGTCGCTTTTGTTTTCTGGAGTATCCGCTTGCGGGCCAAGACCGCCGAAGACCGCGCTCTGCTGGAGCTGATCGACCCTGTGGCCGAGAGCCTGGGGCTGGCGGTCGTGCGCGTGCGCCTGATGGGCGGGACGCTGCGCCGTCGTCTGCAGATCATGGCCGAGCGCCAGGCCGACCACGACATCTCGGTCGAGGAATGCGCCCGTCTGTCGCGCGCCGTGTCCGAGGTGCTGGACGCCGCCGACCCGATCGCCGGCGAATATCTGCTGGAAGTTTCGTCGCCCGGTATCGACCGGCCGCTGACGCGCCTGATCGACTTTGACCTGTTCGAGGGGCTGGAAGCTCGTCTCGAAACCGACCGCATGGTCGAGGGGCGCAAGCGCTTCAAGGGCGTTGTCGCCGGGACCGAGGGCGAGAATGTCGCCATCGACCTGGACGGCGAGGACGAGACCGCCCTGATCCCCTTCGCCTGGCTGGCCGACGCCAAGCTGGTGCTGACCGACGAACTGCTGAAGCGCGGCGCCGCCCTGCGCGCGGCGCGCGGCGAACCTGAAGACGATGGCCTGCCTGAGGGCGCGCCGGACGCCGACAACTCCGACTCCACTCAAGACTCCACCAAGGACGACGCCTGATGGCCGTGACCGGAATCTCCGCCAACCGCCTGGAACTGCTCTCCATCGCCGACGCCGTCGCGCGCGAGAAGAGCATCGACCGGGAAATCGTCATCGACGCGATCGAGGAGGCGATCCAAAAGGGCGCCAAGTCGCGTTATGGCGCGCACCACGACATCCGCGCCAAGATCGACCACAAGACCGGCGAGCTGACCCTGACGCGTCACGTCACCATCGTCGCCGACGACTGGCAGCCGGAAGACGAGCTGGAAGAGTTCAACGACAGCGCCATGGTGCGTCTGCGCGACGCCCTGAAGCGCGACGCCGAGGCCGAGGTCGGCAAGGAATACGTCGAGGTCCTGCCGCCGTTCGAGTTCGGCCGCGTCCAGACGCAGATGGCCCGCCAGGTCGTGACTGGAAAGGTCCGCGAGGCTGAGCGCGCAAACCAGTACGAAGAGTTCAAGGATCGCGTCGGCGAGATCGTCAACGGCACGGTCAAGCGTGTCGAATACGGCAACACCATCGTCGACCTGGGCCGTGGCGAAGGCATCATGCGCCGCGACCAGTCGATCCCGCGCGAAGTGTTCAACATCGGCGACCGTGTGCGCACCTATATCTACGACGTGCGCCCGGAGGCCAAGGGCCCGCAGGTCATGCTGTCGCGCGCCCATCCGGGCTTCATGGCCAAGCTGTTCGCCCAGGAAGTGCCCGAAGTCTATGACGGCGTGATCGAGATCCGCGCCGCCGCCCGCGACGCCGGTTCGCGCGCCAAGATGGCCGTGCTGTCGAACGACAGCTCCATCGATCCGGTCGGCGCCTGCGTCGGCATGCGCGGGTCGCGCGTGCAGGCGGTGGTCGCCGAACTGCAGGGCGAGAAGATCGACATCATTCCGTGGGTCGACGACGAGCCGACCTTCATCGTCAACGCCCTGGCCCCGGCCGAAGTGGCCAAGGTGGTGCTGGACGAAGAAGCCGACCGCGTCGAAGTCGTGGTGCCGGACGAACAACTGTCGCTGGCCATCGGTCGCCGCGGCCAGAACGTCCGCCTCGCCTCGCAGCTGACCGGCTGGCAGATCGACATCATCACCGAGTCTCAGGACTCCGAGCGTCGCCAGAAGGAATTCAGCGAGCGCACCGCTCTGTTCCAGGAAGCCCTGGATGTGGACGAGACGATCGCCCAACTGCTGGTCACCGAAGGCTTCGCCACGGTCGAGGACCTGGCCTTCGTCGAACCCTATGAAATCTCGGAGATCGAGGGCTTCGACGAAGACACCGCCGAAGAACTGCAGACTCGCGCCCGCGAGCACCTGGATCGTCTGGCGGCCGAGCTGGACGCCAAGCGCGTGGCTCTGGGCGTCGAAGACGGCGTGCTTGAGGTTCCGGGCGTGACCGCCGCCATCGCTGTCGCCCTGGGCGAAGGCGGGGTGAAGACGGTCGAGGATCTGGCCGACCTGGCCACCGACGAAATCCGCGGCGGCTACGAAGTGCGCGGCGGCGAGCGGGTCAAGGTCGCCGGCGTGCTGGAAAGCTTCAACCTGAGCCAGGAAGACGCCGAAATGCTGATCCTGCAGGCGCGCGTGGCCGCCGGCTGGATCGACGCTTCGGAACTGCCCCAGCCTGAGTACGTCGAAGAAGAGACGTTTGAGGGCGAGTTCGATGGTGACTTCGACGGCGAGGGCGAAGACGCCCCGGCCGCCGATGCGAGCGACGACAGCGAGGCGCAGGCCGCCCCCGCTGACGACCTCGACGACCAGTCCCGCGACATGTGATGGGAGCCGTAGCCGTCCATGAGGTCGTCCGAGACGTTGATCGATAGGGATCGTCAGGACCTGGCGTCACGCCAGGCCCTCGATGAATCTCGCCTGATCCGTTTCGTGGCCGGCCCGGACGGCGCGGTGGTCCCCGATCTGGGGCGCAAGCTGCCGGGCCGGGGCCTGTGGGTCGCCGCCGACCGCGTCTCTCTGGAGGCGGCGATCAAGAAGAACATGTTCGCGCGCGCCGCCAAGGCGCCGCTGAAACCCGCCGCCGACCTGCCTGATCTGGTCGAAAGTCTGCTGGTTCGCCGCTGTCTGGACCAACTGGGGCTTGCCCGGCGCGAAGGCGTGCTTATCTCTGGCTTCGAGAAATGCGCTGCGGCGATCCGCAGCGGCCGCGCCGCATGGCTGATCGAAGCCGCCGACGGTTCGGCCGATGGGCGCGGTAAGCTTCTGGCCCTCTCCAGACACGCCTCGCCCGCCCCCGAAATCTGCGGGGCTTTCAGCGCGGACGATTTGAGTTTGGCCCTTGGGCTGGAAAATGCGATACACGCCGTCCTGCTGCAAGGCGGGCGGGCTGATCGCTGGACCCTGGAGGTTCAGCGGCTGGCGGGATTTCGACCTCTCTGTCCCCAGAGCTGGAACCGGGCGGGGCCCGAACACGGCGCAGAGGACGACCGGGGCGACGCCCCGGATGGAGAGCCTTAGGGTTTAAGCGGCTGCGGGCCTGTTTCCGAAACAACGGAGGCGGGGCCGCATTCTGCTATGGGTGATTGAGACAGGCGAAGGCGGAATTCTCCGCCCTGAGTAAAGCGACCGGATGAGCGACGAAAACAACAATTCCAACGACGGCAAGACTCCTGCCAACGCGCCTTCGCAGACGGGGCCGCGCGCCCCGCTGAGCCTGAAGCCGCGCGCGACGGGTTCGGTCTCGACCGGCACTGTGAAACAGAGCTTCAGCCACGGCCGTTCCAAGACCGTCGTCGTCGAGACCAAGCGCCGGGCCGGCGCCCAGGGCGGGCATCAGCGCCCGCAGGGCTTCGATGTCGCGCGTCCGCGTTCCGAAGGCGGCGCGCCGCGTTCTGCCGCGCCGCGTCAACCGATGGGCGGAGGTCTGTCGGCCGAGGAGCAGGAAGCGCGTCGTCGCGCCATCGCCCTGGCGACCCAGCAGGCGGCCGAAAAGGAACGCCAGGCCGTAGCCGCCAAGGCCGCCGCCGAGGCTGCCGAGCGCCAGCAGGCGGCCGCCGCTGAAGCCGCCGCCGCCAAGGCCGTCGCCGAAGCCGCCGCTGCAAAGGCTGCTGCTGAAGCGGCGCGGGTCGAGGCCGCCAAGCTGGGCGCCGCCGCCCCGGCGCCGGCCAAGCCCGCTGCGCCCAAGGTCGAGACTCCCAAGGCGGAAGCGCCGAAGGTCGAGGCCCAGAAGGTGGAGGCCAAGCCTGAGCCGGTCAAACCGGCCGCGCCCAAGCGCCCGGCCGTCAACTTCGGCCAGCGTGCGCCCAAGATTCCGCAAGGCCGCGCGCCGCTGGAACGTCCCGCCTTCGGGGGGCGCTCGGCTCGCGAACAGGCGATGGGCGGCGAGCGTCCGCAGGCCAGCGAACAGGCGCCGCGTGAAGGCGGTCGCGAGGGCGGCGAGCGTCCCGCCCGTCCGGCCCAGACGGTTCGCTATTCGGCCCTGAACCCGCGTCCGGCTCCCGGCGCCCGCACCGGCGCGCCCGGCGCGGCCCGTCCTGGCGGCCGCCCGGCCCCTAACCAGCCACCGGCCCAGCCCGAGGTGGCGCGTCCCAGCCGCGCCGGCGGCGGCTTCGCCCGTCCGGCCGGTCGTGAGGACGACCGCGACAAGCGTTTCGCCGACAATGCGCCGGGCAAGGCCGTCAGCCGCACGCGCGGCGAGCCCAAGCGCCGCGAAGGCCGCCTGACCATCCACTCGGTGGCGGGGGGCGACGAGGACGCCGTCGAGCGGATGCGCTCGCTGGCCTCGGTGCGCCGCGCTCGCGAACGCGAGAAGGAAAAGCGCCGCGGCGGCTCGACCGAAACGCCGAACCGTCCGCGTGAAGTGATCATTCCGGACACCATCACCGTTGGCGAACTGGCCAACCGGATGGCGGTGCGCGGCGTCGACATCATCAAATTCCTGATGCGTCAGGGCCTGATGATGAAGATCAACGACGTGATCGATTCCGACACCGCCGAACTGGTGGCCGAGGAATACGGCATGGCCGTCAAGCGCGTGTCGGAATCCGACATTGAAGAAGGCTTCATCGCCGAGGCCGACGAGGCCGACACCGGCGACCTGCGCGCTCCGGTCGTGGCCATCATGGGTCACGTCGACCACGGCAAGACCTCGCTGCTGGACGCCCTGCGCACCACGGACGTGGCGGCGGGCGAAGCCGGCGGCATCACCCAGCACATCGGCGCCTATCAGGTGCGTCTGGCCGATGGTCAGCGCATCACCTTCCTGGATACGCCGGGCCACGCGGCTTTCTCGGCGATGCGGGCGCGCGGCGCCAACGTCACCGACATCGTCGTCCTGGTGGTGGCCGCCGACGACGGCGTCATGCCGCAGACGGTCGAGGCCATCCAGCACGCCAAGGCGGCCGGTTCGCCGATCATCGTGGCGGTCAACAAGGTCGATAAGCCCGACGCCAACCCGCAGAAGATCGTCAACGAGCTGCTGCAATATGAGGTGATTGCTGAATCCCTGGGCGGCGACACTCAGATCATCGAGCTGTCGGCCAAGGAGAAGATCAACCTGAACGGCCTGACCGACGCCATCCTGCTGCAGGCGGAAGTCATGGACCTGCGCGCCAACGCCGAGCGTTCGGCCGAGGGCGTGGTGATCGAGGCCCAGTTGGACAAGGGCCGCGGGCCGGTCGCGACCGTCCTGGTCAAGCGCGGCACGCTGAAGCGCGGCGACATCGTCGTGGCCGGCTCCGCCTGGGGCAAGGCGCGCGCCCTGCTGGACGAGCGCAACGCCCAGCTGACCGAAGCCGGTCCCTCGGTTCCGGTCGAGATCCTGGGTCTGTCGGAAGCCCCCACGCCGGGCGACGTCTTCGCTGTGGTCGAGAACGAGGCCCGCGCCCGCGAACTGACCGAATACCGTCAGCGCGTGAAGCGTGAAAAGGGTCAGGTCTCCGGCGGCAGCCTGTCGCTGGCCGACATGATGGCCAAGCTCGGGTCAAAGAAGATCAGCGAGCTGCCGGTCCTCATCAAGTCGGACGTGCAGGGCACGGCCGAAGCCATCACCACCTCGCTGGAGAAGATGGGCAACGACGAAGTGCGGGCCCGCGTGGTCATGCATGGCGCCGGCGGCATCACCGAGAGCGACGTCAATCTGGCCAAATCGGCCGGGGCGCCGATCCTGGGCTTCAACGTCCGTGCATCGAAACAGGCGCGCGAACTGGCTGAGCGTGAAGGCGTCGAGATCCGTTACTACTCGATCATCTACGACCTGCTGGACGACATTAAGGGCGTGCTCTCGGGCATGCTGGCGCCGCTCCAGCGCGAAACCTTCCTGGGCAACGCCAAGGTGCTGCAGACCTTCGACATCACCAAGGTCGGCCGGGTCGCGGGCTGCCGCGTCACCGAGGGCGTGGTCCGCAAGGGCGCGCGCGTCCGCATCATCCGCGACGACGTGGTGGTGCTGGAGCTGGGCGTGCTCAACACGCTCAAGCGCTTCAAGGACGAGGTCAACGAAGTGCCTTCGGGTCAGGAGTGCGGCATGCAGTTCGCCGGCTTCCAGGACATCAAGGAAGGCGACTACATCGAGTGCTTCACTGTCGAAGAGATCAAGCGCACCCTGGACTAGGGTGCCTAGATCTGGACGTTTGAGCCTCACGGCCTGAAACATGAAGGGCGCGGTTTCGAAAGAAGCCGCGCCCTTTGTCTTTGGCGTTGCGGCCAATTTCCGCTCATCCCGGCGTCCGACGGGATAAGCGGGTGGGGTAGGGTCAGTCCTCCACGACAGACTTCAGCGCGCCGTCCGAGAAGGTCATGGTGAAGCGCTGGATCGGCGCCGCATCGTCGGCCTGAAGCTCGATCTCCAGCCGTTCGCCGGTCAGTTCGGCGGTCATGGAGACCTCGGTCTCGCCCAGCCAGGCCCGGCCCGTCACCTGCTGATACTTCTGCTCCAGCTCCAGGCGGCAGGTTGTTCCGTTTTCGCGGGTCCAGTCCCAGCGCCCGGCGACCGAGGCGGGCACGGTCCATTTGTAGATATAGCCGTCGGCGACCCTGATCCGCTCATCCGCGGCCCAGTCGTCCATGTCGAAGGCGTGGGAGACGATGCGGGCGCCGGGCTTCAGCTGGCTGAGCAGGCGCGGGCGCAGTTCGACATTGATCGATTGCAGCAGATAGAGACTGACCACGGTGGCTTCGCGGACATCGACGCTGAACAGGTCTTCCTCGATGAAGTCGACCATGTGTTCGACCCCGGCCCAGCCCGCGTATTCCATTGCGTCGGCGATGCGGGTCGGGTCGATGTCGAAACCGATGGCGTGGGCGTCCCGGTCGCGGGCGGCGGCGATGACGATGCGGCCGTCGCCGCACCCCAGATCATAGAGGCGATCCTTCGGCCCTACCCCCGCCAGCGCCAGCATGGCGGCCACGGTGTCCTCCTCCGTCGGGACGAAGGGCACGGCCAGATAGCGGTCCGGGTCCTGGGCGTAGTTGTCGATGTCGAAGGGGTCTTTGAACACGGCGGCTCGGATCATGAAGGGGAGGAACGGGCGTAGGGGGCCTAGGCAGAAGGCCATACGCCCGGACGCCCATCATGCCGGATGGACGCCTGCCTCGCCAGCGGCCGAGCATCGAAGGCTTCATCTGACGTTCGGTTGGCTTTAGGGTTCGGCCATCGCGTCGGGGGGCGCAGAAGAATAGGCCGCCAATGTCACGCCCTGGACTGTCCCTGCTCTTGATCGCCTTCGTGGCCGCCAGCGTGGCGACGCCCGCGCTGGCCGACACGCGGTTCCTGTCGTTCGACGCCAGGGATCGCGCCACCCAGGCTCTGACGCGCGGCGTGACGCTGGAGGTGGAGCGCGGCTGGTTCGGCGCCACCTCGGTGAAGAACCTCTTCTCCTCGACCTCGCGCGGATCGGCCCGGTTCGAGCGCGGCGGGCCCGATCAGGTCCGGCGCGTCCTGCCTCAGGGCGCGGCTGACGGCGGAGTCTACAGCATCACGGCCGACGGCGACGGTCGCGCCCTGTCACGCGCCCTGTGCCCCGGCGCGGATGAGGCCTTCATCGTCGTGGGCCGGGTGCGCGCCGGCCATCCGCTGACGATCGAGACGGTCGGCCGCTGGGCCGACGGCCAGTTCCGTCATTGCGTCAGCCTGAACTACAGCTATCGGGGCGAGTGGGCGACAATGCAGGGCTCTTCGCCCGCGCGCGACGTTCCGGCCGCATTCGGCAACAACTAAAGGCGAGGCGGGCGTGCTCATCCGCTGGAGCTTCGCTGTTCTTCTGGGTCTGTTGGCGGGTCTGTGGACGGCGCAGCGGCCGGGCGATCCGGCGCTGTTTCCACCCGAGGGAGAGCAGGCGGCGATCGTCGTTCATCTGCTCGACAACGGGTTTCACACCGATCTGGCGGCGCCGCGCGCGGCGTTGGCGGCCGGAGACGATGCGCTGGCGCGGGCCGTGCGAGCCCTGCCGCCCGGCGACTGGGTGCGGATCGGCTGGGGCGACGCCGTCTTCTATGTCGAACAGGGGCCGATCAGCGGGCGGCTTCCCGACGGCGCGCGGGCCTTCTTCAGGCCGGGCGGCAATCCCTCCGTGGTCATGCTGGACCCCGATCCGGTCGATCCGACCCTTCTGCCCGAGAAGACGCGGGCGACCCTGAGCCTGTCGCCCGACGGTTTTGCAGCCTTGCGCGCGCGCGTGGCGTCCTCGCTGCGGCTGGATGCAGAGGGGCGGGCGGTCATCGCGGCCAGCAGGCCGGGCGACGACGCTGTCTTCTACGCCAGCCATGAGACCTTCTGGGTCGGCCATCTGTGCAATCACTGGACGGCCGAGGTGCTGAACGCGGGCGGCCTGCCCATGCCGATGGTCCGCAGCCTGACCTCAGGCGCGGTGATGCGGGCGGCGAGAACCGCCGAACAGCGCGTGGCGGAACTGGACTTGAGCGACGCAGGCGACTAGACCCCGCCCCTTCGCGTTTCAGAGCCGGCGTCCGATCCCCGGCGGCGCGAGCAGGAGGAGCCCCGATGGCCCGCAAGCAACACACCCGCAACGCCAGCGGTCCCCTGGGACCGTCGCAGCGCCAGCTGCGCGCCGGCGAACTGATCCGCCACGCCTTGGTCGACGTGATGCGCGAACATGAGATCCACGACGAGGCGTTGGCGGGTGTCTCCGTCACCGTGACCGAGGTGCGGATGAGCCCGGACCTGCGCCACGCGACCTGTTTCGTCGAGCCGCTGGGCGCGGGCGTCGAGGCGGCCGAGACGGCCGGGCAGGAGAGCGCCATCATCAAGGCGCTGAATGAACACGCCAAATTCTTGCGCGGTCAGCTGGGCCGCCGCATCGACATGAAGTTCACGCCGGATCTGAAATTCCGCCACGACGAGAGCTTCGACGCCGCCAGCCACATGGACCGTCTGTTCAATGATCCGCGCGTGCGCGCCGACATCGAACAGGCTGACGACCAGGGCGAAGACTGACTCATGGCACGGCGCAAGAAGGGCGATCTCGTCAACGGCTGGGTCTGCCTCGACAAGCCCTATGAGATGGGCTCGACCGAGGCGGTGACGAAGGTCCGTCGCCTGTTCAACGCCCAGAAGGCGGGCCATGCCGGGACGCTGGACCCGCTGGCCTCGGGCATTCTGCCCATTGCGCTGGGCGAGGCGACCAAGACCGTGCCCTTCATGATGGAAGCGCAGAAGGTCTATCGCTTCACCATCCACTGGGGCATTTCGACCGACAGCATCGACCGCGAGGGCGAGATTATCGCCCGGTCGGACGTGCGGCCTTCGGTCGAGGCGGTGACGGCGGCCCTGCCGTCGTTTGTCGGCGAGATCGACCAGACGCCGCCCGCCTTTTCCGCCGTGAGGGTCAACGGCGAGCGCGCCTATGATCTGGCGCGGGCGGGGGTCGAGGTCGAGCTGCAATCGCGCCGGGTGACCATTCATGAGGCGGCGGTGACGGCCGCGCCCGACGCCGATCACGTCGAGATCACGATGCGGACGGGCAAGGGCGTCTATGTCCGTTCGCTGGCGCGCGACCTGGCGATCATGCTGGGCGCCGAGGGCCATGTCTCGGACCTGCGACGCGAGCGGGTGGGGCCGTTCTCGGTCGACAACGCCGTAACGCTGGATTTTCTTGAGGAGTTGGCGCATAAGGGCGCCGCCTTTGAGGGCTTGCTGCCCGTTTCGACCGCTCTGGACGACATCCCGGAGTTGGCCGTGACGGATCAGGACGCCCTCTCTTTGAGGCAGGGACGGCCGATCGTTCTGCTCCCCCGACAGATTGAAACGCTCAAGGCCCGGCTCACCGCCGGTTCGCGGCTGGTTTCGGTCTTCGAGGGCGGAACCCTGGTCGCGCTCGGCAATCTCAGGGCCGGTCGGCTTGAACCCGACCGTGTTTTCAACCTCCCTTGAAGCAGGCCTACCCGCTTGCCGACAGGAACTCCAACGCCCTCAAACAGCGAGCCTCCGCGAGGCGAGCGTTAGGGCAAGAAAGGACCTCCGATGTCGATTACAGCTGAACGTAAAGCTGAAGTCATCGCCGACAACGCTCGCTCGACGGGCGACACCGGTTCGGCCGAAGTGCAGGTCGCGATCCTGACGGAACGCATCGCCAACCTGACCGAGCACTTCAAGACCCACAAGAAGGACAACCACTCGCGTCGTGGCCTGCTGAAGCAGGTTTCGCAGCGTCGTCGCCTTCTGGACCACCTGAACAAGACCGACAGCGCCCGCTATCAGGCGCTGATCGCCAAGCTGGGCCTGCGTCGTTAAGGCGCCCCGGTTGCGGATCGGATAATCTCCACGAGGCGCGGGCGGACACGTCCGCGCCTCGTTCCGCTATTAGTAGCAAGCTTCCCGCGCGCCGCGGGTCTGACCGGCGCAACCGACGCGAGGGCCTTGAATCCGGTCCTCAATCACCCGCCCGGCCGCGACATTGCGGTCAGGTCACCGGGGACCGTTAAGGACTGAACGGCCTGACGCTCCGCACACCCCCGACGGGAATACGCCCGCGGGAGACGAAAGACGAAACATGTTCGATATCAAACGCAAGACGATCGAGTGGGCCGGACGCCCGCTGACCTTGGAGACGGGCCGCATCGCCCGTCAGGCCGACGGCGCCGTGCTGGCGACCTACGGCGAGACCGTGGTCCTGGCCACCGTCGTCTACGGCCGCCAGCCCAAGCCGGGCCTGGATTTCTTCCCCCTGACCGTCAACTATCAAGAGAAGACGTTCGCCGCCGGCAAGATCCCGGGCGGCTACTTCAAGCGTGAAGGCCGTCCGACCGAGAAGGAGACCTTGGTCTCCCGCCTGATCGACCGCCCGATCCGCCCCCTGTTCGTCAAGGGCTTCAAGAACGAGACCCAGGTCATCGTCACCGTGCTGCAGCACGACCTTGAGAACGATCCCGACATCCTGGGCATGGTCGCCGCCTCGGCCGCCCTGACCATCTCGGGCGTGCCCTTCATGGGCCCGATCGGCGCCGCGCGCGTCGGCCTGATCGGCGGCGAACTGGTGCTGAACCCGGCCATCGACCAGATGGGCGAAAGCGCCCTGGACCTGGTCGTCGCGGGCACGCAGGACGCCCTGATGATGGTCGAATCCGAAGCCAAGGAACTGTCGGAAGAGAAGATGCTCGAGGCCCTGATGTTCGCGCACGCGGGCATGCAGCCGGTGATCGACGCCATCATCGACCTGGCCGAGCACGCCGCCAAGGAGCCGTTCGACTTCCAGGCCGAAGACCACTCGGACGTGGTCGCCTCGATCAAGTCGCTGGTCGGCGAGGACATCAAGGCCGCTTACGCCCACCCGGGCAAGTATGAGCGCCGCTCGGGCGTCGACGCCGCCAAGAAGAAGGCCGCCGAGGCCCTGGTGAAGACCGACGAGAAGCCGGAAGGCGTCGACTCGTCCAAGTTCTCGGCCGCGTTCAAGGAATGCGAAGCCGACGTCCTGCGTCGTGATATCATCGAGAACAGCCACCGCGTCGACGGTCGCGCTCTGGACAAGGTCCGCGCCATCGTCTCGGAAGTCGGCGTCCTGCCGCGCACCCACGGTTCGTCGCTGTTCACGCGCGGCGAAACCCAGGCCCTGGTCGTCGCCACCCTCGGCACCGGCGAGGACGAGCAGTACATCGACAGCCTGACGGGCACGTACAAAGAGTCCTTCCTGCTGCACTACAACTTCCCGCCCTATTCGGTTGGTGAAGCGGGCCGCATGGGCTCGCCGGGCCGTCGCGAAATCGGTCACGGCAAGCTGGCCTGGCGCGCCATCCGTCCGATGCTGCCGTCGCGCGAAGACTTCCCCTACACCATCCGTCTGGTGTCGGAGATCACCGAGTCCAACGGTTCGTCCTCGATGGCCACGGTCTGCGGTTCGTCGCTGGCCCTGATGGACGCCGGCGTGCCGCTGGTCCGTCCGGTCTCGGGCATCGCCATGGGTCTGATCCTGGAGCCGTCGGGCGAGTTCGCCATTCTGTCGGACATCCTGGGCGACGAAGACCACCTGGGCGACATGGACTTCAAGGTCGCGGGCACTTCGGAAGGCATCACCAGCCTTCAGATGGACATCAAGGTCGCCGGCATCACCAAGGAGATCATGCAGCAGGCCCTGACGCAGGCTTCGGCCGGTCGTCTGCACATCCTCGACGAAATGTCGAAGGCGATGGAGGCTCCGCGCGCCGAGCTGGGCGAGTTCGCTCCCAAGATCGAATCCATCAAGATCGCGGTCGACAAGATCCGTGAAGTGATCGGTTCGGGCGGCAAGGTCATCCGCGAAATCGTCGAGAAGACCGGCGCCAAGGTCGACATCGGCGACGACGGCACCATCAAGATCGCCGCCAACGAGCAGGAAAAGATCGAAGCCGCCAAGGCCTGGATCCAATCGATCGCCTCGGAGCCGGAAGTCGGCACGATCTACACCGGCAAGGTCGTGAAGGTCGTCGACTTCGGCGCCTTCGTGAACTTCTTCGGCGCCAAGGACGGTCTGGTCCACGTGTCCCAGATCGCTCTGGAGCGCGTCGCCAACCCGGCCGACGTCCTGTCGGAAGGCCAGGAGGTCAAGGTCAAATTCCTGGGCTTCGACGATCGCGGCAAGACCAAGCTGTCGATGAAGGTCGTCGATCAGGAAACCGGCGAGGACATCACCGACAAGATCAACGCCGAGCGCGCTGAACGCGGTGAAGCTCCGCTGTCGGAAGACACCGGCGGCCGTCCCAAGGGCGACCGCAACGGCGGCGACCGCGGCCGTCGCCGTCGCGACTAAGCCTCGGCGTCATCGCTGAATTGAAGAAGACCCCGGTGGAGCGATCCGCCGGGGTTTTTTCTTGGGCGCTATCGTTTGCCGCGCGGCGGCTCGCTGCTTGAGCGCGCCTTCTCCCTCCCCTTCATGGGGAGGGAGAAGATCAGCCCTTGCATTCTTTCGGCGGGGTTTCGCCGTCGCGGGTCCACATCGCGCAGGAACGATCGATCTCGCCCTGGATCAGGTCGCAGGGATTGGCGCTGTTGCAGGGCGGGCGCGTGGCCGGGCTGACGGCGATGCAGCGCTGGACCAGGCGGGCGGAGGCGGCTTCGCCCAGGGTCTCAAGGCAGGGGCGGTCGTCGAGCGGAACCGGCTGGGGCGCCATATCCGGACCTTCGGGCAGGCGGGCTTCGGGCTCGGGGGCCGAGGCGGGCGCTGGCGTCGGGACCGGCGCGGGGGCCGCTGGCTCAGGACGCGGCTGGCAGGCGACGAGCAGGCTGCTCAGGATCAGGCAGGCCAGAAGGGGCGGTCGGGTCATGCGGGGCTCCGGATCGGGGTTCGCCTATGCAACGACGATGGCCCCGATCCGGCTCCGCGAAAAGCCTTATCGGCGGGCGGCCTCGACGGCGGCGCGTTGCAGGGCGAACAGTTCGGTGCAGCCGATTTCCGCCAGTTCGAACAGACGGTCGAACTCGGCCCGGCTGAAGCCGCGCTTCTCGCCGGTGGCCTGAATCTCGACGATCTGGCCTGCGCCGGTCAGGACGAAGTTGGAATCGGCTTCGGCGGTGGAGTCTTCCTCATAGTCGAGGTCCAGCACCGGCAGATCCTTGAACACGCCGCACGACACGGCCGCCACCTGATCCAGAATGGGGTCGGTCGTCAGCACGCCCTCGTCCTTGAGGTAGTTGAGGGCGCTGGCCATGGCCACCCAGGCGCCGGTGATGGAGGCGGTGCGGGTGCCGCCGTCAGCCTGGATCACGTCGCAGTCGATCAGGACCTGACGCTCGCCCAGCGCCTTCAGGTCGACCACGGCGCGCAAGGAGCGGCCGATCAGGCGCTGGATTTCCTGGGTGCGGCCCGACTGCTTGCCGGCGGCGGCTTCGCGGCGGCCGCGAGTGTGGGTGGCGCGGGGCAGCATGCCGTATTCGGCCGTGACCCAGCCCTGGCCGGTGTTGCGCATCCAGCCCGGCACCTTTTCCTCGATCGAGGCCGTCACCAGCACCTTGGTATGGCCGAAGGACACCAGGCATGAGCCTTCGGCGTAGCGGTTGACGCCGGTTTCCAGCGTGACGGTGCGGAGTTGTTCGGGGGTGCGTTCGGACGGGCGCATGGGAATTCCTTGGAAGCGGGATGGCGCGTGCTTATCCTGAAACCATGAGCCTGTCCCGCCCTGACCCGTTTGCGGTGAGTCTCCGTTCCGTTTTGACGGGGCGGAGGGCGGCGCCATGAGCCTGCTTTACCCCTCGCCGGGTCTGGCGACGCTGGATGCGCGGGCGCGCGACATCTTCCGCCGGGTGGTCGAGACCTATCTGGAGACGGGCGAGCCGGTGGGGTCGCACACCCTGTCGCGCGCCGGGCTGGACCTGTCGCCCGCCTCGATCCGCAACACCATGCAGGCGCTGACGCAGGCCGGGCTGCTGGCCTCGCCGCACACGTCAGCCGGGCGGGCGCCGACCCATGCGGGGCTGCGGCTGTTCGTGGACGGCCTCCTGGAGGTCGGCGACATCGGTCAGGAGGAGCGGCGCGAGATCGACGCCCGGCTGGCGGTGATGGGCGCCAAGGGCGGCGGCCGCAATGTCGAGGAGGCGCTGGATGCGGCCTCCTCCCTGCTGTCGGGTCTGGCGGGCGGGGCGGGCATCGTCGCCAGCCCGGTGCGCGAGGCGGGGGTGCGCCATGTGGAGTTCGTGGCTCTGGGCGGCGGACAGGCGCTGGCGGTGCTGGTCGCCGACGACGGGGTGGTCGAGAACCGGCTGATGAATCTGGCGCCGGGCGTGACGCCCTCGACCCTGCAGGAGGCGTCGAACTTTCTCAGCGCGCGGCTGAAGGGGCGCCCGCTGGCCGAGGCACGGCACGAGATGAAGGCCGAGATGGAGGCTGCCCGGCGCGATCTGGACGCCGCCGCCGCCCGTCTGGTCGAGGACGGACTGGCGGCCTGGAGCGGCGGCGCAGGCGGCGGAGGCCACGACCGCAACCTGATCGTGCGCGGGCGCGGCAATCTGTTGCAGGACGCCCGCGCGGCCGAGGATCTGGAGCGGGTGCGCGTTCTGTTCGACGATCTGGAGCAGAAAGAACAGCTGATCGGCCTGCTGGACGACGTCGGCGCCGCCCAGGGCGTGCGCATCTATATCGGCGCCGAAACGCGACTCTTTTCGCTTTCGGGTTCCGCCGTGATCGCGGCGCCCTATATGTCGGGCCGGCAGCGGGTGCTGGGCGCCATCGGCGTCATCGGTCCCGCGCGGTTGAACTACGCCCGTGTCATACCGTTGGTGGACTATACCGCCCGGGTGCTGGGCCGGATTCTGGACGGACAAGAGACGTGAACGACATCAACGACGAGACCCGGGACCAACTCGAGCAGGACATCCACGAGGCCGATCTCGCGCCTGAGGGCGATGAGAACGCCGTGGTCGACGCCCTGATCGCCGAGCGCGATCAGTGGAAAGACCGCGCCCTGCGCGCCGTGGCCGATGCCGAGAACACCAAGCGCCGCGCCGAGACGCAGCAGAATGACGCGCGCGCCTACGCCATCCAGCGCTTCGCCAAGGATTTGCTGGGCGTGGCCGATACGCTGGAGCGCGGTCTGGCGACGGCGCCCAAGGATGCGGACGGCCCCACGGCGGCCATGGTCACGGGGCTGGAGCTGACGCAGAAGTCCCTGCTGTCGGCCTTTGAGGCCAACGGCCTGACCCGCGTCGACCCGGCGCCGGGCGACGCTTTCGATCCGCACCTGCATCAGGCGATGATGGAGCAGCCCTCGGACACCGTGCCGGGCGGCGCCGTCATCCAGACGCTGCAACCGGGCTACGCCCTGTTCGGCCGCACCGTGCGCGCGGCCATGGTGGTGGTCGCGGCCAAGGGCTCGGGCCCGGCGACGGGCGGCGCCTATGCCGATCCGAACACGACGGGCGGGAATTTCGACGCCAAGGCCTGAGGCTTTCGCGCGTTGATATGACGACGGCCCGGCGCAGACGCGTCGGGCCGTTTTTATGCGCCTGCAAAATAAACCGCTCATCCCGGCGGACGCCGGGATGAGCGGGTGGAGAGGTTAGCCCTTCAATTTCGAATCGAACAGTTCCAGCAACCTCCGCCAGCCGTCCTTCGCGTCCGCTTCGCGGTAGGAGGCGCGATAATCGGCGTGGAAGCCGTGCGGAGCGTCGTCATAGAGGATGATCTGGCTGTCGGTCCGGCCCGCAGCCTTCAGCGCGTCGTTCATCGCCCTGACCGTGTCGTTGGGAATGCCGCTGTCCTGGCCGCCGTAAAGACCCAGCACCGGCGCCTTCAGTTCGCCCGCCAGGTCGATGGGCCAGGGGCGACCCGCCGCCTTCTGGTCGTCGGTCGCATTGGCGGCGGGCGACAGGCGGCCGTACCAGGCGACCCCGGAGTCCAGCGCCGGGAAGCGGGCCATCGCCTGCCACACCACCTTGCCGCCCCAGCAGAAGCCGGTGATCCCGACCTTGTCCGCCTTCGCCCAGGATTGGGTGCCGACCCAGTCCAGCGTAGCGGCAATGTCGCCCATGACCTGTTCATAGCTCGCCGCGCCGACGATGCGCTGGATCGCCTGCATGTCGCTGAGCGGGGCTGGGTCCTGGACGCGGACGAAGAAGGCGGGCGCCACGGCCGCATAACCCGCCTTGGCCAGGCGGCGGCAGACGTCGCGGATGTATTCGTGCACGCCGAAAATCTCGGACACGACGATCACGACTGGGAAGGGGCCGGGGCCTTCGGGGCGGGCGATATAGGCGGGCAGGTCAAAGCCGTCGGGCGCCGGATAGGCTGCGTCTTGTGTGACCAGCCCCGCCGCGTCGGTGGCGATCGGCTGGGCGGACTGGCTGAGGGCGGCGGGGGCGTAGGCGGCGAAGAACAGCCCGCCCGCCGTCGCCACGCCCAGACTGCGGCGGCTGGGGGCGATCTGGTCGGGGCTCAGGCCCTCGGGCCGGGTGATCAGGGTCATCTCGGGTCTCCGGTCGGCGCTGTGGAAGCGGCGACAGTGCCTCGGCTTTCCCTCCGCCGTCGAGTCTTTCCGGCCTAGGCGGCGACCCGCAGCGTCAGATTGACCCGCCCGCCGCCGGGCAGCAGGCGCGACGAACCGGCCAGCAGCCGGTCGATCCCGTGGCGCGCCAGCCGCGCTGGGCCGGTCAGGGTGCAGACATCGCCGGAAGCCAGGCGCACCGTACTGGTGGCGCCGCCCTTTCCGGTTTCGTCGGGGGCCGGACCGATGCGAAACACCGCCGTATCGCCCAGAGACACCGACAGCACCGGCGCCGTCAGGTCGCGTTCGTCCTTGTCCTGATGCAGGCCCATCTTCGCTTCGCCCTGATAGAGGTTGACCAGGCAGGCGTCGGGCGGAGCCGGCCAGCCGGTCAGGGCGTCCCACAGGCTCAGCAAGCGGGCCGGGATGGCGGGCCAGGGCGCTCCGGTCGCCGGGTGTGTCGGCTGATACCGATAGCCCTGACGGTCCGACACCCAGCCCAGGGCGCCGAAATTGCTCATCCGCACCGAGAAGGGCCGCCCGCCGGGCGTTGTCGGCCGATAGAGGGGCGCTGCCTCCAGCCCTGCTCGCACCTCGGCCAGCAGTTCCGCCTGCGCCGCCGTGTCCAGCAGACCGGGCCACAGCCGAAATCCGGGCAGGGCGGTCGGAGTTTCCGGGGACGCTGGCGGTGGGATTTGCGAGGTCATCGGCTGAATTTAGCGGCGCGATGCACACTTGTCCGCCATAAGGCGCGGAATCTGGCCGGAAGCGGGCGGAAGGCCTTGCAGCCCCTGCGGTCTTTCCCATATCCGAGCCAATCCGGCGATAACCCCCTTTTCGTTAGGGGCTTGTCCGCCGACCTCATCCACCGCCGTACCGGGCCTCGCGTCCGGCGCGGCATGATTTCAGAAGCCCATCAGGGGGCGGTCACGCGCGGCGCTTGATTTTGCGAGGCCGCCGCATCGCCCGCCGCAAGGAGTGAAAAAGACAAGCCCATGGCCAAGATCATCGGCATCGACCTCGGCACGACCAACTCGTGCGTCGCCGTCATGGACGGCAAGAACCCCAAGGTCATCGAAAACGCCGAAGGCGCCCGCACCACCCCGTCGGTGGTCGCCATCCAGGACGGCGGCGAGATTCTCGTCGGCCAACCCGCGCGCCGTCAGGCGGTGACCAACCCCGCCAACACCTTCTTCGCCATCAAGCGCCTGATCGGCCGCAATTTCGATGACCCGGTGGTGGCCAAGGACAAGGGCATGGTGCCCTTCGAGATCGTCAAGGGCCCGACCGGCGACGCCTGGGTCCAGGCCCACGGCAAGGACTATTCGCCCCAGCAGGTTTCGGCCTTCACCCTGGGCAAGATGAAGGAGGCCGCCGAAGCCTATCTGGGCGAGAAGGTCACCCAGGCCGTCATCACCGTTCCCGCCTATTTCAACGACGCCCAGCGTCAGGCGACCAAGGACGCCGGCAAGATCGCCGGTCTGGAAGTCCTGCGCATCATCAACGAGCCGACGGCGGCGGCCCTGGCCTATGGTCTTGAGAAGAACGACGGTCAGAAAATCGCCGTATACGACCTGGGCGGCGGCACCTTCGACGTCTCCATCCTTGAGATCGGCGACGGCGTGTTTGAGGTGAAGTCGACCAACGGCGACACCTTCCTGGGCGGTGAAGACTTCGACATGCGTCTGGTCGACTACCTGGCCGACGAGTTCAAGAAAGAGCAGGGCGTCGACCTGCGCTCGGACAAGCTGGCCCTGCAGCGCCTGAAGGAAGAGGCCGAAAAGGCCAAGAAGGAGCTGTCCTCGACGACCCAGTACGAGGTCAACCTGCCGTTCATCACCATGAACGCCTCGGGCCCGCTGCACCTGAACATCAAGCTGTCGCGCGCCAAGCTGGAAGCCCTGGTCGATGACCTGGTCCAGCGCACCATCGAGCCGTGCAAGAAGGCCCTGGCCGACGCCGGGCTGAAGGCTTCGGACATCGACGAAGTGGTTCTGGTCGGCGGCATGACCCGCATGCCCAAGGTGCAGGAAGCCGTGAAGGCCTTCTTCGGCAAGGAACCGCACAAGGGCGTGAACCCGGACGAGGTCGTGGCTCTGGGCGCCGCCGTTCAGGCGGGCGTGCTGCAGGGCGACGTCAAGGACGTGCTGCTGCTGGACGTGACCCCGCTGACGCTGGGCATCGAGACGCTGGGCGGCGTGTTCACCCCGCTGATCGAGCGCAACACCACCATCCCGACCAAGAAGGCCCAGGTCTTCTCGACCGCCGACGACAACCAGTCGGCCGTGACGATCCGCGTCTTCCAGGGCGAGCGCCCGATGGCCGCAGACAACAAGGTCCTGGGTCAGTTCGACCTGATGGGGATCCCGCCGGCGCCGCGCGGCATGCCGCAGATCGAGGTCGCCTTCGACATCGACGCCAACGGCATCGTCCACGTGACGGCCAAGGACAAGGCGACCAACAAGGAACAGTCGATCCGCATTCAGGCCAACGGCGGCCTGTCGGATGCGGACATCGACCAGATGGTTAAGGAAGCCGAGGCCAACGCCGCGGCCGACAAGGCCCGCAAGGAGCTGGTCGAGGCCCAGAACGGCGCCGACAGCCTGGTCCACTCGACCGAGAAGGCCCTGTCCGAGCACGGCGACAAGATCGACGAGGCGACCAAGACGACCATCCAGTCGGCCCTGGACGATCTGAAGTCGGCCAAGGACGGCACGGACCCCGAGGCCATCCGCGAGAAGACCAATACGCTGGCTCAGGCTTCGATGAAGCTGGGCGAGGCCATGTACGCCGCCCAGCAGGGCGGGGCTGAAGGCGACGCCGAGGGTCAGCCCGCCGACGACGGCGTGGTCGACGCCGAGTTCGAGGAAGTCTCGGACACGGACGAGAAGAAGGACGCCTGAACCGGCGCCTGACTGATGTTCGGCCCCGCTTGTCAGACGGCAGGCGGGGCCGTTTCATAGAACTTGCATCATTCGACCGGGCGCCCATGTCATCAGGCAGGCCGTCGGTCATCCGCGAACGGAACGCCTCCGTGTTGAAGAGAGGCTCGAAAGCGGCGGGAAGGTAAGAGGACGAACGCCTGATGGCGCAACGTGACTATTACGAGATTCTGGGGGTCGAGCGGACGGTCGATGCGGCCGTGCTCAAGAGCGCCTATCGCAAGCTGGCGATGGAGCACCACCCTGACCGCAACGGCGGCTCTGAAGAGTCCGTGGCCCGCTTCAAGGAAATCTCCGAGGCCTACACCGTCCTGTCTGACGAGCAGAAGCGCGCGGCCTATGACCGTTTCGGCCATGCGGGCGTGGGCGGCGGCGGCGCGGGCGGGGGCAATCCCTTCGGCCAGGGCGGCGGCCAGGGTTTCCACGACATCAACGACATCTTCTCCCAGGTCTTCGGCGACGCCTTTGGAGACGCCTTCGGCGGCCGGGGCGGCGGCGGACGCCAGAGCCACGGGCCGCGTCGCGGCTCGGACCTGCGCTACGATCTCGAGATCACCCTGGAGCAGGCTTACAAGGGGGCCGAGGTCGAGATCGCCATCCCGACCCTGATGGCCTGCGAGGTCTGCGACGGCTCGGGCGCCAAGGCGGGCACCAAGCCGACCATCTGCTCCACCTGCGGCGGCGCCGGGCGCGTGCGTCAGGCCAACGGCTTCTTCCAGGTCGAGCGCACCTGCCCCCGCTGCGGCGGTTCGGGCGAGATGATCGCCGACCCCTGCACCACCTGCCGGGGCCACGGTCAGGTCCGCAAGACCCGTAAGCTCAGCCTCAAGGTTCCGGCGGGCGTCGACGACGGCTCGCGCATCCGCCTGTCGGGCGAGGGCGAGGCGGGCCAGCGCGGCGGGCCTCGCGGCGACCTCTACGTCTTCCTGTCGGTGCAGCCGCACGAATTGTTCGAGCGCGACAATCTGGACCTTCTGGTCACGGTGCCGGTGCCGATGACGGTGGCGGCCCTGGGCGGCGTCGTGGACGCCCCCTGCCTGATCTCGGACGCCTGCGACGGCAAGTGCAAGGCCCCGGTCGAGGTGCCTGCGGGCGCCCAGACCGGCAAGACCGTCCGCATCAAGGGCAAGGGCATGCCGCACCTGAACGGACGCGGTCGCGGCGACCTGGTGGTTGAACTGTTCGTCGAGACGCCGACCGATCTGAACGCACGCCAGAAGGAGCTGTTGGCCGAATTGGCGGCGTCGCTGGGCGAGAGCCAGACCCCGCGCAACACCAGCTTCGCCGGCAAGGCCAAGCGCTTCTGGGCCGACATTCTGGGCGGCGACGCCGATAATCCGAAAGAAACCGCGTGAGCGACATCTTCCACGCCGGCATCTCCGGCGCCCGGGGCCGCATGGGCCGCGCCGTTTCTCAGGTTCTGGACGCCCGTGAGGACGTGGTGGTCGCCGCCCGCTTCGATCGCGGCGAGACCGTCGACCTGAAGCTGTGCGACGTCATCATCGACTTCTCGACGCCCGAGGCCTCCGTGGCTCTGGCGCGCGCCTGCGCCGAGGCGGGCGGACCGGCCCTGGTCATCGGCTCCACCGGCCTGACGCCGGAGCAGGAGACCGAGATCGAGGTCGCCGCCGAGAAGATCGCCATCGTCATGAGCGGCAACTTCTCGCTGGGCGTGAACATATTGATCGGTCTGGTCGAGCACGCCGCCCTTCGGCTGGACGCGCGCGACTGGGACATCGAAGTGCTGGAGACTCATCATCGGCGCAAGGTCGACGCGCCTTCGGGCACGGCCCTGATGCTGGGCGAGGCCGCCGCCAACGGCCGGGGCCGCGATCTGGCGGAGCTGCAAAGCGCCCCCTACGACGGCATCACCGGCCCGCGCGAGCCGGGCAAGATCGGCTTCGCCTCCCTGCGCGCCGGCGGCGTGATCGGCGAACATACCGTGATGTTCGCCTCGGAAGACGAGATGCTGACGCTGTCGCATTCGGCCATCGACCGCAGCCTGTTCGCCAAGGGCGCCGTGGCCGCCGCCGCCTGGGTGCGCAACCGCCGCCCCGGTCTCTACGACATGCAGGACGTGCTGGGCTTTCGTCAGGCTTGATGCCTGGGGGCGCTGAGGCGCCCCGCGTATCGCTTGCCGCGCGGCGGCTCGCTGCTTGAGCGCGATTTACGCGCGACTTCTCCCTCCCCGGGACGGGGAGGGTGAGGCGTTTCGCCTTGTTTTTCAGGCCGCCTTGTCTTTCAGGCCGCCTGGACGAGGAGTTCGGTCATGGCGCCGCGCCAGGCCAGCAGATCCGGCGAGCGCGCGACGATCAACTGTCCCAGCGCCTCGGATTGGCCGAGAGACGGCGCGGTCATTCCCCAGGCAGCGAAGTCGCGGCGCTCGATATGCTCTCTGGCGACGACCTCAATGTCTTCATGCCGTTCATCGAAATGCAGATGCAGCATGAGGATATCGAGCGCGCTGGGCGAGCCTTCCAGAAATTGCACGAACGTGCCGTCCTGAAGGGTCAGGGCGCCGCTGATGCCGTTTCGGGCGTTCAGATAAGCCGCGACATGGACGATATCGGCAAGCGCCGCCGCCTCTTCGTCCGGCGAAAGTCGTGACCGGCTGCAGTAGACCAGCTGTTCCAGCGTGTTCATGGCGGCCACGCTAGACCAGTATCTAAGGATGTGAAAGTAGAGTCTTCATCAACGCCCGGTTGAACCGAATCCTCCGGCGCCCCGCTCGGTTTCGTCCAGGGTTTCGACCTCGACCATCTGCGCCTGCTCATAGCGGGCGATCACCATCTGGGCGATGCGGTCGCCGCGCTTGATCTCGAACGGCAGCTCGCCGTGGTTGATCAGGATGACCCCGACTTCGCCGCGATAATCGCTGTCGATGGTGCCGGGCGAATTGGGCGCCGAGACGCCGTGTTTCAGCGCCAGGCCCGAACGGGGTCGCACCTGGGCCTCATAGCCGGGTCCAAGGGCGATCTTCAGCCCTGTGGGAACCAGCTTGCGTTGGCCGGGCTCCAGCACCAAGGTCTCGCCCTCTGCGAGGGCGGCGCGCAGGTCCATTCCGGCCGAACCGGCGGTCTCATAGGCGGGCAGGGCCAGACCCTCGGCGTGGGGCAGGCGTTCGACGCGGACGGTGGTCATGTCGGGAGGTCTCTTCTAGGCCTTGAAGTGATCGGCGATGCGCTGGGCCAGCTTCCTGGCGACTTCGGTCTTGGATTGGCGGGGCCAGGGCTCGTCGCCATCCTGGGTGAACAGGGTCACGGCGTTTCCGTCCGAGCCGAACACCTCGTCCGAGACGTCGTTGCCGACGATCCAGTCACAACCCTTGCGTGAGAGCTTGGCGCGGGCGTTGGCCTCAAGGTCGCTGGTCTCGGCGGCGAAACCGACCACCAGTTTCGGGCGGCGCGGACCGGGCGCAGAGACGCCCGCCAGGATGTCGGGGTTTTCGATCAGGGCCAGCGACGGCGGTCCGCCCGGCGCCTTTTTGATCTTGCCCGAGGCCACGCCGTCCACGCGCCAGTCGGCGACGGCGGCGCTCATTACGGCGATGTCGGCGGGAAGGGCGGCCTCGACGGCGGCCTTCATTTCGGTGGCGGCCTCGACCCAGACGCGGGTCACGCCGACAGGGGCGTCCAGCGCCACCGGGCCGGAGATCAGCGTCACCTGCGCCCCCAGATCGGCCAGGGCGGCGGCGACGGCGTAGCCCTGTTTGCCGCTGGAACGGTTGGTCAGGCCGCGCACCGGGTCGATCGGCTCGAACGTCGGCCCGGCCGTCACGACAGCGGTCCGGCCGGTCAGCGGGCGCCCGTCCGGCCCGGCTAGCAGGCGGGCGATGGCGTCCAGAATGATCGGCGGCTCGGCCATGCGACCCGGCCCGAACTCGCCGCAGGCCATGATGCCGTCGTCCGGTCCGACCACGGCCATGCCGTGAAAGCCGTCGAAACCCTTCAGCCGCTCGACATTGGCCTGAACCGCCGGATGCAGCCACATGCGCACATTCATCGCCGGGGCCAGCAGCACCTTCTTGTCGGTAGCCAGAAGCGTGGTCGAGGCCAGGTCGTCGGCCATCCCGTTGGCCGCCTTGGCGATCAGCCCGGCCGTGGCGGGCGCTGCGACCACCAGATCGGCCCAGCGCGACAGCTCGATATGGCCCATGGCGGTTTCGTCTTCCGGCATGAACAGGTCTTGTCGGACCGGATGGCCTGTCAGGGCCGCCAGCGACATGGGGGTGACGAACTGGGCCCCGGCCTTGGTCAGGACGGTCATCGTCTCCGCCCCGGCCTTGCTGAGCAGGCGGATCAGTTCCAGCGCCTTATAGGCGGCGATGCCGCCGCCGATGATCAGCAGGACCTTGCGGCCGGTCAGGACGCTGGAAAGCGAGGGTGCGGTCATGAACCAAGGTCTAGCGGCGTGGCGTGACGGCGTCGAGACAAAGCCACCTCGCTTACGCTTATGTCAGCAGCAGCGTTGAAGGGGCGAAAAATCTATGTCTATCTGCGTTCGTCGAAATTTCAGAGAAGGGGCGACTGATGGCTGTGCGGAGGTTGGCGGCGCTAGCGGCGTCGCTGTTGTTTCTGGCCGGATGCGACAGCGGCGGCTCGGCGGTGGAGACCAGGGACCGCAGCACCGCTGAACCGGTCGGATTGAGCGCGGCGGCGGAAACCGACATGGCGGGCGCCGCAGGTCCTGTCGAGGCGGCCAAACCTGCCGTCACCGCCAACCGGCGCGAGACCGCCGACGCCAAGGTGCAGCGGCTGTACGAGCGCAACGGCGCCGACTTCGGCGCGCGCTCTGCGGACGACTATCTGCAGAAGGTCCGGACCTTCACCGAGGCGACGCCGAAAGGAACCGAGACGGTTAAGCGAGCCAACGGCGACACTCTCTTCTATCAGGCTGCGACCAACACCTTCGCCGTGGTGGACCGCAACGGCGTGCCGCGCACCATGTTCAAGCCGGACGACGGCCCGACCTATTGGGCGCAGCAGAAGGAGCGGGCGCCCACCTTCGGCCAGCGTCGAAACGCGACCCGCACGGCTGAATAGCGGGCGAGCGTCTCAGGCCGCCTCGAACGTCAGGGGCGCGCCCCAGAACTGGGCGACGAGGTCCGATTGCGGGCCGGGCGTTCCGGTGGTCAGGAAGTCGCGGCGGGCCGAGGATCCCAACTCATACTCCGGGTGACGCTGGAAATAGCGCTCCAGCGAGTCGGCGACGGCGGCGGGCTGGCTGATGACCTCGACGCCGGGCGGAAGGGCCTGGGCGAACAGATCGGCCACGATCTCATAGTGGGTGCAGCCCAGGACGGCCTTGTCCGGATGGCGGCCGATCCGGCGGCGCAGGGCGTCGACGTGGTCGTCGATCACCACCTTCAGCTCCTCTGTCGGGGCGCCCAGTTCGATCAGTCCGGCCAGGCCGGGGCAGGCCTCGGTGAAGACCGCCAGGTCGTCGCGGCGCTTGTCGATCTCGATCTCATAGACGCGGCTCATGGCGGTGGCGGCGGTGCAGAAGACGCCGGTCACGTCGATGGCCTGTTTCTTCTCGCCTTCCAGCCGCCCGTTGCGTTCGGCCTCATAGGACCAGGGCAGGCCGGTGGCCGCTTCGATGGTCGGGACGATGATGCCGAGGACGTTGACCGGACGGCCCAGCTTTTCGCGCATCCCCGGGATCCAGGTCTGCTGCAGGCGGCGCAGTGCAATGGCTGAGGCCGTGTTGCAGGCCAGTACGACCACGGAGGCGCCCGCATCGAACAGGCGCTCGCATCCTGCGCGGGTCAGTTCGACGATGTCCTCGCCGCCGCGCCCGCCATAGGGGGCGTGGGCCTGATCGCCCAGATAGATGAAGTCCCGCGTCGGAAAGCGGGTCGTGAGTTCGCGGTGGACCGTCAGGCCCCCCACGCCGGAGTCGAAAACGCCTATCGCCATGCAGCGGCCTTTAGACCTGCGGGGTTTCGCCGTCCAATACTTAGGACTAAACCGGATTTATGGGACGCTGTCGGCCCCTGCGCCGAAGGATGTCCAAAACAGCTATGGTTGGGAGACCTGGATGCATAGACGCCATCTTCTCATCGGGGGCGCGAGCCTCTTCGCCCTGTCGGGCTGCGCCTCGGCCGGGGCCGTGGAGAACGCTGTGAGCGGCGCCGTCGCCGCCCTGACGACCGCCGATGAGGCCCGTATCGCCCGCGCCGTCCTGCCGACGACAGCGCCGCGCGCCGAGCTGCTTCAACCTTGGACCGGCCCCTATGAAGGCGTGCCGCCGTGGGACAAGGTGACGGCGCCCAAGATGCGCGAAGCCATCCTGGAAGGCATCGAACTGCAGCGCGCCGACATCGCCGCGATCGCTGACAACCCCGAGGCGCCGACCTTCGCCAACACCATGGCGGCGATGGAGATGGCGGGCGAACCGCTGGACCGCGCCATGAACGTGTTCAGCGTCATGACCTCGAACATCGGCGGCGAGCAGTGGGACGTGCTGGAGACCGAGCTGTCGCCGATCCTGTCGGCCGCCTCGGACGAGATCACCTTCAACGAGACGCTGTTCGCCCGCATCAAGGCCGTGGCCGACGGCGCTGACGCCGCAGGCCTGAACGCCCAGCAGAAGCGTCTGGCCGAGCGCAGCCGCGACGCCTTCGTGCGCAACGGCGCCGCCCTGGACGCCGCAGGCAAGGCAGAACTGGGCCGCATCAACACCGACCTGTCGAACGCCTTCACCAGCTTCGGCCAGAAGGTGGTCGCAGACGAGAACACCTGGACCGTCATCGCTGACGAGGGCGGTCTGAAGGGCCTGCCGGACTCCAACAAGGCCGCCGCAGCCGCCGCCGCGCGTTCGCGCAACGTTCAGGGCTGGGCCATCGTCAACACCCGCTCCAGCGTCGATCCCTTCCTGACCTTCGCGGACGACCGCGCCCTGCGTCAGCAGGTTTGGACCAAGTTCGTCAAGCGCGGCGACAACGGCGACGCCAACGACACCAAGTCGACGATCGCCCAGATCGTCGCCCTGCGTCAGCAGCGCGCCCGCCTGCTGGGCTTCGGCAACCACGCCGAATGGCGGATGCAGGACACGATGGCCAAGACCCCGGCCGCGGCGATGGACCTGATGCAGCGCGTCTGGGCCCCGGCCAAGGCCCGCGTCGCCGAGGAAGTCGCCGACATGAAGGCGATCGCCGGCCACGACATCGAGCCGTGGGACTACCTCTACTACGCCGAGAAGGTGCGTAAGGCGAAGTACGACCTCGATCAGAACGAGCTGAAGCCCTACTTCGAACTTCACGCCGTTCGCGACGCATCCTTCTATATGGCTGAACGTCTGTACGGCTTCGTCTTCAAGCGCTTGCCTCAGGGCCAGGTCTCGACCTTCGAGCCGGACGTGACCACCTATGAGGTCACGGACAAGGCCACCGGCAAGCTGATCGGCCTGTTCTACGCCGACGACTTCGCCCGTCCGGGCAAGCGTTCGGGCGCCTGGATGACTACCTATCGGTCCTTCTCGAAGCTGACCGGCTCCAAGCCGATCCTGGCTTCGAACAACAACAACTTCGTTAAGGCGCCCGAAGGCCAGCCTCTGCTGATCTCGCTGGACGACGCCGAGACTCTGTTCCACGAGTTCGGCCACGCCCTGCACTACTTCTCGTCGGTGGTGACCTATCCGTCGTTCGGCAACACGCCGCGCGACTTCGTGGAATATCCGTCTCAGGTGCATGAGCACTGGGTGCTGACCCGGCCCATCCTCGACGGCTACATGAAGCACGTCGAAACGGGCCAGCCCATGCCGCAGGCGCTGGTGGATAAAATCGAGGCCTCCTCGACCTTCAATCAGGGCTACGCCACGGTCAGCTATCTGTCCTCGGCCCTGGTCGACATGGATCTGCACACGCAAGCCACGCCGCCGACCGATATCGACGGCTTCGAAAAGGCCTCGCTGGCGCGTCTGGGCATGCCCAGGGAGATCGTGATGCGGCACCGCCTGCCGCAGTTCAATCACCTGTTCACCTCGGACGCCTATTCGGCCGGCTACTACTCCTACCTGTGGTCGGAGACGATGGACGCCGACACCTGGGCCTACTTCGAGGAGTCGGGCGACGTCTTCAATCCGGACATCGCCGGCCGCTTCAAGTCGATCATGCTGGCGCCGGGCAACACCACGGATCGCGGCGACGCCTATCGCCAGTTCCGCGGCCGCAACCCGGACGTGGCGGCCCTGTTGAAGGTGCGCGGCTTCCCGACTTCTTAAGTGGGCCTATCGGCCTTCGGCCTGCTTGAGGCCGTTGGACGCTAGAATGGTGAGGCCCGGTGGAGCAATCCGCCGGGCCTTTTCTATTTTCCGTTGAGGTAGCGTAAGCCTTGCCCGTGGTTCTGCTGGAGAAGTCTGCATGAGCGTCGTCGCCTCCTACGTCTACAAGGACGGCAAGCGGGTGCGCGAAGCGCCGCTGACGGATCAGGGGCTCGCTCTGGCCGAGGGCGAATACCTGTGGATCGGCCTGCATGAGCCGTCGGACGAGGAGTTCGACGTTCTGGTCCGCCGTTTCCATCTGCATCCCCTGGCGGTCGAGGACGCCCTGACGGCGCATCAGATCCCCAAGCTGGAAGTCTATGGCTCCGAGTTGTTCATCGTCGCCCGCACGGCTCAGGCCAAAGGCGACCGCATCCTGTACGGAGAGACCCACGTCTTCGTCGGGCCCAACTACGTCATCACCATCCGCCACGGTTCAGCGCGCGCCCACACCCAGCTGCGCGCTCAGCTGGAGGCCTCGCCGCATCAGCTGAAGCACGGGCCGGACTTCATCCTGCACGGGGTGCTGGACTTCATCGTCGACGGCTACATCCCCATCATCGACGCCATCGAGGACAAGGTGCTGGAGATGGAGCAGGTCGCGCTGGACAGTTTCCTGGCGCGCGACGACATCACCCGTCTGTTCCAGCTGCGCCGCGAACTGGTGAAGTTCAGCCGGGTGCTGGGGCCGATGGAGGAGGTCTGCGTCAAGCTGCAGTCGCTGGACCTGCCCTGCATCGACCGCGAGGTGCGGCCCTATTTCCGCGACGTGGCCGACCATGTGCGGCGGGTGTCCAGCCGGGCGGCGGGTCTGCGCGACATCCTGGCCTCGGTGTTCGAGGTGTCGAACCTGCTGGAGCAGCAGCGGCAGGGCGTCATCACCCGCAAGCTGGCGGCCTGGGCCGCCATCCTGGCCACGCCGACGGCGGTGGCGGGCATCTACGGCATGAATTTCGAGCATATGCCCGAACTGCGCTGGACCTATGGCTATCCGGCGGTTCTGGCCTTGATCGTCGCCATCTGCATCGGCCTGTACGTCACCTTCAAGCGGTCGAAGTGGCTGTGATCAGCCGCTGTTCCTGAGGCCCGCCGCCACGCCGTTGATGGCCAGAAGGATGCCGTTGCGCACGCGCGGGTCGTCGTCGCCCGCTCGGCGACGGCGGATCAGCTCGATCTGCACATGGTTCAGCGGCTCGACATAGGGCATCCGCTGACGGATCAGCCGATCCAGTTCGGGCTGGCCTCCCAACAGGCTCTGCTGGCCGGTGATCGACAGGACGGCGGCGATGGTGCGGTTCCATTCGGCGCGGATAGCGGCGTAGATTCGCTCGGCCAGGACGGCGTCGGGGACCAGCCCGGCGTAGCGGCGGGCGATGGCCATGTCGGCCTTGGCCATCACCATCTCCATGTTCTGGACCACGGTGCGGAAGAAGGGCCAGGTCTCGGTCATGGCGCGCAGTTCGGCGGGATCTTCGCCCTGGACCGCCGAGCCGAAGCCGAACCAGCCGGGCAGCATGACCCGCGACTGCGACCAGCTGAACACCCAGGGAATGGCGCGCAGGTCCTCGATGGCGGGCGAGGCGGTGCGGCTGGCCGGGCGCGAGCCGATCTTCAGGTCGGCGATCTCGGCGATGGGGGTGGCTGCGCGGAAATAGTCGACGAAGCCGGGCGTGTCATAGACGAGGGCGCGATAGGCCTTCATGGAGGCCGCGGACAGGCGCGCGGCCGTCTCGCCGTGGCGGGCGCTGTAGCCCGCGTCGGACTGCGGCCCCAGCGAGGCCAGCAGGGCGCCGCAGGTCAGGGCGTCGAGGTTCCGCTGGGCCACCTCCGGCTCGCCGTACTTATTGGCGATGACCTCGCCCTGTTCGGTGACGCGGATGCGGCCCGCGACGGTGCCGGCGGGCTGGCCCAGAACGGCCGAGAAGGCGGAGCCGCCGCCGCGCCCCACGGCGCCGCCCCGGCCGTGGAACAGTTGCAGCCGCACCCCCGCCGCGCGCGTGACCTCCAGCAGGGCGCGCGAGGCCTCGTGCAACTCCCAGCCCGAGGTCAGGTAGGAGCCGTCCTTATTGCTGTCGGAATAGCCGATCATCACCTCCTGCACCCCGCGCGCCTCCGCCACGGCTCGGGCGGAAGGCTCGGCGAGGACGCGCTCCAGCGTGTCGCGGGCGGCGCGCAGGTCGTCGATGGTCTCGAACAGGGGCGCGGCCTGAATGGGGCAGGCGCCGGGGTCGGTCGGGTCGTATAAGCCGACCTCCTTGAGCAGCAGATAGACCTCCAGCATGTCCGAAGCGGCGTCGGTCTTGGACACGATGTGGGTGCGGATCGCCTGCGGACCGAAGGTGGAAAGGGCCTCGGCGGCGGCCTGAAGGATGGCGCGCTCCTTCAGCGTCTCGGTCGCATAGTCGGCATAGGGCGAGAACAGGGGGCGGGGGTCGGCCAGTTCGCGCGCCAGCACGGCCAGCCGATCGGCCTCGTCCAGGGCGGCGTAGTCGGGACAGACGCCCGCGACTTTCAGCAGGTCGGCGACAACCCGTTCATGCACGTCCGAGTTCTGGCGCAGGTCCACCGTCGCCATGTGGAAGCCGAACACGTCCGCCGCCGTGATCAGCCGCGCCAGCCGGTCGTCGGCGAAGACGGCGCCGTGGGTCCGCACCAGACTGTCATGCAGGATGTTCAGATCGGCGCGGAAGGCGTCGGGGCCGTCATAGGGAGCGGTGGCGAAGCGGGCGGGGCGCGGCGTCGACTCGCCGGTCAGGGCCGGATAGGCCGCCGACAGGCGGGCGTAGATCTGGCTGAGCGCCCGGCGATAGGGTTCGTCCGCGCGCTGGATGGAGGCGTCGCCTGATCCTTGCGCCAATGCGGCCAGTTCGGGGGTGACGCGGGTCAGGTCGATGGACAGGCTGAGCTCGGCGCCCAGGGCGTGCACCTCGTCCAGATAGAAGCCCAGCGCGGCGCGGGCCTGGCTGCGGAAGGCGGCGCGCAGGGTGTCGGCGTCGACATTGGGATTGCCGTCTCGGTCGCCGCCGACCCATGAGCCGATGCGCACGAAGGGCGCCAGGTCCGGCGCCTCCAGAAGGCGGCGCCATTCGGCCAGCTGGGTCGGGGCGACGTGCAGGAAGATGCGCTGGAGCCAGTCGACAACGGTGTCGATCTCGTCCTGCACCACCAGAGCCGAGGCGCGGGTCAGCCGCGTGGTCCACAGGATGACGATCTGGCGGCGCAGCGCTTCCTTCAGGGTTTTGGCGTCGCAGGCGATCCCGTCGCGGTCGCATCCGTCCAGCAGCTCGCCGACCGCCGTGGTGCGGTCGATGACGCTCTTGCGGCGCACCTCGGACGGGTGGGCGGTCAGCACCGGCGAGATCAGGGCCTGGGCCAGCAGATCGCGCACCGCGCTCCTGTCGACGCCCGCCTCGGCCAGGCGTTTAAGCACGCCCTCGGGCGTATCGGCCCGTTCGCCCGCTTCGGCCTGGGCCTGGGCGCGGCGCTTGCCCGCCCGGTCCTCGGCGACATTGGCCAGCAGGGAGAAGGCGGCGAAACCATGCGTCAGGCCGACGGCCTGATCCAGCGACAGCTCGCCGAGCAGTCGCTCCAGTTCCGAGGCGTCGTCCGAGGTCGGGTCGCGGTGATAGGCCACCGAGGCGCGCCGCACCGCCTCGATGCGGTCATAGAGGACCTGTCCGCCTTCGTCGCGGATCACCTCGCCCAGCAGGGCGCCCAGCAGCCGAACCTCTTCGCGCAGGCGGTCGTGGGGGAACTCGGGGGTCTGGGTCATGGGGTCGTCTCTCAGCGGGGAGGCCGGAAGCGGAACCGTATCAGCGGAATCCGAACGCGCCAGTCCATGTTGCAACGCGCAAACCCTTTGGGTGGTCGCCTCGCGGGTTGAATGACGCTTCAACAAACTATCGACTCCGGCTGGATTTTCCGCCATAAGCCGCGACTTCCGGCGCAATTGAACCTGCGCCTCCACCGGGACGATCCCATCCTTTCATGGATGGATGAGCCCGGAGAGGGCCTCTGTCGACGTGATCGTTCGCAGAGGTCGCCCGCCTATGGGCGTTGCTCACGGAGGCCAAGGCCCAGGCGCATGAAAGGGTTTGAATGTTCGAGGCTCTGAACGAGCGGCTGACAGGCGTCTTCGACCGGATCACCGGCCGCGGCGCCCTGTCCGAAAAGGATGTCGAGGAGGCCCTGCGCGAGGTCCGCGTCGCCCTGCTCGAGGCCGACGTCGCCCTGCCGGTGGTCAAGGACTTCATCGCCCGCGCCAAGACGGCCGCGACCGGCGAAGACGTCATCCGCGCGGTCAAGCCCGCCGATCAGGTCATCAAGATCGTCTATGACGGCCTGGTCGACATGCTGGGCGGCGAAGAGCCGGTTCCGCTGAACACCAATGCGACCCCGCCCGCCGTCGTGCTGATGGCCGGTCTGCAGGGGTCGGGCAAGACGACGACCTCGGCCAAGCTGGCCCTGCGTCTGTCGAAGTTCGACAAGAAGAAGGTCATGATGGCCTCGCTGGACACGCGTCGTCCGGCGGCTATGGAACAGTTGGCTACCTTGGGCCAGCAGATCGAGGTCGCGACCCTGCCCATCGTGGCGGGCGAGAGCGCGGTCCAGATCACCCGCCGCGCGCTTCAGTCGGCCAAGCTGCAGGGCTTCGACGTCCTGATCCTCGACACCGCCGGCCGCATCACCCTGGACGAAGGGCTGATGAACGAGGTGGCCGAGGTCGCCCAGATCGCCAAGCCGGTCGAGACGTTGCTGGTCGCCGACAGCCTGACCGGTCAGGACGCGGTGCGCACCGCCGCCGCCTTCCATGAGCGTCTGCCCCTGACGGGTCTGGTGCTGACCCGCGCCGATGGCGACGGGCGCGGCGGCGCCATGCTGTCGATGCGGGCCGTCACCGGCCTGCCGATCAAATATCTGGGCGCGGGCGAAAAGGTCGATGCGCTGGACGTGTTCGACGCCCGCCGCGTGGCCGGCCGCATCCTGGGTCAGGGGGACATCGTCGCCCTGGTCGAGAAGGCCGCGGGCGAGCTGGACCAGGCCAAGGCCGAGAAGATGGCCCGCAAGCTGGCCAAGGGTCAGTTCGATCTGGACGATCTGGCGGGTCAGCTGAACCAGATGAAGAAGATGGGCGGTCTTCAGGGCATCATGGGCCTGCTGCCCGGCGTGGCCAAGCTGAAGAACCAGATGGCCGAGAACAACGTCTCGGACAAGATGATCGACCGCCAGCTGGCCGTCATCAACTCCATGACCAAGGCCGAGCGCAAGAAGCCGGATCTGCTGAACGCCAGCCGCAAGAAGCGCGTGGCCAAGGGCGCCGGCGTTGAGGTTCAGGACATCAACCGTCTGCTGAAACAGCACCGGCAGATGGCCGACATGGTCAAGTCGCTGTCCAAGGGCGGCGGCAAGAACCTGCAGAAGATGGCGGCCATGATGGGCGGCCTGCCCGGCATGGGGGGCGGCGGCCCGGACATGAACCGTCTGAAGGCTCTGGGCGGCGGCAAGATGCCGGAACCCAGCGCCGATGAAATGAAAGCCATTCAGGACCGCCTGGCGGGTCTGCGCGGCGGACAACTGCCGGGGGGCCTTCCGGGTCTGCCGGGCCTTCCCAAAAAGAAATAACGACTTTCTAGAAAGAGACTGAAAATGCTGAAGATTCGTCTGTCCCGCGGCGGCGCCAAGAAGCGTCCCTACTACCACATCGTCATCGCCGACTCGCACGCTCCGCGCGACGGCAAGTTCATCGAGCGCGTCGGCAGCTACAACCCGATGCTGCCGAAGGACAGCGCCACCCCGCGCATCGTCCTGAAGGCCGACCGCATCGCCGAATGGCTTGCCAAGGGCGCTCAGCCGACCGATCGCGTCGCCCGCTTCATCAGCGAGAGCCAGGACGAAGCGCTGGCCGGCAAGGTCCAGTGGGTCCAGGGCAACAACCCGAAGAAGGCCGAGCCGGGCAAGAAGGCTCAGGAACGCGCCGCCGAGCGCGCCCAGCGCGAAGCCGACCGCCTGGAGGCCGAAGCCGCCGCCAAGGCCGAGGCCGCTGAAGCCGCCGCCGCCGCAGCCGCCGCCCCGGCCGTGGAAGAAGCTCCGGCTGAAGAAGCCCCTGCCGAAGCCGCTGCTGAAGCGACCGAAGAGCAGGCCTGAGCCTTATCTCTTCATCCGGCCACGGCCGGTTGAAACGGGAAAGCAGCGTCCTTTCGGGGCGCTGCTTTTCTGCTATCTGGACCCCATCGCATCGGTAAACGGAGCCCGGTATGAGCAGCGAAGACAGACTGATCCTGGTGGGCCAGATCGGCGGCGCCTTCGGCGTGAAGGGCGAGGTGCGGATCAGCGCCTATACCGCCGAGCCGATGGCTCTGATGGGCTATTCGCCGCTGTTGGGCGCTGACGGCAAACCGGTGCTGACCCTGATCTCGGCCCGGCCGGACAAGGCGGGCGTGGTGGCGCGCGTCAAGGAGATCGCCACCAAGGAAGAGGCCGACGCCCGGCGAGGCCAGAAGCTGTTCGTCACCCGCGAGGCCCTGCCCCAGCCGGAGGAAGACGAGTTCTACCTGGCCGACCTGATCGGCCTGGAGGGTCGCGATCCGTCCGACGTGGTTCTGGGCACGGTGAAGTCGGTCCAGAACTTCGGCGCCGACGACATGCTGGAGATCGCCCCGGCCGAGGGCGGCCCGACCTGGTACCTGCCCTTCACCCGCGAAGCGGCGCCGGAACTGCACATCAACGACGGTTGGCTGCGCATCGTCCGCCCGACCGAAGTCAGCGACCGCGACGAAGACTGACGCCGACACGGTTGCGGATCGCCCTGCGGCTTCCGACATGGACGGGGTCACAACAGCCGGAGCGTTCCATGGCCGACCTGTCCGCCTTTCCCGTCACCTGCCAGTTTCCGCCGCAGCATCCCGACCGGCTTCAGCTCTACTCCCTGCCGACGCCCAATGGGGTGAAGGTCTCCATAATGCTGGAGGAGCTGGGCCTGCCTTATGAGGTCCACCGGGTCGACATCAGTAAGGATGAAACCTGGACGCCTGAGTTCCTGTCGCTGAACCCCAACGGCAAGATCCCGGCGATCATCGACCCCGACGGTCCCGGCGGAAAGCCGCTGCCTCTGTTCGAATCCGGCGCCATCCTGGTCTATCTGGCTGAAAAGGCGGGGCGCTTCCTGCCGACCGATCCGGCGACGCGCTATGAGACCCTGCAGTGGGTCTTCTTCCAGATGGCGGCCATAGGCCCGATGTTCGGCCAGGTCGGCTTCTTCCACAAATATGCGGGCAGCGCCTTTGAGGACAAGCGGCCGCGCGACCGCTACGTCGCGGAATCGCGGCGTCTGCTGGGCGTGCTGGAAGGGCGGCTGAAGGATCGCCAGTGGATCATGGGCGAGGACTATACTATCGCCGACATCGCCACTCTGGGCTGGGTGCGCAATCTGGTCGAACACTATGGCGCGGGCGATCTGGTCGGCTATGCGGACTTTCCGCATGTCGCCGCCTGGCTGGAACGCGGCGTAGCGCGTCCGGCCGTGCAGCGGGGGCTGAACATCCCGCCGCTTTCCTGAAGACGCCAAGGCGGGGGCGGACGCTTGAGCCGCCCCCCGCAGTCTCAGGCTCAGATTTCTTCGGTCGGGGCGTCAGGAACGTATTTCTTGATCGACTCGATGGCGCGCTTGGCGCCCGACTTGTCGGAATAGCCTTCGGTCGAGAAGATGATCTCGGAGTTGTACTTGAACCGCACGCGGTACTCGCCAGCCTTGTCCTTATAGACTTCGAACTTGTGCGCCATGATCGCCTCGCTCTGACGGCCGCCAGTCGGCCGAGGGCAGAAGGCTGCCACGGTCCAGCTTCGGGCGTAAAGAGTGCGAAATGTAAAACGCCGTCATCGCTTCAGGAGCGGGCGGGGATCCATCGTCGCGCCGCCAGCGCCAGAAATCCAACGGCCAGTCCCCAGAAGGCCGAGCCTACGCCGAACAGGGCGACGCCCGACGCCGTGGCGGCGAAGGTCAGCACGGCGGCCTCGCGATTCTTGACCTCGCTCATCATGGCGCCCAGCGACCCGGTCAGGGGCGCGATCAGGGCCAGTCCTGTGATGGCGGCCAGCGCGCCGGTCGGCATGGCGATGAACAGGCCCGCCAGCGGCGCCGCGAACAGGGCGACGACCAGATAGAACAGGCCGTAGATCACCCCCACGGTCCAGCGTCTGGCGGGGTCGGGGTGGGCGTCCGGCTCGGTGCAGATGGCGGCGGTGATGGCGGCCAGATTGACGCCGTGCGCGCCGAAAGGGGCCAGAAGCGTGCTGGTCAGCCCGCCCCAGAAGATCAGCTTTCCGGCAGGCGGGGCGTAGCCGGCGGCCCTCAGCACCACCAGACCGGGCAGGTTCTGCGAGGCCAGCGTCACCAGATACAGCGGCAGGGCCAGACTGACCGCCGCCTTCCAGTCGAAGGCGGGCATGACCGGCGACAGGGCGCCGAACAGGCCGGTTCCCTCGGGCAGGGCGACCTGACCGCGCACGGTCAGAACCGCGAAGGCGACGACCAGAACGGCGGGCAGGGACCAGGCGGGCGCCAGCCGACGCATGACCAGAAAGACCAGCAGCAACCCCGCCGCCAGCATCAGGTCGGTCGGGAACACGAGAAACAGCTTGAGGCAGAAAGGCAGCAGCACCCCGGCCAGCATGGCCGAGGCGACGGCGGCGGGAATGCGCTCGGCCAGTCGACCCAGCGCCGGGACCAGCCCGGTCAGCACCATCATCAGCCCGGCGATGACGAAGGCGCCCACGGCCGTCGACCAGCCGAGCCCCAGCGTCGAGGCGGCCAGCAGGGCGGCGCCCGGCGTCGACCATGCCAAGACCACGGGCATCTTCAGCCGCCAGCTCAGTACCGCGCCGGGCAGGCCGATGCCCAGGCACAGGGCGGTGACCATGGAGATGATCTGGCCGGGCGACGCGCCCATCGCCTGTCCCGCCTGAACGATCAGGGCGACCGTGCCGCCGAAGCCGACGACGGTGGCTACGGCGGCGGCGGAAAAGCTGGCGGGAGGAGGCAGGCGCGCGGAACTCATGCGCCCAAGCTAGGCCGGTAGAGGGGCGCCTGAAAGTGGAAACCTATCTTCCGCTCATCTCGGCGTCCGCGGGGATGAGCGGGTAGTGGAGGAGATGCAAAAAAGGCCGCCGGTTCGCCCGGCGGCCCTCTGTGTTCTCATGAAGTCGGGGGCTCAGCCCTCCATATCGTCCGGCAGGCCGACGGCGTGGAAACCGGCGTCGACGTGGACGACTTCGCCCGTCGTCGAGCGGCCCAGATCCGAGCACAGCCACAGGGCGGCGCCGGCGACGCCTTCCATCGAGGTCTCTTCCTTGATCAGCGAGAATTGGGCCGACTTGGAGTGCAGGCCGCGCCCGCCCGAGATGCCGGCCAGCGACAGGGTGCGCATGGCGCCCGCCGAGATGGCGTTGACGCGGATGCCCTTCGGCCCCAGGTCGCGCGCGATGTAGCGGGTGGCGGCTTCCAGCGCGGCCTTGGCCACGCCCATGGTGTTGTAGTTGGGGATGACCCGCTCGGAGCCGAGGTAGGTCAGGGTGATCATCGAGCCGCCGTTCGGCATCAGCTTGGCCGAACGCTTGGCCACGTCGACGAAGCTGAAGGCCGAGATGTTCATGGCCAGCAGGAAGCTGTCGCGGGTGGTGTTGTCGACGAAGGAGCCCTTCAGCTCGTCCTTGTTGGCGAAGGCCACCGAGTGGACGACGAAGTCGATCGTGCCGAATTCCTTCTCCAGCTCGGCGAAGGCGGCGTCCATGGAGGCGTCGTCGGTGACGTCGGCCTGGATCAGCAGCTTGGCGCCGACGCTTTCGGCCAGGGGACGCACGCGGCGCTCAAGCCCCTCGCCCAGATAGGTGAAGGCCAGTTCGGCGCCCTGCGCCGCCAGTTGAGAGGCGATGCCCCAGGCGATGGAGTTGGAGTTGGCCACCCCCATGATCAGGCCCTTCTTGCCCTTCATGAGTTCGCCGGTGGGCATGTCCCAGCCTTCGCTCGTCGCCATGGTTCGTCTCCGTATCTAGAACTTGATCTGCCTTTTGGACGGGCGCGCGGCGGGTGACAAGTGAGTGCTGACGCTGGCGTTTATCCGCCAGCGGCCTAAGTTGGCGTCATGAGCTTCGACGCCGACAGTTCGAATGCACAGCCGCAGGGGCCTTCCCCGGCCGGGCCTGTCTTCTTCGACCGCCGCGAGTTGGGCCAGATGCTGCGGGTCTATGGGCGGATGGTGGCGGCGGGTGAATGGCGCGACTACGCCATGGCCGGGGCCAGGGAGCACGCCGAGTTCGCCGTCTTTCGCCGCCACGGCGACGCACCCGTCTATCGCATCGAGAAACGTCCGGCGCTGCGTCTGAAACAGGGGCAGTGGGCGGTGATCGGCGAGGGCGGCCATGTGCTGAAGCGCGGCCGCGATCTGGCCCAGGTGCTGCGCGTGTTCGACAGCCGGAAGTTCACGGTGGTGGAATAGGGCTGTGCGCCACGCAACATAAGAAAAAGGCTCCGACAGCGATGTCGGAGCCTCTCTTTCTGGACCTGTTTAAGCCGCGCTCAAGTCGGCCGTGACCGCGTCACGGCCATAGCGCACTCAAAAATTCCTATTCGCGGCCGCCCATGAAGGCGAGCAGGAACTGGAACAGGTTGATGAAGTTGATGAACAGGCTCAGGGCGCCGAAGCCCGTGGCCACGCCCATGGCGTTCTTGTCGCCGCCGAGGGCGTAGTAGGTCATCTTCAGACGCTGGGTGTCATAGGCGATCAGGCCCGAGAAGATCAGCACGCCCAGGCCCGAGATCACCAGGCCGAACATGCCCGACTTCACCAGGAAGGCGTTGACCAGCATGGCCAGGATCAGGCCGATCAGGGCCATGATCAGGAAGGTGCCCATGCCGCTCAGGTCCTTCTTGGTCGTGTAACCGACCAGGCTCAGACCCGCGAAGGCGGCGGCGGTGACGAAGAAGGTCGAGGCCAGCGAACCGCCCGTATAGCGCAGGAACAGCACGCCCAGACCGGCGCCGATGGTGGCGACCACGGCCCAGTAGAGCATGTTCACGCCCTTGGCCGTCGGATTCTTCATGAAGAACATGGAGCCGAACAGCATGACCAGCGGCGAGAACTGGATGATCATGCCCAGCATGGTCAGGCCGATGCGGCCGTCCGGCATGCGGGCGAACAGCAGCTGCTGCACCGCCGGGACGTTGCCGGTGACGTAGGCCAGGACGCCCGCGACGACCAGACCGATCGCCAGCTTGTTGTAGACGCCCAGCATGAAGGCGCGCAGACCGGCGTCGACGGACATGTCCGCCGACTGCGGAAGCGGGCGCGCATAGCCGTTGTTGAAGTCGCTCATCGCGAAAGAAGTCTCCCATTCGGCCGGGAAGGTCCCGACCTTTGGCTCAAATATCGGGACGCGGGGGCGTCCATGCAAGAAAAACCGGACTTCCGGCCGCCGGTTCCGCCCGCTACCAAGGGTCGCATGTTACGTCTGTTCACAGCCATCGCCATTCCCGACGACGTCGCCGAGACCCTGGCGCGGCGTCAGTCCGGCCTGCCCGGCGCCCGCTGGCGGCCGCTGGACGCCCTGCACGTGACCCTGGCCTTCTATGGCGAGGCGTCAGAGCGCACGGCTGACGATCTGGCCTCCGAACTGACCCGCGCCGAGGGCGGAGGGGCGTTCGAGATCACCCTGAGCGGCGTCGGCGCCTTCGGCGACGCCCACCGCAGCCACACCCTGTGGGCCGGGCTGGAACGTTCCGAGCCGCTGAACGTCCTGGCCGGACGTTGCCGGTCGGCGGGCGAGCGCGCGGGCGTTCCGCCGGAGAAGCGCGAATACCGGCCGCACGTCACCCTGGCCTATCTGAAACCTCAGGCGAACCCCGACCGTATCGGCGCCTGGATCGCCGGGCACAATCTGCTGAAGTCGCCGCCGATCCGTGTGGATCGCTTCGGCCTCTATTCCAGCGTCCTGACCGGCGACGGCAGCGTCTACACCCTGGAACGCGAGTATCTGCTGTGATCGACCGCCCGACATCCCCTCTCGGCCCCACGCTGGAAACCGAGCGACTGTTCCTGCGCGCGCCGACGCTGGAGGACTTCCCGCGCTGGGCCGACTTCATGAGCGACCCTGAGACGACCCGCTTCATCGGCGGAGTGCAGTCGAAGCACGAGGTCTGGCGCGCCATGGCCTCGGTGGCGGGCATGTGGGCGCTGCAGGGCGAGGGCATGTTTTCGGTGATCGAGAAGGCGACCGGCCTGTGGATGGGACGGATCGGACCGCTGCACCCCTATGACTGGCCGGGCCGGGAAGTCGGCTGGAGCCTGCACCGCGACGCCACGGGCAAGGGCTATGCGCTCGAGGCTGCTGCGGCGACCATGGACTACGCCTTCGACGTGCTGGAGTGGCCCGACGTCATCCACTGCATCGACCCGGACAACCGCGCCTCGGAGAAGCTGGCCGAGCGGCTGGGTTCGACCAATCGCGGGCCGGGCGCGATCCCGCCGCCGTTTCACGAGCACAAGGTCAATCTGTGGGGCCAGACGCGCGATCAGTGGCGGGTGAACCGGCAGCGCTTGCGGTAGGAACGCAAGGAGAACATAAAGGCGCATGGCCGCCGCCGCGCTTCATCTCGAACTGGTTTTCAGCCGCCCTGAAACGACCCTGTCCGTCACGCGGGGAGCGGCGCGGCTGCTGGTCGACATGGGCTATGCGCCCCTGTTGGAGGTCTGCCTGCCCAATGGGCGGCGCGCCGACGTCATGGCCCTGGGGCCCAAGGGGGACATCGTCATCTGCGAGGTGAAGTCGGGCATCGACGACTATCGCGTCGACCGCAAATGGCAGGAGTACGGCCCCTTCTGCGACGCCTTCTACTTCGCCGTGGCGCCTGAGTTTCCAGACGGTGTCCTGCCGGGCGAACCGGGTCTGATCGTCGCTGACGGCTTTGGCGGGGCGGTGGTGCGCGACGCGCCCTCCACGCCCCTGGCGCCCGCACGCCGCAAGGCCCTGACCCTGGCCTTCGCCCGTCTGGGCGCGCTGAGGGCGATGCGCGAGTAAACGCCTATCCGCCAACCGCATGCAGGGATGCGCCATGCTCGCGCAGCCAGCGGCGGTGCGGGCGGTGGTCGCCGATCAGTCGGGTGACGACAGACCAGTAGGCGGGGCTGTGGTCGGCGTGGACCAGGTGGGCCACTTCGTGCGCGGCCAGGTAGTCGGCCACCGCGGGCGGGGCCATGACGACGCGCCAGGAATAGCGGATCGAGCGGTTGTGCGGGCTGCAGGAGCCCCAGCGCGAGCGCGTATCGACGATCGACACCTTCACCGGCGCCTGCCCGAGGGTCTTCAGGTGGACCAGCGTGCGCTCGGTCAGGAAGTCGCGCGCGGCGCGGCGAAACCAGTTCTCGATGCGGCGGGAAAAGGCCTCGCCCTCGCCGCCGGAACGCAGCACCGGCCCTTCGTCCGTCTCGATCAGGCGCGCCGCGCCCGCGCCGCCCGTCGCCTCCAGCCGCAGCGGGCGGCCTAGCCAGGTCACGACGGCGCCCGGCTCGAATGGCTGGGCATCAAGGCGTGCGGCCAGCCGTTCGGCGATCCATCCGGCCTTGGTGCGGGCGAAGGCCACGACCTCGCCAAGGCGCCGTTCGCTGGGGGCCACGGCCACGGCCTCGCCGGCGCGGGCGTCGATGCGGATCGACAGCCGCCGCGCGCGCGGATTGACCGACAGTCGCAGGGCGCCGCCGCCCTCAAGCGGCAGACGCTGACCGTTCCGGTACGACACTGATCGCTTCGTTTTGGGCGATGAAATCGCGCACGCGGGGATAGATCTCCTCGCGGAAACGGCGGCCGTTGAAGACGCCGTAGTGGCCGACCTTGGGCTGGACGTAGAGCAGGCGCCGGTCGTCGGGGATGTTCGGCGTCAGGCCGTGCGCGGCCTGGGTCTGGCCGACGCCGGAGATGTCGTCCATCTCGCCCTCGATGGTGGCCAGGCCGATGTCGGTGATGGCCGTCAGATCCACCGTCTGGCCGCGATGCTCAAGCAGGCCGCGCGGCAGCAGGTGCTGCTGGAAGACGATGTCGATGGTCTGGAGATAGAACTCTTCGGTCAGGTCCAGCACCGACAGATACTCATCGTAGAACTGCTCGTGCTTTTCCACCCCGTCGCCGTCGCCCGTCACCAGATCCTCGAAATAGCGGCGATGGGCGTCGACGTGCTTGTCTTCATTCATCGACATGAAGCTGTAGAGCTGGACGAAGCCCGGATAGACCCGCCGCCCGACGCCCGGATAAGGCAGGGGCACGGTGTGGATCATGTTCGACTTGAACCAGGTGAAGGGCTTTTCCTCAGCCAGCTGGTTCGTCACCGTCGGCGACAGGCGCGCGTCGATGGGCGAGCCCATGAAGGTCATGGAGGCGGGGCGATTCGGGTCGTCCTCGGCAGCCATCACGGCGCAGGCGGCCAGCACCGGCGGCCCCGGCTGGCAGACGCCGACGACATGGGCGCGCGGCCCGACGGCGGCCAGCATGTCGCGCACATGGTCGATGTAGTCGCTGAAGTCGAAGCGGCCTTCCAGCATCGGCACCTGACGGGCGTTGGCCCAGTCGGTGACATAGACGTCGTGGTCCTGAAGGAAGGTCTCGACCGTGCCGCGCAGCAGGGTGGCGTAGTGGCCTGACAGCGGCGCCACGATCACCACGGCGGGCGCGGCGGCGGGTCGGCCCGCACGTTTCAGGTCGCCGATGTTGCGGGCGAACCGCACCAGCCGGCACCAGGGCGAGGACCACACCACCTGTTCGGTGGTGCGGACGGGCTTGCCGTCGATCTCGATCGTCTCAAGGCCCCAGTCAGGCTTGCCGTAGCGGCGCGTCAGGCTCTCGAACACCTCGGCGGCGGCATAGGCGGTGCGGCCGATCGCCGTGTCCGACGCCGGATTGAGCGGAGAGGTCCAGAACTGGCGGGCCATCTGGGCCCCGATCCGGAACGGAGTCGCCGAATGATAGGCGAGCTCGTGAAAAGCGTAGAGCATGAAACCCCGACTGCGGCCCCCGCCGATGCGGAACGGCGATCATACAGGATGATGCGCTGCAAAAAAGACCGGCCGCGCCGCGTTCAGGCAAAGGTGATCAGCCCTTCTCCATCGCGTTTTCGATCAGGGTCACGGTGCGGCTGGGCCCGAGATCATGGGCGACGGCGCTGCGGAACTTGCCGTCCGGACCCATCAGATAGACGGTCAGGCCATGGTTCATGGTGTAGCCCTCGCCCTCGCCGACCTTCTGATAGAAGGCGCGGTATTCTCTGGCGACCTGGGCCACCTGTTCCGGCGTGCCGGTCAGACCGATGACGTCGTCGGGAAAGCCGTCCGACGACAGATAGTCCTTCAGCATCTGCGGCGTGTCGCGCTCGGGGTCGATGCTGATGAAGACAATTTGCAGGTCCTTGGCCTTGTCGCCCATCCGTTCCTGCACGGCGTTCAGCACGCCCAGCGTGGTCGGGCAGTAGTCGGGGCAATAGGTGAAGCCGAAGAAGACTAGGCTCCATTTGCCCTCAAGCATCTTTTCAGTGACCGCCTGCCCGTCCTGATCGGTCAGGGTGAAGGGGCCGCCGACCAGAGGCTGGCCGGTCGCCGCATCCGTTGTCTGCGCCGCTTGTTGACGACCGCCGACCACCACCATGGTGATCAGGCCCAGCGCCAGGGCGATGACCGCGCAGGCGGCGGCGAACAGGATGACGGGACGGCGGGGCATGGCCTCTCCTTGAGGGGAACGAAGCGGATCATCGGGCGAGCGCGACACATGGCGCGACACAGGGCGCCGTGCAGCCGCCCTTCGCCCGGTCTATAGAAGAGGGGTGAGCCCGACAGAAGCCCCCATACCGCCGCACGCCCCCCCGCATCTCCTGGCCCAGGCGGGCGGCGAGCTGGCCGGTCTGCCCGAACTGCCCCGGCGAGGGCGCGGTCTGTCGCTGCGCACCCTGATCGTGCTGCGCTGGCTGGCGGTGATCGGCCAGACCTGCGCCATCCTGACCGCCTATTTCGCCCTGCACTTCCCCTTGCCGTTATGGGAGTGCCTGACGGTGATCGGCGCGGGCGTGGCGATGAACCTGGCCACCATGGCGCGGGCGCGGCGTATCGACGGCAGCCTGCCGGACGGGCCGCGAACCGCCGCCCAGCTGGGCTTCGACATCCTGCAGCTGGCGACCCTGCTGGCCCTGACCGGGGGGCTGGCCAACCCCTTCTGCCTGCTGCTGGTCGCGCCGGTGACGATCGCGGCGGCGGCCCTGCCTGCGCGGCAGGCAGTCATTCTGGGCGTGATGGCGCTGATCGCCGTGGGCTTCCTGTTCTCCTGGTCCCTGCCCCTGCCGTGGCGCCTGCATGAGCATCTGGAACTGCCGGGCCTCTATCGTCTGGGGCTGGGGCTGGCGCTGGTGACGGGGGTGCTGTTCACCGCCGGCTACGCCTGGAAGGTGGCCGCCGACGCTGACAAACTGGAACTGGCCCTGGCGACGACGCAGGACGTGCTGCAACGCGAGCAGAGGCTGGCGGCCCTGGGCGGTCTGGCCGCCGCCGCCGCTCATGAGCTGGGCACGCCGCTGGCCACCATACAGGTCGTCGCCAAGGAGATGTTGCGTGAGGCCGCTCCCGACAGCCCCGCCGCCGAGGACGCGGGCCTGATCCTGCAACAGGCCGAGCGCTGCCGCGCCATCCTGAAGCAACTGTCGGCCCAGCCCGAGGAAGGCGACGCCCTGTTCGCCGACATCGATCTGAAGACCCTGCTGGAAGAGGTGGCCCAGCCGCATCGCGGCTTTGATCTGGATTTCGACATCAGCCTGAAGGTCCCGCCGGGACAGGCCGCGCCGCGCGTACGTCGGCTGCCTGAGATCGTCCACGGCCTGTCCACCCTGGTCGAGAACGCGGCCGATTTCGCCACGGCGCGAGTGCAGTTGACCGCCGTGGTCGACGCCGGATGGATCGAGATCGACATCGTCGACGACGGCCCCGGCTTCGCCTCTGAAATCCTGCCGCGTCTGGGCGAGCCCTATGTGACCAGCCGCCCGCAGGCCAAGGCCCGCCGCGCCCTGGCGGCCCAGATCGCCTCGGCGTCCAGCCCCGCGCGGCGGGGACGGCGCGCGCCGCCGCCCCCGGTCACCGCCCCCATCGCTCCCAGCCAGGGCGGCATGGGGTTGGGCTTCTTCATCGCCCGCACCCTGCTGGAACGGACGGGCGCCAAGGTCTCGGTCGGCGCGGGCTCGCCCGCCAAGGGCCAGCCGGGCGGCGCCCTCGTTTCCGTACGCTGGGCGCGTCAGGCGCTGGAAGTCACCGCCTCGGCGATGGATGGGGGCGGAACCTGATGTCGCAGTTGCGAGCTTGGCTCTTGACCCTGCGTCGCTGACGCACGACCTGAACCGCAGGAGAATTTCATGTCCGAACTCGAGACCCAGATCGCCGCCCTCAACGACAAGTCCCTGCTGCTGCTGGACGACGATCAGGCGTTGCGCACCCGGCTGGGCCGGGCGCTGGAAACGCGCGGGTTCGCCGTCACCGTCGCCGGTTCCGTAGCCGAGGCCAACGAGGCCCTGCGCCAGTCGGTCCCGGCCTTCGCGGTCCTCGACATGCGGCTGGAAGACGGCAACGGCCTGAAGGTGGTCGAAATGATCCGGGATCGGCGCGAGGACGCCCGCATCGTCATGCTGACCGGCTATGGCGCCATCGCCACGGCCGTGGCTGCGGTCAAGGCGGGCGCGGTCGACTATCTGCAGAAGCCGGCCGACGCCGACGACGTGGTCAAGGCGCTGCTGTCCGCCGGCGAGGCGCCCGAGCCTCCGGAAAACCCGATGTCGGCCGATCGGGTGCGCTGGGAGCATATCCAGCGCGTCTATGAGCTGTGCGACCACAACGTGTCCGAGACGGCGCGCCGTCTGGGCATGCACCGCCGCACCCTGCAACGCATCCTGGCCAAGCGCGCCCCGCGATAGGCTGCTTTTTGCGCGCTATGCTCGCGACGCGGTCGCTCGCGGCTTGAGCGCGCCGCCTTTCCTTCTCCCCACAAGGGGAGAAGGTGGCCGACACCCATTCAGAAGAACAGCGCGTCTGGGCGCCGTTCCTGCTGCGGCGCAGGGGGCGTCTGCGGCGGAGCGGGGCGCGTCGCCGGGGGCTGTTGCGGCTGGGCCGGTTGAGGGGCCTGACCGTCGATGATCACGGGCGGCGCCGCGTCATAGGGCGTGGCCGTGGCGTAGGGGTCCTCGACCTGGCCCATCAGGTCGCCGACGGGATCGGGCGCAGTCCAGCCTTCCGGCAGAGGGGGGCCGTTGGGGATGGGCTGGACGGCCAGACGCGGCAGGGCCGCCTCCATGAAGCCGCGCCAGATGGCGGCCGGGGACGAGCCCCCGGTGATGCGGGCCATCGGCTTGTTGTCGTCCTTGCCGACCCAGACGGCGGCGACGAAGCCGCCCGTGTAGCCGACGAACCAGGCGTCCTTGTAATCCGAGGTGGTGCCGGTCTTGCCGGCGATGTCGCGCCCGCCGATCGCCGCCGAGCGGCCGCTGCCTGAAGTGACGACGCCGCGTAGCATCTGGTTCATGTAGTAGAGCGGCGGATTGTTGATGGCCTGGCCGCCTTCCGACGGGCCGTGGGTGTAGATGACGCGGCCGGACGGGGTGCGGATGCGGCTGATGCCATAGGCGTCCACCCGGCGGCCGCCGTTGGCGAAGGCGTCGTAGGCCTGGGCCATCTCCAGTGGGCTGACCTCGACGGCACCCAGCGCCATGGAGGGCTGCAGGCCGATCTCGCTGGTGATCCCCAGACGCTTGGCGGCGCGGGCCACGCTGTCGCGTCCGACCTGATCGGCCACATAGGCGGCCACCGTATTGGTTGACTGGGCCACAGCCTGAGCCAGGGTCATCTGGCCGGAGAAGCGGCCTGAATAGTTGCGCGGCGACCAGCCGCCGATGGTCACGGGCTGGTCGATCACCGGCGTCTCGGGCGTATAGCCCGCCTCGACCGCGGCCAGATAGACGAAGGGCTTCCAGGCCGAGCCGGACTGGCGCCGCGCATCCACCGCGCGGTTGAACTGGCTGTCGCCGTATGAGGCGCCGCCGATCATGGCGCGCACCCGGCCGTCGCCGTCCAGGGCGACAAGCGCGGCCTGTTCGACGCCCTTGCCCTTGTCGCGGTCCAGAATACGGCGGACGGCGCGCTCGGCGTCGGTCTGAAGGGTCAGGTCAAGCGTCGTCTCGACGACCATGTCCTCGGTCGGTTCGCCGACCAGGCCGCGGATCTGCTTGTCCAGCCAGTCGATGAAGTATTGGGCGTGCTGGCTGGCCAGGGTTTTGGACACCCGCACCGGCTCGGCCACGGCGGCTTCGCGCTGGGCCGGGGTGATGGCGCCGACCTCGACCATTTCGTTCAGCACGACGTTGGCGCGGGCAGCAGCGCGCTCGCTCTCGGAAACCGGCGAATAGCGCGAGGGCGCCTTCAGAAGGCCCGCCAGCAGGGCGGCCTCGCCTACAGTCAACTTGTCGGCGCTCTTGTCGAAATAGCGTTGCGAGGCGGATTCGATGCCATAGGCGCCCGCGCCGAAATAGACGCGGTTCAGATAGAGGGCGAGGATTTCCTTTTTGGAGAATTTCATCTCAAGCCACACGGCCAGGATCAGCTCCTGCACCTTGCGCTTCATGTTCTGATCGGGCGTCAGGAACAGGTTCTTGGCCAGCTGCTGGGTGATGGTCGAGCCGCCCTGGACCACGCGCCCGGCCCTCAGGTTCGAGGCCATGGCCCGGCTCATGCCGATCGGATCGAAGCCGGGGTGGTGGTAGAATCGCCGGTCCTCGATGGCCACGAAGGCGGCGGGGACGTAGTCGGGCAGGGCGTCCAGATCGACCGGCGGCGCCATCTGGGTGCCGCGCACCGCGATCAGGGCGCCGGAGCGATCCAGATAGGTGATCGAGGGCTGGCGATCGACTTCATACAGGCTGGAGGTGTCCGGCAGGTCGCGCGCGAAGACGGCCAGGAAGACCACGGCGAAGATCAGGCCCCAGACGGCCAGCACCGCGCCCCAGTAGAACAGGCGGCCCATGACGGTTCGACGCGGCTTTGCGCCGCCCTGCTCGTTCCGGTCGGGTCCGCGATCGTTGCGCGTCATGAACATCCCTTTATGCCAGCGAAGCAAACCCTAGCCGTTCCTGCCGCTGGCGAAAACGCCCCCGTTTTCGACCACGGCAGCCTGTGCGTCCTTTTCGCCGAAAGAATGGCTCAGCGCGCCAGGAAGGCGTCCAGTTCGCCGTAGAAGGCTTCCGGCTGGTCGAACATGATGAAGTGGGCGCTGTCGTCGATGCGCTTCAGCCTGGCGCCGGGCAGGGTCGCGAACGACGCCTGATAGATGGCGTCAGTGATCGCGTCGGTCATGCGGGCGTCGTTGAATTTGACGTAGAGCACCTCGGTCGGGGCGGTGATCTTGGCCAGTTCGGGCCGCAGGTCGGTCGTGACCAGTTCGCGGAAGGCGGCGGCCGAGACCTTCTGGTCGCTGTTGCGCATGTCTTCCAGCGCCTCTTCGCGGCGGCTTTCGGTGTTGATCATGCCGTTGATGGCGGGGGTGGCCTGGGCGACGTAGGCTTCCCGCGGGCTGGTCGACTGAGCGGTCCAGATCTGATTAGCGACGGGGGTCACGCTCTCGGCCGTCGCGCCGGGCGCGCCGAACATGGCGCCCATGAAGGGGATCATGTCGACGACCATCAGCCGGCCGACCAGATCGGGGTGACGGGCGGCCAGCATCATGCCCATGGTCCCGCCCATGGAGTGGCCGACGACGGCCGGCCTGTTCAGATGCTGCTCGCGGATGTAGCGGGCGATTTCCTCGGCCACGGGGGAGCCGACCGGCTGAGGCGCGTCGCCCTGGGCGTTGGCCTGAGCCGCAGCGCCGGCGAAACCGGCGACGTGGATGCGGTGGATGCGATAGCGCCCGTTCAGGTGATCGACCGTTCCCTGCCAGACGGCGGGCGAGGACGACAGGCCGGGGATCAGGATCAGGTCGGGCGCGCCCTCGGGCCCGTCGACCACCACGTTGAGGCGGTCGGAGGTGAAGGCGGCGTGCTGCGCGCCGTGGGCTGCGTGGTTGACATGGCCGTCCTGAGCCAGGGCGGGGGCGGCGGCCAGCAACAGGGCGGCGGCGGTGAAAAAAACGGTGGAGGCGGTGCGGATCAAGGCGTCTCTCCCAAAGAGAATTTGAGACAGATTAATTCATCGGCTGAGGAAGGGAATGGCCTTTGGACGCCTGACCGTCCCTGCTGCTACAAGGCGGCCATGACCGCAGACGCCGCGCCCGCCCCTTTAGCCGCCCCCGAAGCCAAGATTCCATTGGCCGCTTTCGGCAAGGGCTTCATCACCGACGCCTGGTATTTCGTCGCCCTGGCGCGCGACGTGCCGGTCGCCAGCCTGAAGCGCTATGAGATCATGGGCGAGCCGGTCCTGATCGGGCGAACCCGCGCGGGCGAGGTCTATGGGATGCGCGACATCTGCCCCCACCGCGCCGCGCCGCTGTCGGCCGGGCGGCTGGTCGAGAAGCCGGGCGAGGGCGAGACGATCGAATGCCCCTATCACGGCTGGCGCTTCCGGCCTGACGGCGTCTGCGCGGCCATCCCGTCGCTGGTCGAGGATCAGGCGTTCGAGGCGAACCGCATCAAGGTGCGGTCCTATCCGGTGCGCGAGAGCCAGGGCATGGTCTTCGTCTGGATGGCGGCCGACGCCCGCAATCCGTCCGAGCCGGATCAGGAGCCGCCACAGTTCCCCGGCGCCGTCGGCCAGCCGCGTCTGGTCGAGGCGATGGATTTCGACAGCCATATCGATCACGCCGTCGTCGGCCTGATGGACCCCGCGCATGGCCCTTACGTCCACCAGCAGTGGTGGTGGCGGTCCGAGCACTCGATGCACGAGAAGGCCAAGACCTTCGCACCCGTAGACTTCGGCTGGGCGATGGTGCGCCATGCGCCGTCCTCGAACAGCCGCCTCTACAAGGTGCTGGGCGGGGCGCCCGCGACCGAGATCACCTTCCGCCTGCCGGGCTATCGCTGGGAGCATATCCAGGTCGGCGCCAAGCAGGTGCTGGCCCTGACCTGCCTGACGCCGGTGAGCGAGACCAAGACCCGCATCACCCAGATCTTCTGGTCCGACCACTGGGTGTTCGGCATCGCCAAGCCCTTCCTGCGCATGGGGGTCGTCGCCTTCCTGAAGCAGGACGGCGGCATGGTGAACCTGCAGAACGAGGGGCTGAAATACGACCCGGCCCTGATCTGGATCGACGACGCCGACAAACAGGCCAAATGGTATCAGCAGCTGAAGCGCGAATGGCTGAAGAGCCGCGCCGAGGGCCGCGCCTTCGTCAATCCGATCAAGGAGACGGTGCTGCGCTGGAAGAGCTGACGGCTGAAGTCCGGCGGCGCAGCTCTGGCCGTTCCGTGCGGAACGGCGCAATCATGTCGTCATGAAATCGGTCGCGCGCCTCTTTCGTCTGCATTTCGCCCTGTGGTTGGGGTTGGCGATAATGGCGGCCGCGAGCGCCGTTTCGCCCGTAGCCTGGGGCTGGCCGGTGCGGCTGGCGGTCGCCTGGGACGCGGGCGTGGCGGCCTTCCTGCTGCTGACCTTCGTGCGGCTGAGCCGAACCCGATCGGTGGCGGAGATTCGCGCGCGGGCGGCGGAGCTGGATCAGGCGGGCGGGGCGGTGCTGCCGCTCAGCCTGTTGGCGGCGGGGGCCAGCGTCTTCGTCATCGTCTTCATGGCGGCGTCGGGCGGCAAGCCGACGGCGACGGCGGCGGTTCTGACCGTGGCCACCATCGCCCTGAGCTGGCTGTTCGTGCAGACCATTTTCAGCCTGCATTACGCGCATGAATTCTATGCGCCCGCCGAAGCCGACGATGGCGACCGACAGGGCCTGATGTTTCCGGGAGAGGAAGACGCCGACTATTGGGACTTCCTGCACTTCGCCCTGATCATCGGCGTGGCGAACCAGACGGCCGACGTACAGATCTCCAGCCAGCGCCTGCGCCGCCTCGCCACCGTCCACAGCATCGTGGCCTGGCTGTTCAACACGGTGATCCTGGCCCTGGCCGTCAATCTGGCGGTCAATCTGTTGTAGCTTTCGCCGGGTTCGCCTTGACTTGGCCGCTATTGAGGCCCATCTGCGCTGCATCGCACAATGCGGTGACCGGCGCGTTCCAGCGCGTGTTTGGGCTTCCCTGACCGGAAGGCCTGTCTGTCGAGCGGCCGGATCATTCGATTTCATACGTCGTCCATACACGCGGGGCGGCGCCCGTTCCCCGCCCGATTTCGGGCAGGCGACGTGCGCCCTTTTGTGAAGGTCTGGTTCGTCCAGACGCGCGCGCCGCCGTTCGTGAAAGACAGACGTGAGCGACACTCTTACTTTTGAATCCATGGGCCTGAACAAGGCTCTTCTGACCGCCCTGGCCGCGACCGGCTATGAGAAGCCGACGCCGATCCAGGCCAAGTCCATCCCCGACGTGATGAAGGGCAAGGACCTGCTGGGCATCGCCCAGACCGGCACCGGCAAGACCGCGGCCTTCGCCCTGCCCATTCTGCACCGCCTGGCCGAAAACCGGGTGGCGCCCAAGCCGCGCACCACCCGCGCCCTGATCCTGAGCCCGACGCGCGAACTGGCGACCCAGATCGCCGATAGCTTCAAGCAATACGGCGCCCACCTGGGCTTCCGCGTGGCGGTCGTCTTCGGCGGCGTGAAATACGGCCCGCAGGAACGCGCCCTGCAACAGGGTCTGGACGTCCTGGTCGCCGCGCCCGGCCGCCTGCTGGACCACATCCAGCAGAAGACGCTGGACCTGTCGCAGACGGAAATCTTCGTCCTGGACGAGGCCGACCAGATGCTGGACCTGGGCTTCATCAAGCCGATCCGCCAGATCGTCAGCCGCATCCCGGCCAAGCGCCAGAACCTGTTCTTCTCGGCCACCATGCCGTCGGAGATCGGCAAGCTGGCGGGCGAACTGCTGAAGGACCCGGTCAAGGTGCAGGTCACGCCGCAGGCCACCACGGTCGAGCGCATCAAACAGTCGGTGATCTGGGTCGAACAGGGCAAGAAGCGCGCCCTGCTGACCGAACTGTTCTCTGATCCCGCCTATACGCGCTGCCTGGTCTTCACCAAGACCAAGCACGGCGCCGACAAGGTCGCGGCCTATCTGGAGGCCGGCGGCGTCGAGGCCGGGGCCATCCACGGCAACAAGAGCCAGCCCCAGCGTGAACGCGCGCTGGAGGCCTTCAAGAACGGCAAGCTGCGCGTGCTAGTCGCCACCGACATCGCCGCGCGCGGCATCGACGTGGACAAGGTCACCCACGTGGTGAACTTCGAGCTGCCCTATGTGCCGGAAGCCTATGTCCACCGCATCGGCCGTACGGCCCGCGCGGGCAAGGACGGCACCGCCATCAGCTTCGTCGCCGGCGACGAGATGAAGCTGCTGAAGGACATCGAGAAGGTTACGCGCCAGAAGATTCCCGCGATCGACCGCCGCAACGACAAGGCCCTGGCCCAGCTGGACGCCTCCATCATGTCGGCGGGCGTGGCCAAGAAGGCGACCTTGCCCGAACGTGAAGGCCGCTCGGACGGCGAGGGCCGGGGCGGACGTGGCCGCGGCGGGCGCAACCCGCATCGCGAAGGCGTCAAGCAGGAGGGCGGCGGTCAGCCGCACCGCCAGCGTCGTGGCCGCAACGGCGCGCCTGCGGCCGAACGCCCGGCGGTCGCCTATGATCCGATGGCGGGCGACCGCGCCCGGTCGTCGGTGCGCGCCGCCCCTGCGGCCGAGCCCAAGCCGGTCGGCGAACTGCAGCGTCGTCCGCGCCGTCGCCGCCCGTCCAACGGCGGCAAGGGCCATAGCGCCCAGGCTTGATCGCTACGATCAATGCAGAATGAAAAAACGGCGGCTCCTTTGCGGGAGCCGCCGTTTCCATATCCGCCGTCAGGCGAGGATCAGAAGGCCCAGCGGGCGCCGATCGAGGCCACCAGGGCCGAGCCTTCGGCCTCGCCGCGCAGGTGCGAGGTCACGGCCGCCGGGGTGCCGGCGTAGAAGGCGCGGTCGTCGTGGATCGTCGAGTCGCTGAAGGCGATGTAGGTCAGGCCCGCGTCGAAGGTGACGCCCTCGGTCACCTCGGTCGAGCCGCCGACCGAGAACAGCCAGCGGTCGGCGTCGGGGATGCGGGCCGTGCGCAGGCTGTCGCGGGTCGGGGTCGGGTCGTAGCCGACGCCGGCGCGCAGGGTGGTCTTGTCGCTGATGGCGTAGTCCAGGCCGATGGCGCCGGTGGTGACGTCCTTGTAGTTCTGATGGATGACGTCGCCGCCGTTCGGATATTCGACGGTGATGGCCTGGAACTCGGACCAGCCGATGCGGTTGACCTGAGCGTTCAGCGTCAGCTTGTCGTTGACGGCGTAACGCACCGAGGCCGAGGCGAACCACGGGGTGTTGAAGCTGGCCGTACCGCTGGTCGTGACGCTGTTGGGCGCCAGCGGGCCGGTCAGGACGATGGCCACGTCGCCGTCCAGTTCGTGCTCGATCTTGGAGCGGTAGGACAGGCCGAAGTCCCAGGGGCCCTTGTGGACCTGGGCCCCGACGTTCCAGCCGAAGTCCCAGCCATCGCCTTCCAGCGAGGAGGAGCCGTCCGGCAGCAGGGGCGAGACCGACGGCATGGCCGAGGTCAGCTTGGCCTTGACGTATTGCGCGTTCAGCCCGGCGCCGACGTCCAGCCAGTCGTTGACCTGATAGGCCAGGGTCAGGCTGGCGTCGCCCGAGCGCAGCTCCGAGGTCAGGGCGTCATAGCGGGCGAAGGAGCCCTGCTCGTACTTGGTGGTGAAGTTGTACGGGGCCGCCACCGAGACGCCCAGTGCGAAGCGATCGCCGATCGGTGTGGCGAAGGCGAAGTTCGGCACCAGGCCGCTTTCGATCGGGTCGACCTCGGTGTTGCGCGGGTTGACCACCGGCACGTCCACGCCGCCCGGATAGGTGACGTAGGAACCGGTGTTGCGCACCTCGGAATCGATCTTGATGGCGTGCAGGCCGAGGGAGAGTTCGCGACCGCTGCGGGCGATCGAGGCGGGGTTCCACCACAGCGAGCCGACGCCGCGATCGGCGGCCTCGCCGGAGAAGGCGCGTCCGGCGCCGCGCACGGACTGTTCCTGCAGATAGAAGGAGCCTGCGAAGGCCGGGGCCGCCACGCCCGTCATCAGGACGGTGGTCAGAGCCAGGCCGCCGAGGCGGGCCATGTTCCTGGGGGTCATTTACGCTTCACCTATGTCGTGGGCCGACCATTGAAAAAAGGCGGACGGCCTTGGTTCGGGGAGAGCCGCCACGCTGTTCACCACAGCGTCCGTGTCATGAAAGCGTTGCGTCCAAGGCTGGTGTCGGACGGCTTCCCGGCAAAAGCGTGGCCCAAAAGGCGCGCAATTTCACACCTTGGTGAGGTTACGTAGCGGCAATTATGATGCCCGAAGAACGCAGTTCGGCAGATAAATCATGTTCCGCTGCGTCAACTTCAGCTTGATCTCGACCTCGGATCACCAGCTGGGTTCCAACCTCGTCGGCGGTATGTCCGCTGCTGAAGCCGAAGGGATAGGAGCCGAAGGACAGGTGGGGGCGCGCCTCGGCGGCGGCGCGCAGGATGTCGGCCACGGCGCCCTCGCCGACACCGGTGACGCGAAGGGCGCGGCTGTGCACCGGGGCGCCGGTCTTCAGGCGCGGGGCCACGTCGTCCAGCATGGCCTCCATGATCTTGGGCACGCCCGCCATGACGAAGACGTTGTCGACCTGAAAGCCCGGCGCGTCGCTGACGGGATTGGCGATCAGGACGCCGCCTTCGGGCACGCGGGCCATGCGGCGCCGGGCGGCGTTGAACTCTCCGGGCGCATAGCGGCGCTCGAGGATGGCGAGCGCCTCAGGGTGTTCCTTCACCGGCACGCCGAAGGCGGCGCCGACCGCATCGGCGGTGATGTCGTCATGGGTCGGGCCGATGCCGCCGGTGGTGAAGACATAGTCGTGTGCTGCGCGCAGGGCGTTCAGGGCCGCGACGATGTGGCCCTGACGGTCGCCGACCACCCGCGCCTCCATCAGTTCGACGCCTAGCGGCGCCAGGAAACGCGCCAGGGTGTTCAGATTGCTGTCGCGGGTGCGGCCCGACAGGATCTCGTCGCCGATGATCAGGACGGCGGCGGTGGGAGAGGGCTGGGGCTGGGACATGGCGCCTAGATAGGAAACGAGGGCCCTTGCGTCAGCGGCGAACCCTGACGGGCTTGAGGTTTTGTGCTAGTCTGACCATCTGAAGTTCTGAAAGTCGTTTCTTCGCCCGGTCCGCCTGATTGCGGAGCGCGCGCCTCCCCGAAAGCCGAGCATGTACGAGACCCCTGACCTGGAAACCGACGTCTTCGTCCGCAGCCACGAGATTCGCATCTATGACGCGGAAGGGTTCGAGGGCATGCGCAAGGCGGGCCGTCTGGTCGCCGAGGCGCTGGACATGATCGGCGAGCACGTGAAGCCGGGCGTGACCACGGGCGAGCTGGACGATCTGGTGCGCGAGTTCACCCTGGACAACGGCGGCACGCCCGCCTGCCTGGGCTACAAGGGCTATACCAAGACGGTCTGCACCTCGATCAACCACGTCGTCTGCCACGGCATTCCCGGCGACAAGGTCCTGAAGGAAGGCGACATCGTCAACATCGACCACACGGTCATTGTCGACGGTTGGCACGGCGATTCGAGCCGCATGTATCCGGTCGGCGAGATCAACGCCCGCGCCAAGCGGTTGATCGACGTCACCTATGAGTCGCTGGACCTGGGTCTGGCCCAGATCAAGCCGGGGAACACCTTCGGCGACATCGGCTACGCCATCCAGAAGTTCGTCGAGGCCCAGCGCATGAGCGTGGTGCGCGACTTCTGCGGCCACGGCATCGGCCGGGTCTTCCACGACAGCCCCAACGTTCTGCACTACGGCCGTCGCGGCGAGGGCGCGGTGCTGAAGCCGGGCATGTTCTTCACGGTCGAGCCGATGGTGAACCTGGGCAAGCCTGCGGTGAAGGTGCTGTCGGACGGCTGGACCGCCGTGACCCGCGATAAATCGCTGTCGTCGCAATGCGAACACTCGATCGGCGTGACCGAGGACGGGCTGGAAATCTTCACCGCCTCGCCCAAGGGCCTGTTCCGCCCGAAATTCTGAGCTAGTCTCCCCCTCGGGGGGGGCTGATGCTCGATCAACCGCCAGAAAAATCGCCGGAACCACCGAAGGCCAGGCCGCACCACGCCGGGCATCGCGAGCGGCTGCGCGAACGCGCACGCACGGCGGGCATTCATCATCTGCCGGACTATGAGCTGCTGGAGCTGTTCCTGTTCCGCAGTCAGCCGCAGGGCGACGTCAAGCCGGTGGCCAAGGCCCTGCTGACCCGGTTCGGCTCGTTGGCGGCGGTGCTGGCGGCCTCGGTTGAGGATCTGATGACGGTCAAGGCCGAGGACTCGCGCGGTCGGGCCAAGGGGGTGGGCGCCGAGACGGCGCTGGACCTGGCGGCCCTGCATGAGGTCTCCCGCCGGGTGGCCAAGGAGGAGGCGAACCGGCGCACCGTCATCTCGTCATGGACGGCGTTGCTTGCCTATGTGCGGCTGTCGCTGCAGCACGAACCGCGCGAGCAGTTCCGCGTCCTCTATCTCGACAAGAAGAACCAGCTGATCCTCGACGAAATCCAGAACCGGGGCACGGTCGATCACGCCCCTGTCTATCCGCGCGAGGTGGTGCGTCGGGCGCTGGAGCTGTCGGCCAGCGCCATGATCATCGTCCACAACCACCCCTCGGGCGATCCGACGCCCAGCCGGGCGGACATCGACATGACCAAACAGGTGATCGAGGCGGCCCGCGCCCTCAGCCTTACCGTCCATGACCATCTGATCGTCGGCCGCGAAGGCGTGGCCAGCTTCAAGCAACTGGGACTGATGTGACTGTTCTTTCGACCGAGCGTTTGACGCTGACGCCCGTCGCCGTGGGCGACATGGATGACCTGACCGCCCTGTGGGCCGACGCCGACTTCACCCGCCACATCATGGGGCGCGGCCTGTCGGAGGAGGAGGTGTGGTTCCGCCTGCTGCGCGATGTCGGCCACTGGCAGGTCAAGGGCTACGGCAACTGGTCGATCCGCGAGACGGCGACGGGAGCCTATGTCGGCAGCGTCGGCGTGTTGGACTATCGTCGCGACATGGCGCCGCCGTTCGACGCGCCGGAGCTGGGCTGGGGCGTGGCGCCGGCCTTTCAGGGGCGCAGCATGGCGCGCGAGGCCCTGCAGGCGGCGCTGGGCTGGACCGACCAGCACAGATCGGAGCCGCGCACCGTCTGCATGATCTCGCCGGACAACGCCGCCTCCATTCGTCTGGCGGAACGGGTCGGCTACCGCCCCTATGGCCATGCCGATTACAAGGGCTCGGTCGTCACCCTGTTCGAGCGGCCCAAAGGCGGGCTGGTCGAGGCGGTCGGAGGGGCGGCTGACAGGACCGGCGGGGCCGGGTAAGCTTTACATTCTCGGGCCGGTTCGCCGGCCCGTCGCCTTCCGGAGTGCTTTCATCATGCCCATGTCCGCCGACGATCTTCGCGCCCATCTGACCGAGGCTTTCCCCGACGCGGACATCGCCATCGAGGATCTGGCCGGCGACGGCGACCACTATCGCGCCCGCATCGTGTCAGAGGCGTTTCGCGGTTTGAACCGGGTGCGCCAGCATCAGCTGGTCTACGCCGCGCTGAAGGGCAAGATGGGCGGCGAACTGCACGCCCTGGCGCTGGAGACCTCCGCCCCGGCCGAGGCGGGCTGATCGATGCGCTATCGCCCCTTCGGAACCTCGGGGGCGGCCGTCTCCAACCTGACTTTATGCCTGGGGGCGGATGCGACGGCGCGCGGCGCGGCGCATGTGCGTCAGATGATCTTCGCGGGCCTGGAGGCGGGCATCAACGCCTACCATTTCGACAGCGTCTACCCGGCGCTGTTGCAGGCGGCGGGCGAGGCCCTGGGCCATGTCGAGCGGCGTCTGATCATCGCCAGCGTGAACCTGGGCGCCGGGCGCGATTTTTCGCCGATCAGCCTGGGGCGTGAGATCGAGCAGGGGCTGCACGCCTCGGGGCTGGGCTGGTTCGATCTGGCCGTGCTGGACCGACCGGGCGAGAATGAACTGCCGCAGGCCGCGCTGACAGCGCTGAAGACGATCCGCAAGGCGGGCCGTGTGCGGATGCTGGGCGTGGCGGGCGATGAAGAGGTGAGCGACCTCTATGTCTCGACCGGGGCGTTCGACGCCCTGTTCACCCCCTTCCACGCCAATATCGAATGGCGGGTGCGCGCCCGGATGCGGGCCGCGCTGGAGCGGCAGATGAACCTGTTCGTCTACGGTTATTTTCCCGACAGCCTGTCCACCGAACGCAAGGCGGCGGAAGCCGGGGCGCCTAGAAAGCGCGGCCTGTTCGGCCTGGGCGGGCGGGGACCGGCGGAAGAAGCGCAGCGCGGCTCCTTCGCCTTCCTGCATCAGACGCGGGGCTGGACCGCCGAGGCTATCTGCCTGGCCTACGCCCTGACCGATCCGGGCGTGTCCAGCGCCCTGATCCGCCCGCGCGACCGCGCGGAGCTGGAGGCGCTGGCGGCGACGCCGGAGCGCGACCTGCCCGCAGGTCTGTCGGCTCAGATCGAGATGGCCCGCGTAGACGCCCAGGTCTGAGGCGCTTCAGGCGCCGATGGCCGAGAAGGGGCCGTTCAGGAAGCCGGGCTTGCCATAGGCCAGAGGGCGGCCGTCCTCGGCCAGGACGCGGCCGCCGGCCGCCTCCAGCACCGCCTGACCCGCAGCGGTGTCCCATTCGCAGGTCGGGCCGGTGCGGGGATAGGCGTCGTAGCGGCCCTCGGCGATCAGGCAGAACTTCAACGAGGAATCCATGCCCTGCCACAGACGGCAGCCGTTGCGTCCGGCCAGGCGCTCGGCGTCCTCGTCGCTGATGCTATGGCTGACCAGGGCGGTTGCGTCCTGCGGGCGTTCGCGCACCCGCGCCGGTTTCCAGGCTTCTCCAAAGGCGCGGCGCTGGGCCCCTTCGCCCCGCGCGACCGAGCGCCAGGTCAGGGCCAGGGCGGGCGCCGTCACCACGCCCGCGACCGGGGCGTCGGCTCGCACCAGAGCGATGTTGACGGTGTAGCTCTCGCGGCCCTGGATGAAGCCCTTGGTGCCGTCCAGCGGATCGATCAGCCAGAACCACTCGCCGACCGAGGGGGGCAGGCCGTCGGCGGCGGCGGCCTCTTCGGCGACAGCCTGAACCTGGGGCCAGCGGGCGGTCAGACGTTCAAGGATCAGCGCCTCGGCGGCGCGGTCGGCGGCGGTGACGGGGCTGTCGTCGGCCTTGATCTCGGCCGTCGTCCCGGCGCGCCAGTAGGGCAGGATCAACTGGGCCGCCTCTTCGGCGATGTCGGCCAGGGCTTCGGTCAGCCGTCCCGAGACGAGGTCGTCTTCAAGTTCGGCGAAGGCGGAGGGGGAAGCGGGGACGGTCATGCCGCACCCGATAACCCATGCGGCCGGTTTCAAGAACCGGCAAATCAGGCCACCTTGGCCTTAACCTTTTGCAAACCATGCCGCCGAACGCCGTGTCCGATCTGACTTCATCGCCTTCCATCGCCGACCTGCCTGTCGCCAGTCTGCCTGTCGCCAGTCTGCCTGTAGACGGCGCCGAACTGGCCGCATTCATCGCCGCCAAGCTGTGCCATGACTTCATCAGCCCGGCGGGCGCGGTCATGTCGGGGCTGGACCTGTTGGACGACCCGAGCGCTCAGGACATGCGCGATGATGCGCTGGGGCTGATCCGACAGAGCGCGGCCAAGATGGTGGCCCTGGTCCATTTCGCCCGTGTGGCCTTTGGCGCGGCCACCTCCAGCGAACAGTTTTCCGGCGCTGAACTGCACGGCCTGCTGACCGGCCTGACCGACGGCGGGCGGGCGACGCTGGATTGGCGCGTCGGCGAGGAGACCTTCACCAAGCTTCAGGCGCGCGCCCTGCTGAACCTGGCCTATCTGACGGTCGGCGCCCTGCCGATGGGCGGAGCGGCCACGGTCGCCGTGCGTCGCGAAGGCGGCCAGCTGATCCTGATCGGCTCGGCCGAAGGCGCGCGGGCGCGGCTCAAGGCAGAGGCCCTGACCGGACTGAAGGGCGAGCGTCTGACGGAGGGTCTGGCCGGGCAGTGGATTCAGCCCTACTGGCTGTGGCTGACGGCCTGCGACGCCGGGGGGCGGCTGGAGACCACGGTCGAGGACGGCCGCGTCGCCCTGATCGCCCGCCTGCCTCTAGCGGACTGAGCCAACCTTCCGTTAACCGGCGTCAGACCATTCTGACGTGAATATCGTCGTTATTCGCTTTTCGCGAGAATGAGTCCCGTGGACCCCAAGACCTGTCTGATCGTCGATGACAGCCGGATCATCCGCAAGGTGGCCCGTCGCATCCTCGAAGACCTTGCCTTTGAGGTGCAGGAAGCGGCTGACGGCGCCGAGGCGCTGGAGGTCTGCGTCGGCGCCATGCCGGACGTGGTGCTGTTGGACTGGCAGATGCCGATTATGGACGGGATGACCTTTCTGGGCCGCCTGCGCGCCCTGCCCGACGGGCGCGATCCCAAGGTGCTGTTCTGCTCGGTCGAGACGCGCGCCGACCGCATCGCCGAAGCCCTGTCCGCCGGGGCGGACGAATATGTTATGAAGCCGTTCGACGGCGACATCCTGCAGTCCAAGCTCGCCGAAGTGGGAGCGATTCAGTCGCCGTCATGACGCCGGAGGATTTTGAACGTCTTCAAGCTCTGCTGGCCTCGCGCGCGGGATACCGCCTGTCGCGAGAGCGGATGCAACTGGCCGAACATCGGCTGGGGCCGGTCGCGCGCCGTGAAGGCTATCACAACGTCGAGGCCATGCTGGCCAGCCTGTGGAGCCGCCCGGTCGCGTCGCTCGGTTGGGGGGTGATCGAGGCCCTGCTGAACGGCGAGACCTGGTTCCGGCGCGACCGGGCGACCTTTGAAGTGCTGGAGCGCGAACTCTTGCCCGCCCTGACGGCGGCGCGCGGCGGGCCGGTGCGGATCTGGTCGGCGGGCGCCGGTTCGGGTCAGGAAGCCTATTCGCTGGCCATCGCCGCCCTTGAGGCCGGGGCGCGGGTCGAGGTGCTGGCCACGGATCTGTCGCGTCAGGCGATCGAGAAGGCCCTGTCGGGCCTCTACAGCTCCTTCGAGATTCAGCGGGGGCTGTCGGCGCGGACCATGCTGCGCTGGTTCGAGCAGGTCGATGATCAGTGGCGAGCGCTGCCGGAACTGCGCGCAGCCATTACCTTCAAACGCGCCAATCTGCTGGACGAGCCGCGCGACGAGGGGCGTTTCGACATCATCTTCTGCCGTCATGTGCTCGGCGACATGACGCCTGAACGACGGCCTCGTCTGCTGGACGGGCTGGAGCGGCGGCTGGTTGATGACGGCTGCCTGTTCCTGGGCATGGACGAGCGCCCCGACGGCGACAGCGTCGCCTTCAGGCCCGTGGCGGGACGGCGCGGCCTCTATGTGAAGGCGCCCTCGGCCTATCGTCGGGCGGCCTGACGTTCAAGTATGACGCTCAGGCCCGCAACAGGCCCTGCGCCGCGACGGCCTTGACGCCGGGGCCGGGAACCTCGGTGAAATCCAGATCGGCGACGCCGAAATACTCCTGCTGGTTCAGGGCGCACCAGTCGGTGGTGACGATGCGGATCGTATCGCGCTTCTCGTCGCCCTGAACCGCGCCGTAGACGAAGTCGCCGGTGCGTCGCGCAAAGGGCATGACGCGGTCCTGATTGGCCAGGGCGGTCAGTTCGCTGAGGCGCGCGGCCGGAACCTCGGCGGCCATCAGCTTGCCGTCGAACCGCACGACGGCGTCGAAGGCGTAGCGGCTGACCGGCCCGGCGGGCAGGCCCGTTCCCAGCGTCGTATGGCCGATGAAGCCCGCCTGGGCTCCGGCGAAACGGGCGAAGGCGGCGGCCACGGCGCGGCCGGTGTCGCCCAGCGACAGGGCGGCGGGACTGATCCCAAGGATCGCGCGTTCCTGCGCGGTCAGATGCTGCTCCAGCGTCGTGCGGATCAGGGCGGCCAGAGCCGGGTCGGCGGGACCGTCCAGGGTAATGCTGCGTGACTGGGCCCGAACGCTTCCATCGCTGAGATAGTCGGCCGCCGTATAGGCGTTGTTCCACGATCCGGTGTGGGCGTAGAGGCCGCGGCCCAGCGGCTCCTGAAACAGCAGATGGTTGTGCCCGCCGATCATCAGGGCGCCGTCGGGAAGGGCGGACAGCATCCCCCGGTCGCCCGCCACCCCGGCGTGGCTCATCACCAGCGTCAGGTCGGCGCCGTCCAGCAGCCGCGGCAGATGGCTGCGCGCCCAGTCGGTCGGGTCGGGGATCGACAGCCAGTCGCGGCTGTCCTTCGGATAGGTGTTCAGCGAATTCGTGCCGAAGCCTATGATGCGCAGGCGCCGCTCGTCCAAGGCGATCTCGGTCGCGGCGGGGGCGTAGGGCTGACCGGTGCGCGCGTCGATGATGTTGCTGATGACGCTGATCCCCAGCCCGCGCATCCTCGCGACCACGTCGTGCAGGTCAGGCGTCAGATCGTTGTCGTGGTTGCCCAGATTGACCACCGTCGGCGCGATGGAGGGCAGGGCGGCCAGAAAGGCCCAGTCGATCGCGCCCTGCGACCGCACCGAGACGACATTGCCGTGCTCGAAGATGTCGCCGTCCAGAGCGATCAGGTGCGGAACCGGCTGGCTGCGGACCTCGGCGCGCAGGGCGGCCAGTACCTGGGCGCTGCGCTCATAGGCCGAATGCAGGTCGGACATGGCCAGAACGCGGGCCAGAACGCGGGCCAAAACTCGGGCGCGCGCGCGGCCGATAACCGGGGCGGACTTATCGCGGGCGAATGCGGGCGTTGCACAGATCAGGGGCAGGGCGGCGGCGCCCGCGAGGAAACGTCGGCGGGAGGGGGCGACGGGGGGCATGAGCGTCTCCTGCGGCGTTCAGCGAGGTTCGGGCGCAGCCGATCTGCTTTGCATGTCCTGCTGCGGCGCACAATGTCGCAACCTGGTCGGGAATGAATCGAACGCCGGTTTCCTTTGGCCTGTGGCTCTGTCGCGAAAGGTTCATGCGGGGCGGCGCTTCTGGGCTGGAAACAGTTGGGCTTCGGGCCTAGGGGCTGCGGCGAATTAACCCGCCCAAGATCATCAAGAAGGGGATATCTCGATGACGCGTCTCTCAGTTCTCGCCGCCTCCGCCAGCGGCCTGGCTCTGCTGCTTTCCACACCAGCTTTGGCCCAATCGTCCGATGCTCAGGCTGAGCAGGCCGCCGCTGTCGGCGACATCGTCGTCACCGCCCAGCGCCGTAGCGAAAGCATCCGCGACGTGCCCTTCGCCGTCACCGCCATGAACACCGAGACGCTGAACGCCGTGAACGCCGGCGGCGGCGACATCCTGCAGCTGTCGGGCCGGGTGCCCAGCCTGCAGGTCGAAAGCTCCAACGGCCGCTACGCCCCCCGCTTCTATATCCGCGGCCTGGGCAATGTGGACTTCGACTTCACCGCCTCTCAGCCGGTGTCGATGGTGATGGACGAACTGGTTCTGGAAAGCGTCTATCTGAAGGGTTTCCCCCTGTTCGACGTGAAGCAGCTGGAAGTGCTGCGCGGACCGCAGGGCACCCTGTTCGGCCGCAACACCCCGGCGGGCGTGATCAAGATCGACACCACCAAGCCGGGCGATGATTTCACCGGCTTCGGCTCGATCACCTACGGCAACTACGGCTCGACCCGGGCCGAGGCGGCTGTGACCCTGCCGGCGTCGGATACGCTGTCGGTCCGCGTCGCGGCCCTGTGGAACCACCGCGACGACTATATCAACAACGCCTATGACGCCCCCTTCGCCAAGAAGGACGGCAAGGACCTGGGCAATTTCGACGATGTGGCGGGCCGCATCCACGTCGCCTGGACCCCGACCGACCGCCTGTCGACCCTGCTGACCCTGCAGGCGCGCGACTATGTGGGCACCGGCACGATGAACCGCGCCAACGTCCTGACCAAGGGCTCGAACAAGCTGAACGACAACTTCGACCGCGAGACGGTCTGGTATGACGGCGGCCGCAACAACTTCCAGAAGCAGCAGACCACCTCCCAGTCGCTGCAGGTCGCCTATGATTTCGGCCCGGCGACCCTGACCGGCGTGGTCGGCTCCTTCCAGGGCTGGTCCCAGGGCGACGGCGACATCGACGGGGGCGTCTCGGCCGGCGCCCCGGCGGGCGCGGGTTACAAGACCCCGTTCCCGGTCGAGTCGGGCACCCTGTCCAGCGATCTGCTGCAGAACACCTATGAGCTGCGCCTGACCTCGAACGGGGCGGGCCGTCTGGGCTGGCAGGTGGGCGCCTTCTACTGGGACGAGCGCATCAACCTGGTGTCGGGCACGTTCGACGGCGTCGGCGGGATCATGCCGACCAAGGTCACCGACATCGTGCAGAAGTCGGACTCCTGGTCGGTCTTCGGCCAGGCCAACTATCAGGTCACGGACGCTCTGAAGCTGACCGGCGGCCTGCGCTATACCGACGACAGCCGCGACTATCACGGCCGCATCGTGGTCGGCACGCCCGCCAATGCAGAAGGCCAGGTCTCGGTCGGCGACGAGCAGGTCAGCTGGGACGTCAGCGCCCTGTATGAAGTCAACGACAGTCTGAACCTGTTCGCCCGGGTGGCCAGCGGCTATCGCGGTCCGTCGATCCAGGGCCGCAACCTGCCGGTGCTGACCACGGCGGATTCGGAAACGGTCATGTCCTATGAGACCGGCTTCAAGGCCCGCCTGTGGGACGGCCGCGCCCGTCTGAACGCCACGGCCTATCTGTATGACGTCAAGGACATGCAGTTCACGGCCATCGGCGGCATCGACAATTCCAACCGCCTGATCAACGCCGACAAGGGTCAGGGGTACGGTCTGGAGATCGACGGCGACGTCTATCTGGGCGCGGGCTTCACCCTGGCGGGCGGCGTGGCGTGGAACCACACCGAGATCAAGGACAAGGACCTGCTGGTCGCCATCTGCGGCAACCACCTGTGCACCATCACCGATCCCATGGTGAACGTCGGCGGCACGGATCGCGCCAACATCGACGGCAATCCCTTCCCGCAGGCGCCGGAATATTCGGCCAACCTGACCCTGTCCTACGTCCGCCCGATCGGCGACGATCAGGAACTGTTCGCCTCGACCGACTGGGTGATGCAGAAGGACTTCAACCTCTTCCTCTATGAGGCGGTCGAGTTCCGTCAGGCTGCCAACTTCGAAGGCGGCCTGCGCGCAGGCTGGCGCGACCTGAACCGGGGTCTGGAGGCGGCCGTCTATGTCCGCAACATCACGGACGAGGCCAATGTCATCGGCGCCATCGACTTCAACAACCTGACGGCCTTCGTCAACGAGCCGCGCATGTACGGCGTGGAGCTGTCGAAGCGCTTCTAAGCCTTCACCGGCTGACCAAACTTGAGGGCGGCGGCGGGAAGACCCGTCGTCGCCCTCTTGCCATCCGGCGTTCGCTTGGTCCTACTGCCGCTCGGATCGGGGAGGATCTCTCATGCGGCTGGCCCTGCTGTTCGGATCGCTGACGCTCGCCTTCTTGCTGGTGGTGTGGACCACTCAGACGCCGAAGCCCCGACCGGCGGACGCGCCCGCCGTCGCCTTCTCGGCCGGGCGGGCGATGATCGACATCCAACAGATCGCCCGCGCCCCGCACCCGGTCGGCTCGCCGGAACATGCGCGGGTCCGCGCCTATCTGAACGACCGCCTGACGCAGCTGGGGCTTCAGGTCAGCGAGCAGGCGGGACCGCTGTCGCCCGCCTCGGTCAAGCGGCTGGAGCGCGCAGGCGGCGATCCCGGCGCGGCGGACAATCAGGCGGTCAATCTGATCGGCGTCCTGCCGGGCAAGGATCGCGAGCAGCCCGCCGTCATGCTGATGGCCCATTACGACACTGTGGTCGGCTCGCCCGGCGCGGCCGACGATTCGGCCGGGGTCTCCGCCATTCTGGAGGCGGTGCGGGCGATCCAGGCGCGCGGCCCGGCCGAGCGCGACCTCGTCGTCCTGCTGACCGATGCGGAGGAACTGGGCCTGGACGGGGCGCGGGTCTTCTTCGGCGGCCATCCCTTGCGTGATCGCATCGGGGCGGTGGTCAACCTTGAGGCGCGCGGCGGCGGCGGCCGCGCCGCCATGTTCGAGACCGGCCGTGAGGCCGGGCCGACGGTCCAGCTGTTCCGCCGTGCGGCGGCCAAGGCCGACGGGGGGACCACCGCCACCTCCATCGCCGCCTTCATGTATGAGCGGATGCCCAACGGCACCGACTTCACCGTGCCCAAGGACCGGGGGATCGGCGGGCTGAACCTGGCCTTCATCGGCCGCCCTGACCAGTATCACGCCGCAAACGCCACGCCCGCCAATCTCGATCAGGGCGCGGTGCAGCACCTCGGTTCTCAGGCGCTGGAGGCGGCCGACGCCTTGCTGCGCGCGCCCAGCCTGCCGGGCCGGGACGAGAACCTGGTCTATGCCGATATCTTCGGCCGTTGGATGATCGCACATAAGCAGGCGACGGGCTGGGTCCTGCTGGCTCTGGCTGCGGCCTTGGGCGGTTTTGCGGCCTGGCGGGCGCGGCGAGGCGCTGGGCTGACGGCGAAACAGGTCGGTTTGGGCGCGCTGGACGGGCTGTGGTTCCTGACCGGCGGCGTCATCCTGCTGCAGGCGACGCGCCTGCTCGCCGGGCCGATGTCGAGCCGCGCCGCCTCGCCTGATGTCTATTACACCCTGCTGCGCCGTCTGCCGTGGATGGAGGCGGGGGCGGTCTTGGCGATTGTCGCCCTGGCGCTGCTTCTTCTGACCGGCGCGCGCCGGACGCGGCCGCGCGTGACGGGCGGGGCGCTCGCCGTCTTGACCGCCGTGGCCCTGATCGTCGGCGGGTTCAGCACCGTGCTGCTGGGGCTGGGCGTCGTCGCGGTCGGCCTGTCGCTATGGCCGGGCCAAGAACGGCCCCAGGACGAGCGGTCGGCCTGGGGCGGCTGGCTGGGTCTCATCGCTCTGGTCTTCGTCTTTGGCTGCGCCCTGCAGGGGGCGGCGCCCGAGGCGGCCCTGCTGTTCGTCTGGCCTGTGTTGCTGACTGCGACGACGGCGGCGCTGGCGGCGATGATCGACCCCAGCCTGACGCGGCCGCTCGGCCTCCTGCCGTCGGCCGTCACGACAGTGCTGGGCGGGGCCTGGCTGGCGGGGATCGGCCACTTCGTCTTCCTGGGCGTGGGGATGGACCTGCCGGGGGCCCTGGCCCTGGTCGCCCTGTTGGTCCTGCTGTTCGCCCGGCCTTTGGGGCCGGAGACAAGAACGGCGCGTCTGATGCTGTTCGCAGCGGCGGCCTGCCTGATCGCAGGCGTAGGACTGAATGTTTCGGCCCAGCTTCTGGCGCCCGCGCCCGCCGTGGCGGAAGCGCTGCCTTAAGGCGCCGACGCTGGCGTCCGACCGCGCGACCGTTTATCGCAGCCGATCATGAGCGATCCCGTCCTTGTCACCGGCTCCGCCGGCTTCATCGGCTTCCATACCGCCCGGCGTCTGCTGGAGCGGGGCGAACGCGTTATCGGGCTGGACAACCTCAACGCCTATTACGACCCGACGCTGAAGCAGGCCCGGCTGGCCCAGCTTCAGGCCTATTCGCACTACCGCCATCACACGCTGGATCTGGCCGACCGCGACGGCGTCGCCGCCCTGTTCGCCGAGCACCAGCCGCGCCGGGTGGTGCATCTCGCCGCCCAGGCGGGCGTTCGCTACAGCCTGGAAGCGCCCGAGACCTATGTCGATTCCAATGTCGTCGGCTTCCTCAGCATTCTAGAAGGTTGCCGCGCGGTCGGGGCCGCCAATCTGGTCTTCGCCTCGACCAGTTCGGTGTTCGGCGCCAACCGCGCCCTGCCCTTCTCGGTGCGACAGCCCGCGGATCATCCGCTGACCGTCTATGCGGCGACCAAGCTGGCCAATGAGGCCATGGCCCATTCCTACGCCCACCTGTTCGGCTTTCCGGCGACGGGGCTGCGGTTCTTCACCGTCTATGGCCCTTGGGGTCGGCCGGACATGGCCCTGTTCAAATTCACCCGCGCTATCCTGAAAGACGAGCCGATCGACGTCTATGGCGAGGGGCGGATGAGTCGCGACTTCACCTATGTCGACGACATCGTCACCGGCGTGGTGGCCGCCCTCGACCGTCCGGCCGCCATCGACCAGACATGGGACGCGACCGCGCCCAACCCGGCCACCAGCGGCGTCGCTCCCTGGCGTATCCTGAACCTGGGCGCGGGCCGCCCGGTGCCGCTGATGCGCTATATCGAGGTGCTAGAGACCAAGCTGGGCCGCAAGGCCAAGCTGAACCTCATGCCCATGCAGGACGGGGATGTAGCCGACACCGAAGCCGACGTGACCGACACCCTGACCGCCCTCGACTACGCTCCCTCGACCCCGGTGGAGGAGGGCGTCGCCCGATTCGTGGACTGGTACTGCAACTTCTACTGCGAAAACTAACCCTGGCCGCCAGGTGCGCAGTTCGAGCCGGCGGTTTCGGGCTTGCGACGTCCCATGGTCCAGTTGGCCATCATCCTGACCTTTGGGTTGGGCGCACACCAAATCTCGCCGCTCTCATTGATGGCGGTGACCCAGATCAGATTATGCTCCTGGCCATAATCGATAACGGCGAAGGCGTAGCCGGCCCCCTTGTCCTGAACGTGGATCGGAAGAGGCGGGTCGAGCTGGGTAAAGGTCATGGCGCGTCCTGTGGCCATGATGAACGCCCGGTTTTCCACTGGGTTGCCGCAGCGCCGTCAACCACTGGGCGTCGGCTATATCCGCCATCCATTGGGTCGGTGCCTGGTGGAGCCGAGGGGAGTCGAACCCCTGACCTCGTCATTGCGAACGACGCGCTCTACCAACTGAGCTACGGCCCCGACCGACAGGCAGGCGCGGGACATAGAAGCGTCCAGGGGGGCGTGTCAACGGGCCGCGCACGAATCCTTGGCGATCGGCGACCGGGCCGCTAGAAGCGGCGTGAACGAAGCAGGAGTTTCTTATGGGTTTCGCCCTTGTCTGGCTGGTGAACGCCGTCGTCACCCTGATGATCTGGTGCATCATCGCCTCGGCGATCCTGAGTTGGCTGTTCGCCTTCGACGTGGTCAATCCGCGCAACCGCCTCGTTGGACAGATCGCCTATGTGCTGGATACGGTGACGCGTCCGATCCTGGGGCCGATCCAAAGGGTGGTGCCGCCGCTGGGCGGCATCGACATCACGCCGATCATCGCCCTCCTGGCGTTGCAGTTCCTGAGCGTGTTGTTCAACCGGACGGTCGCGCCGATGCTGATCATGTCGCTGGGCTGAGGCTGAAGTTGAGGCGGGGACGTCGTTGAACCGGGGCCACGGGAACGGGGATTCGGCGTCCGGCGCCCATTTCCGCCCTTGCGCGGCGCGAACGGGCTCCTAAGGTGCCGACGACAGGTCACTGGCGGACCGTATACAATGCGTAATTCATGACTACCATCAGGACAGTCGCCGTCATCGGCGCCGGGCAAATGGGTTCGGGCATCGCTCAGGTGGTGGCCGCCGGCGGCTATGAGGTGAAGCTGTACGACATTGCACCGGGCCGGGTGACTCTGGCCTTGGGCGAGATCGCGGCCAGCCTGGCGCGGCGCGCGACGCGCGGCCTGTCGACCGAGGCGGAGGCCCAGGCCGCCCTTCAGCGCATCAGCGCCGTGGCGACTCTGGCCGAGGCGGCCAAGGCCGATCTGGTCATTGAGGCCGCGTCCGAGGAAGAGGCCGTCAAGAAGGGCGTCTTCACCGAGCTGACGCCGCTTCTGGGTCCGGATACGCTGCTGGCGTCCAATACCTCGTCGATCTCCATCACCCGGCTGGCCTCGGTGACGGATCGGCCCGAGCGTTTCATCGGCCTGCACTTCATGAAGCCGGCGCCGACGATGAAGCTGGTCGAACTGGTGCGCGGCATCGCCACCTCGGCCTCGACCTTCGAGACGGCGGTCGCCTTCGCCGAGAGCCTCGGCAAGATCACGACCGAGTCCGAGGACTTTCCGGCCTTCATCGTCAACCGCATCCTGGTGCCGATGATGAATGAGGCGGTCTATGTGCTGTACGAGGGCGTCGGCGACGTGGCCTCGATCGACAAGGCGCTGAAGCTGGGCGCCAACCACCCGATGGGGCCGCTGGAGCTGGCGGACTTCATGGGGCTGGACGTGGCCCTGGCCATCATGAACGTGCTGTACGAAGGGCTGGCCGACAGCAAATACCGGCCCTGTCCGCTGCTGGTGAAATATGTCGAGGCCGGCTGGCTGGGCAAGAAGAGCGGGCGCGGCTTCTACGACTATTCCGGCGAGACGCCGGTTCCGACCCGCTGATGGCCGGCGCCCTTCCCTCCCTGCCGGGCCTGAAGCGCGTGGCGCCGCGGCGCGGCGCGGGCGCCCTGGTTCCGGCCGCCCTGGCGGCGGCGGCCTGGCCTCCGGCGATCCTGACCCTGTTCATCTGGCCGCCCGAGAACTGGTGGTCGGGCGTAGACACGGACTGGCGGCTGGTGATGCTGGCGGTCGGACTGATCGCGGCGCCGGTCGGGCTGTGGCTGCTGCTGAACAGCCACGCCAGGACGGGCCGTCCATCGACGCGGTTGGGGGTGGTCTGCCGCTTCACCGTGTTCGGCGGCCTGCTGGCGGCGGCGATGCAGGCGATCATGGCTGTGATCATGGCGACCCTGGCGGGCGCTGCGTCGCAGAGCCTGGTTCAGGGGTTGGGGGCGATCGAGACGGCGCTGTTGATCTATGGCGTGGCGGGACTGCCTTTGGCCGTCATGGTGGGCGTCAGCTATGCGCTGTGGGGCGGCCTGTGCGTCGCCTGGCTGGGTTTTGTCCCGGCGCCTGTCGTCAAGAACCGCATGGGCGTGCTGCAGGAGCGGGACGTTACCGGAATTTAACGTGAACTGCGGCGGCGGTCCCGCCTAAGCCTCGAACTCTTCACGCAGGGATAGGGGCGAGCATGAGGGACCAGGTCGAGATGACCCAGCCGAAGCCGGTGGCGGCGGACCAGCGGATCGTCACGCTGGACGTGCTGCGCGGCGCCGCGGTGCTGGGCATTCTGGCGGTCAATGCGGCCGCCTTCGCCTTGCCGATGATGGCGATTGAGATGACCAGCGGCCAGTCGCCCTTTCCGGCGGGGCCGGATGCGTCGGGCGTGGCGCAATGGATCATCGCCGTCTTCTTCCGCCAGAAATTCGTCACCCTGTTCTCCATGCTGTTCGGCGTCTCGATCTTCCTGGTCGGCGGCGAGCGGGGCGATGAGGCGAAGGGGCGCGTCCTGCGTCGCCGCCTGCTGTTCCTGGCCCTGTTCGGCCTGATCCACGGCGCGGCCTTCTGGTACGGCGACATCCTGTTGCTCTACGCCTGGTCGGGCCTGTTCGTGATGATGATGCGGTCGATGCCCGCCAGGCGGCTGATCTGGATCGGAGCGGGGGCGACCGTCGCCCTGGCGACCTTGCAGGCCGGGCTGATGCTGCTGACGGCGCATTTCCCCGAGGCGATGAGCAGCGGCGGGGCTTCGGACGGGGCGGTGGCCGCGTCCATCGCCGCCTATCAGAGCGGCTGGGCCGGCTCGGCGCTCGAAAACCTGAAGGCTTGGGCGATCAGCCAGGGCATGAGCCTGCTGATGTATGTGTTTTCGACGGTTCCGCTGATGATGTTGGGGCTGGGCCTGTTCAAGGCGGGGTTCTTCCACGGCCGGATGTCGATGCGCGTCTATGGACTGTTGATGGCGGGCGGGGCTGTGGTGCTGGCCCTGCTGGGCGTGCTGGAATGGCTGGAGATTCAGGCTGGGGCCGAGGTCGAGGCGACCGGCGGTTGGGCGATGGCGGTCGGTTCCTATCCGCTGATCATCACCCTGGGCTATGCGTCGGCGCTGATCCTGGCGACGACGCGCGGGGTGGGCTGGCTGCGCAAGGCCCTGGCGCCTGTGGGGCGGATGGCCTTCACCAACTATCTGACCCAGACCCTGATCATGACGACAATCTTCTACATGCCGTGGGGACCGCGTCTGTTCGGCCAGGTCGACTATCCGATGCAGTGGGCCATCGTCGTCGGCGTCTGGGCGCTGCAACTGATCTGGTCGCCGCTGTGGCTGTCGAAGTTCACCATGGGGCCGTTCGAATGGCTGTGGCGGCGCCTGAGCTATGGTCGGGATCTGCCGCTGCGCCGCACGGCCTGAGGGCGGATGCGGGCGGCGCCCGACGGACTGTGAGTTGCGGCGGCCTATCTGATGGCTTAATCGCCGCCCCATGACCGACGAAGCCTCCAACCGCCCCGAAGCCCGTGCTCCCCGTGGGTTCGCCGACCGTCGCGGCCGCGACCTGACCGCCGAGCGCCGCATCGTCGCGCGCGTGTCCGAGGTCTATGAGCGCTGGGGCTTTGAGGCGCTGGAGACTCCGGCGTTCGAATACGCCGACGCTCTGGGCAAGTTCCTGCCGGACGCCGACCGTCCGAACGAGGGCGTCTTCGCGCTTCAGGACGATGACGATCAGTGGATGGCTCTGCGCTACGACCACACGGCGCCGTTGGCCCGTTTCGCCGCCCATAACTGGGAGATCTTGCCCAAGCCGTTCCGCCGCTACGCTTATGGGCCGGTGTGGCGTAATGAGAAGCCGGGGCCGGGCCGCTTCCGCGAGTTCTGGCAGTGCGACGCCGACACTGTCGGGTCGGACCGGCCCGAGGCCGACGCCGAAATCATCGCCATGGGCTGCGAAGGTCTGCGCGCGGCGGGTCTGGTGGCGGGGCAGGCGGTGATCCGCGTCTCCAACCGCAAGCTGTTCGACGGCCTGTTCGACGCGGGCGGGATCACGGATCCGATGCAGCGCCTGACCGCCCTGCGCGCGGTGGACAAATACGACCGCCTGGGCGTCGAGGGCGTGCGCCTGCTGCTGGGCGAGGGGCGTCTGGACGAGTCCGGCGACTACACCAAGGGCGCGAATCTGCCCGCCTCGGTGATCGGCGCGATCGAAGCCTTCCTGGCCTCGGCCGAGGCGCCGGGTCTCAGCCGTGCTGGCGTGCTGGACGCCGTATCGGGCGCGGCCCGTTCGGGTTTCTTGGGCGCCGCGGGCGAAGAGGCGCTCAAGGAACTGGCCGCCATCGACCGCGCCCTGACCGCCATGGGCGTTTCGCAGGACGACGTGCGCTTCGATCCGACCATCGTGCGCGGGTTGGAATACTACACCGGCGCGGTGTTCGAGGCCGAGCTGCTGCTGGACACCAAGGACGAAAAGGGTCGGGCCGTGCGCTTCGGCTCGATCGGCGGCGGCGGGCGCTATGACGATCTGGTGTCGCGCTTCACCGGCCAGTCGACCCCGGCGACGGGCTTCTCCTTCGGCGTGTCGCGCCTGGCCTCGGCCCTGCGCGCGGCCGGACGCGGCGCCGAGGACGCGACGCGCGGGCCGGTGGTGGCCATCGTCTTCTCTGAGGACGACATGCAGCACTATCTCGACGCCGTGTCCGAACTGCGGGCGGCGGGTATCGCCGCCGAGCTCTATCTGGGCCGGGCGGGCATGAAGGCGCAGATGAAATACGCCGACCGGCGCGGCGCCCCGGCCGCCGTCATCCTGGGCGGAGACGAGATCGCCGCCGGCCAGGTGACGATCAAGGATCTGGACGCCGGACGCGCCCGCGCCGCCGCCATCGCCGACAACGACGCCTGGAAGGCCGAACGTCCAGGGCAGCAGACCGTGGCGCGCGATCAGCTGGTGGCCGTGGTGCGCTCTATTATCGAATAGTCTTCGATAATATCCATGACGACGTCGTGACTTATCAGCGTTTAGTCATAAAAGCGTAGGCTTTCGGCGCTCGCTTGGTTGACGCGCCCCGGCCAATGGCGTCATTTGGTCTCACTCAAGAGGCGCAGCGGTAAGCCGCAGCGACATCTTGAAGGCGTTTCGGGGAGGAAACGTCCGCTCCTGAGAGAGCGTGAAGGCCCGCTGCGATGTATCCCCCGCAGCGGGCTTTTTCATGCCTGAAGCTCAACGACTATCGAAGAGTGTTCGAGAATGTGCGCGCTGCGGTGCGGCGTCCATGAAAAAAAGGGCCGGAGCGTCGCGGCTCTGGCCCTCTTCATTCAGCAGGCGGCGTCCTTACCAGATGCGGACGCGATCTTCTGGGGCCAGGTAGTATTTGTCGCCGGGCTTGACGCCGAAGGCCTCGTACCAGGCGTCGATATTGCGCACGGGGCCGATCACGCGGAACTCGGCCGGGCTGTGCGGATCGGTGGCGATCTGGTTCTTCAGCGCGTCCTCGCGGTACTTCGACTGCCAGACCTGCGCCCAGCCGTAGAAGAAGCGCTGGTCGCCCGTCACGCCGTCGATAACCGGCGCCGGCTGGCCGTTCAGCGACAGGTGATAGGCCTCCAGGCCCACCGCCGTGCCGGCGGCGTCGCCGATGTTCTCGCCCATCGTCAGGCCGCCGTTGACGTGGAAGCCGGGCAGGGGCTCGAACTCATCGTACTGGGCGCCCAGGCGGGTGGTCAGGGCCTTGAAGTTGGCCTTGTCCTCTTCGGTCCACCAGTTGCGCAGCACGCCGTCGCCGTCGGACTTGGAGCCCTGATCGTCGAAGCCGTGGCCGATCTCGTGGCCGATCACGCCGCCGATGCCGCCGTAGTTGACGGCCGGGTCCGCGTCCGGATCGAAGAAGGGCGGCTGCAGGATCGCCGCGGGGAAGACGATCTCGTTATTGGCCGAGTTATAATAGGCGTTCACCGTCTGCGGGGTCATGCCCCACTCGTCCTTGTCGACCGGCTGGTCGAGGCGCGACAGACGGTAGTTCCACTGGAACTGACCCATGCGCTGGCTGTTGCCGAACAGGTCGTCGGCCTTGATCTCCAACGCCGAATAGTCGCGCCACTTGTTCGGGTAGCCGATCTTGACGGTGAATTTCTGCAGCTTCTCCTGAGCCGCCGCCTTGGTCTCGGCGCCCATCCACGTCAGGTTGTCGATGCGGTGCGACAGGGCGGTGCGCAGATTGGCGACCAGTTCTTCCATCTTGGCCTTGGATTCGGCCGGGAAGTATTCGGCGACGTATAGACGGCCCGCCGCCTCGCCCAGGGCGCCCTCGGCGAAGCTGATGGCGCGCTTTTCACGGCTGCGCTGTTCGGGCTGGCCCGACAGGTCGCGCGAACGGAATTCCCACTGGGCGTCGGAGAAGCGTTTGGACAGGGCGCCCGCCGCATCGTCGGTGGTGTGGAAGGCCTGCCAGGCCTGCAGGGTCGCGACCGGCGTCTGGGCGAAGACGGCGGCGATCTTGGGCATGGCTGTGTTCTGCCGCACGATCAGGCGGTCGATCGAGCCCAGGCCGGCGGCGTTGAAATAGCCGTTCCAGTCGAAGCCCGGCGCGTCGGCGGCCAGGGTCTGGATCGAGTATTCATTATAGGTCTTGTCGCGGTCGCGGCTTTCCACCGGCGTCCAGTGGGCTTCGGCGATCTGGTCCTCAAGGGCGACGATGGCGGCGGCCGAACCGGCGGGATCGTTCCAGCCGATATTGGTCAGCATTCGCTCGACATAGGCCTGATACTTCTCCTTTTTGTCGGCGAAGCGGGCGTCCAGATAATAGTCGCGGTTGGGCAGCCCCAGGCCCGACTGGCCCGTAGCCACGACGTACCGGGTCGGGTTTTTCTGGTCGATCGTGATGCCGGTGCCGAAGAGAGACGACCCGACGCGGCCCTGGGTCTGGCCCATATAGGCGGCGATCTTCTCATGGGTGTCGGCGGCGCGGATGGCGGCCAGGAACGGCTGCAGCGGCTGGGCGTCCAGCGCCTCGATGCGCGCCTCGTCCATATAGGAACGGTAGGCGTCGGCGATCTTCTGCTCGTCGGAGCCAGCTGTCAGGTCAGAGCGGCCCGCCAGGCCTTGCACCAGTTCCTTCATCCGGTTGTCGGACAGTTCGCGCAGCAGGGCGAAGGAGCCGTAGGAGGTGCGGTCCGACGGGATGGTCAGCTTGTCGAAGGCGGCGCCGTTGGCGTAGCGGAAGAAGCTGTCGCCCGGCTTTACCGAGGTGTCGCGGCCCGTCAGGTCGAAGCCCCAGGTCCCGTATTTGGGCGCTTCGGTTCCCTGCCAGCCCGAAGCGCCGCCTGAGGCGTCCGGAGTCTGGAACAGTTCGAAGACGGTGCAGGCGTCGTCGATGCAGGCATGGTCGTGACCATCGCCCGCCAGGGCGGCGGCAGGCGCCAGAAGGGCGACAGCGGCTACGCCGACAAGCAGTTTCTTCATGGATGTTTCCTCGTTTTCAGCCCCTGGGGCCTCGGGCGCGAACCCTAGGCCGGAAGCGCGGAGCCCTGTCTTAAAAAAAATTCATCCAGAGAGCGAGGGGCAGGGTGAAGGCGGGACTGCAGCGGCGGAGGCCGGACACTTGCCGACGCTCCAGTAGAGGTCTGTAAGAGTAAAGTCTCGCTGGGATGAGGCCCGTCATTTGTAACATCGCGCCGCGGCTATTCGTATAATTGCGTAGTGTTCTTGATTGCCCGGCGAGGGCAGGGCAGAGATTTTTGCCAGCCGCGACCCATTTTGGTCATTGTTCGGTGATGAAAGTTCGCCCTTAGTTTCAGGGGCGCCCGTCGTCTTCAAAGTTCGGGCCGGGTCGAACGACGCGGTCTGGATTGGCGAGCGCGCCGCCCATTTAAGCCCAGAGCCACCTGTCTATGCGCGTGCCCTCCCCCTCTCTTGCTGAAACCGTCGAAAACGTTGCGCCTCCGCGGATGAATCGCCGCCAGGCGGCGAAGGTTCGTACGCGCCTCAAGGTGCTGGATGCGGCGCGGACCCTCTTCGCCGAGCGCGGCTATGACGCGGCGACGATCCGCGACATCGCCAAGGGCGCCGGAATGTCGACCGGCGCGGTCTTCGCCAACTTCCAGGATAAGGCCGAATTGTTCGAGACGGTCTTCTCCGAGGAAATGGAAGGCCTGCTGAACGACATGCGGACCGGCGCTGCGGGCGTTGAAGGCCGCGTCACGGATCGCCTGACCGCCGCTCTGACGGCCGGTTATCATCGCTCGCTGGGGCATCTGCCGCTGATGCAGGCGATGGTCGCGCGCTCCTGGTTCCAGCCGGAAGACGCCGATCAGCGCTCGCGCGCCTTCGTCGGTCCGCTGGTTCTGTGGATTCAGGACCTGCTTCAGGCGGCCGTGGGTGAAGGCGAGCTGCGCCAGGACATCGACCAGACCCTGCTGCCGCGCATGATCTGGGACACCTTCATCTCCAACTTCCGCTACGCCGCCTATGACGGCTGGGGCGTTGAGGAATTGACTCCTCATATGCGCAAGCAGCTGGACCTGATCCTGTCCAGCCAGATGGCGCGCCAGTAAGCCCAACGCTTTCTGATCCTCCTTAAGGGCCGCTTGCTTCGGGCGAGCGGCCCTTTTTGCATCCGTGGACTGACAGGCGCGCCAACGACGGCGTTGGGCGCGCCCTCATCTTCCTGTCGGCGCGACGGAACGTCGCGGCTGTTCGCGTGTTGCGTCCTTTCAAGGCCAAGCTGCGGGAACAGGAGGGGCGAGATGCCATCCATCGAGCGTGGGCGCGGATTCGGAAGCGTCCTGGTAAGGCTTCTGGGCATTGTCATCGCCCTGATCGGACTGACGCTGACCATAGGCGGGGGTCAGCTGATCATGCTGGGCGGATCGGCCTATTATCTGATCGTCGGCCTGTTGATGATCGTGTCGGGGGGGCTTCTGGCTCTGCTCAGACCCCTGGGCGCCTGGCTCTATGTCGCCATCTTCATCGGCACCGTCGTCTGGGCGCTGTGGGAGGTCGGGCTGAACGGCTGGGCCCTGGTGCCGCGTGTCGTGGCGCCGCTGGTGCTGCTGATCGCCGTGGTCTTCAGCCTTCCGGTGCTGAAGCGCGACGGAGGCGGCGGTCGACTGGTGCTCAGCGGACTGGCGGCCATCGTCGTTTTCGGCCTGATTTCCGGCGTGGTGGTGGCTCAGGCCAACAAGGCCAGGGTGTTGAGCCCCGTGCCCGGCGCGGCGAGCGGCGGCGCGGGCGACCCGGCGGTGCTGAAGGTCGGCGCCGACTGGCCCGCCTGGGGCGGTTCGGACAGCGCCCAGCGCTATTCGCCGCTGAACCAGATCACCAAGGACAATGTGAAGGGCTTGCAGCGCGCCTGGACCTTCCGCACCGGCGACTTGCCCGATGAACGCTGGGGGGCAGAGACGACCCCGCTGAAGGTCGGCGACACCCTCTATCTGTGCTCGGCCCGCAACCGGCTGTTCGCGGTCGATGCGGCGACGGGCAAGCAGAAGTGGACCTATGACCCCAAGGTCGCCGACGACCAGATTCCCTATACCGCCGCCTGCCGCGGCGTGACCTATTACGCCGCGCCCAATGTCGACGCGGCCCAGCCCTGCGCGACGCGCATCATAGAGGGCACGCTGGACGGACGCCTGGTGGCCGTGGACGCCCGCACGGGCGCGCCCTGCGCCGGGTTCGGAAGCAACGGCGAGGTCAGCATCAAGCACGGTATGGGCGACCCCTATCCGGGCATGGTGTCGATCACCTCGGCGCCGGTGATCGTGCGCGGGGTGGTGGTGACCGGCCATCAGGTGCTGGACGGTCAGAAACGCTGGAACGCCTCGGGCGTCATTCAGGGCTTCGACGCCATGACGGGCGAACTGCGCTTCGCCTGGGACATGATGCGTCCGGATATCACGACCCTGCCGCCCGAGGGCGAGACCTATACGCCCGGCACGCCGAACATGTGGACCACGGCGACAGCCGATGAGGCGCTCGGCCTGGTTTTCCTGCCGATGGGCAACTCCTCGGCGGACTACTATTCCGGACTGCGCCGTCCGGCGGAGAATGAATATTCGACCTCTCTGGTCGCGCTGGACGTGACCACGGGCAAGCCGCGCTGGCATTTCCAGACGGTGCGCAAGGACGTCTGGGACTATGACCTCGGCTCGCAGGCGACTCTGGTCGACATGCCGGTCAACGGGACCATGGTTCCGGCGGTGATCCTGCCGTCCAAACAGGGCGATCTCTACATTCTGGACCGCCGCACCGGCCAGCCGCTGCACAAGGTGGAGGAGCGCCGCGTGCCGCAGGGCGGCGTCGAGCCGTCGCAGCGCAGCCCGACCCAGCCCTTCTCGCTGTTCCACACGCTGAGAAAGGCCGACCTGACCGAGCGTGACATGTGGGGCATGTCGCCGATCGACCAGATGGTCTGCCGCATCCAGTTCCGTCAGGCGGCCTATGACGGCTACTTCACCCCGCCGACGGCGGACCGTTACTGGATCCAGTACCCGGGCTATAATGGCGGCTCGGACTGGGGCGGGGTGGCGGTCGATCCGGCGCGCGGCGTGATCGTGGCCAACTACAACGACATGCCCAATCACAACCGCCTGGTGCCTCGCGCCGAGGCCGACCGTCTGGGCTGGTTCCCGCGCGACGATCCCCGCTACATCGAGCGCGAGAAGGAGGCGGCCAACCGCGGCGGCAATCTGTCGAAGTCCAAGGCCGAGGGCGCGGGCGACCCGCAGATGGGCGTACCCTACGCCATCGACGTCAATGCGGGCTGGCGGGTCAAGTTTACCGGCCTGCTGTGCAAACAGCCCCCCTATGGCGGGATGCGGGCCATCGATCTGAAGAGCGGCCGCACCCTGTGGGATCGTCCGTTCGGCACGGCGCGCAAGAACGGACCGTTCGGCATCCCCTCCATGCTGCCGCTGGAGATCGGCACGCCGAACAACGGCGGCTCGGCGGTGACGGCGGGCGGGCTGATCTTCATCGCCGCCGCGACGGACGATCTGATCCGGGCCATCGACATCGAGACCGGCAAGACGGTGTGGTCGGACGTGCTTCCGGCAGGCGGTCAGGCCAATCCGATGATCTATGAGCAGAACGGCCGCCAGTATCTGGTCATCATGGCCGGCGGGCATCACTTCATGGAGACGCCGCGCGGGGACTATGTGATCGCTTATGCGCTCCCTGAAAGGGGCGCATAAGCACTCTTTTTGGGGGCCTATCGCCCTTCGGGCTGCTTGAGGCCCCGCTTGAGGTGAGGAAGGCCGGAGTTCGGGCTCCGGCCTTCTCTGCGTCGGCGATGGATCAGGGGCGCGTCTGGCCCTGGCCGCGCACCACATATTTGTAGGTGGTCAGCTGCTCCGCCCCGACTGGCCCGCGCGCATGCAGCTTTGAGGTCGAGATGCCGATTTCGCCGCCGAAGCCGAACTCTCCGCCGTCGGCGAACTGGGTCGAGGCGTTGATCAGGACGATGGCGCTGTCTACGCCCTCGGCGAAGCGTTCCGCCGCCTTTTCGTCGGTGGTGACGATGGCCTCGGTGTGGCCCGAGCCGTAAGCGCGGATGTGCGCGACCGCGTCGTCCACGCCTTCCACCACGCGCACCGACAGGACGGGGGCCAGGTATTCGGTGGTCCAGTCGGTCTCGACAGCCTGGGCCATGCCGGGGACCAGGGCGCAGGCTTCGGCGTCGCCGCGCAATTCGCATCCGGCGGCGATCAGGTCGGTGGCCACAGCGGGCAGCAGGCGCTCGGCCGCCGCGCGGTCGACCAGCAGGGTTTCGGTCGCGCCGCACACTGAGACGCGGCGCATCTTGGCGTTCAGGGTCACGCGGCGGGCGACGTCCAGATCGGCGGCGGCGTCCAGATAGGTGTGGCACAGGCCCTCAAGGTGGCCGAGCACGGGCGCCTTGGCTTCTGACTGGACGCGGGCGACCAGACTTTTGCCGCCGCGCGGGATGATCAGGTCGATGGCGCCGTTCAGGCCTGAGAGGATGGCGCCGACGGCCTCGCGGTCGGGGGCAGGGACGAGTTGGATGGCGTCGGCGGGCAGGCCCGCTTCGCTCACGGCGCGGGCGACGACGGCGGCGATGGCGCGCGAGGAGTCGAGGCAGTCCGAGCCGCAGCGCAGGATCGCCGCATTGCCCGAACGCAGGCACAGGGCGGCGGCGTCGGCGGTGACGTTCGGGCGGCTCTCATAGATGACGGCCAGCACGCCGATGGGGGTGCGGACGCGGGCGATGTCCAGACCGTTGGGCGGGGTCCAGCGGGCCATTTGGGCGCCGACGGGATCGGGCTGGGCGGCGATGGTCTCGACGGCGACGGCCATGCCCTCGACGCGGGCGGGATTCAGGGCCAGACGGTCGATCAGAGCCTCAGACAGGCCGCCTTCGCGGGCGCGGCTTACGTCGCGGGCGTTGGCGGACAGGATCTCGACCTCGGCGGCGCGCAAGCCGCTGGCGAGCCGATGGAGCGCGTCAGTACGGGCGTCCGGAGTCGTGGCGCGCAGGGCGTCGGCGGCGGCGCGGGCGCGGCGGCCCATGTCGATCATCATGTCCAGCATGGCGGCGTCGAGGTCGCTCATCGGTCCTCCAGAACCAGATCGTCGCGGTGGATGACGACCGAGGGGCCTCGGTAGCCCAGCAGGCCTTCGATCGCGTCGGAATGGCGGCCGCGGATCAGGGCGATCTCATCGGCGGCGTAGGACGCCAGACCGACGCCGATGCGCGCGCCGTCGGGGCCGGTCAGGCGCACGCTGTCGCCCTTGCCGAAGTCGCCGCTGACGGCGAAGACGCCGGAGGGCAGCAGGCTCTTCCCCGCACGCAGGGCGGCGACGGCCCCCGCATCCAGCGTCAGGGCGCCGCCGGGCGCCACGCTGCCCGCGATCCACTGTTTCCACGCGGCCAGAGGGGTGGCGGGCGCCAGGATCAGGCTGGCGCGGGCGCCGTCCAGCACCGCCCTCAACGGGTAGTCGGTCAGGCCCGAGGCGATGACGGTGGCGCAACCGGCCGAGGCGGCGATCTGGGCCGCCGCCAGCTTGGTCGCCATGCCGCCCGTGCCGACCCCGGCCTGTGTGTTGGCGCCTGACGCCATCGACAGCACTTCAGGCGTCAGACGCTCGATCAGCGGCAGGTGACGGGCGTCCGGATCGCGGCGCGGGTCAGCGGTGTAGAGGCCGTCCACATCGGACAGCAGGATCAGCAGGTCGGCCCGGCCGAGTTGCGCCGCGCGCGCGGCCAGGCGGTCGTTGTCGCCGTAGCGGATCTCTTCGGTGGCGACGGTGTCGTTCTCATTGACCACAGGGACGACGCCGTGGGCCAGCAGGGCCTCCAGCGTCGCGCGGCCGTTGAGCCAGCGGCGCCGCCGCTCGGTGTCGTCGCGGGTTAGCAGCACCTGTCCCGCCATCAGCCCGTGCGGGGCCAGGGCCTCTTCCCAGGCGTGCATCAGCAGGGACTGGCCCACGGCGGCGGCGGCCTGTTTGTCCTGAAGGCGGCTGGTAAACAGGTTCAGCCGTCCGCGCCCCAGAGCCACGGCGCCGGAGGAAACGACGATCGCCTCGCGCCCCTGTCGACGCAATGCGGCGATGTCCGCGGACAGGCTGGCCAGCCAGTCGGCGGCGACGGCGCGTCGATCGGCGTCGAACAGCAGGGACGAACCGATCTTGACCACCACCCGGCGCGCCTGGGCCAAGGCGGCGGCAGGCGAGGCGGCGGCCTCAAGGGCTTCGGGGAGGGCGGCGGAGGCGGTCACCCAGCCTCCCTATCGCAAGATCATCGATTGAGCCATGCTGCAGGCGATGATTGTTCAGTGTGATGGTGTTCTTTCAGCCCTAATCAGAAGAATATTCTTCTGGAGCATGAGCGGTCAGAAGAAGCGCCAAAGAAAACGCCCGGCGGGCGAACCAGCCGGGCGTCTCAGTTTCAGCTTGAGGCTGAAGGTCAGGCTTCGGGATCGGGAGCCTGTTCCCAACCGCCCGCCAGGGCCTTGAACAGGCCGATCTGGTAGGTGGTGACCTGGGCTTCCGAGGCGGCCAGGGCGGCGTCGGCGCCGGCCAGGGTCCGCTCGGCGTCCAGCACCGTCAGGAAGCTGTCGGCGCCCGCGTCGAAGCGCAGGCGCGACAGGCGCGCCGCCGTGGCCGCCTGATCCCGTGCTGTGCGCAGGGCCGTGCGGCGGTCCAGTTCGTTGGCGTAGGCGCTGAGCGCCGTCTCGGTCTCCTGCAGCGCCGTCAGCACGGTCTGGTCGAAGGTCGCCAGGGCGGCGTCCGACTGGGCGCCAGCCTGTTTGATCCGCGCCCGAGCCGCCCAGACGTTGGGGAAGGACCAGGAGATCAGCGGGCCGACGCTGAAGCGCATATTGGCGCTCTCGCCCAGATCCGAGGCGTCGAGCGCCGTCGAGCCCAGCGACCCGCCCAGACGGATGCTGGGATAAAGGCCGGCGGTGGCGACATTGACGCGGGCGGCGGCGGCCGACAGGCGGGCTTCCGCCTGACGCACGTCGGGACGACGCGCCAGAAGGGCGGCTCCGTCTCCGACCGGGATCGGCTGCGACAGTTGCGGCGGCGACTGGCAGGCGCGGGCCGCATCGCTGGCCTCGGCAGGGGTGCGGCCGGTCAGCGTGGCCAGGCGGAACAGGGCGCCGTCGCGCGCCGCCCGCAGGGGCGGTAGGCTGGCGCGAGTCTGTTCCAGCGCGGCGCGGGCGCGGGCCACGTCCAGACCGTTGCCGGCCCCCCCGTCCAGCAGGCGCTGGGTCAGGTCGACGGTCTGGGTCTGCAGGTCGATGGTCCGCTCGGCCACGGCGATCTGGGCGTTGGCTGAGCAGGTGTCGGCGTAGGCCCGGGCCGTTTCGGCGGCGACGGTCACCCGCACGACTTCAAGCGCGGCGGCGGCGGCGGCCACATCGCCCCGTGCGGCGCGGATGGAAGATTCCACCCGACCGAACAGGTCGATCTCATAGGCCACGTCCAGACCGACGTCATAGGTGTCGACTTCCGGCAGCTTGGCGCCGTTGGCCGTGGGTACGGTGTCGGTCGAGGCCCGGCTGCGGTTATAGGCGGCCGAGGCCGTGGTGGTCGGGAACCGGCCCGAGCGGGCTTCGGACAGCGAGGCCCGGACGGCGCGCAGATTGGCCGCGGCCGCCTCCAACTCGTTGTTCTCGGTCAGGGCCTGCTGGATCAGGCCGTCCAGCGTCGGGTCCTGATACAGCCGCCACCAGTCGTCGCGGGCCGCCTCGGTCGAAACCGAGGCGGATTGCGAGCCGATGAAGGCGCCCTGGCCTTCGGCCGGGATCGTCGGGAGCGGCGCCTTGGGACCCACCGCGCAGGCGGCGAGCAGGGCGGCCGACCCCGCGGCGGTCAGCAGAGTGCGGAGTTTGCCGTTCATTTACGCATCTCCCTGGCGCGGAGCGGCGGGAGCCGCTTCCGGGCCGTCGGGGTCAAAGGGGTCGTGCGGCGTGGAGCCGAAGCTGGTGGGGAGCTCGCGCTCCTTGCCCGGCGCCTTGGGCAGCTTGCCCGCCACCCAGCGACAGAGGACATAGAAGACCGGGGTGAAGATCAGACCGAAGAAGGTCACCCCCAGCATTCCATAGACGACCGCGATGCCCAGGGCGTTCTGCATCTCCGAGCCGGGGCCCGAGGCGATGGCCAGAGGCAGCACGCCGAAGATGAAGGCGAACGAGGTCATCAGGATCGGGCGCAGGCGCTGACGGGCGGCCTGAACAGCGGCCTGCCAGCGGTCGAGGCCTTCGTTGTCCTCGGCCTGTTTGGCGAACTCCACGATCAGGATGGCGTTCTTGGCCGCCAGCGCGATCAGGACCACCAGACCGACCTGGGTCAGGATATTGTTGTCCAGACCATGCAGGTTCACCCCCAGGATGGCCGCCAGGATACACATGGGCACGATCAGGATGACCGCCAGCGGCAGGGTGAAGGCCTCATAGTTGGCGGCCAGCACCAGGAAGACGAACACCACCGCCATCAGGAAGATGATGGTCGAGCCGCCGGCCGCCGCCTTCTCCTGGAGGGCCAGTTCGGTCCATTCGTAGCCGAAGCCCTCGGGCAGGGTCTTGGCGGCCAGTTCCTCCATCGCGGCGATGGCGTCGCCGGTAGACACGCCCGGCGCCGCTTCACCCTGTAGTTCCGAAGCCGGGAACAGGTTGTAGCGGACCACGCGCGCCGGGCCGGAATCGTCGGCCAGGGTCGCCACCGAACCGATCGGCACCATGCCGCCCGAGGCCGAACGGACCTTCAGGTTGGCGATGTCGGCCAGTTCGTCGCGATAGGCGGGCTCGGCCTGGGCGGTGACGCGGAAGGTGCGGCCCAGGAAGTTGAAGTCGTTGACGTAGGTCGAGCCGAGGTAGGTGCCCAGGGTGCTGAACACGGTCGACGGCTGGACCCCCATCAGCAGGGCCTTGTCGCGATCGACGCTGGCGGCGATGCGCGGCGAGCCGGTGTTGTAGAGGCTGAACACCTGCTGGACCTCGTCCGGCATCTGGGCGGCGGCGCCCATCATGGCGAAGGTCGCGCCCTCCAGAGCCTTGAAGCCCGAACCCGAACGGTCCTGGATCATCATCTTGAAGCCCGAGCCGGTGCCCAGGCCCTGAACGGGCGGGGGCGACAGCATGAAGATGCTGGCTTCCTCGATGACGCCGGTCGCGCCGCTGAGCGCGCCTGCCAGGGTCGAGGCCTCCAGCGCGGGCGTGGTGCGCTGGTCGTAGTCGTTCAGCTTGATGAACATGGTCGCGGCGTTGGACGACATGGAGAAGCTGGAGCCGTCCAGACCGGCGAAGGCGGTGACTTCCTGAACGCCATCGGCCTTGCGGACGATCTCGACAGCCTTGTTCATGGCCGCCTTGGTGCGTTCCAGCGAGGCGCCCGGCGGAAGCTGGACGACGCCGATCAGGATGCCCTGATCCTGGGCCGGGATGAAGCCGGTGGGCGTGTCGGCCATGCGCCAGCCGGTCAGGGCCAGCAGGGCGGCGTAGATGACCAGCATGACCGTGACCATGCGGATCAGTCGGGCGGTCATGCGGCCGTAGCGGTCCGACACCCAGTCGAAGCCTTCGTTGAACTTGGCCCCGGCCCAGCCGAGGTAATAGGTGATCGTGCCGATCAGGCCCGGCTTGCGGCTCTCGTCGTGGTCCTTGTGCGGCTTGAGCAGCAGGGCCGACAGGGCGGGAGACAGCGTCAGCGACACCAGCAGGGAGATCAGCGTCGCCGAGGCGATGGTGACCGCGAACTGGCGGAAGAAGATGCCGGGGATGCCGGGCACGAAGGCGGTCGGCACGAACACCGAGGTCAGCACCAGGGAGATGGCGACCAGGGCGCCGGACACTTCCTGCATCGACCGATAGGCGGCTTCTTTGGGCGTCAGCCCCTCGCGGATGTAGCGCTCGACGTTCTCGACCACGATGATGGCGTCGTCGACGACGATGCCGACGGCCAGAACCAGGGCGAACAGCGACAGGGAGTTGATCGAATAGCCCAGGGCCAGCTGCACCGCGAAGGTGCCGACCAGGGCGACCGGGATGGCCAGGATCGGGATAATGGCCGCGCGCCAGGTCTGCAGGAAGACCAGGATGACGATCATCACCAGGAAGACGGCTTCGATCAGCACGTGCTCAACGGCCGAGACCGAGGCGGCGACGTATTCCGTCGGGTTATAGGGGATGGCGTATTTCACGCCCGGCGGGAAGTCGGCCTTGATGGCGTCCAGCTCTGCGATGACCTTGTTGGCCGTCGACAGGGCGTTGGAGCCGGGCTGCTGGATGATGGCGACGCCGACGCCGCGCTGGCCGTTGAAATAGCCTTCGACGCCGTAGATTTCCGAGCCGAGTTCGACGCGGGCGATATCGCTGACGCGGGTCACGCGGCCCTGAGCGTCGGTCTTGAGCACCACCTTGCCGAATTCTTCCGGCGCCGCCAGACGGCCCTCGACCTGAACCGGCAGCTCGAAGGCGGCGGCGTTGGTCGGGAAGGGAGGCTGGCCGATCGACCCGCCTGCGGCCTGAACGTTCTGGGCCTGCAGGGCGGCGATGATCTCGGGCGCGGTCAGGTCGCGCGCGGCGGCCTTGGCCGGATCGATCCAGATCCGCATGGCGTAGTTGCCGCCGCCGAAGACCTGGACGCCGCCGACGCCGTCGATCCGCAGCAGGCGGTCGCGGATCGTCGACTGGGCCAGATTGCCCAGATAGTCGCTGTCGATGCCGGGATCGTCGGACGTCAGCGAGGCCAGCATCAGGAAGCCGGTCGACTCCTTGTTGACGACCACGCCGACCTGACGGACCTGCGCCGGCAGGCGCGGCTCGGCCAGGGCGACCCGGTTCTGAACCAGCACCTGGGCGGTGTCGAGGTCGGTGCCGGGCTGGAAGGTCACGGTCACGCTGACCCGGCCGTCCGAGGTGGACGACGAGGTCATGTAGAGCATGTTCTCGACGCCGTTGATCTCCTGTTCGAGCGGTGCGGCGACCGTTTCGGACAGGGTTTCAGCCGAGGCGCCGGCGTAGGAGGCGGTCACGCTGATCGTCGGCGGGGCGATGTCCGGATACTGCGCCAACGGCAGCATCGGCATGGCGAAGGCGCCGACCAGGGTGATGAAGACCGAGATCACGATCGCGAAGATCGGTCGGTCGATGAAGAAGCGGGAGATGTTCATGAATCAGGTTCCGGCCCGTGAGCCTCCTCCTCAGCCGGCGCTGGCGACGAAGGTGGCGGACGAGGCGACAGGGGCCGTGGTCACAGGCGCGTCGGCCTTGGCTTCCTCGGCCTTGATGGTCCCGTTCTGGGCGGTGACCTTCTGGCCCGGACGGGCGCGCTGAAGGCCGTTGATGATGACGCGGTCGTCCGGCGCCAGGCCCGTGCGCACGACACGCAGGCCGTTGGCGACCGGTCCCAGCTGGACCGGCTTGGCGCCGACCGTGCCGTCCTTGGCGACGACATAGACCACCTTGCGCGGACCATCGGTGACGACGGCGGCGTCCGGCACCAGCATGGCGGCGTAACCGCCCGAGCCGGCCAGCTGGGCGTGGCCGAACATGCCCGGCTTCAGGAAGCCGTCGGCGTTCTGCACCACGGCGCGGAGGCGGATGGTGCCTGAAGACGCGTCGATGGCGTTGTCGGTGAAGTCCAGCGTGCCGGTGCGATCATAGGCGGTCTCGTCCTGCAGGCGGATGCGGATCGGAGCCGACCCGTTGCGGGCGTCGCGCTGATATTTCAGGGCCAGGGCCTCGGAGCCGTCGAAGACGAAGTAGATCGGCGATGACGAGACGATGGTGGTCAGCACGTCGCCGGCGGACGAACCGCCGCCGATCAGGTTGCCCGGATCGACCCGACGGTCGGACACGCGGCCCGAGATGGGGGCGGTGACGCGGGTGAATTCCACGTCCAGCTGACGCGCGCGGATGGCGGCGTTGGCGGCGGCCATGGCGGCCTCGGCGGTCTGGACAGCGCCGCGCTTGGCGTCGACTTCGGCCTGGGACACGGCCTGAGAGGCCAACAGGCCTTCGGCGCGGGCCAGTTCGGTGCGGGCCAGAGTCAACTGGGCCTGGCCCTGGGCCAGCTGGGCGCGGGCCGAAGCCAAGGCGGCCTGGGCCGGGCGCGGATCCAGGGTGAACAGCAGTTGGCCCTGGCGTACGAAGTCGCCGTCCTTGAAGTGAACCGACTGGATGTAGCCGCCCACGCGGGCGCGCACGTCGACGGAGCGGGTCGCCTCGAAGCGGCCTGTGAACTCGTCCCAGTCGACAACCTGTTGCGACAGGGGCGTCGCCACCGTGACCGGAGGCGCGCCCTGGGCCGGCGCCTCCTGTCCCTTGGAACAGCCATAGAGGGCAGCCGCCATCATGACGGACGCGGCCGCGATCTTCACCGTGCGCATCGGCGCAATCTCCTTGGGAGTCATTTTATCCAAAGGACTGTGCGCTCATTGGGGAGGAGGCGTCCAGTCAACACCGGCTGACTTAAAGACGACGTCGGCGACGCTTGTCAACGCCTGATGACAAGGCCATATAGCCCGTAAGGTTTATTGGAGTGCGACCAATTGGTCCTTTGCGACGTTCCCCGGCCGCGTAACGCCAACGCCACCCGCCAGGCCATTCTGGAAGCGGCGCGCGAACGCTTTTGCGCGGAAAGCTATGATGATGTCGGCATGCGCGACGTGGCGCGCGACGTCGGCGTCGATGCGGCCCTGATCAGCCGCTACTTCGGTTCGAAGGAAGATCTGTTCGTGGCGGTCATGGACAGTTGCAAGAACGGCCGCGATCTGATGGACGGCTCGCGCGAGGATTTCGGCGAGCGCCTGGCGCGCGAGATCGTCTATGGCGACATGACCCCGTGCGAATATGAAGACGGCGGCGCCAAGATGCGCGGCCTGTTGATCCTGTTGCGTTCGATCGGTTCGACCAAGGCGATGGACGTTGTTCAGCGCACCTCCAACTCTCGTTTCTTCGAGCCCCTGACCCAGTGGATCGGCGGCGAGGACGCGCCGGTGCGGGCGCGCATGGCGGCAGGCCTGATCATGGGCATGGCGATCGGCCGCGAACTGTCCGACGGCTATTCAAGCCTGGACGAGGCCCAGAAGGCGTCTCTGGCCCAGCGCATGGCCCGCGCGCTTCAGGGCCTGATCGACGGCTGAATTAAGAAGAGGCGGACCAAGGGCCCGCCTCTCCATCGCTGTCTTGCTTAAAAGTCTCAGGCCCAGTGCATCGGCACATGGCGCGCCGCCGCCCAGTGGATGGCCCGGATGGCGTCGACGATGGCGCGGGTGGCCGAGACCGTGCCCAGCGCCCCGCCCAGATCGGCGGTGACGGCCCCCGAGGCCAGGACGGCCGCGACCGCCGCCTCGATGGAATCGGCCTCATCCTCCAACTGGAAGCTGTGACGCAGCATCATGGCCGCCGACAGCACCATGCCGACGGGGTTGGCCAGGTCCTGTCCGGCGATGTCCGGCGCCGAGCCGTGGATCGGTTCGAACAGGCCGGGGCCGTCGGCGCCCAGCGAGGCTGAAGGCAGCAGGCCGATGGAGCCGCCCAGCACTGAAATCTCGTCCGACAGGATGTCGCCGAACATGTTCTCGGTCAGGATGACGTCATAGTCGCGCGGCTTGCGGATCAGGTGCATGGCCATGGAGTCGACCAGGGCGTGCTCCAGGGTGATCTGCGGATATTCCTCGGCGTGGATGCGCGTCACGACCTCGCGCCACAGGCGGCTGGTCTCCATGACGTTGGCCTTGTCGACCGAGGTGACCTTTCCGCGGCGCTGTTCGGCGGCCTGGAAGGCGGCCCGGGCGACGCGCTCGATCTCCTCCACCGTATAGACGCACAGGTCCGAGGCCGAGGTTTCGGTGCGGGTGCGCTCGCCGAAATAGACGCCGCTGGTCAGTTCGCGGAAGACGATCAGATCGACGCCCTCGACGATCTCCTTCTTCAGCGGCGAGCGGTGGGCCAGCACCGGCGAGACCTGCAACGGACGCAGGTTGGCGTACAGGCCCATCGCCTTGCGGATGGCCAACAGACCCTGTTCGGGACGAACCGGGGCGCCGTCCCACTTGGGCCCGCCGACGGCGCCCAGCAGCACGGCGTCGGAGGCGATGCAGGCGGCCTTGGTCTCTTCGGGCAAGGATTCGCCGACCGCGTCGATGGCGGCGCCGCCGATCAGGTGTTCGGTGAAGTCGAACCGATGGCCGTAGATGTCGCCGATGCAGGTCAGCACTCGCTGGGCGGCCAGGGTCACCTCCGGCCCGACGCCGTCGCCGGGCAGGACGACGATATTGAAGGCGCGGGCGGCGGCGGGCGTGTCATGGGCGGTCATCAGGCGGTCTCCGGCTGATAGGTGTCTTGGCGCAGGCGTTCGTAGGAGGCGACATAGGGCAGCTTGGCCTGAAGCCAGCCGAGGGCGTCCACGCCGTCCAACAGGCACTGGCGGGCGAAGGACTCGACCTTGAACGGCACGGCGGGGACGTTGCCGCGCCGGATCTCGCCCGCCTCCAGGTCGATGGTCACCGGCTGCTCCGGGTGGGCGGCCAGATCGTCCCAGACGGCCTGATCAACGACGATGGGCAGAAAGCCGTTCTTCAGGGCGTTGGACGTGAAGATGTCGGCGATCTCGGTCGAGATCACCGCCCGGAAGCCATAGTCCAGCAGGGCCCAGGGCGCGTGCTCGCGCGAGGAGCCGCAGGCGAAGTTCGGCCCCGCCAGCAGGATGCGGTGCTCGGTCGGGTCGATGCGGTTCAGCACCGATTCCGGCTTGGGCGACCCATCGGCCTCATAGCGCCAGTCATAGAAGGCCTGGGCGCCCAGACCCTCGCGCGAGGTGGTGGTCAGGAAGCGCGCGGGGATGATCTGGTCGGTGTCGATATTGGCCTGGCTCAGGGTCAGGGTCTTCGACGTCAGGGTCTTGAAGGGCTCAGACATTATTCTGCTCCTACCGCCTCGCGCGCGGCGCTCGCCTGCTTGAGGACGGGGGCCTCCAGATAGACGCGCGGGTCGGTCAGCACCCCGGCCACGGCGCTGGCGGCGGCTGTGGCGGGGCTGGCCAGGATGGTGCGGGCGCCCTTGCCTTGACGGCCCTCGAAATTGCGGTTGGAGGTCGAGACGGCCAGTTGGCCGGGCGCGACGAAATCTCCGTTCATGGCGATGCACATGGAGCAGCCGGGGATGCGCCATTCGGCGCCCGCCTCGGTGAAGACCTTGTCCAGGCCTTCGGCTTCGGCGTCGCGGCGGACGGCCTCCGAACCCGGGACCACCAGCATCCGCACGCCCGGCTGGACCTTGCGGCCGCGCAGGACGTCGGCGGCGGCGCGCAGATCGGGCAGGCGGCCGTTGGTGCAACTGCCGATGAAGACCACATCGACCTTGTGGCCGGTGGTCGCCTCTCCGGCGGTGAAGCCCATGTAGTCGATGGCCTTCTGGTCCGAAGCCGAACGCGGCTGCGGCACGGGCGCGCCGACGGGGGCGCCGGCGTCGGGGGTGGTGCCCCAGGTGGCCATCGGGCGGATGGCGGCGCCGTCCAGCACGACCTCCTTGTCGAAGACCGCGCCGGGATCAGTGGCCAGAGCCAGCCAGTCGGCGGCGGCGGCTTCATAGTCGGCGGGGACGTGGCGACGGCCGCGCAGCCAGTCGATGGTCGTCTGGTCGGGGGCGATCATGCCGGCGCGGGCGCCCGCCTCGATGGACATGTTGCACAGGGTCATGCGCCCTTCCATGTCCAGCGCGCGCACGGCCTCGCCTGCATATTCGATGACGTAGCCGGTGCCGCCGCCGAAGCCGATGGCGGCGATGACGGCCAACGCCATGTCCTTGCCGGAGACGCCGGGGCGCAGGCGCCCGTTGATCGTCACGCGCATGGCCTTGGCCCGGCGTTGCAGCAGGCACTGGGTCGCCAGCACGTGACCGACTTCCGAGGTGCCGATGCCGAAAGCCAGCGCTCCGAAGGCGCCGTGGGTGGCGGTATGGCTGTCGCCGCAGACGACGGTCATGCCCGGCTGGGTCAGGCCCAGTTCCGGTCCCATGACGTGGACGACGCCGCGCTGGTCCGAGCCCCAGCCCGCCAGCTCGATCCCGTGGCGGGCGCAGTTGACCTCCAGCGTCTCGACCTGTCTGCGCGCCTGTTCGGTGATATAGGGCAGTGTCCCGTCCGGCCCGGCAGGCAGGGTGGGGGTCGAATGATCCAGGGTGGCGAAGGTGCGGTCGGGGCGGCGGACCTTCAGTCCGCGCGCCTCGATTTCGGAAAAGGCCTGAGGCGAGGTGACTTCGTGGACCAGATGCAGGTCCACATACATGACGCCGGGCGTCTCGGCGGTTTCCGGCACGACGACGTGCCGGTCCCACACCTTCTGATACAGGGTCTTAGGCCGGCTCATGCACGCGCTCCTGTGCGGCGGCGCCGGCGGTGGTCTCGCCGATCGGCTCCAGCCAGCCGAAACGGTCGGGCGTCGTGCCGTCGAACAGGCCGCGGAAGGCCTTGTTGACCGCCTTCGTCACCGGGCCGGGGCCGCCTGCACGGGTCATGATGCCGTCGATGGAGCGGACGGGCGTGATCTCGGCCGCCGTGCCGGTCATGAAGACCTCGTCGGCGACATAGAGGGCTTCGCGCGGCAGCACCTGCTCGCGCGCCTCATAGCCCAGGCCGCGCGCCAGCTTCATCACGCTGTCGCGGGTGATGCCCTGCAGGATGGAGGCGGCGGCAGGCGGGGTCATCAGCACTCCGTCCTTGACGATGAACAGGTTCTCGCCCGCGCCCTCCGACAGCAGGCCGTCGGCGCCCAGGGCGATGCCCTCGCCGAAGCCGCGCACGCGGGCCTCGCGCCCGATCAGATAGGAGGACAGATAGTTGCCGCCCGCCTTGGCTCCCGCCGGGACGGTGTTCGGGGCCACGCGGTTCCAGCTGGAGATGCAGGCGTCGACGCCTTTCTCCAGCGCCTCTTCGCCCAGATAGGCGCCCCAGGCGAAGGCCGAGATCATCACATCGCTGCGGATCGCCTCGGCCGAAGGGCTGACGCCCATGCCGCACTCGCCCAGGAAGGCCAGCGGCCGCAGATAGGCCGAACGCAGACCTTCGGCGCGCACCACGTCCTTGCAGGCCTGGACCAGCTCGTCCTCGGTGTAGGGCATGGGGAAGTGGTAGATGCGCGCGCTGTCGAACAGGCGCCGGATATGGTCGGTCAGGCGGAAGCCGCACGGGCCGTTCGGCGTGTCATAGACGCGGATGCCCTCGAACACCGAGGTGCCGTAGTGCAGGGCGTGGCTCATCACGTGGACGGTGGCGTTCTCCCACGCCGTCAGTTCGCCGTTGATCCAGATGTTCTTAGCCAGCGGCTGCATAGGTCTTGTCCTGTTGGGGGGCGGTGGCGGCGATGATGGCGGTCAGTTCGGCGTCGTTGATCTCGCCGATCTCGTCGGCGCGGCGCTTGAAGCCGGCGAAGACTTCGGCCAGGCGTTGGCCTTCCAGGGCGTGACCTAGAGCCTCGGCGCGCTTGCCGACGGCATGGCGGCCCGAGTGTTTGCCAAGCACGAAATAGCTGCCCTCGAACCCGACGTCCTCGGGGCGCATGATCTCGTAGGTGCGGCTGTCGGCCATCATGCCGTGCTGGTGGATGCCAGCTTCGTGGGCGAAGGCGTTCAGGCCGACGATGGCTTTGTTGCGGGCGATGACGCTCTCGGTCACTTCGCGCAGGGTCTCGGAAGAGCGGACCAGATGGCGGCTCTCGGCGGCGACGGTCACGCCATAGCGGTCGGCGCGGGTGCGCAGGGCCATGATGACCTCCTCGATCGAGGCGTTGCCGGCGCGTTCCCCGATGCCGTTGATGGCGCCTTCGATCTGGCGGGCGCCGCCTTCAACGGCGGCCAGGGAGTTGGCGACGGCCAGGCCCAGATCGTTGTGGGCGTGCGACGAGAAAATGATGTCGGCGTGGCGCGGGCGGATGATCCCGTCCAGATAGGCGAAGCGCTGGCGCGATTCCTCGGGCGTGGCGTAGCCGACGGTGTCGGGCACGTTCAGCGTCTGGGCGCCGGCGTCGGCGGCGGCCATCAGGGCCTCGGCCAGGAACTCCGGCTCGGTGCGGAAGGCGTCCTCGGCCGAGAACTCCACGTCGTCGAACATGGAGGCGGCGTATTCCACCGTGCGCGAGATGGTGGCCAGCACCTCATTGGTGCTCATGCGCAGCTTGGCCGAGCGGTGGATCGGGCTGGTGGCCAGGAAGACGTGACAGCGACGGTGCGATTTCGGCGCCGGGGCCAAGGCGCGGAAGGAGGCGTCGATGTCCTTTTCGTTGGCGCGCGACAGCGAGGCGAAGACCGGTCCCTCGATCTCGCCTGACACGCGACGGATGCATTCCTCGTCGCCCGGCGAGGCGGCGGCGAAGCCGGCCTCGATCACGTCCACGCCCAGGTCGCGCAGGACGTGGGCCATCTTCAGCTTGGACTCGGCCGACATGGAGAAGCCCGGCGCCTGTTCGCCGTCGCGCAGGGTGGTGTCGAAGATGATGACCCGGTTGGGATCGGCCGCAATCTCGGCGGTTCTGGATACTCGGTCTACTCGGGACATTACGCGGCCTCGGACTGGAAGGTTTGGGCCTGGATGCGCGCGACGCCGATCAGGCGGTCGATCTGGCGGCCCAGGGTGTCGATGGAGCGGGCGGCGTCGCGCCCGCGAACGGTCAGGGCGATGCGGCGCATCGCGCCTTCATCGGCCATGTTGATGCCGTCGATGTGGAAGCCGCGGCGCTCCACCAGGCCGATGAGACGCTGAAGCGAGCCGTCGGCCCGGTCGATCTGGATGTGAATGGTGTCGCTCATGCTCATGCGCCTTCCATCATTTCAGCGTTGCTCTTGCCTGGCGGCACCAGCGGCCAGACGTTTTCCTTGGGGTCGATGACGACGTGGGCCAGACAGGCGCCCTTGGCGGCCAGCAGGCGGGCCAGACCGGCCTCGACCTGATCGCGGCGGTCGATGCGGAAGGCCTCGACGCCGAAGGCTTCGGCCACCTTCACAAAGTCCGGATTGTCGGACAGGTCGATCTCGGAATAGTTCTCTTCGAAGAACAGCTCCTGCCACTGGCGCACCAGACCCAGGGAAGAATTGTCCAGCAGGACGATCTTCAGCGGCACGCCGTAGCGGCGCAGGGTGGCCAGCTCCTGAACATTCATCATGAAGCCGCCGTCGCCGGCGATGGTGACGACGACTGCATCGGGATCGGCCATCTGGGCGCCCAGACCGGCAGGCAGGCCGAAGCCCATCGCGCCCAGACCGCCCGAGGTGATGTGGGCTTCCGGCCGGGCGAAGCGGCAGTGCTGGGCGGCCCACATCTGATGCTGGCCGACATCGCAGGCGGCGACGAAGCGGTCGCCCGCCATTTCGGACAGCTGCTTCAGCAGGGCCGGGGCGTAGACGCCTTCGCCGGGCGCGTCATAGCGGGGGGCGTGACGCGCGGCCGCCGAGGCGCACCGGATGACCCACGGATCGATCGCTAGCGGGGCGGTCGCCAGGCGTTCGGTCAGGGCCTCGATGGCCGGGCGGATCTCCCCGCCGACGGCGACATGGGTCTCGCGCAGCTTGCCGATCTCCGAGGCGTCGGCGTCGAAGTGGACGACGCGGGCGTGGGGGGCGAACTCGGCCAGCTTGCCGGTGGCGCGGTCGTCGAAGCGGGCGCCCATGACGATCAGCAGGTCGGACGCCTGAACCGCCTCATTGGCCGCGCGCGTTCCGTGCATCCCCAGCATGCCCAGGAAGCCGGGCGCGTCGGTCGGCACCGTGCCCAGGGCGTTCAGGGTGGCGACGGCGGGAATGCCGGTGGTCTCGGCGAAGGCGCGCAGGGCCTCGGTCGCGCGGCCGATCTTCACCCCGCCGCCGATGTAGATCAGCGGGCGTTCAGCGGCGCGGATGAAGCGCTCGGCCTCGGCGATGGCATCAAGATCTGCCTCGGCCGTTTCATTGGGAATGTTGAAGCCGAAGGGGGCGACCGTTTCGGCGAATTGCACGTCCTTGGGCAGGTCGACCAGCACCGGGCCGGGGCGGCCCGAGGCGGCGATGTGGAAAGCCTGTTCGATGGCGGCCGGGATCTCGGCCGCGTCACGGACCAGGATGGAGTGTTTCACGATCGGCAGGGTGACGCCCAGGATGTCGATCTCCTGAAAGGCGTCGGTGCCCATGACCCCTTGGGGGACATTGCCGGTGATGCAGACCATCGGCGCCGAATCCATCATGGCGTTGGCGATGCCGGTGATCAGATTGGTGGCGCCGGGGCCCGAGGTCGCCATGCAGACCCCGACCCGGCCGCTCAGGCGCGCATAGGCGTCGGCGGCGAAGGCGGCGGCCTGTTCGTGACGGACCAGGATGTGCTTCAGCGACGAGCCGGTCAGGGCGTCGTAGATCGGCATGATGGCGCCGCCGGGGTAGCCGAACACCACCTCTACGCCCATCCGCTCCAGGCTGGAGACAAGCAGGCGCGCGCCGGTCATGACGGCCGGGGCGGGGGGTGTTTTCAGGGCGGGCGCGGCGGCGCTCATCGGGTCAGTCTCTCTTTATATATACAGAGGGTCAGGCGGCGGCCTGTTTGGCCGTCTGCAGCCAGGCCATGCGGTCGCGCAGACGGGCGCCGACCTGTTCGATCTGGCTGGAGCGGTCCTCGGTCAGCAGGGCCTCGTATTTCGGCTTGCCCGCCTCGTTCTCGGCGATCCATTCACGCGCGAACTGGCCGCTCTGGATCTCGTCCAGCACGGTCTTCATGCGGGCGCGGGTCTCGTCGGTGATGACGCGCGGACCCGAGGCCACGGCGCCCCATTTGGCCGTTTCCGAGATGAAGTGGTGCATCTTGGAGATGCCGCCCTCGTAGAACAGGTCCACGATCAGCTTCAGCTCGTGCAGGCACTCGAAATAGGCGATCTCGGGCTGATAGCCGGCCTCGACCAGGGTGTTGAAGCCCTGGATGACCAGTTCCTTGGCGCCGCCGCACAGAACGGCCTGTTCGCCGAACAGGTCGGTCTCGGTCTCTTCGCGGAACGAGGTCTCAAGCAGGCCGCCGGTCGCTCCGCCGATGCCCTTGGCGTAGCCCATGGCGCGATCGCGGGCCTTGCCGGTCGCATCCTTCTCGATGGCGAACAGGGAGGGGACGCCCCGACCGCGCGCGAACTCGCGACGCACCAGATCGCCCGGCCCCTTGGGCGCCACCAGGATGACGTCCATGTCGTCGCGCGGCGTGATGCGGTCGTAGATGATCGAGAAGCCGTGGGCGAACAGCAGTGCCGAGCCCGGCTTGGCGTTCGGCTCGATGACGTCGCGATAGATCTCGTTCTGGATCATGTCGGGCGTCAGGATGGCGATGATGTCGGCCCCGCGAACCGCTTCGGCGGGCTCGGCCGTGGCCAGGCCGTCCTCGGTGGCGTGCTTCCAGCCCGTGCCGCCGTGACGGACGCCGACGATCACGTCGTGGCCCGAATCCTTCAGGTTCTGGGCGTGGGCGCGACCCTGCGAGCCATAGCCGATGACGGCGATGCGCTGGCCGGCGATGGCGCCCGGCTTGATGTCTTCATTGGTGTAGATGGTGATGGCCATGGGAGGACGTCCTTAGGAAGCGGCGGTTTCGGTGGAGCGGGCGGCCAGATCGGCGGGGATCTGGGCCGGCGGCGGATTGGGAATGGTCACGGCCCCTTGCGAGGCGGAGGCGACGGCGGCGCGGTACTTTGCGAAAACGCCTTGCGCCGGGCGGATACGGTTGGGGGCGAAATCCGCCCGGCGCGCCTCCAGATCGACGAGCACGTCGATCCTTCGGTTGGTGACGTCGATGACGATCGGATCGCCATCGCGAATGAGAGCAATGGGGCCGCCCGCCGCCGCCTCGGGCGAGATGTGGCCGGCGACGAAGCCGTAGGAGGCGCCCGAGAAGCGGCCGTCGGTCAGCAGGGCGACGTTCTCGACCTTGCGGCCCTTCAGGGCGGCGGTGACCTGCAGCATCTCGCGCATGCCGGGCCCGCCCTTGGGCCCTTCGTAGCGGATGATGATGACGTCGCCTTCGCCGACCGAGCCGTCCTGCACCGCGTGGAAGGCGTCTTCCTCGCAATCGAACACGGCGGCGGGACCTTCGAAGCGATCGACCTTATGGCCGGTCAACTTGATGACGGCGCCCTCTGGCGCGACATCGCCATAGATGACGGCGTAGGAGCCGCGCGCCATGACCGGGGCGTCGAAGCTGGTCACGACCTGCTGGCCGGGCTGCTCCTGGGCGTCGCCCGCTTCGGCGAACAGACTGCGGCCCGAGACGGTCGGCACGTTGGCGATCTTGCCCGCCTCGGCCAGACGCTGGGCGACCAGACGCGTGCCGCCCGCCGCATACAGGTGCGAGGCCAGGAAACGGCCGCCCGGCTTCAGGTCGCAGATGACCGGCGCCTCGACGCAGGCCTGGTGGCAGTCCTCGACGCCGAAATCGACGCCTGCCTCGGCCGCGATGGCCGTCAGGTGCATGACGGCGTTGGTCGATCCGCCCGAGGCTGAGACGGCGATGGCCGCGTTCTTCAGGCTGGCCTTGGTGATGTATTTGCGCGCTGTATCTCCGGCAAATACGCGCTCGACGATCAGGCGGCCGCAGCGTTCGCCTTCCGCGCCCTTGGCCGGATCGACGGCGGGCACGTCATTGGCGCCCATGGGGCTGACGCCCATCATCGACAGGGCCATGGCCATGGTGTTGGCCGTGAACTGGCCGCCGCAAGCGCCGGCGCCGGGGCAGACCGCGCTCTCGACCGCCTTCAGGCCCGCATCGTCCAGCGAACCGGCGGCGTGGGCGCCGATGGCCTCGAACACTTCCTGAACTGAGACTTCCTTTGTCCCGATCACGCCGGGCAGGATGGTGCCGCCGTAATAGACCAGGCCGGGGATATCCATCCGGGCCAGAGCCATGGCTGCGGCGGGAATCGTCTTGTCGCAGCCGACGATGCAGACGACGCCGTCCAGCTGATGGCCCTCGATGGCCAGTTCGATGGAATCAGCGACGACTTCGCGACTGATCAGGGAGGCCTTCATCCCCGCCGTGCCCATCGAGATGCCGTCGGTGACGACGATGGTGTTGAAATCGACCGGATAGCCGCCCGCCGCAATGATCCCGGCGCGCACGTCCTTGGCCAGACGATCCAGATGCATGTTGCAAGGCGTGACGGTCGACCAGGTGTTGACGATGCCGATCATCGGCTTGTCGAAATCGGCGTCCTGCATCCCTGCGGCGCGCAGATAGGACCGCGCGGCCGCCCGGTTCGGGCCCTGGGTGACGGCCGAGGAGCGGCTGTTGGGTCGTTTCGTGCTGTCGGAAGGCTGCGTCATCGTAATCTTGGAAATTCTTGCCTGTCGGTGGTTGGGCGGGCACATGAAAAACCCCGCGTCCGGAGCCGGAGCGGGGTGAATGGGCGAAACTGGCTGGGTTCAGGTCAGGTCGCAGGCATCCACACCGCTTGGCTAAGCGGAATAAGAATTACCGAGAGAAGGAGTACGCCCAGCGACAGCATGCGCAGATCGGCCGCCGCTTGCGCGGGGCTCAGGATCGCAGCGATGGCGGCGCGGTGGGACAAGGAAGAGACCTTTCGAACTGGCGCTCTTATGCCTCGATCAATGTTGCGGCGCAACCGCTTGTGCGAGAAATGTAGAAGAAAGCACCCTCGTGAGGCCGTCGCGGGGCGCTAGGGCGATAAAATTCCTCGCTGACTTCATCTTTAGGGGCGAAAATTTCGTCGTTTCGCCCGTCCCGTCCGGCAAACAAGATCGCGCGTATATGCGCGAGGGCGCCGCAGTCGTGGCGCCGGCGACTCGAGTTCGTTGAGATTTTTGGACTTTTTGTGAAAAGCCCCTTGCCACCCGGAAGGCGCCGCC
>NZ_QWTZ01000011.1:0-97157 GCF_003576505.1 Brevundimonas sp. LPMIX5
TCAGTTCGTGGTCTACTTCGACTTCGACCGTTCGGACCTGACGGCGGAAGCCCGCTCGGTGGTGACGCAAGCCGCCAACTACGCCAAGTCGGGCGCTCCGACGCGCGTGCTGGTGGTCGGCCACACCGACACCTCGGGCAACGCGGCCTACAACATGGGCCTGTCCAACCGCCGTGCGCGCACCGTGGCTGACGCCCTGGTCGCTCAAGGCGTCAACGGCGGCGTGATCTCGCTGGACGGCAAGGGCGAGACCCAGCCGGCCAAGGCCACCGGCGACGGCGTGCGTGAGCCGCTGAACCGCCGCGCCACCGTCGACATCAACTTCTAAGGCTCAAGGGGGCCGGCTCATCCCGGCCCCCGCGACCGTAGAAGCGTCGATAAGATCAAGGACGGTCAACCCGCAGGGGCCGACCGTCCTTTTTCTTTGTCTGAAGGCCGCCCTTGCTGGCGCCTGTCATCATCTGCGGCTATCTGCAGGTGACGATTTTCTAGAGGAGTGCTTCTATGCGCGTCGCCATGATCGGAACGGGCTATGTCGGCCTGGTGTCTGGGGCCTGTTTCGCCGATTTCGGCCATACGGTGACCTGCGTCGACAAGGACGCCTCCAAGATCGATCGCCTGCACCAGAATATCATGCCCATCTACGAGCCTGGCCTGGACGATCTGGTGGCGACCAACGTCAAGGGGGGGCGCCTGTCCTTCGCCACGGACGGGGCCGAGGCCATCCGCTCGGCCGACGCCGTCTTCATCGCCGTGGGCACGCCCTCGCGGCGCGGCGACGGCCATGCGGACCTGTCCTACGTCTATGCGGCGGCCGAGGAGATCGCCGATCTGATGCAGGGCTTCACCGTCGTGGTGACCAAGTCCACCGTCCCGGTCGGCACCGGGGACGAGATCGAGCGCATCATCCGCGAACGCCGCCCCGACGCCGACTTCGCCGTCGTCTCCAATCCCGAATTCCTGCGCGAAGGCGCCGCCATCGGCGATTTCAAGCGGCCGGACCGCGTTGTCGTCGGCACGGATAGCGAGCGCGCGCGCGCCGTCATGGCTGAGCTCTATCGTCCGTTGAACCTGAACGAGACGCCGATCATGTTCACCGGCCGCCGCACCTCCGAACTGATCAAATATGCGGCCAACGCCTTCCTGGCGATGAAGATCACTTTCATCAACGAGGTCGCCGACCTGTGCGAGGCGGTCGGCGCCGATGTGCAGCAGGTGGCCCGCGGTATCGGTCTGGACAATCGCATCGGCTCGAAGTTCCTGCACGCCGGGCCGGGCTACGGCGGTTCGTGCTTCCCCAAGGACACCCTGGCCCTGGTGCGCACGGCGACCGACGCCGGCTCGCCGATTCGTCTCATCGAGACGACCGTGGCCATCAACGACGCCCGCAAGAAGGCGATGGCCGACCGCGTGGCCGAGGCCCTGGGCGGCGATTTGAAGGGCCGGACGGTCGCCCTGCTGGGGCTGACGTTCAAGCCGAACACCGACGACATGCGTGATGCTCCCTCGCTGGACGTGGCGCCCGCCCTGATCGCACGCGGGGCGACGGTTCACGCCTATGACCCCGAGGGCATGGAGGAGGCTGCCAAGCTTCTCGACGGCGTGGTGTTCACGAGCGGCCCCTATGACGCGGTCCAGGGCGCCGACGCTGTAGTGATCCTGACGGAGTGGAACGAGTTCCGCGCTTTGGATCTGGCCCAGGTCAAGCTGCTGCTGAAGCAGCCAGTCATGGTCGATCTGCGCAACGTCTATCGCCCGGACGACATGAAGGCGCGGGGCTTCCGCTATACGTCAATCGGTCGTCCCGACCACGCCGCCTGATCAGCGGGTTCTAGAAGAACAGGGCCCGTCCCGCTGCAATGACGACGGCGGCTGTCACCACGGCGGCGAACGCCGCCGCGGCGCCAAGCCTCAACGCCCTGCCCAGCGCCCGACCTGGCGCGTCGTCATCCATGTGAATCTCCCTGATTGCGAACACCAAAGCCGTGCGGGCAGGGAACCGCAAGGGTGTACAGGGCAAAGAAAAAGGGCGGCCCGGTCACGGGCCGCCCTCCATCCTCGACAAGGCGTCGGGATCAGCCGGTGAACGGACGGATCAGGATTTCGACGCGGCGGTTCTGGGCCTTGCCCTCGACCGTATCGTTCGAGGCGATCGGATTGCGGGCGCTCATGCCGGCGACGTAGAGGCGCTCGCGCATCACGCCGCGGTCGATCAGATAGGAGGCGACCGACGACGCCCGGCGTTCCGACAGCGGCTGGTTGATCGCATCGCCGCCCGAGGCGTCGGTATGGCCGATTACGTCGACCATCGAACGATCATATTCGTTCAGCACCCGTGCGACATCGTCCAGCACCGGCAGGAAGCGGGTGTCCAGCGACGACTGGTTGGTGGCGAAGGTCACGTCTGACGGCATGCGCAGCACCAGGTTGTCGCCCTGGCGCCCCACGCCGACGCCAGTGCCCGAAAGCTCGGCTTCCAGCGCGCGTTGCTGGCGGTCCATGTACTGGCCGACCCCGGCCCCGGCCAGGGCGCCCACGCCTGCGCCGATGAGGGCGTTCTTGCGGCCCTGCTCGCCGCTGGAGGTGTTGGTCAGATAGCCCAGCAGGGCGCCGCCGACGGCGCCGGCGATCGCGCCCGTGCCGGTGTTGTTGCGACGCGGCGCAGAGCTGTAGGGGTCAGTGGTGGTGCAAGCGGCGGCGCCCAGCAGGGCGGCGATGCTCAGGCCTGTGACGGCAAGCTTGGCGCGCATAGGTGATCCTTTCGATAGTGATCCGGTCGCAGAAACGCAGGCCATATGGTGAAGGTTCCAATCTGTACCCGTCATGAACGGAACCGGCAGGGTTTTCACAGCGGTTGCGACCTCGGCGAGCGTTGACCGCACGGCCCCGGCCCCCCATCTGTAACAGCGGCCGGGCGCTTTGCCGATCGCGGGAGGCGCCGGACGGCCGAGGTCGCTTTTCCATGAGGACCCCATGACCACCCGCGCCGTGCTGTTCGACAGCCCCTTCCTGCTGGGCTTCGACCAAACCCGAGCCCTGATCGACCGCGCCGCCAAGGCGGCGGGCGAGAGCTATCCGCCCTATAACGTCGAACAGATCGGCGATGCGGCCGTCCGCATCACCCTGGCGGTGGCCGGATTCACGCCGGACGACCTTTCCGTCACCGTCGAAGGACGCCAGCTGACCATCACCGGCAAGCGCGAGGACGCAGGCCGCGACCCGCAGGCCTTCCTGCATCGGGGCATCGCCGCGCGCGGCTTCGTGCGCAGCTTCGTCCTGGCCGACGGGCTGGAGATTTCCGGCGCCCGGCTGGAGCACGGCCTGTTGCACGTCGAGCTGATCCGCCCGGAGCAGGAAAAGCTGGTGCGGCGCATCCCCATCACCACGACGGGCTGAACCAGCCATCGAACCGCTCGGCTTTCCGGGCGTTCAGTCAAGCGTAAGGAGGCGGTCTTATGACGCCCATCATGACTAAAAAGGACTTCGCCGGTTTCGGCGCCCCTGATCTTGTTTACGTCCGCGCCATCCGCGCCTCGGATGTGATGGCCGACGCCCACGTGGAGCCGGCGGCCGATATTGAGATCGATCCCGATCAGATCCTCTACGCGGTGCACGGCGCCGACGGCGAGCGTCTGGCCGTCATGCTGGATCGCGAAACTGCTTTCGCCGCCGCCGTCGCGCACGAGCTTGAGCCGGTCTCGGTCCATTGATTTCTTTGGAAGAATAAAGGCGCGGGCCGGCTGGGCGCCGCGCCTTTTCGTTGGTCAGGCGGCCGTCTTGGACACGTCCTTGACGAACAGGGCGCGGATGGCGTCCACGGTCCGCGCCTGACGCAGGTGCTCGCGCAGTTCCGGCGAGCGCAGGGCGCGCGACACCGCCGCCAGGGCTCGCAGATGCTCGGCCCCGGCGTCCGTCGGCGCGAACAGGGCGAACAACAGGTCCACCGGACGATCGTCCAGCGATTCATAGGCCACCGGCGTGTCCAGCCGCACGAAGACGGCGCACACCTGCTCCAGACCCTTGATGCGGGCGTGCGGCACGGCGACGCCCGAGCCCAGGCCGGTCGAGCCCAGGGCTTCGCGTTCCAGCAGAGCCTCGAAGGTGCGCTCGGCGTCCATGCCGGTCGCGCTGGCGAAAGCCTCGGCGACGGCGTGCAGCGCCTGACGCTTGGATGACGCGCCGCCGCGCAGGACGATCCCGTCCGGCGACAACAAATCAGCAATGTCCATGACTACCCCGAAATCGGTACCCGACATGTGCGGAAGGGCGAGGGCCTTCTAGCGCCTTCGCCCCTCCAGCGGAAGTCTCTCAGCCGACGCGTTTCGCCGCGCCGTTCACCGTGCGCTCCGGGTCGATCCAGCCCACATTGCCGTCCGGGCGACGATAGACCACAGCCAGGCCGCCGTGGGCGGCGTTGCGGAACATCACCAGCGGGTAGCCGGTCATGTCCAGTTCGGCCACGGCGCGGCCGACCGTGAGGGTGCGGATTTCGGCCTGGGTCTCGGCGATGACCATGCCCACGGGGGGCGGTTCATCGGGGCGACCCGCCTCGCCGAACTCTTCGTCCTCGACCGAATCGGGGTCGCGGAAGATGGTCAGGGCGGCGACTTCGCGCGCGGCGTCCTCGGTCTTCTCGGGCGACAGGCCCTTGGGTCCGATGTGGTGATCCTTCAGGCGGCGCTTATAGCGGCGGACCCGCTTCTCCAGCTTGTCCAGACTGTCGGAGAAAGCGGCCTGGGCGTCGCCGCCGAACCCGGTCGTCACCAGCGACTGACCCGAGGCGAGACGCACCCAGCAATCGACGCGGAAGCCATGGCGATCCTTGGAGACCACGACCTCGGCGTCCTGGGCGCCGCGGGCGAAATATTTGCCGATGCCCTCTTCGAGTTCCTGGGAGATGCGCGAGCCTAGCGCTTCGCCGACATCCACTTGCTTGCCGCTGACTTGTATCTGCATAGCCATACAACGCGACGGACCGCGTTTGGTGTCAACGCCGATCACCGATTTGTGGTGAAGCTTGGCGGGGGCGTGATCAGGCGGTCTTGAGCAGGCGGCGGCGCTGGACCGACGACGGAATTTTCAAGGCTTCCCGATACTTGGCGACCGTGCGCCGGGCGATGTCGATGCCGGCCTCATTGAGGATTTCGACGATCCGATCGTCGCTCAGCACCTCGCCGTCCGCGTCCTCGCCCTCGATCATGGTCTTTATCCGGCGGCGCACCGCTTCGGCCGAATGCGCGGCGCCGCCGTCGCTGGACTGAATGGCGGCGGTGAAGAAGAATTTCAGCTCGAACACCCCGCGCGGGGTGGAGACGTATTTGTTCGAGGTGACGCGGCTGACGGTGGATTCGTGCATCTCGATGGCTTCCGCCACCGTCTTCAGCGTCAGCGGGCGCAGGAATTCGACGCCGAAGGCCAGGAAGGCGTCCTGCTGGCGCACGATCTCGGACGAGACCTTGAGGATGGTCTTGGCGCGCTGGTCCAGCGATTTGACCAGCCAACTGGCCTGGGCGGCGCAGTCGGCGACGAAGGTCTTCTCCGTGTCGGACCGGGCGCCCGCCGCGATCACCGAATGATAGCGCTTGTCCATCAGCAGCCGGGGCAGGGTGTCGGCGTTCAGCTCGACCCGCCAGCCGCCCGCCGGATCCGGCCGCACATGGACGTCGGGCACCACGGTCTGCGTCGGTTCGCCGCCGAACCCGGCGCCGGGACGCGGCGTCAGGCCCTTCAGCTCGGCGATCATCTCGCCCAGGTCCTCGGCGTCGACGCCGCAGGCCTTGCGCAGGGCGGTCAGGTCGCGCCGCGCCAGCAGCTCCAGATTGTCCAGCAGGGCGCCCATCGCCGGATCGAAGCGGTTGCGCTCGACCAGTTGCAGCGTCAGGCATTCGGCGATCGAACGGGCCATCACCCCCGTCGGCTCGAACCCGTGGCAGACGCTCAGAATTGCCTCCACGCGGCTGATATCCACGCCCAGCCGCTCGGCGATTTCACCCAGATCGGCGCGCAGATAGCCGCCTTCGTCCGTGGCGTCGATCAGGGTCAGGGCGATGCCGTGGTCGGCCGCCGACAGGCCCGCCGCCGAGGCCTGGGCCTGCAGATGCTCCCACAGGGTCAGGTCGCGATGATCGGGGCGCTCGCGCTCTTCGCCGTCAGCCATGCCGCCGGCGCCCGTGCGGGACCAGTCGTTCAGGCCAGGCTGGGCGACGGCGCCGTCCTCCTGACGGTCGCTGACCCGTTCGCCAGGCGCGGCGTCGCCGTACAGGTCGTCCGAGGCGGCGTCCATGTTCTGGGCGTGGGCGTCGGACCCTTCGACGAATCTCAGCTCCGCCTCGCCGCCGTCTCCGGGGGCGGCGTCGTTGGCGGCGTCCGGCGCAGCGTCGCCGCCGGCGTCGGCCTCGTCGCGTTGCAGCAGGGGATTGCGTTCCAGCTCGGCCTCGACGAAGGCCTCCAGCTCCAGGTTCGACAGTTGCAGCAGCTTGATCGCCTGCTGCAGCTGGGGCGTGATGACCAGCCCCTGCCCCTGCCTGACCTCCAGCCTCTGACCGATCACGTCGCTTCAACCCCGCATGCAGGCGCTGTTGGCCCGCTTCTTGCTGGGATCATGGCGCAGAGCCGTTAACGGGGGATGAGCGGGGCTTTACCTTGGCCCTGCGGCTCGGCCTCAGCCGTACATCTCGCCCAGATAGACGCGGCGCACCTCGGCGTCGGCGACGGCTTCGTCAGCCGTGCCCTCGAACAGCAGAGAGCCGGACGAGATGATTGAGACGCGGTCGATGATGTCCAGCGTCTCGCGCACATTGTGGTCGGTGATCAGCACGCCGATGCCCTGGCTCGACAGATAGCGGATCACCTGGCGGATATCCGCGATGGCCAGCGGGTCGATGCCCGCGAACGGCTCGTCCAGCAGCATGAAGCTGGGTCGCGCGGCCAGGGCGCGGGCGATCTCGACGCGGCGCCGCTCGCCGCCCGACAGGCCGGTGGCCGGGGCGTGGCGCAGGTGGTCGATGCGCAGCTCCTCCAGCAGGCGGGTGGTCTCGTCGCGAACGCCGGCGGCGGTCTTCTCGCGCAGTTCGACCACGGCCTTGACGTTCTGCTCGACCGTCATGCCGCGGAAGATGGAGGCTTCCTGCGCCAGATAGCCCAGGCCCATGCGCGCGCGCTGGTACATGGGCTGCTGGGTGATGTCCTCATTGTCCAGCCAGATCGAGCCGCTGTCGGCGGGGATCAGGCCGGTGATCATGTAGAAGCAGGTCGTCTTGCCCGCCCCGTTCGGCCCCAGCAGGCCGCAGACCTCGCCGCGCTGGACGTTCAGCGAGACGTCGCGCACCACCTGCCGCTGGCCGAAGCTGCGGGCGATGTGTTCGACGCGCAGACCCGTCGGATGCGCGTTTTCGACCGCCGGCGCCGTCGGTTCGACGACGGGGCCGTCCAGGTTCAGGGCGGAGAGTTCCTTGCGCGCCACGCCGCCTCAGTTCCCTTGCGGATAGAAGACGCCCTGGACGCGGCCGTTGCCGCCGCCGCCCTCGATGCGCGCCGTCTCGGTGCGGACGTTGTAGACGAGGCGGCTGCCGGTCAGCACGCTCTTGCCCTGGGTCAGGATCACGTCGCCGGTCACCACGACGTTGCCGTCGTTCAGGGTGTAGACGGCGCGGTCGCCCTTCATGCTCTGGTCCGGGGTGACGAAGTAGACGCCGCCGCTGGCCTCGATACGGTTCAGGTCGCCATTGGACGTAAAGCCCCGGATGGCGTCGGCGCGCAGGCGGTTGCCGCCCTGCGTCACCTCGGCCCGGCCGCGAAGCGAGAAGCCGTCTGGCGTATATTCGCCGCTGTCGGCGCCGTACTGGACCGGCTGGCGGCTGGCGTCGGCGCGGGTGCTGGCGTTCTGGGCCCCCGAAACGGCGGGCAGCATCAGGGCGGTCAGCAGGGCGGCGCCTGCGATCGTCAGCTTGGACTTGGACAGTTTCATCGGTCGGCTCCGGCGGGATTGATCGTCCCGGTTACCTTGTTTTCGCCCTGGCCGTTGAAGACGACCCTCTGGCCCTGATCATAGATCGCATAAGACGAAGCATCGATGCTTCCAAGGGGGCCGCGACCCTGCACCCCCTTGTCGCCGGTGACGACGCCGGTGTCGGTGTCCACCACCGCTTCGGGCGTGGTCAGCTCCCAGCCCGTGCCGCCATCGGAAATCTTCACGTTCGGGCCGATGACGACCTTGCGCTGGGCTTCCAGATAGGTCCCGCCGTCGGCGCTCAGTTCCGTCGTCTTGCGCGCGCCCAGGTTCAGCCTCAGCAACGGGCCGACCAGGCGGAAATGGCCGCTTGCCGGATCGCGCACCGCCCCCTGGGCGCCGATGACGAAGGAGCGTCCCTGCGCGTCCTGGCCGTGGAACATCGGATTATCCAGGCGGATCTCGCGGCTTTCGCTGGCCTTGCGCTCGACCCCCGACATGACGGTGCGGAACACGGTCCAGGTCAGGGCGCCGCCCGCCAGCATCAGGATGACGATGGGCAGGACGCGCCGATACAGCTTTACCCGCCGCGAGCGCGTGCGCCAGCGTTCGCCGGCGCGGGCGACGCGCACCTCGTCGGCGCGCTTCTGCTCGTCCTGGGCGTGCTGTTCGCTCATCGGCGTTTCAGGTCCGATCCTTCTAGGCGTGGGCGAAGATGTCGATCTCGTCCCAACCGGCCAGGTCGAGGCGCGAACGCATGGGCAGGAAGTCGAAGCAGGCCTGGGCCAGCTCCATGCGGCCTTCGCGCACCAGCATCTCGTTCAGCCGGTTCATGATGACGTGCAGGTAGAGAACGTCCGAGGCGGCGTAGTCCAGCTGCGCCTGGCTCAGTTCGGCCGCGCCCCAGTCTGAGCTCTGCTGCGCCTTGGACATGTCGACCCCGGCCAGCTCGCGCGACACGTCCTTCAGGCCGTGGCGGTCGGTATAGGTACGCGCCAGCTTGGAGGCGATCTTGGTACAGTAGACCGGCCGCGTCTCGACGCCCAGGTGCAGCTCGAACATGCCGATGTCGAAACGGCCGAAGTGGAATATCTTCAGCACCTTGGGATCGGTCAGCAGCCGCTTCAGGTTGGGGCAGTCATAGGCCGGGCGGTTCAGGCGCACGACGTGGGCGTTTCCGTCGCCTGACGACAACTGCACCACGCATAGCGGATCGCGGCGGAAGCGCAGGCCCATCGTCTCGGAATCGATCGCCACCTCGGGGCCCAGGTCCAGGCCGTCGGGCAGGTCGCCTTCGTGGAAATAAACCGTCATGCGCGCAAACTCGTTCGTCGTTCAGGCCGCAACATAGACGAACCGCGCGCCACCGCCAGAACACAGGCGCCGGAACTCAGGCTCGACTTCGCCGTCGCGGCCGCAGGGGAGGGGATATCAGGGCCGAAATGACAAACGGCGCCGCATCCTATCGGATACAGCGCCGCTTGAGAAATGGTGCCCAGGAGAAGACTCGAACTTCCACGACCGTTAAGCCACTGGCACCTGAAGCCAGCGCGTCTACCAATTCCGCCACCTGGGCCCGGTGGGTCGCCCCGCCGAGGGCCGGACTAATAGGGGGGACCCTCGGGGCGGTCAACAGGCTTTTTTCGCTTTCGTGAAAAAACTGCGCCGTTGACCAAAAGCTCCGGGAAATCCGCGCACTATCAGGCCAGCCAGACCATCATCCGCGTATCGGCGCTCTCGCCCCGCGCGCGGCTGAAGGCCGGACGGGTCTCGCCGGTATAAAGGAACCCCGCCTTTTCCAGCACCCGGCCCGAGGCGGGGTTGTCGGCAAAGTGGCCCGCCATCAGGGCGCGGCGCTTCCATCGCGTCGAGGCCCAGACCAGGGCGCCTTGCAGCGCCTCGGTCGCATAGCCGCGGCCCCAGAACTCGCGGCCGATCCAGTATCCGGTCTCGGGCACGGCGTCGGCGTCGTGGAACATGCCGACGACGCCCACGGGGCCGTGGTCCTCGTGCTCGATCAGGAAGGTGTTGGCCTTCTTCGGGTCCTGCGACGCCACCTGCAGCACGAAATCCTCGGCATGGTCGACGCCGAAGGGGTGGGGCATCCGCTTGGTCATGCGGGCGATGTCGTGGTCATTGGCCAGGGCCGCGATCCGCGACACGTCCTGGGCGCCGGGGGCGCGCAGCAGCAGGCGCCGCGTCTCGACGACGGGAGAGGTTTCGATCACGCACATGGTTCGGCCTCGATGTCTTCGGCGCCGCCTCCTTGGAGGGCTCGGACGGCTTTCGAGGCGGGGAAACGCAAACGGGGAGCCTGGTGATCCAGACTCCCCGCGGAATATTTTCCCTTGGTCCGGATCGGCTGCTGTCGAGAGCAACGCGATCCGGGGAAATACTGTCCTGGCTTCGCGTTACTCGGCGGCCATCGCCTGGGCGTCGTCGTTGGCCGGGAGAATCGACACGTAACAACGGCCGCCACGTTTGGTCGTGAACTGCACCGAGCCGGTCACAGTGGCGAACAGGGTATGGTCGCGGCCCAGGCCGACGTTCGTGCCCGGGTGGAATTTGGTGCCGCGCTGACGCACGAGGATGTTGCCGGCCAGCACGTGCTCGCCGCCGAACTTCTTCACGCCAAGGCGCTTCGACTCTGAGTCGCGGCCGTTACGCGACGAACCGCCAGATTTCTTGTGAGCCATCTTGCTGCTCCTCTTCCTTGGTGCGCTACCGCCCGTTCGGGCTGCTTGAGCGCTCCATCTGTCTTGCTAGGCGCTGATCCAGCGCCGGTGAAAATCTTAGGCTTCGGCGCCTTCGGCGGCGTCAGCCTTAGCGGCCTTCTTGGCCGGAGCCTTCTTGGCCTTCGGGGCCTCGGCTTCGACAGCCTCGACGCGCGGGGCCAGGCCGCGGGCGCGGGCGTTGATCTCAGCCTTGGTGATCAGCTCGACCTTGCCGTCCCACTTGGCCTTCTCGCCGGCGCCTTCGATGCCGGTGATGCGCAGGACCGATTCCATCTGGCGATGGCCGTTCGTGCGGCGATAGCCCTGACGACGGATCTTCTTGAAGATCTTGATCTTCTCGCCCTTGCGGGTCTCGATCAGCGTGGCTGCGACAGCGGCGCCGTCGATCAGCGGAGCGCCGACCGTAACACCCTTGTCGCCGCCCAGCATGAGGACTTCACCGAAATTGACGGCAGCGCCAGCGTCGCCGTCGATCTTCTCGACAACAATCACATCGCCCGGTTGAACCCGGTACTGCTTTCCGCCGGTCTTGATCACCGCGTACATTAGGAAGCCTCAGCGTGAACGCAAAAATGGATGCGCCCGCCAGGAGACCCTGCGGGCGAAGAGCGGCGACATATACGGATGGTCACGGAAGAGTCAACGTGAAACGGACGCCCAAGGGGGCAAAACCCGCCTGAAACGGGTTCTGAGCCGACTCTGTGGCCGCGATGCACGGGCGTGCAAGCACGGGGGGAGTTCGAAGCCCCTATATATGAAGACGCGACGTGGCGCCGCGGACGAAGATTCTTCGCCGATTCTTCTCGACCGTTATAAGGTAACACTCTAAGGGAGCGGCCATGTCCTCTCCCGATCTCGCCGAGCCGGTGCTGCTGTCGCTTCTGGGCGGCGGCTTCGTCGCGGCCTTCCTGCACGCGGCCCTGCCGACCCACTGGCTGCCGTTCGTCCTGGTCGGACGGGCGCAGCGCTGGAGCGTGGCGCGGGTGATGACGACCGTGGTGACGGCCGGATTGGCCCATATCGCATCCACGGCCCTGGTGGGATCGCTGATCGTGGCGGCGGGCCTGGCGTTGAACCGCTGGGTCGAGGGCCTGCTGCCGCATCTGTCGGCGGGCCTGCTGTTCCTGTTCGGCGCCTTCTATCTGGCCAAGGCGTCGTTGAAGCGTACGGCGACGGCGGGCGGACCGGCGATGGACGCGGGCGAGGGGGCCGGGCCTGCCGTCTCCGACCGGGCGGCCTTTCTGGGGCTGGTGCTGATGATGGCGGTGACGCCGGGCGAAGTGCTTCTGCCTATCTATCTGTCCTCGGCGACCGAAGGCTTCTGGGCTCTGGGCCTTCTGACGCTGGTGTTTGCGGCGGGGACGGTGCTGGGCATGACCCTGCTGGCGGCGCTGGCGACGGCGGGCTACTCCATCCTGCGGCTGGAGCGGTGGGCGCGCTATGAAGGAGCCATTCTGGGCGGGGCCCTGATCCTGATCGGCTTCCTGGTGCTGACGCATCAGCATTGAGTTTCGATAGGTTATATATTTACATTCAAAGACTTGTGTCTTGCAGGGCTTGACCTTGCCGCGTGGGAAGACCTAGCTGGACGGACATGGCGCACGAACACGCACACGGTCATGAAGGCCACGATCATTCCCACGGCCAAGGGCATGGCCAGGGTCATTCGCACAGCCACAGCCACAGCCACGGCCTGGGCGGTCACCATCACGGGCCGACCGACACCGGCGACTGGCGCTACGCCGTCGGCCTGATCGTCAACCTGGTCTTCGTCGCGGTTGAGTTCATAGCGGGCTTCATCGCCGACTCCACCGCCCTGATGGCGGATGCGGGGCACAATCTTTCAGACGTTCTCGGCCTGGCGATGGCGGGCGGCGCGGCCTGGCTGGCCCGGCGCGCGGCGGGGGCCAGACGCACCTACGGCTACGGCAAGGCGACGGTGCTGGCGGCGCTGGGCAACGCCCTGCTGCTGATCTTCGCCTGCGGCGCCATCGCCTTCGAGGCGGTGCGTCGTCTGGCCGAGCCCGCGCCGGTGGCCTCGGGCATGATCATCGCCGTGGCGGGCATCGGCTTCATCATCAACCTGGGCACGGCCCTGATGTTCATGAAGGACCAGCACAAGGACCTGAACGTGCGCGGCGCCTATCTGCACATGATGGCCGACGCCGGGGTCTCGCTGGGCGTGGTCATCGCCGGCGTCGTCATTTTGTTCACCGGCTGGGCCATGATCGACGGGATCGTCAGCCTGATCATCGTCGCCGTCATCATGATCGGGACCTGGGGGCTGCTGAAGGATTCGGTGAATCTGGCGCTGGACGCCGCGCCCAACGGCCTCGACGTGGCCGAGATCCGCAGCGCGCTTCTGGCCCTGCCGGGGGTGACGGCGGTGCACGACCTGCACGTGTGGGGCCTGTCGACCACCGACGCCGCCCTGACCGCCCACCTGGTCCACGACCGCCCCGATCCCGACGCCCTTTTGGCCGAGGCGCAGGGGCTGGCGCGCGGCCGCTTCGACATCAGCCACACGACGCTGCAGCTGGAAACGGGCGTCCTGCCGGATTGTCCGACCTGCTGAGCGGTTTCGCCTCTTCCCAAGGCGGCCCTCAGCCGCCATCTAGCGAGCCATGACCCAGAAGACACCCGTGACCGTCCTCACCGGCTACCTCGGCGCCGGCAAGACCACCCTGCTGAACCGCATCCTCACCGAGGACCACGGCAAGCGCTACGCCGTCATCGTCAATGAGTTCGGCGAGATCGGCATCGACAACGACCTGGTGGTCGGCGCCGACGAGGACGTGTTCGAAATGAACAACGGCTGCGTTTGCTGCACGGTGCGCGGCGACCTGATCCGCGTGGTCAACGGCCTGATGAAGCGCCAGCGTCCCGGCAAACCCGCCTTCGACGCCATCATCGTGGAGACCACGGGGCTGGCAGACCCCGGCCCGGTGGCCCAGACCTTCTTCGTCGACGACGAGGTCAAGGCCAAGACGCAGCTGGACAGCGTCACCGCCCTGGTCGACGCCAAGCACGTCATGGCGCGTCTGGATGACTCGAAAGAGGCGCGCGAGCAGGTCGCCTTCGCCGACCGCATCATCCTGAACAAGATCGATCTGGTGGACGAGGCTGCTCTGGCCGAGGTCGAGACCCGTCTGCGCGCGCTGAACCCTCTGGCCCCCATCGTCCGCGCCGAGCGTTCGAACGTGCCGCTGGATCAGGTGCTGGGCCTGCACGCCTTCGATCTGGACCGCATCCTTGAGGTCAAGCCGGACTTCGTGAACCCGCCCCACGGCGCCGAGGGGCACGTCCACGACGAACACTGCGGCCACGGGCATGACCATGCCGAGGATCATGTTCACGACGAGCACTGCGGGCATGATCACCACCATCATGACCATGACCACGATCATGCGCACGGCCCGCGCGGCCACGCCCACAACGACGACATCAAGGGCATCTCCCTGACGCTGGACCGCCCGCTAAACGGGGCCAAATTCACCGCCTGGCTGGACCGCCTGCTGGGCGAGCAGGGCCAGAACATCCTGCGCGCCAAGGGCATCATCGACGTTCAGGGCGAGGATCGCCGTCTGGTCTTCCAGGCCGTGCACATGATCCTCGAAGGCGACCTTCAGCAGCCCTGGGGCGAGAAGGAACGTCGCTGGAGCCGCGCCGTCTTCATCGGCCGCGATCTGAACGAGGCCGAACTCAAGGCCGGGTTCGAGGCCTGCGCGGCATGAACCCGCCGCCCCGCCCGCGCGCAGAAGCCAAGCTGATCTACGGCACGCCCGAGTTCGAGATCGTGCAGCACGGCGACCACGTGCGTTGCGCGGTCTCGGGCGCGCCGATCCCGCTGGAGGCCCTCAACTACTGGAGCGTCGAGCTTCAGGAGGCCTACGCGTCCGGCGAACTGATGACGAAGCGCTGGGTCGAAACGCATAAATAAACCCTCTCCCGGCTGGAGAGGGCTTGAGGCTCGGAAAGCCGAAGGCGATCCGCAAGCCGAAAGGGTGAGGGGTTTGTCCTTTCAGTCGGCGTAAGCCGTTGCGCGGCGGCCCTTGGCCGACTTCACCCCCGAACCCTCACCCTTTCGCCTGTACCAATCGCTGACGCTCTTGGAGGCTCAAACCCTCTCCCATCAGGAGAGGGTGTTCAGCCATTCCGTCATAACCCGCGCCAGCGCCTTCGGCTGTTCCAGCGGGATCATGTGGCCGCTGTGCGGCACCGTCTTCAGCGTCGAACCTTTGATCCCGCGATGCAGCTCCTCCGCCTCTTCAGCGCTGCGCAGCCGATCCGCGTCCGCCGCCACGATCAGCGTCGGCTGAACAATCTCGCCCAGCCGGTTCAGATCGCCCGCCCGCGCCATCGCCGACTGGCGGTGAAACACCTCGCCGCCCAGCCGCAAGCCCATGTCGCGCACCCGCGCGATCATCGCCTCATCGTTCGCCAGATCAGGATGCAGGGACGAGACGATGGCCGGCCGGCTCAAGCCCTTGAAGGCCCTCGGCGGCGCCTTCAGGGCCGAGCGCCGCTGGCGGATCAACTCTTCCGTATCCCCGCGCGCCGAGGTGGCGATCAGGATCAGGGCCTCGACCCGCTCCGGCGCGATCCGCGCCAGCTCCCGCGCCACATAGCCGCCCATTGAGAAGCCCACGGCGACGAACCGCTCCGGCGCATCGGCCAGGATCGCCGCCGCCAGGCGCTCGATATCCTCGCCCCGGCTGAGGTCGGTGGCGACCAGCGGCCCGAACGGGGCCAGATCGTCGGTCATCTCGTCCCACAGGGTCGCATCGGCCATGAAGCCGGGAATGAGCAGCAGGGTCATGGTCCCCTCATAGACCCGCCACGCGACAGACGCGACGCAGGACGCTATGAGGCCTGCTGACTTCTCTTTGCGCGTGAGCCGACATGACGACCTTCTCCTTCGACGCCCAGGTCACCGCCGCCCTGTTCGACAAGACGGGCGCGATCTTCGCCCTGGGCGACGGCTCGGTGCGGTTCGAGAGCGGCGCGCGTAGCGAGGTCCATGACGGCGCCGTCCTGTGCGCCTGCGTCCACCCCTCGGGCGAGGGTGTCATCACCGGCGGCGACGACGGCAAACTGGTCTGGAGCCGCGAGGGCGAGGCCGTGCTGCTGGCCCAGACCAAGGGGCAATGGATCGACGCCGCTGCCGCCTCGGCCGAGTCGGGCCTGATCGCCTTCTCCTCGGGCCGCGCGCTGACGGTGCTGGACAGCAAGGACGTGGCTTTCCGCCGCGAGTTCCAGCATGAGCGCACCGTCTCGGGCGTAGCCTTCGACCCCAAGGGCCGCCGCATCGCCGCCTCGACCTATGGCGGCGCCTGGCTGTGGTACGCCCGCATCGAGCAGCAGCAGCCGACGAAGCTGGCCTGGGCCGGGTCGCACCTGGCGGTCGGCTTCTCGACCGACGGCGCCTTCGTCGTCACCTCCATGCAGGACAACCAACTGCACGGCTGGCGCCTGAAGGATCAGAAGAACATGCGGATGGGCGGCTATCCGTCCAAGATCAAGAGCTTCGCCTTCATGGCCAAGGGGCAGCTTCTGGCCACCTCGGGCGCGCAGGGCGTGGTGCTGTGGCCCTTCGTCGGCGCCAACGGCCCAATGGGGCGCGAGGCGACCGAGATCGGCTATGACGAGACGACCCTGATCGCCCAGGTCGCCGCCGCCCCCGCCCACGGCCGTCTGGCGGCGGGGCTGGAAGACGGGCGCGTCTGGTGGGCCGACCCGGCCGGGCGCGGCCTCCAGTTCGTCAAACAGGACAAGGGAGCCCCCATCACCGCCCTGGCCATGAGTTCCGGCGCCGCCCGCATCGCCTGGGCCGATGAAGACGGTCACGCGGGCGTGGCCTCGCTCTGATCGCGCTTGCGCTGAAGCTTGGCTGAGGCAGGATGACGGCATGACCCGCGCAAAGGGCCGCAGGCGGCGGCCGATCCTGACCCTGCTCGTGATCCTGGCTCTGTTCCCGTTGGCCGGGGTGGCGGTGCATCGCTTTTTGCCGCCTCTCGCCACGATCCTGATGGTCCAGCAGGCGGCGGCCGGGCGTGGCATGGACTATCGCTGGCGCTCGCTGGACCGCATCTCGCCGCGCCTGGTCGAGGCGGTGATCGCCGCCGAGGACGCCCGGTTCTGCCAGCACCACGGCTTCGACGTCGAGGCGATCCAGAAGGCGCTGGAGGCCAACGAACGCGCCGAGCAGCGCGGCTCGGGCAAGGTGCGCGGCGGCTCGACCATCAGCCAGCAGACCGCCAAGAACGTCTTCCTGTGGCCCGGCCGCGACTGGGTCCGAAAGGGGCTGGAGGCGGGCTACACCGGCCTGATTGAGATCGGCTGGGGCAAGCGGCGGATCATGGAGATGTATCTGAACGTCGCCGAATGGGCGCCGGGCGTTTATGGCGCCGAGGCCGCCTCGCGCCACTGGTTCAACAAGAGCGCGGACAAGCTGACGGCCGCCGAGGCCGCCCGCCTGGCCGCCATCCTGCCCAGCCCGCGCCGCTACAACGCCGCCGCGCCCGGCCCCTATGTCCGCCGCCGCGCCGCCCGCATTCAGGCGGCTATGGGCACGGTGCGCCAGCAGGGTCTGCACGCCTGCGTCGATCGCCGTTGAAGCCGGCCGTTTCGCAACCCGCTGTTAACCGTGAACTTGGGGCCAAGCCTTAACGGACCCGCGTCATGCTAAGGCGGACTGCGGACCTGGGCGTCTGCGCGCGAGACGGGATTTCACGGTGAAACACGGTCTGAAACGAGCTGGGCGCGGTCTACGCTTCTTCGTCCGCCGCCTGATGCGCCAGACCCAGGGCAATGTCGCCCTGATGTTCGCTATCGCCCTGCCGATCCTGATGATGATCACTCTGGGCGCCATCGACCTGCATCAGGCGTCCAAGGTGAAGGCCGAGCTTCAGGACGCGCTGGACGCCGCCGCCCTGGCCGCCGCCCGTTCGATCTATGCTGACGACGCCAACATCAACCGGGTGGGCATGGCCGCGCTGAAGGCCAATATGCCGCGCTATTTCCAGGCTGGTTCGGCGGATACGGCGACCTTTGTCCTGGCGAACAACCGAGTGACTGGCGAGGCGCGCGTCAATGTGAAGGTGCTGGTCGCCAACGTCTTCCTGCCGCCCTACGGCAAGCTTCTGGACGACTATCTGCCGGTCGGCACCCGCTCTGAAGTCCTGCGCGCCTCGCGCAACGTCGAGGTGGCGATGGCGCTGGACATCACGGGGTCGATGGACAACTGCACGCGCAACTGTCCGCCGACGTCCAAGCTTCAGGACCTGCAGGCGGCGGCCAAGGATCTGATCGACATCGTGGTTCAGGACCAGCAGACGCCCTTCTACTCCAAGGTGGCGCTGGTCCCCTACGCGGCGGGGGTGAACGTCGGGTCGCTGGCGGCTCAGGCGCGTGGGCCGCTGGACAGCACGACCCGTTCCGTCACGGCCGCATCGTGGGTAAGCGGGACGGTGCGCACGATTACGAGCATTTCGCGGGCCTCGCCGACGACCATCACCTCCAACGGCCACGGCTTCGTCACCGGCGACCGGGTGGTGCTGTGGAACGTCCAGGACATCGCGGGCCTGAATGGGGTTCCCTATGAGGTGGCGAGGATCTCCAACAACCAGTTCCAGCTCAGGACGCTGTCGGCGTCGGGCGCGGCCTCCAGCTATCAGGGCTCGTCCACCAGCACGACGAAATCGGCCTATGTCGCCAAATGCGTGCGCAGCGACTGCGGCCTGACGCTCACGGTCGGCAGTCATGGTCTGTCGCTGAACGACCATGTCCGCCTGACCAGCATGGGCGGCCTGACCCAGTTGAACGAGGCGGGGTTCCGCGTGGCGAGCGTCAGCGGATCGCAACTGGTTCTGGATACGACGCGCAGTCTGGGTCTGGTCCGAACCTCAAAGGGCGGCGTCTCCTATTCCAGCGGCGGTCAGCTGATGAACGGGCGCGATGGCGCTGAATGGCGCGTCTTCTCCACGGCGGACGGCTACGTCAACGTGCTCGCCTCCAGCACCTGCGTCAGCGAGCGCGTCGGGGCCGAGCGCTATACAGAGGCGCGGCCGTCCACCGCCTATGTCGGCCGCAGCTATCTGGATTCGGGCAACGCCTGCCCCAGCGCCGCCATTACCCCGCTGACGGCCAGCGCCAGCGCCCTGAAGACCAAGATCGACCAGATGCGCGGCGGCGGCTCGACCGCAGGCCAGATCGGCATCGCCTGGGCCTGGTATATGGTGTCGCCCAACTTCGCCTCCCTGTTCGACGGGGCGGGCAAGCCGGGCGCCTATGCGCCGACGGAGACGCTTAAGGTCGCCATCCTGATGACCGACGGCGAGTTCAACACGCCCTTCCGCGACGGGGTCATCGGCCTGGACGCAGGAACGGGCAGCGGCGCCCTGAACACCCACATCAACCTGAACTCCTCCAACGGCGATCCTTTCGCCCAGTCGGTCGAACTGTGCCGGGCGATGCACGCTCAAGGCGTGGTGGTCTATACGGTCGGCTTCGACCTGGGCAGCGACACCGGCAGGCCGAACGTCATCGACAGCGCCCTGGACGTCATGGAGGCCTGCGCCACCAACAAGAACACCCACTTCTTCCAGGCCAACAGCGGCGCTGATCTGAAGGAAGCCTTCCGCGCCATCGGCCGCGACATCACCCGCCTGCGTATCGCCCGCTGAGGCGGGGCCTCGCCAAGGCAGGGCGAGGGGCATGAAAAAGGGCCGGCGGATCGCTCCGTCGGCCCTTCATTGTTTCAATCGTTCCGCCCGGTCAGATCAGGCGGATTTCCTTCAGGCGCTCGGTCAGGAAGTCCTCGGCCAGAATGGTCTTGCCCGCATAGCGGTCCGGGTTTTCCGGGGTGATCGTCGACGGCAGGGTCTCGATCGGGAAGTCCGGGTTGAAGTGCAGGAAGAAGGGCGTCGAATAGCGGGCGAAGCCCCGACGCTCGGGGACCGGATTGACCACGCGGTGCGTCGTCGACGGCAGGACGTGGTTGACCAGCCGTTGCAGCATGTCGCCGATGTTGACCACCAGCGCCCCCGGCGGCGGGGCGATGTCCAGCCACTCTCCATCCGAGTCCTTGAGCTGGAGCCCGGCCTCTTCGGCGCCCAGCAGCAGGGTGATGACGTTGATGTCCTCATGGGCGCCCGCGCGCACGCCCTCGGCGTCGGCCGGGATCGGCGGATAGTGCAGCAGGCGCAGCACGCTGTTGCCCAGCTGGACCTTGTCCTCGAAATAGGTGTCGTCCAGCTTCAGATAGCGGGCGATGGCCTTCAGGATGCGGCGGCCCAGTTCGTCCAGCCCGTCGTACAGGCCGTAGACGTGCTGCTGGAAGCCCTCGACCTCGGTCGGCCAGACGTTGTCGCGCATGTATTTGCGATAGGGGTGGCCCTCCGGCAGTTCGCGGCCGGTGTGCCAGAATTCCTTCAGGTCGACCGCCTTGGCGCCCTTGGCCGCCTCGACGCCGAAGGGGGTCAGGCCGCGCGCCCCGCCGGTGCCGGGCTGGTGGTACTGGCGCTTCACGTCTTCGGGCAGGGCGAAGAAGGCCTTGGCGTCGCCCACGGCGGCGTCGATCAGCCCCTGATCCAGACCATGATCGGCGATGACGGCAAAGCCGTAGCGTGAAAAGGAGGCGCCCAGAGCGTCCGAAAAGGCCTGAAAGTCGGCATCATAGTCCTTCATCGACACCGGGACGATGGCGCGGGTCTTGGCCTGATCTTCGGCGGAGACGGCGGTGAGGGAAGAGGTCACTGTGAAATCAGCCTCTGTGATGGTGAGTATGGCGGCCCTCATACGCCCAATGGGCGCGAAAGGGCAGATGGGACAATTGGCGCCTTTGGTCCCAGGTCAGTCCTGCGGGATCACCGCCCGGATGACGCGCGCCGAGGACGGCCGTCCGGCGATGCCCCGGCGCGGATCGACCACCACGCGCAGGTCGCCGCCGGAATAGGTCACCGACGAGCGCTGCCCCTCGATGACGGTGATGCTGCGCAGCCGGTCCAGGAAGGGGCGGGCGCTGGGCGAGCGGGCGATGCGGACCACGGCGTCGGTGGTGACGATCAGCGCCTCGATGCACAAGGCCTCGGATTCCTGGCCGTCCACATTGATGCGGACCAGCCGGCCCATCGCCTCGGAGACCAGTCCGCTGCGGCGCGCCATCAGATTGAACATCTGCACCGGCCCCAGCGACGGCGGCGCCAGACTGACCGGCGGCCCGGCCAGCGACACCGGCGAGCCGCCGGGCGTCCGCGTCGTATAGACGGTGATGCCGCCCCCGGCGGTGACGCGCAGCACCTGATCGCCGGCGTCGTTGCGATAGATGGTGTCGCCGCGCGGCGCCGAGGACGGACGCAGGGCCCAGGTCTCGGTCGAACGCTCGAACCGCAGCAGGGTCAGCGACCCGGCCTGATCCAGCACAAAGGCCTGCCCCGCCTCCGAGACATAGCGGCCGGGCGGCGGGGTGGTGCGAATGACGGACTGGTCGCGGATCGCCCGGCTCTGCTCGGCCTGGGCGTTGGAACGCGTCTGAGCCTGCGCCTCGGCCGCTGCGATCCCGCAGGCCAGGACGATGGCCAGTCCGGCCGTTGCCCCGCTGCGGCGCCAGGCGCGCACGCAGACGCTCCCCGCGACACGAGGCGTCGCGAGGAGGACGGCAGGCGGATTCTCCGCCACGGCTTGGACCGCAGACCTCATGCTTTCAGAGGTGATATGCGCGAACGGCGGATTTTGGGCGAACGCGGCTTATCCAACCAGGTACTGCCCGCCGTTGAGCGACAGGGTGCAGCCTGTGACATATCCGGCACGCTCGCCCGACAGCCAGGACACCATGTCGGCGATCTCCTCGCCCTTGCCCAGGCGACCGACGGGGATCTGGGCCACGATGGCGTCCAGCACCTTCTGGTCCATCGCTCCGACCATTTCGGTGTCGATATAGCCCGGGGCGATGCAGTTGACCGTCACGCCCTTGCGCGCGTTCTCCAGCGCCAGCGCCTTGGTGAAGCCGATCATCCCGGCCTTGGCGGCGGAATAGTTGGTCTGGCCGATCTGGCCCTTCTGGCCGTTGATCGAAGAGATGTTGACGATGCGGCCGAAGCCCCGGTCGCGCATGCCGTTGATCACCTGGCGCGTCATGTTGAACACGCTGTCCATGTTGACGCGAATCACGTCGGACCACTGATCGGCGCTCATCTTGTGGAAGAAGCCGTCGCGGGTGATCCCGGCGTTGTTGACCAGCACGTCGATTGGGCCCAGCTGCGCCTCGACTTCCTGCACGGCGCGGGCGCAGTCGTCGAACGAGCCGACGTTGCCCTTCACCACCATGACGCCCAGTTCGCGGGCGGTGGCCTCTGCGGCCTCGGTGTTGCCGGAATAGCCGGCCGCGACCTGAAACCCGTCTTCCTTCAGTCGTTGAACGATCGCCTTGCCGATGCCCCGGGTGCCCCCGGTGACGAATGCGGTACGCGTCATGACGTCTCCCTGTCCTGTGCGGCGGCCGTCGTGGTCGCGACGCCGTCCGCCTCCCTTGGACGCCAGCCTTAGCGCGGCGCGCGTCGAACGAGAAGACGGGGTTACGCCGTCGCGGCCATGCGGCCCATGTCGATGACGAAGCGATAGCGCACGTCCGACCGCTCCATCCGTTCATAAGCCTGGTTGATCTGGTCGGGGGCGATCACTTCAATATCGCACACGATCCCGTGTTCGCCGCAGAAGTCGAGCATCTCCTGAGTCTCGCGGATCCCGCCGATCAGCGAGCCGGCGATGCGGCGGCGGCGCCACAGCAGGGGCATGGCGAAGACCGGCAGTCCCTCCGTCGTCAGCCCCAGCATGACCATGGTCCCGTCACGCGCCAGCAGATTGACGTGGCTGGCGATCTCATGCGTGGCCGAAACGGTGTTGATGATCAGGTCGAACTGTTCGGCCGCCGCCTTCATGGCGTCTGCGTCCGAGTTGATAAGGAAGTGGCGGGCGCCCATCCGCTCGGCGTCGGCCTTCTTGCGGTCCGAGGTCGACAGCACCGTCACCTCGGCGCCCAGGGCGGCGGCCAGTTTGACCGCCATATGGCCCAGGCCGCCCAGGCCGATCACCGCCACCTTCGAGCCCGGCCCCACGCCCCAGGTCTTAAGCGGGGACCAGGTGGTCACGCCCGCGCACAGCAACGGCGCTGCCGCATCCAGCGGCAGGCTGTCGGGTATGTTCAGCACGAAGGCCTGATCGACGGTGATCCTGTCCGAATAACCGCCCTGGGTGATCGTCTGGCCGACGCCTGCGCCCTTGAGGTCGCGCGAGCCGTAGGTCTGGGTCATGCCCGGTTCGCAATACTGCTCCAGCCCCTCGCGGCAGGCCGAACAGGTCCGGCAGCTGTCCACCATGCAGCCGACGCCGACGCGGTCGCCTTCCTTGAAGCGCGTGACGTTCGCGCCGACCGCCGTCACCACCCCGGCGATCTCATGACCCGGCACGATGGGATAGCGCGTTCCGCCCAGATCGTTCTTCACCACATGCAGGTCCGAGTGGCAGACGCCGCAGTATTTGATCTCGATCGCCACGTCGTCCGGCCCCGGATCGCGGCGCTCGAAGCTATAGGGGCTCAGCGGCTGGTCGGCGGCGGTCGCGGCGAAGGCGCGTGTGGCGATGGGCATGGATTCAGTCCTTCAGCTTGGCGTCCCGGAGTTGGGCGATCAGCGCCTGGGCCGCCGCCGGGTTCCGCACCTTGGCCCCCGAGATAAAGTAGGCGAAGACATCGCCCCGCCCGGCCCAGCCGCGCGCCTGTGCCGCCACCGCGTCCAGCTCGCCCGAGGTCATGCCCGTCGGCTCGTCCTCGCGGCTGGACATCAGCCGGGCGTAGGTAAAGTCCGCCGTCGCCTCGTCGATCTGGGGCCAGGTCGGCTCCTCGTCATCGACCGCATAGACGATGGCCGCGCCATACTGGCGCGCCAGATCATAGAACTGTTCGGTGGCGAAGGTCGGGTTGCGCACTTCCAGCGCGTGGCGCAGCCGCACGCCGCCCTTCTCCTTCGGCAACAGCTTCAGAAAGCCCTCGAAGTCCTCAGGATCGAACTTCTTGGTTCCCATGAACTGCCAGTTGATCGGCCCCAGCTTGTCGCCCAGCACCGTCAGCCCCTGCGACAGGAACCGCTCAAAGCTCTCGGCGCCGTCGGCCAGAACCTTGCGGTTGGTGCAGTAACGGCTGGCCTTGATCGAAAAGACGAAGCCGTCCGGCGTCTCGTCGCGCCACTTCGCCCAGCTGTCGGGCTTGAAGGTCGAATAATAGGTGCCGTTGATCTCGATCGAGGTCAGCGCCCGGCTGGCGAACTCCAGCTCCCGCTTCTGCACCAGCCCCTGCGGATAAAAGACCCCCCGCCACGGCTCGAACGTCCAGCCGCCCACGCCGATATGGATGGATCCTGTCATGGCCGCGCCTCCTGATGCAGGCCGCTTGATCGCAGAAATCAGCGGCGGCGGCTACGGAAAGCGGATGGTGTGAAGGTCTACGACGGGTGGAAAGCGGACGCCCAATGATACGGCCGATGAAAATATCCGGCTAGCTAATCCGGATCAGAAATATCTGTAAGATCAAAGACGGTAGGGGTCCATCGAGCGAGAATGCGATCTCTTTCCGGGAGAAGGAAAGCTCGTTGCCCCCAGATGGTCACTGCTTGATAGCCCGCTTCCGAGCCGCATCCCACCGACATGTTTTCGAACACTGCAATGCCAGCTAGGCTAGCGTTCCACCGGTCGAGCTCCTCCTTTGTTGCGCTTCTGTCTCCTCGCGAGAACTCTTCGACTGTGATGGCGGGGCTTGCGCTGATTACAATCCTTATGGGGTCGTCAAAACACTTATATTCCCCAACCACCCTCAGGCTGTGGGGCGCTGAGTAGTCCATAAAGGGCGTTACGAAAGGTTGGGTGGCTTGGAGCGCAAAGCCCATGAGTAGAGCGGCGAGTGATGCCGACATGTCAGACCTCCCAACTGTGCGCGTTCAGCCTTATGCGATCTGAAAAGGTCCGCAATGGGTCGTGACGCGAAGTTCGCCTCAATCCAGCTTCCGGACATTGAGCGAGCCAGCCAAACGGGCGACCCCTGCCTCAGCCTGAAACGCAATCTCCCGCCCCGCCGAAGACCACCGCGCGCGGGTTGGGGGGGCGCAGGCGGGCCAGGACGTCGCGGCGGCTGGGCGGGCGGCCCCAGCGGGTGAAGTCCAGGCCGTAGCGCCTCAGCGTCGCCTCATGCGGCAGCCACAGCGAATGGCGCGACAGCCAGGCCGCGCGCGGCGTCGCCTCGCCGGGGATGGTCACCTGGGTCTGAATGTCCGACAGCCCGATCTGGGCGGCGGCGCATTCCAGAATGCCGGGATCGACGCCCCGCGCGGCGTAAAGGGCGCGCAGCCGTCGCGCGCCCCGGGCGATCTCGTCCGGAACGGCCTCGTTCAGCTTTTGATAGTTGGCCTCGATCACCGGCGAGGAGTGGTGAAAGCTGACGAAGCCCGCCCGCTCTATGGTGCGCGTCGCCCCGGCGGCGAAGACGGCGTTGGCGCAGGCGGACGTGCACTGCCCCCGCACCGTCACCGGCAGGCGCCGCGCCAGGATGACCTCGGCCGCATCCAGCGCGGCGTTCTCGTCGCCGCCGCCGCTGTCGATCACCAGCCCCTCGACGCTCTCGTCCGACAGGGCCAGGGCCAGGGCGGCGCCCGAGGCCGGGTTCAGGGCGCCGCGAAACACCACGCGCGGTCCCTCGCGCGACAGCAGCCACTGGGGTCGCGCCGGGGCGGCGGACATGGGCGCTGATGCAGAGGCGGAAGGGGGCGCGGGCGGGGCCGCCGCCGTCTGGGGCGGGGCTGCGGCGATCAGGGCGAAGGTCACGGCGGCGATGAACGACACGGGCCCTCCGGCGCCTTCGTCCCTGCGGGACCGCCACCATGCGCCCGCCGCCCGGCCCATGTCCAAAACAATTCTCAGCACCCCGCCTAATCGCGACGACAGAGGCATGACGGCGCCGTCAGATCAATGCCTCAAGGGGGCTTGGCCGCACCGTCAGCCTGTGCATAGTGATGCTCGACAAACGGAGGTCGGTCATGTTGTTGGCGGTTCTGTTCTACGGTGTTACGGCGCTCGGCGGCCAGACGCAGGCCAAGCCTGCGCCCCCTTCCAACCATCAGGTCATCCGGCCCAGCGACGACCGGGCCGATCCGACCATGTGGCGCTTTCAGGACATGGACGATCGGCGGGCCATCGACGAGATGCGCCGTGAGCGCGTCCGCCTGAACTACGAAGCCGCCGTCATCAACCAACGCTGGCTGCTGGCCGATGAACTGGACAGGCTGATCGCCGCCAATGAATGCGGCCAGGCGACCGAACTGGCCCAGCGCGCCGGCTATCGCGATATCCGCGAAGGCGTCGCCAACGCCTGTCAGGCCAGGGCCGGGGCCAGCTCCTAAGGCTTCATCGCCGATTTCGCGTTCGAGCGTGGCGGTTCGCCGCCTGCGGGGCTATAGCGCCAGCCTGACCGGAGTGCTGTGCGCGTGTTCGACCTGACGCCTGAAATCATCGCCCTGTTGGGCGTCGCGTCGGTGATCGCCGGCTTCATCGACGCCATCGCCGGAGGCGGGGGGCTGATCTCGCTTCCGGCCCTGCTGTCGGTGGGCCTGAACCCGGTCGCCGCCATCGCCACCAACAAGGTTCAGGGCAGCGTCGGCACGGCCAGCGCCCTGTGGAATTTCTGGCGCAAGGGCCGGGTGGATTTCCGCCTGATCCGTTGGCCTCTGGCGCTGGTGGCGGTCGGGTCGGGACTGGGCGCCTTCGCCGTGACCCTGGTGGATACGCGCTGGCTGATGATCCTGCTGCCGGTCCTTTTGATCGGCATCGCCCTTTATTTCCTGCTCGGACCCAAGGCGGCGGACGAGGACGCCCACGCCCGGCTGACGCCGCTGGCCTACGCCTTTGTGGCGGGCGGGATCGGCTTTTACGACGGCTTCTTCGGGCCGGGGACGGGGTCGTTCTTTGCGCTGAGCCTCGTCATGCTGCTGGGCATGGGGCTGACGCGGGCGACGGCGCATACCAAGGCGCTGAACCTGATGAGCAATGTCGTCGGCATCGTCGTCCTGGCCGTCGGCGGCCATATTGTCTGGGCGCTGGCCGGGATCATGGCGGTGGGTCAGTTCATCGGCGGGCGGCTGGGTTCGCACGCGGCCATGCGCTTCGGCCCGCGTCTGATCCGACCCCTGCTGGTGGTGATTTCGCTGGCCATGACGGCGCGGCTGCTGTCCGACCCCGCCAATCCGCTGCGGGCCATGATCGCGGGCTGGCTGGGTCTTTAATAGGCGCAGTCGCGATAGACGCGGCTGATGTCGCCGCCCCATTCGCCGTTGTACAGTTCCAGCAGGCGATCGGCCGAGGTCACGCCGCTGTCGGCGATGTCTTCCAGTTCGGTGATGTAGCCCCGCTCGTCCACCATGCCGCCGCTGAAACGAGCCCGGTTCTTCAGGCCCTGTTTGGCGATGTTGACCATGTCGACGGCCACGTCGCGCACGCTGCGGCCGCCCACTTCAGCCTTCAGGCCCAGCCGCGTCACGTCGCGGCGCAGACGCTCGTGGTCGGCGATGTCCCAGTCCTTGCACAGGTCCCACGCCGCCGCCAGCGACGGCGCGTCGTACAGGATCCCGGCCCAAAGGGCGGGCAGGGCGCAGATGCGGCTCCACGGCCCGCCGTCGGCGCCGCGCATCTCGAGATACTGTTTCAGCCGCACCTCGGGGAACAGGGTGGTCAGGTGGTCGGCCCAGTCCTGCGCCGTCGCCCGGTCGCCGGGCAGGGCGTCCAGCTTGCCTTCGATGAAGGCGCGGAACGACTGGCCCGACAGGTCGACATAGGTCTCGCCGCGCTTGGCGAAATACATCGGCGCATCCAGCGCATAGTCGGCGTAGCGCTCATAGCCGAAGCCGTCCTCGAACACGAAGCCCAGCATGCCGGTGCGGTCCGGGTCGGTGTCGGTCCAGACGTTGGCGCGCGCCGAGACGAAGCCGTTCGGCTTGCCCTCGGTGAAGGGGCTGTTGGCGAACAGGGCCGTGGCGATGGGCTGCAGCGCCAGCGACGTGCGGAACTTCATCACCATGTCGGCTTCGCTGTCGAAGTCGAGGTTCGCCTGGATGGTGCAGGTGCGCAGCATCATATCCAGGCCCAGCTTGCCCTTCTTGGGCATATAGGCGCGCATGATGTCATAGCGGCCCTTGGGCATGACGGGGATGTCCTCGCGCCGCCACAGGGGGTCGAAGCCCAGCCCCAGGAAGCCGAGATTCAGCTGGTCCGCGACCTGCTTGACCTCCATCAGGTGCTGGCCGGTCTCGTTGCAGATGTCGTGAATGTCCTTCAGCGGGGCGCCGGACAGTTCGAACTGTCCGCCCGGCTCCAGGCTGATCGAGGCGCTGAAGCCTTCGGCGTTCTTGCGCTCCAGGGCGATGACGTGGTCGCCCTCCAGCACCGGCGTCCAGCCGAAGCGCGTCAGCCCGTCCAGCATGGCCTTGATGCCGCCGGGGCCGTCATAGGCGGGGCGGCGCAGGGTCGACTTGTCGAAGCCGAACTTCTCGTGCTCCGCGCCGATGCGCCATTGGTCGCGGGGCTTCTCGCCCTTCGACATGGCGTGGATCAGCTGGTCTCTGGAAAGGGGCGCCGTGTCGGACATCTGTAACCTCTGCTGTCGCGGCTAGATGGGCCAGCCAGCGGCCGGGCTCAAGGGGGGCGGCGGAAACTTCTAACGATCCCAGTCGCCGACCGCCGCCTGCCACAGGGTCATGGCGGCGATGGCGGCCGTGTCGGCCCGCAGGATGCGCGGCCCCAGCGAGACGGCGGTGGTGAAGGGCAGGGACCGCAGCCGCTCGCCTTCTTCCGGCGAGAACCCGCCCTCCGGCCCGATCAGTATGGCCCACCGACCCTCTCCCTCCCCTTCATGGGGAGGGTGGTCGCCCCCGGGCTTCGCCAAAGGCGAATCCGAGGACAGGCTCTGCGACCGGGTGGGGAGGGTCGAAGCCGTCGCCCCCACCCCGTCGCCGCTGCGCGCCGACGACCCTCCCCACAAGGGGGAGGGAGAAAACGGCGTCAACGCGGTGATCGCGGGCGCGCCGCCTGTCTCGTCGCAGAACATCAGCCGACGCCCGTCCTCCCAGCCGTCCAGCAGGGCGTCCAGCTTCACCGGATCATCCACCACCGGCACGTCCAGACGGCCGGTCTGCTCGGCGGCTTCCTCGGCGATGGCGTCCAGCCGGTCCAGCCGCAGACGGTCGGCGTTGGTGCGGTGGGTCAGCGCCAGCCGCACCCGCTTGGCGCCCAGTTCGGCGGCCTTTTCGACGATGGTCTCGACGCGCGCCTTCTTCACCACGGCCACGATCAGTTCCAGATCGGGGCCATAGGTCTGCGGCCGTGTCTGCTCTTCGGCGCGCAGGATGACGCCTTTTTTCAGCACCTCGGCGACGCTGACGCGCCACTCGCCGTCGCGACCGTTGAAGACCAGCAGTTCGTCGCCCGCCTTCAACCGCATCACCTGCGTCAGATAGCGCGACTGGTCGAGCGTGGGCGCCACGGCGGCGCCGGGGGCGAGGTCGCCCTGAACATGAAGACGGATCATGGCGTCTGCATATCGCGCTTTCGCAGTCGCGACCAACCTCGGCGATCGACTGAATTTGCCGGGAACGCGGCCGTTCCGCCCGCGTTCGTCTGTCATGTTCACAACCTTGGCCGTTGCGGCGCGCGATCGAAAACGTCTGGCCGAGATTTCCGGCGTCGCCGCCCGCTTCGGGCTTGAGGCCGTGCTGCTGCGCCTCGGCCTCGGCGGCGGGGGCGCGGACGAGACGGACGGGCCTGAGCCCCTGTCCCGCCGCACCCGTCAGGCGCTGGAGGCGCTGGGGCCCACCTTCGTCAAGCTGGGCCAGATTCTGTCCACCCGCTCGGACCTGCTGCCCGCTGACTGGATCGCCGAGTTCGAACAGCTTCAGAGCGCCGGTCCCACCCTCGACTTCGAGGCGCTGCGGCCCGAGGTCGAGGCCGCTCTGGGCGGGCCGCCGGAACAGGTCTTCGCCCGCTTCGACGCGGAGCCGCTGGCCGCCGCCTCCATCGCCCAGGTGCACCGCGCCGCCCTTCACAATGGGACCGAGGTGGTGGTCAAGATCCGCCGCCCCGGCGTGCGTCCGCGCGTTGAGGCCGACCTGCGCCTGATCGCCGAACTGGCTCGCCGCGCCGAACAGTCCAGCGCCGAGATCGCCCGCTATCGCCCGCGCGCCCTGATCGCCCAACTGACCGAGGCCATGCTGGACGAGCTGGATTTCACCACCGAGGGCCGCAACGTCGACCGCTTCGCCGCCGACTTCGCCCGCAACCGTGATGTGGTCATCCCCGCCGTCTATTGGGAACACACGACCGACAGCGTGCTGGTGCAGGACTATCTCGACGGCGTTGCGCCGATAGACGCCGCACGGCTGAGGGCGGCGGGCGTCGATCCGCATCGGCTGGCTCGCGTCGGCGCCGAGGCCGTGCTGGACATGGTGCTGGTCAACGGCCGTTTTCACGCCGATCCGCACCCCGGCAACCTGCGCGCCCTGCCGGGCGACCGGGTGGGACTGCTGGACTTTGGCATGGTCGGGACGGTGACCCCGCGCCGCCGCGCCGAGCTGATCAGCTTCGTCCAGTCCCTGGCCGCCGGCGACGGCGCCCGCATGGCCGAGGTGCTGGCCGACTGGACCGAGGGGACGGACGTCTCGCGCCCCAGCCTGACCGCCGGGGCCGAGCGGCTGATCGCGCGCCACGGTCAGGGCGCGGTGGACCTGCCCGCCATCGTCGCCGATCTGATGGGGCTGATGCGTCAGGAACGGGTGGCCGCCCCGCCTGATCTGGTCCTGATCCTCAAGGCGCTGGTGACCATCGAAGGCGTGCTGTCGCGCGTCGATCCCGACTTTGATCTTGTGCAGACGATGAAGGGCGCCTGGAGCCGCGCCCTTTTTTCCAGCCGCAGCCCGGAAGACCTTCGCAACCGCCTGATCGGCGCCCTTCTGGACCTGTCGGCAGCCAGCGACGACCTGCCCCGCCTGATCCGCGCCGCCTCGCGCCGCCTGACGGCCGAGCCCGCCACGACTGCGACTTCGGACAAGGAAACCGCCCGGTCGATCGTCTCGGCCGGGCGGTGGATCGCCGCTTCGATTGTCATCTCAGGCGCTCTGATCGCGGGCGCGCTGCTGTTGCGCTGATTACAGCGTCCGCGCGATCAGCAGCTTCATGATCTCGTTCGTGCCGCCGTAGATGCGCTGGACGCGGGCGTCCTTGTACAGCTGGGCGATCGGATATTCGGTCATGTATCCATAGCCGCCGAAGAGCTGCAGCATCTCGTCGATGGTCTCGCCCTGAATGTCCGTCACCCAGTATTTTGCCATCGAGGCCGTGGCGGCGTCCAACTGGCCCTTCAGGTGCAGAGCAATGCAGTGGTCGACGAAGACCTTGGCCACGGTCAGCTTGGTCTTGATCTCGGCCAGTTTGAACTGGGTGTTCTGGAAGTCGATGACCCGCTTGCCGAAGGCCTTGCGCTCCTTGACGTAGGTCAGTGTCGCCTCCAGCCCGCGCTCGGCGGCGGCCACGCCCTGAACGGCGATGTTCAGACGCTCCTGCGGCAGCTGCTGCATCAGCTGGACGAAGCCCTGTCCCTCAGTCCCGCCGATGATGTTATCCAGCGGGACCTTCACGTCGTTGAAGAACAGCTCGGAGGTGTCGTTCGCCTCCATGCCGATCTTGTGCAGGTTGCGGCCGCGCTCGAAGCCTTCTGCTCCATCGGTTTCGAGGCAGATCAGGCTGGTGCCCTTGGCGCCTTCGGCCGGGTCGGTCTTGGCGACGACGATGATGAAGTTGGCCAGCTGGCCGTTGGTGATGAAGGTCTTGGAGCCGTTCAGGACATAGTGGTCGCCCTGCTTCACGGCGGTGGTCTTGACGCCTTGCAGATCCGACCCGGCGCCCGGCTCGGTCATGGCGATGGCGCCGACCAGTTCGCCCGACTGCAGGCGCGGCAGCCAGCGCGCCTTCTGCTCGGCCGTGCCGTAGTGCCAGATGTAGGGCATGACGATGGCGTTGTGCAGCGAGATGCCGAAGTGGTCCGCGCCCTTCCAGCCCAGTTGGCGCATCAGCACGACCTCGTGCCGATAGTCGCCGCCGAAGCCGCCGTCCTCTTCCGGCAGCGACAGGCCCAGCAGGCCCGCATCGCCTGCCGCATTCCACAGCCCGCGCGGCACCGAGGAGGCGGCGATCCACTGCTGGAACTTCTCTTGCGGCGCGTGCTCCTCGATCCATTTGGCGACGGAGTCGGAGAAGAGGACGATCTCCTCTTCGCGCATGAAGTCGGGTTCGGGGCTGCCTAGGACGTTCATGAAAGGCGATCCTGCTTTCTCCCTCCCCTTCATGGGGAGGGTGGCTGAGGCCGTCAGGCCGAAGCCGGGTGGGGGCGGCAAGGCAAGGCAGACTCTCTGTGGCGGAGGGACGGGCGCGGCGTGTGTCTCGCCATGCCCTCCCCACCCGGTCGTCGCTACGCGCCGACCACCCTCCCCATGAAGGGGAGGGAGAAGTTCATGCTCAGAACGCCTCGGCGGGCATCTGCATCAGCACCTCGGCGCCGGACTTCAGCTTCTTCAGGTGCGCCCCGGCGTCGGGCAGGATGCGCTCGACGAAGTAGCGGCCGGTCATCAGCTTGTTGGCGTAATAAGGATCGGCGTCCCCGGCCGCGATCTTCTCTTGCGCCGCCTTGGCCATCTGGGCCCACAGGAAGGCGTAGGCCGTCAGGCCGAAGATGTGCAGGTAGTCGGTCGAGGCCGCCGCCGCATTGTCCGGGTTCGCCATGCCGTTCTGCATCAGCCACATGGTGGCCTCCTGCAGCTTCTTCTTGGCGTCGGCCAGGCCGTCGACGAAGGGTTTGCTGGCCTCGTCATCGCCGTTCTCGCTGACGAAGGCGTCGATGTCGGCGAACCAGCTCATGATGGCGCGGCCGCCGTTGGCGGGCAGCTTGCGACCCACCAGATCCAGCGCCTGAATGCCGTTGGTGCCTTCATAGATCATGGTGATCCGCGCATCGCGCAGATACTGCGAGGCGGGGAAGTGCTCGGTATAGCCCGAACCGCCGTGGACCTGCATCGCCAGAGAGGCGACGTGGAAGCCCTTGTCGGTCAGATAGGCCTTCAGCACCGGCGTGATCAGGCCCATGTAGTCCTTGGCCTTGGTGGCGACGGCTTCATCGGCGGCCTTCTGCAGGTCGGCCTGCAGCGCGGTCCACAGGATGAAGGCGCGGCCGCCTTCGACGAAGGCCTTGGCTTCCAGAAGCATGCGGCGCACGTCCGGGTGGACCATGATCGGGTCGGCCGGGCCGTCTGGGTTCTTCGGTCCGGTCAGGCTGCGGCCCTGCAGGCGGTCGTTGGCGAACTCGACGGCGGCCTGATAGGCGGCGTCGCCGATGGCCAGACCCTGCAGGCCGGTGCCCAGACGCGCCTCGTTCATGACCACGAACATATTGTTCATGCCGCGGCCTTCTTCGCCGATCAGCCAGCCCTTGGCGTTTTCATAGGCCATGACGCAGGTGGCGTTGCCGTGGATGCCCATCTTGTGCTCGAGACCGGCGCAGGCCACGCCGTTGCGCTCGCCCAGCGAGCCGTCCTCATTCACCAGGAACTTCGGCACCACGAACAGGCTCAGGCCCTTGATGCCCGGAACCGCGCCTTCGACGCGGGCCAGCACCGTGTGGATTATGTTGTCGGCGAAGTCGTGCTCGCCCGCCGAGATCCAGATCTTCTGGCCGGTGATCGAATAGGAGCCGTCGTCGTTCTTGACCGCCTTGGTGCGGACCATGCCGAGGTCCGTGCCGCACTGCGGCTCGGTCAGGTTCATGGTGCCGGTCCATTCGCCCGACGCCATCTTCGGCAGATACTTCTGCTTGATCTCGTCCGAGGCGCTGGCCTCGATGCCGTGGAAGGCGCCGCTGGTCAGGCCCGGATACATGGAGAAGGCGGCGCTGGCGGCGGCGGTGAACTGGCCCACCGCGCTCGACACCACCGAGGGCATGCCCTGACCGCCGAACTCGGTGCTAAAGCCCAGCGAGGGCCAGCCCGCCTCGACCATCTGGTGATAGGCTTCCTTCCACCCCTTGGGCGTCGTCACCACGTCGCCGTCGATGTGACAGCCTTCCAGATCGCCGGGACGGTTGATCGGGGCGATGACCTCTTCGGCGAACTTGCCGCCTTCCTCGATGATCTGGTCGATCAGGTCGCGCGACAGATCGGCGTCGGGCAGCTGGTTGCCGTAGTTCTCGACCTGCAGAACGTCATGCAGGACGAAGGACAGGTCGCGGACGGGCGCCTTATAGGTCATGGGATCACGCTCTCGCTTTGAAGGTCAGGAAATGGTCGTCGGGGTCGTTGAGACGCTCGCTCAGCAGGCTGGCGTAGGCCTCAGCGCCCGGCAGAAGGTCGGGGCGGTGTTCGCTCAGGGTCTTTTCCATCCAGGCGCAGGCGGCCTCGGCCGTCTCGATGGCGCCTTCGATGTCTTCGAGCTGCTGCTTCAGCGCCTCGATGCGGGCGCGATGGCGGGGCAGGGCGATGGCCATCTGATGGACGTTGTGGTCCTTCTGGTCATACAGATCCAGCATCTCCTGGATCTCGACCAGGGTGAAGCCGATGCGGCGGCCACGCATGATCAGCTTCAGCCGGGCGCGGTCGCGCGGGCCATAGACCCGCGTCTGCCCCTTGCGCGATGGCGTCAGCAGGCCCTTGTCTTCATAGAAACGAAGGGCGCGCGCGGTCGCGCCGAACTCACGGCATAGCTGCCGTATGGAATAGGTGCGATGTTCGTCTGCGATCGACATGGCCTCGTCATAACTTGACGCGGACGTAAAGGGAAGCTTTTCGCGTGACGGCTACGAACTTGTGAACGGCTCAAAAGAAAAGGCCGCGACCGGGGACGGGTCGCGGCCTTCGTATTCGCAGGCCCTCAGGGGGAGGGGGAGAAGCGGGCCTGCAAATCGGATCGGGAAGGAGCGTCGGCTCAGCGGCGACGCAGCCACAGCACCGGCGCCGTAATGGCGATCAGGAAGACGTTGGTCAGGCTCAGGCCCAGGTCCAGGTTGAAGGCGTGGACGCCCAGGGCGATCGCCTCCAGCACCAGCAGGCCCGCCGCCGCTGTCAGCAGCAGCGGGCGGCCGAACCGCCATGAAACCAGCGGCGCCAGCATCATGACCGCCAGCGCCATCTCGGCGACGCCGACGCCGCGCACGAAGGTTTCGCCGACCAGGGCGGGCCACTGCATCAGGACGATCAGATTCTCCATCGGCTCGGACAGCTTGGCGTAGCCGGCGGCGAGGAAGAACATGGCGATCCAGCCCTGGAACGTCCAAAGCGCGATGTTCAGATAGTCGGCGCGGGCGCGCGCCTGATGGGGCGTCAAGGTGGTCGTCGTCATGGCCGTAACCGTTAATTTGCAACAGTCACAAGATCAGTTCTTGTAGCCGCTTTTCAAGCGCTGGAAACAATCTGTGATCACGGTGGCGGAAGGTCGTGGCGACAGAGGGGCTGAAACCACAATTCCCCGTAACCCAGCCGGGATCATTCGCCTCTAAGCCGAGCCGTATTTCGAGTCAACGGTCGATGACATCAATTGATGACTTAGAGGCTCCAGGCCGCCTTCGCCGTCTCCAGCCGGGCCAGTTTGCTCTTCAGCGGCGCCCAGTCGTCGGCGGCGTCAATGGCGCTCCACAGGGCCTCGACCTCGTCGATCAACAGCTCTTCAGGTTCGGGCGCGGCGAACATCGGATGCTCCAGCCGCTCAGGCCGGTCGGGCTCATGCTCCATCAGGGCGAAGCGGAAGGCGTCGAAGGCCTCGCCCTGATAGGTCTTGCCGCGCACCCCGCCCAGCGCCCGCGCCGCCGAGCTGAAACCGCCGAACCAGTCGAAGAAGAGCGGCTCCCAGCGCAGGGCCTCCTTCTTCTCGCGCGCCAGCGCCAGGGTCGCGTCCAACAGCCGCTGGTCCGCCGCCTCGCCCAGGCTCTGCACCCCCAGCCGGTTCAGGAAGGCCGCCCGCAGATGGCGGATATAGGCCGGGCCGAAGGCGTTCAGCGCCGTCGCCAAGGACTCCGGCTCGGCGATCAGTTTCAGACACCCCGCCAACTGGGTCAGGTTCCAGAACACCGCCTCCGGCTGGCGCGCGAAGGCGTAGAGGCCGTTCTGGTCGAAATAGGCGGCGGTGAAGCCCGGCTCATAGTGCGGCAGGAAGCGCCACGGGCCATAGTCGAAGCTCTCGCCGGTGACGTTCAGATTGTCGGTGTTCAGCACCCCGTGCACGAAGCCCGCCGCGATCCATTTCGCCGTCAGCGCCGCCGAGGCCTCCACCACCGCGCCCAGAAAACCCGCCGCATCGCCCGGCGCGACCGCCGGATGATACAGGCTGCGCGCGTGCTCCATCAGCGCCTCGATCTGGTCCTTGCGCCCATAGTATGCGGCGCGCTGGAAGGTCCCGAAGCGGATATGGCTGTGCGACAGCCGCACCATGACGGCCGAGCGCGTCGGCGACGGCTCGTCGTGCCTCTCCAGATCCTCGCCCGTCTCGATCAGCGACAGGATGCGGCAGGTCGGAACGCCAAGGCTCTCCAGCATGGCCGCCGCCAGCGCCTCGCGCACCCCGCCCTTCAGCGTCAGTCGCCCGTCCGCATGACGTGACCACGGCGTCTGGCCTGAGCCTTTGGTCCCGAGGTCGAGAAGGCGGGGATTTTGGTTTTCCCTATCGCCTTCCTCGCGGAGGGAGGCTGCTTGAGGGCGTTTGGAGTCCTTGTCGTCTTGAGGGACTTCTCTCATCTGCGCCGCCAGAAAGCCGCGCCCGTCGCCGATCTCGGGATTGTACACGCGGAACTGGTGGCCGTGGTAGCGCATGGCCACGGGGCCGGGCTGGCCGGGCAGGGGCTCGAAACGGCCGAAATGGGCGACCCATTCGGCGTCGCTCAGCGTCTCCAGCCCCACCGTCGCCGCCGCCCGGTCGTTGCGCAGGCGCAAGATCGTCTGCGGGAAGTCGGCCGACTTCACGGCGTCGCCGTAGTCGGCGCCCAGTTCAGAAAAGCGGGGTTCGGGGCGATAGGCGGGGGAGACGGGCATGGGCCGCAGATGCCCCTTCGCCGCGCATTTCGCAACCGCGAGGCCGATCCGGCGTGGCGGGGTTGAACCTTACGGCCCGATCCGTATTTTCACCGGCAGAGATCAGGCCCCGCGCGACATCGCCCAGGGGTCAGGCTGGCGCCGCCTTGCGTGCGAATCCGGTCCGGCGTCCGTCGATAACCTGACGCCACGACAGACCCTCTCACTGTTTCGGAGACCTTCGTGGCCAGAAAACACACGCTCGCCTTTCTCAAGACCGAGGCCGGTTCCGGCGCCGTCCTCGGCTTCGCGGCTCTTGCGGCGCTGATCGTCGCCAACTCGCCCTGGTCGGCCGATTATTTCGGCTGGCTCAAGAGCGTTCACGCCGTCCAGATCGGGCCTCTGCGGCTGGAGGAGACGGTGTCCGACTGGATCAAGGAAGGCCTGATGGCGGTCTTCTTCCTGATCGTCGGTCTGGAGATCAAATACGAAGTTCTCAAGGGCGAACTCAGCAATCCCAAGAAGCTGGCCCTGCCCATCCTGGCGGCTCTGGGCGGCATGGCGGTTCCGGGCCTGGTCTATCTGGCCGTCGCTGGAACGCTGGGCGGACCGCATCAGGGCTGGCCCATTCCGCTGGCCACCGACATCGCCTTCGCCCTGGCCGTCTTCGCCGTGGTGGGGCGCAGCCTGCCTGCGTCGCTGCGCGTCTTCCTGCTGACCCTGGCCATCGTCGATGATCTGGGCGCCATCGCCCTGATCGCCATCCTGTTCAGTCAGGGCGTTCAGTGGGTTCCGCTGCTGGTGGCGCTGGGCGTCATCGCCGTCTTCGCCGTGCTGGGCCGCCGCCGGATGGCCGCCGCCTTCTGGGTGCTGGGCTTCGCCGCCGTCTGGTATCTGACGGTGCTGTCCGGCCTGTCGACGTCGCTGACGGCCGTGGCCTTCGCCCTGATCGTGCCGGTCGATCCGCGCCGCGAGACGTCGCAGAGCCCGCTGAAGGACGCCATGCACGACCTGCACCCCTATGTGGCCTATCTGGTCCTGCCGCTGTTCGCCTTCGCCAAGGCGGGCGTCTCCTTCGCCGGCCTGTCGCTGGAGCAGGCTTTCGCCCCCCTCGTCATCGCCATCGCGCTTGGTCTGTTCATCGGCAAGCAGGTCGGCGTCTTCGGCGTGGCCTGGCTGGCGGTCAAGCTGGGTCTGGGCGACAAGCCGTCCGGCGCGGGCTGGATGCAGATCTACGGCGTCAGCCTTTTGTGCGGCATCGGCTTCACCATGAGCCTGTTCATCGGCGTGCTGGCCTTCCCCGGCGCCGTGGACTCCGTCGAGCAGATCGAGGTCAAGCTGGGCGTCATCGGCGGCTCGCTGCTGTCCGGTCTGGCTGCGGCCGTGATTCTGTCGTTGGCCGACGCAGCGCAGAAGAAAAGACGCCATTTGAAATCAGTCGCTTCGGCTGAGTGATCGCTGATAACATTGACCTAACGTCAGTATATTTGTCGCTTTATCGCCACAGGTGAGGCGAGGGTGAGGGAAATTATCGTTCCTCAGGTGGCCTTTGCTTGTCGGTGACTCGGGCATGGACTACCCCTTTGTGCTGAGAACCCGCGCCGTTCAATGAGCGCGGATCATCAGGGACAGGAATCGCGCGCGGCCGCGAAATGCGGCCGGGCCCACAGAGTCGGGGAGCCGCCTTATGCGTTTGAACCACATCCTTCGCTGCACCGCTTCGGTCGCCGTCGTCGGCGTCGCAGCCTTCGGCTTCGCGGGGGCCGCCGCCGCCCAGGACGGGCCGACCACGGTCGACGACATCATCGTCACCGCCCAGAAGCGCGAGCAGAGCCTGCAGGACGTGCCGATCGTGGTCACCACCCTGTCGCAGGCGGCGCTGGAAGGCGCCGGGGTCCGCGACATCAAGGATCTGCAGATCCTGACGCCGGGCATGACCGTGACCTCGACCCAGTCGGAAACCGCCACCACCGCCCGTATCCGCGGCGTCGGCACTGTGGGCGACAACCCCGGCCTGGAAAGCTCGGTCGGCGTGGTGATCGACGGCGTCTACCGCTCGCGCAACGGCGTCGGCTTCGGCGATCTGGGCGAACTGAGCCGCATCGAGGTGCTGAAGGGGCCGCAGGGCACCCTGTTCGGCAAGAACACCTCGGCGGGCGTCATCAACATCATCTCCGAGGCGCCGTCCTTCACGCCGGGCTTCGAGGCCGAGGCCACCTACGGCAACTTCGGCGCCTGGGGCATCGCCGGCTCGGTCACCGGCCCGCTCAGCGACAAGGTCGCCGGCCGCCTCTACATGGCCAAGCGCGAGCGCGACGGCTTCTACGACGTCGTCACCGGCGCCGGCCCGCGTCAGGAAACGGACGACCAGAATCAGAACTTCTGGACCGCGCGCGGCCAGCTGCTGATTCTGCCGTCGGACGACATCTCGATCCGCCTGATCGCCGACTATTCCAAGCGCGATGAATACTGCTGCGTCTCGACCCAGGTTCGCACCGGCCCGACCGTGGCCTTCATCAATGCGGTCGGCGGTCAACAGGCCGCCCCGGCGCCGGGCTTCGGCGAGCTGCCCTTCTCGCGCACGGCCTACGCCAACCGCGGCACCGGCCAGACCATGGAAGACATGGGCTTCTCGGCCGAAGCCAACATCGACATCCCGTCGTGGAACGCCACCTTCACCTCGCTCAGCTCCTGGCGGAACTGGTCGGGCGTCAACGGCATGGACCTCGACTACACCACCGCCGATCTGCTCTATCGTCCGCACGACGGCGGCTACGGCTTCGAGCTGGACAACCTGACCCAGGAAGTCCGTCTGGCCGGCGCCACGGATCGTATCGACTGGCTGGTCGGCGCCTTCATGACGCGCGAGATCATCAACCGCGACGACAGCTACTGGTACGGCGCGGGCTACACGCCCTTCATGTCGCTGTTGATCTCCAGCCAGCTGAACGCCGGTTCGAGCGCCATCCCGATCAGCCCGAACATCGTCGGCTGCCTGACCCGTCCGGGCACGACGGCGCAGTTCCTGACCGGCTGTCTGGCGACCGGCGGCATGGCGCCTTCCGGCCCGACGGCGCCGACCGGCCCCGGCTTCGGCACGGGCCATGGCGTTCAGGACCACTACCGTCAGACGACGGAATCCTTCGCCATCTTCACCAACAACACCCTGCATCTGACCGACAAGTTCGATGTCACCCTGGGCCTGCGCTACACGCTGGACGACAAGAGCCTGACGGGCGTCCAGGACAATCTGGGGACCAACGGCGCGGCCTGCGGCGGCGCTCTGGGCAACATCGCCGCCATGACCGGGGCCCTGATGGGCGCGGGTCTGCCTCAAGCGACCGCTCAGGCTACGGCCGGGCGTCTGGCCTCCAACCTGTGCCTGCCCTGGGCCAACCCCATGTTCGACAACCGTCGCATCGGCGAAGGCCACAGCAACGGCGAGTTCAGCGGCACGGTGAAGGGCAGCTATCGCTTCAACGACAGCGTCATGGCCTACGCCTCTTACGCGCGCGGCTATAAGTCGTTCGGCTATAACATGGACCGGGTGCAGGGACCGACGGCGGCCAATCCGCTGCCGATCAACCCCAGCAACTCCCTGCTGTTCCCGTCCGAGACGGTCGACAGCTTCGAGATCGGGCTGAAGAACACCCTGTTCAACCGCTCGGTGCTGTTCAACATCACCTACTTCAATCAGAAGTTCGAGGATTTCCAGCTCAACACCTTCCTGGGCACGGCCTTTGTGGTCGAATCCATTCCTGAGCTGACCTCCAGGGGCGTCGACGCCGACTTCGTCTGGTTCACGCCGGTCCAGGGCCTGTCGTTCAACGGCGGCGTGACCTACACGGACACCAAGTACGGCGACTTCACCGCCGCCGACCTGGCCAACCCCGGCAACTTCCCGCAGCTGTCGCTGCTGCCGGGCGCCCGCGCTTCATTTGCGCCGGAATGGTCGGCCACGGCCGCCGTGGCGTTCGACCGTTCGATCGGTTCGGGGATGAAGGTGGGTCTGAACCTGTCGGCGAAGTACTCGACCGAGTTCAACACCGGCTCGGACCTGCTGCCGTACAAGATGCAGGACGCCATGACCCTGCTGAACGGCCGCATCACCCTGGGCGCCGAAGACGACCGCTGGGCGCTGGACCTGTGGGCCCAGAACCTGACGGACGAAGAGTACAAGCAGGTGGCCATCAACGCCCCGCTGCAAGGCTCGGCCTTCCAGACCACGGTCCAGCCGAACGGCACCTATTACAACCCGGCGCTGGACACCCAGACCTACAACGCCTTCATGGGCCAGCCGCGCACCTACGGCGTGACCCTGCGCGTCCGCTACTGATCTAAGCGGAGCGTCTGACAATAGGGGCGGGCCGGAGCGATCCGGCCCGCCCTTTTTCTTACGGCGCGCGCTCGCGCCCACGAAAAAGCCCCCGGCCATGCGACCGGGGGCTTTCCTGTCTTCAGCGCTTGAGGCGCGCCTCACTCCGCCGGGGCGTGGCTTTCTCCGGCCATCCGCCGCTGCCCGGCGAACATCCGGTTCAGCATCCGCCGCCCGAAGCCGGCGATGTCGTCGATGATGGTGAACACCGCCGGGATGTAGAGCAGCGACAGGAAGGTCGAGGAGATCAGCCCCCCCAGGACAGCCACGGCCATCGGCGAGCGGAACTCCACGTCGGCGCCCCAGCCGATGGCGATGGGCACCATGCCCGCCCCCATCGCGAAGGTGGTCATCAGGATGGGCCGGGCCCGCTTGTGGGCGGCGTCCATGATGGCGTCGAAACGGTTCAGTCCGCTCTTCTCGGCCATGATGATGTAGTCGACCAGCAGGATGGAGTTCTTGGCCGCGATCCCCATCAGCATCAGCACCCCGATCAGGGCCGACATCGAGAAGCTCTTGCCCGCGATCACCAGGGCGATGAAGGCGCCGCCGATGGCCAGGGGCAGGGCCGCCATGATGGTGACCGGATAGGCGAAGCTTTTGAACAGCAGGGTCAGCACCGCATACATCAGCAGGATGCCGGACAGGAAGGCGATGCCGAAGCCCACCAGCATCTCCTGAATGAACTCGGCGTCCCCGGCTGGGACCTGTCGCACGCCGTTGGGCAGGCTCTTGACCGAGGGCAGGCGGTTGACCGCCTGACCGGCGGCGCCGGTGGTGATGCTGTCCAGCTCGGCCGTGATAGAGGCGATGCGCGACCGATCCTGGCGGCTGACCGTGGCCGGTCCGGCGCCGAATTCGATGTCGGCCACCGCGCTCAGCGGCACCGAGGCGCCCGAGGCGGTCGGCACCCGCAGGCTTTCCAGCACGTTCAGGTCCTCGCGCGCCGCCTCGGTCAGTTGCAGGCGAATGGGGATCTGACGGTCGCCCAGATTATACTTCGGCAGGTTCTGATCGACGTCGCCGATGGTGGCGACGCGCACCGCCTGCGAGATGGCCCCCGCCGAAACGCCCAGCAGGGCCGCCTCGTCGGGGCGCGGCGTGACCAGGATTTCCGGGCGGGCGATGGCGGCCGTATTGACCACATTGGCCAGCCCCTTCACGCCGCGCATCTCGTCCTCGACCTTACGCGCAGCCGCCTCCAGCGTCGCCGGATCGTCGCCCAGGATGGAGAAGGTGTAGCTGGTGCCGTCGCCGGGGCCGCCGCCCTGCTGGGCGATGCCGGCGCGGATGCGGGCGCCGGGGATCTGCTTCAGCTCATCGACCATGACGCGGGCGAAGGCCTGCTGGCTCAGCTCGCGCTTACCCTTGGCGACCATATCGGCGTAGACGTTGGCCTGATTGACCGACTGGCCGCCGACGGCGGCGTAGACCGAGGTGACCTCGGGCCGGGCGTTCAGCTTCTGGGTCACCTGCTGCACCACGGCGTCGGTCTGGCGCAGGGTGGCGCCCGGCGGCAGTTCGATCTGGAAGGCGGCGCGGCCTTCGTCGGCGGGCGACATGAACTCGAACGACATCTTGGCGACCACGGACAGGCCGATGGAGCCGAACAGGAAGGCCCCGCCCATGACGAAGACGATCCAGCGATGGCGCAGGCACCACTTCAGCGCCCGTAGATAGCCCCCCATCCAGAAGGGGTCCTTGTCCTCATGGTGGGTGTGCTTGAGCATATAGGCCGCCATCAGCGGCGTCAGCAGACGCGCCACCACCAGAGAGAAGAAGACGCTGATGCAGGCGGCCAGCGCAAAGGCCTTGAAGAACTGGCCGATGATGCCGGGCATGAAGCCCACAGGCGCGAACACGGCGATGATGGTGCCGGTCGTGGCCACCACCGCCAGACCGATCTCGTCGGCGGCCTCGAAGGCGGCGTCATAGGGCGGCTTGCCGTCGCGCATGTGGCGGACGATGTTCTCGATCTCCACGATGGCGTCGTCGACCAGAATGCCGATCGTCAGCGACAGCGCCAGCAGCGTCACCACGTTCAGCGACTGGTCCATCGGCCCCAGGATGGCGAAGGTCGGGATCAGCGACATCGGCATGGCCGTCGCCGCGATCAGGGTCGCCCGCCAGTCGCGCAGGAATATCCACACCACGATGACCGCCAGCACGGCGCCCAGGATCAGCGCTTCCAGCGAAGCGAGGTAGGATTCCTCGATGTATTTCACGCTGGACGTGACCTGTTCGATGGTCAGTTCGGGGTGGGCCTCGTCGATCTTGGCGACCTCGGCGCGGACCTTTTCCGAGACCTTGACCTCGCTGGCCTCGCGCGAGCGCAGGAAGTTGAAGGTCACGGCCTCCTGGCCGTTGTAGCGGGCCAGGCGACGCGGCTCGCTCCACTTGTCGACCACCACGCCCAGATCGCCCAGGCGCACGTTCTTGCCGTCGCCGACCGGCACAAGGGTCTCGCGCAGTTGTTCGACCGAACCGGCGGCGCCCAGCGTTCGCACCGCGCGCTCCGACCCGGCGATGGTGACGCGCCCGCCCGGCAGGTTGTTGTTGACGTTGGTCAGGGCCTGGCTGACCTGAGCCGCCGTGACGCCGTAGGCGCTGAGCCGTTGCGGATCCAGCTCGACGCGGATCTCGCGATCCACGCCGCCCGAGCGGTTGACCTCTCCGACGCCGCCCAGGGCCAGCAGGGCGCGGCTCATCTCATTGTCGATGAACCAGCTGATCTGCTCGGGAGTCATCGTCTCCGAGCGCACGACGTAGGTGATCAGGGCGTCGCCGGTGATGTCGATGCGCTGGACCGTCGGCTCCTGCATGTCCTGGGGCAGGCTGGCGCGCACCCCGCTCATGGCGTTGCGCACGTCGTTGGTGGCGCGCTCGGTGTCGGTGCCCAGTTCGAACTCGATGGTGGTCGAGGACACCCCGTCCGACACGTTGGAATAGATGTGGCGCACGCCCGACAGGCCGGCGATCGAATCCTCGATCACCCGCGTGACCTGCACCTCCATCTCGGTCGGGGCGGCGCCGGGGCGCGCGGCCGTGACCGCGACCAGCGGGAAGTCGATGTCGGGGTTGTTGTTGATCCGCATCCCGGCGAAGCCGGTCACCCCGCCCAGCGTCAGCAGCAGGAACAGCAGGATGACGGGGATGGGGTTCTTGATCGCCCAGGCGGAAATCTGGTTCATGGCCGGGCCTTATTTCTTGGCGGGCGCGGAGGCTGGAGCCGGGGCGGTCGCAGCGGCGGGCGCCGCAGCCGGTTTGGGCGCGGCCACCGTCACCTTGTCCCCGTCGTTCAGGAAGCCTGCGCCGGCCACCACGACCCGCATCCCGGCGTCCACCCCCTCGACCGAGGTCTGGTCGTCGTTGCGCGCCAGCACGGTCACCGGGGCGAAGCGTACCGAGGAGTCGCCGTTCAGCACGAACACCCCCGAACGGTTGCTGCGGTACAGAACGGCGTCGGTCGGCACCACGGTCGCCGGGCGGGCGCCCGCTTCGATCGCGGCGCGGGCGAACATGCCGGGCTTCAGCGCGCTGCCGGGGGCCAGGCTGATGCGCGCCAGGCCCAGACGGGTCTGCGGATCGACTTCGGGCGTGACGATGCGCACCGTGCCGGTCGTCGATCCGGCCTGGCTGGAGGTGATGGCCGCGCTCTGACCGGCCTGGATCAGCGGCAGTTCCGTCTCCGGCACCTGCGCGTCCAGCTCCAGACGGCCGTCGCGCACCATGCGGAACAGTTCGGTTCCGGCTTCGATGATCTGGCCCTTGGTGACGCTGCGCCTGATGATGAGGCCGCTGACGGGCGCGCGGATGGTGGCCTGCGACAGCCGGGTCTGGGTCTCTGACAGCGAAGCGCGCGCCGAGGCCAGATTGGCCGCCGAGGCGCGCTGGTTGGCCAGGGCCGTGTCCAGCGCCGCTTGGCTGAGGAAGCCCCGCTCCTTCAGCTCCTGCGCGCGGGAAAGGGCGGCGTCGTCGCGCGCGGCGTTGGCCTCGGCGGTCTGCACCGCCGCCTGCTGCTGACGCACCTGGGCGCGCAGCAGCACGTCGTTCATCTGCACCAGAGGCTGTCCCTGGCGGACATAGGAGCCCTCGTCGACATACAGGGTCGTCGCGGTCAGCCCGCCGGTTTCGGCGCCGACCGGCACCTCTTCCCAGGCGGTGACGGTGCCTGAGGCGACCACGGTGCGGGGCAGGGCGACCGTGGTCGCCGTCGCCGCGCTGACGGTCTGGCGCGAGGCGCCGGCCTCCTTGTCCTTGGGGGCGTCGCCGTGTCCGCCGCAGGCGGCCAGGGTCAGGCTGGCGGTCAGCGCCACGGCCAGGGCGCCGGTCAGTCGGGCCGAAAAGCGTCGAGAGGTCGCCACGTGGGGATATCCTGGGAGATTGAGCGTTCAGTCGGGCGCGCGCCAACCTTCTGTCCGGCGTCGCGGGCATAGCAACGCTGTTTAGCCCTTCGGCGATCCCCGCTCAAACGACTCGATCGCAATTACACAGAAGTAATCTGCGGGCGGCCGGATCGGGAGGCGCTGCGATCAGGGACGGGGGTCAGGGGCGATCCCGCGCCGGCAGGGCGGCGACTTCAGCGTCGGTCAGACCCTTGACTATACGAACGCTGCACGGCGTGTTGTCGAAGTCGCGGGGCGCCGAGACGATGCGGGTCCAGTCGCCCACGCACAGGCTGGTCAGGCCGCCGTTCGGCTTGAAGCCGATGGCCAGCGCATTCTCCAGGTCCGGGCAGGCGCCAAGCGTCTCCAACTGATAGACCGACTTCATTCCCGTGCGCACATAGACGTTGCGCCCGTCGTTCGAGACGCGGAAATTGCGAATGTCGCGCTGGAAGATGCACTGGCGCGCCGTCGTATTCGCGGTGGTCTGGCCGCCGCTGCCGCCACCGTTGACCGGCGCGCAACTGGCGATGGTGAAGCTGGCGGCCAGAAGGGCCGGAGCCATAGCGAGACGAAGGATCATGACGCTGCCTCGGTTGAAGTCGATCACGGCGGTGCGCCCGGTCTGAACCAGGCCGGTGGCGTTATGCACGACAACGCCGGGCGCGCCCGCTGGTTTCGCTCAAACCGCGTTATCGCCTTCGGTCAGCCAACGGGTCGCCGACAGCCGACGCGCCGCCTCGGCGCTCAGGGGCGAGGGCCGCCCCATCGCCAGGGCCGCCAGATGCTCGCCCAGCAGCGGCGCGACGCAGAAGCCGCGCGATCCCATCCCGGTCAGGACGAACAGGCCGGGGCGCCATTCGCCGCACAGGGGCAGGCGGTCGGGCGTCGTGGCGCGCACGGCGACGCGTCGTCCCCGCGCCTCGGCAGGCGCGGCGTCCACGCGCGCGGCGCATCGGGGCAGGGCGGCGCCGAGGGTCGCCCGGTTGCGGCCGCTGGCCTCGTCGGACGCCTCGGGCGCTTCGACGCCCCGGTCGTGGGTGGCGCCGTACAGCATTCCTCGTCCGGTCGGCGCGGCATAGCCGCCCCAGGCGGCTGGGACGCTCGGGGCGGACAGCGTTTCGTCTTCGATCCAGTCCGCCTGTCCGGCCACGGGCGACAGCGGCAGGTCCGGCGCCAGCCGGGCCGTCCCCCAGCCCGCCGCCAGCACCACGGCGTCCGCCTCGATCAGCACGGCGTCGTCTTCGTCCCGAACACGCCAGCCCTCCGCCAGCGGCTCCAGCCGCGCCACGCGCCCTGCGACCCGTTCTGCGCCCGCCAGCCACGGCTCCAGTACGGCGTCGGAGCGCACCGCCAGCGCCTGCGCCATCATCAGTCCGCCGCGCGCGGTAGGCTCGCCCAGATGTCGCGAACAGGCGGCCGCGTCCAGCCGCTGCATCGCCCCTTCGGGCCACAGGTCCTGAGCGGCGATCTTGTCGAAGCGGACGGGGTCGCGCGGCGTCTGCTCCAGTTGCAGCACCCCTTCGGCGACCACGGCGCCGGGCAGGGCGCGATACAGGCTGCCCGCCCGTTCCAGCGCCTGCGCATGGAAACCGGCGATCAGGGCGTCGCCCGCATCCAGCCGGGGCGTGACCAGCGACGCGGGAAAGCCCGAGGCCCCCGCGCCCGCCCGTTCGGCCTCGATGACGGTGACGCGCGCGCCCTCGGCGATCAGGGTGCGCGCGACGGCCGCCCCGGCGATCCCGGCGCCGACGACGGCGACGTGGACCGGGCGTTCCGGCCGGGGCTCGCCCGCCATCCGCGCCTCCAGCCGTTCGCGCTTGCGCCCGTGGCCGGGCTTTTTCTCGACCGTAAAGCCGTGCTCGGCCAGACCGCGCCGCACGGCTCCTGCGACGGTGAAGGTGGCCAGCCGCGCGCCCGGCGCTGAGCGCGTCGCGACCAGGGTCAGAATCTCGGGCGACCACATGCCGGGGTTCAGCGCCGGCGAAAATCCATCCAGGAACCAGGTGTCGGCGCCGCCCGACCACTGCTCCAGCGCCCACCGCGCGTCGCCGACGGCCAGGTCGATCGTCGCTCCCCACTGCGGCAGGTCCAGCCGGTGAAACCCCGGCGTCCCGGCGGGCCAGACCGCCAGCAGCCCGGCCGCCGTCTCGGCCAGTTCCGGCCAGGCGGCCAGCGCCCGCGCCGCCTCTTCGCGCGTCAGGGGGAAGCCTTCGATGGAGAAGACCTTGAGTCGCCCGTTCTCGGGCCGCGTCCGCCGCCACAGGTCCAGCAGGGCGACGATGTTCAGCCCGGTGCCGAAACCCAGCTCGCCTACGGTGAAGGCGGATCGCCCGCTCCACGCCTCCGGCAGTCCGCAGCCCTGCAGGAAGACCGCGCGGGTCTCGGCCAGCCCGTCGTCCTTGGAGAAGTAGACGTCGCCGAATCGGCCCGAGCGGGGCGAGCCGTCCTCGGCCCACACCAGTTGCGGAGAGGCGTCGTCGGGCGCGATGTCGTCGGGATGGGTCATGACGGCCGGTCTATCGACCCGCGCGACCGGGCGAAAGCGGGCCAGAGCTATGGGCCAGAACTAGGGGCAAGAAAAAAGGGACCGTCCGAAGACGATCCCTTTCTCCATCACGGTCCGGAGACCGCGATTTAAGACTGTGAAGTCTTAGGCAGCCGGAGCGGCCGGAGCAGCAGCGGCGTCGGCGGCCGGAGCAGCAGCGTCGGCGGCCTTGGCGGCTTCGCCAGCGGCTTCGCCAGCAGCGGCGGCAGCGTCGGTGGCGGCGGCGTCGGCCGTAGCAGCGGCGTCGGCAGCGGTGTCGGCGGCGGCGGTGGCGTCGGCAGCGGCGTCTTCAGCCTTGTCGGTGGCGGCGGGTTGGCAAGCAGCCAGGGCCAGAGCGGCGGCCGAAGCGGCGATCAGAGCGGTGATGCGCATAGTTTTCTTCCTTCAGAAGGTAAATGCGAGACCATGAACCTCGCTGAGGGAGTGATAACGGCTTCGTGAGGATAAGCGCAAGCGATTTCTCACGCGTTCGTGAAGACGTCGCGAGCGCATCTCGATTGTCGATGCGCCGATACTCCTCGCATCAGCCGCTGTGCGGAGGAGGGGGCCTGGTGGGATCCGTCGGATCATTGGGAAGCGGCGTGGGCGCGGCATCCGGATCCTGAGGCAAGGTCGGCGGCGTCGGGGCCGGAACGCCGTCGCCCGGCGGCGGATTGGCGGGCGACATCGTGTCGGGAGACGCCGTCGTCGCGGGCGGCTGTGCGGGCTGTGCGGGCTGGGCGGGCTGCGAGGACTGGGCGGCGGGCGAGGCCACGCCTTCGGCCTTTTCCGGCGCCCGCTCATTGCAGGCGCTCAGCAACAGGACTGCGCCCAGCGCGCTCAGGCTCGGCAGAAAGACTCTTGAGGACGGTCGCATTGGACGGCTCCTTTCAGAAACGGCCGCGCACGCAGCCGTGATCTTCAGAGAACCGTCGTGAACGCTCTGTGTTCCGAAAGTCGCTTCGGGCGCCCGTCAGGCGTCCATCGGCGCGGCGGCCAGGGCTTCTTCCATTTCGGTGAAGGACGGCTGGGCGGTCGAGGGAATGTCTCCGCGCCCGATCTCGACCGAGATCTGGGCCGCATTGCCGTGCAGGTGGGCCACCAGCACCGACTGGATGATCTTGTAGTAGGCGCCTTCCTCTTCGACGATGGCGTTCAGGCGCGAGGCGAACGGCCCGACCAGCCCATAGGCCAGGAAGACGCCCAGGAAGGTGCCGACCAGTGCGCCGCCGATCATGCCGCCCAGCACCTCGGGCGGTTCGGTGATCGAGCCCATCGTCTTGATGATGCCCAGCACCGCCGCGACGATGCCCAGCGCCGGCAGGCCGTCGGCCAGGGTCTGCAGGGCATGGGCCGGGGCCAGGGCCTCGTGGTGGTGCTTCTCCAGCTGCTTTTCCATGGCGTCCTCGATCTGATGCGGATCTTCGAGGTTCATGGTCATCATCCGCAGGGTGTCGCAGATGAAGTCGGTGGCGAAGTGGTCCTTCAGCACCTTGGGATACTTCTGGAAGATGGTGCTCTCGGCCGGCTTTTCGATGTGGCTTTCCAGGGCGATCACGCCCTTGGACTTCATCGTCTTGGTCAGCTGGAACAGCAGGCTCAGCAGATCCTTGTAGTCCTGCTTCTTCCACTTCGGCCCGGCGAAGCATTTGCCCAGCCCGCCCAGGGTGGCCTTGATCACCGGCAGGCTGTTGGAAATCAGGAAGGCCGCGATGCCCGCCCCGAAGATCGCCATCAGCTCATAGGGCAGCGAATAGAGGATGGTCGCCATCTTGCCGCCGTGCAGCAGGAAGCTGCCGAACACCATGGCGAACAGCATGACGATGCCGATGATCTGGAACATGGGGCGAGCGTGCGTCCTGCAGCCGATGGGTCAGGACGCCCTTATCGCGGTTAATGCTTAAGGGCGCGTTTCGGGAATCCCGGTTCGGCACAAAAACAACAGAAACCCTCTCCCGGCGGGAGAGGGCTTGAGCGCACGAGAGCGAAGCGATCGTTCTTTGCGCGAAAGGGTGAGGGGCTTGTCCTGTCAGTCGGCGTCAGCCGTCGCGCTGGCGGCCTTCGGCCGACCTCAACCGGCGAACCCTCACCCTTTCGCCTTGGCCAATCGCCTTCGGCTCTTGGAGGCTCAAGCCCTCTCCCAACAGGAGAGGGGCTCGGTGCTTAAAGCCGCGTCGCGCCGCTGAGGATGTTCTCGCGCGCCTTGGCGGTCAGCTTCTGATAGCCGGCCTTGCCGCCGCGCACATAGACGGCGCCGTCGACCTTTTCCGGGTCGAAGCCGTCGGCGACCAGATCGACCTTGCGGTATTTGAACGTCCCGGTGGTGTCGGCCGACTTCAGCATCCGCACGAACACCGGCCGCGCATAGGTCGGTAGTTGCTCGTCGGTCCAGGCGGCGAAGGCGGCGGCGTCGAACTTCTCGTCCAGCACCAGGCCGACCATGCCCGCCTTGCCCTCCTGGCCCGGCACCTCGACGCCATAGGCGATGACCTCCTGCACGCCCGGCGCCTCGGACAGGCGCTGCTCGACCTCGGCGGTCGAGACGTTCTCGCCCTTCCAGCGGTAGGTGTCGCCCAGCCGGTCCATGAAATAGAGGTAGCCCTGCCGGTCCTGGCGCATCAGGTCGCCGGTGCGGAACCAGCGGTCGCCCTTCTTGAACACATCGGTCAGGATCTTCTTCTCGGACGCCTTCTTGTCGGCGTAGCCCGAGAAGTCGTGGCGGATGTCGCTGCCGATCTGGCCGATGGCTTCGCCGGTCTCGCCGACGGCGACGGGAACGCACTGGCCGTTCGGTCCGCGCAGGGGCTCGCCCGTCTCCGGGTCCAGCGCGATCAGGCGGATGTTGATCTGCGACTTCAGATAGCTCGGCACACGGCCGATGGCGCCCGCCTTGCCGTCGAAGTTGAAAAGGGAGACGTTGCCCTCGGTCGAGCCGTAGAATTCCAGAATATCCTTGATGCGGAACCGGCTCTGGAACTCGGGCCAGACATCGGGGCGCAGGCCGTTGCCGAAGGCCAGCCGCAGCTTGTGATCCCGCTCGTCGGGGGTCTCGGGGCTGTTGACCAGATAGCGGCACAGCTCGCCGATATAGACGAACATCGTTGCGCCCGTCGCCTTCACGTCGGGCCAGAAATGGGTGGCCGAGAAGCGCCGTCGCGTCACCATCCGCCCGCCGTTCAACAGCACCGAGCCGACGCCGACCAGCCCGCCGGTCGAGTGATACAGCGGTAGGACGTTGAACAGCACGTCCTTGGGCGTCGAGGCCGTGGCCCCCGCGAAGGCGCGCATATAGGTCCGCACCCGCGAATGCGGCATCCGCGCCGCCTTGGGCAGGCCCGTGGTGCCCGAGGTGTAGATGTACAGGGCCGTGTCGCGGTTGGTCATGCTCTGACGCAGCGAGCGGTCGGGTCGCACCGAGGAGGCGCTGCGCACGGCGTTGTCCAGATCGCGGCGGCCGTTGGTCTCGTTCTCCTCGCCCAGACCGTGAACCCAGATCATCAGGTTGCGGTCGACCAGGCCGCGCGCGTCCTCGACCGCCTGCCAGCAGTCCTCGTCCGTCACCACGTTGAAGGCGGTCGAAATGGTCAGGCAGTGGGCCAGAGCCGCGCCGGTCAGATTGTTGTTGATCAGGGCGGTGGCCACCCCGACCTTGGAGAAGCCGAACCAGGCCGCGACATATTCCACGCGATTGTGCATCACCAGGGCGATGACGTCGCTGCGCTTCAGATTGCGGCTCTTGGCCCAGTTGGCGTAGCGGTTCGCCAGGGCCTCGAACTCGCGATAGGTCAGTTTGCGGGTCTCGTCCTCGACGGCGATGTTGGGGCCGAACCTGTCGACCGCCTCCTCGATGTCGTCACAGGCCAGGACGTCGCTGTCGAGGGTGATGGGCTTGATGCGCTTCAGAAGCCGGAACAGCCCGCTCGCGAACTTGATGTCACGCCGGATGTTTGCCGCCAGTCCCATGGGTGCGCCGCCTCTTCCCGATTTGCCTTTACCAAGGGTGATGAACGGCGCGGAGCGGCGGGTCAACCGGCGGCGGAGACGCAGGCGGGGCCATTCGACAAAAAGGCAAGCTTTCGCGCCGTTTTCAATGACGTAAGGTCAAGTCGAAGGGCGACGTAACGTCAATCTGATCCATCAATGACGGACGCGTTCACACCGGATCGTCTACAGATGAAATCCGTCGCCGGCCGCCATGACTGACGAAGGTCTGTTTCGCATCTCAGCGTGCGGCAGGGCTCACGCGCCAGACGGCGTCGCCCACGTCGTCGGCGACCAGCAGGGCGCCGCGGCCGTCTACGGCGACCCCCACCGGCCGCCCCATCGCCTCGCCCTGTTGATTGCGGAAGCCGGTCAGCACGTCCTGCGGCGGCCCGTCCGGCCGCCCGTCGCGGAAGGGGACGAAGATGACCTTGTACCCGGACGGCGGGTTGCGGTTCCACGAGCCGTGCTGGCCGATGATCGCCCCATTGCGCCACTTCGGCAGCAGGTCGCCTGTATAGAAGGTCAGGCCCAGCGAGGCTGTGTGCGCCCCCAGGGCGTAGTCGGGCCGGATCGCCCTGGCGACCATGTCGGGCCGGGCGGGCGTCACCCGCGCATCGACGGTCTGGCCGTAATAGCTCCACGGCCAGCCGTAGAAGCCGCCCGCCGTCACCGAGGTCATATAGTCGGGGACCAGATCGTTCCCCAGGGCGTCGCGCTCATTGACCGAGGTCCAAAGCCGCCCGTCCTGCGGGTTCCAGGCCAGGCCGACGGGGTTTCTCAGCCCCGAGGCGAAGACCCGCCGCGCGCCTGTCGCGACGTCGATCTCCAGGATGGCGGCGCGGTCGACCTCCTCGTCCAACCCGTTCTCGCCGATGTTGGAGTTGGAGCCGACCCCGACATAGAGCTTGGTCCCGTCGGCCGAGGCGACCAGACTCTTGGTCCAGTGGTGGTTGCGCCCGGCGGGCAGGTCCGCGACCTTGACCGGCGCCGCCTCGATGCGCGTCTGTCCCGTCCGATAGGGGACTTTGACCACGGCGTCGGCGTTGGCGACGTAAAACGTCTCTCCGACCAGGGCCATGCCGAAGGGCGAGGTCAGGCCGCTCAGAAAGACCGTCTTCGTCTCCGCCGTCCCGTCGCCGTCGGCGTCGCGCAACAGGCTGATGCGGTCGGCGCTGGGCCGGTCGCCCGACCCGGCGCGCGCCATCACCAGCCCCTCGATCCAGCCGCGCAGGCCGCCCTTCTTCGCCTTCGGCTTGGCGGGCCCCTGGGACTCGGCGACCAGCACGTCGCCGTTGGGCAGGACATAGAGCCAGCGCGGATGATCCAGCCCGGTCGCAAAGGCGTTCACCGTCAGTCCCGACGCTGCAACGGGCGTGCGTCCCTGCGGCCAGCCGACGGCGGGGGCGATCTTCACCATCGGCACGCTTTGCGGCTGCGGCGCGGGCAGGTTGGGCGCGGCGCCGAACCCGTCCGTTTCCGGCAGCACGCTTTCGGTCTCGCAGGCCGCGAGGGCGAGTGCGGCGACGAGAGGCAGGGCGAGGAAGAGGGGGCGAACAGACATGACGGACATCCTGAACGATTGCCCTTCATCATACGCCGTTTCGCGCGAGAAAGGGCGTCCCCCTTGAGCGGGCGGGGCGCCCTGCCTATCTGCCATCCCCGAAGCCGGGAGGGGCTCCATGCCAGCCGTCATTTCCATCGAAGGTCTGACCAAGACCTACAAGTCCGGCCATCAGGCCCTCAAGCGTGTCGATCTGGAGATCGAGAAGGGCGAAATCTTCGCTCTTCTGGGGCCGAACGGGGCGGGCAAGACGACGATGATCTCCATCGTCTGCGGCATCGTCACCCCGTCCAGCGGAACCATCATCGCCGACGGCCACGACATCCAGTCCGACTACCGCGCCGCCCGCACCCGCATCGGCCTGGTGCCGCAGGAGCTGACGACCGACGCCTTCGAGACCGTCTGGGCCACCGTCACCTTCAGCCGGGGCCTGTTCGGCAAGGCGCCGAACCCGGCCCATGTCGAACAGATCCTTCGCGACCTTTCCCTGTGGGACAAGAAGGACGCCAAGATCATGACCCTGTCCGGCGGGATGAAGCGCCGCGTCATGATCGCCAAGGCCCTGAGCCACGAACCGGACATCCTCTTCCTGGACGAGCCGACGGCGGGCGTCGACGTCGAACTGCGCCGCGATATGTGGGCCCTGGTGCGCCGGCTGCGCGATCGCGGCGTGACCATCATCCTGACGACCCACTACATCGAGGAAGCCGAGGAGATGGCCGATCGCGTCGGCGTCATCCTCAAGGGCGAGTTGATCCTGGTCGAGAAGACCGCCGACCTGATGCAGAAGCTGGGTCGCAAGACCCTGACCCTGAACCTGCAGGAGCCGCTGGCCGCCCTGCCGCCCGAATTGGCCGACTGGTCTCTGACGCTCAAGAATGACGGCGGCGAGATCGAATACGTCTTCGATTCCAACGCCGAGCGCACCGGCGTCCCGTCCCTGATGCGCCGCCTGTCGGACCTCGGCATCGGCTTCAAGGATCTCAGCACCCGCCAGAGCTCGCTCGAAGACATCTTCGTCGACCTGGTCCATCAGGATCGGGAGGCCGCGTGATGAGCTTCAATGGTTACGGAGTCTGGGCCATCTACCGCTTCGAGATGGCGCGGGCCCTGCGCACCCTGTGGCAGTCGCTGGTGACGCCGGTCATCACGACGTCGCTCTATTTCGTCGTCTTCGGCGGCGCCATCGGCAGCCGCATGACCGAGGTGGACGGCGTCCCCTACGGCGCCTTCATCGTGCCGGGGCTGATCATGCTCAGCCTGTTCACTCAGTCGATCTTCAACGCCTCCTTCGGCATCTACTTCCCCAAGTTCACCGGGACGATCTACGAGATCCTGTCCGCGCCCGTCTCGCCGCTGGAGATCGTGCTGGCCTATGTCGGGGCGGCGGCGACCAAATCGGCGATCCTGGGCCTGATCATCCTGGCCACGGCGGCCTTCTTCGTGCCGCTGCAGATATTGCACCCGTTCTGGATGCTGGCCTTCCTGATCCTGATCTCGACCACCTTCGCCCTGTTCGGCTTCATCATCGGGGTCTGGGCGCAGAATTTCGAGCAGCTCCAGTTCATTCCCATGCTGATCGTCACGCCCCTGACCTTCCTGGGCGGCGCCTTCTATTCGATCGAGATGCTGCCCGAGGGCTGGCGCACGCTCGCCCTGTTCAACCCGGTGGTCTATCTGATCTCGGGTTTCCGCTGGGCCTTCTACGGCGTGGGCGACGTCAGCGTTCAGGTCAGCCTGCTGGCCACGCTGGGCTTCTTCTTCGCCTGTCTGGCGGTGGTGGGCTGGATCTTCAAGACCGGCTATCGTCTGAAGAACTGAAGGCCACGAAAGCGCCGAACTCGGCGCTCACCGTCCTGGCCCTCTATCGCCTTTTCGACCTGATGCGCGCTCGCCTGAGCGCCGGAGACCGAATGTCCGACGCCGACGACAAGACCCAGTCCGCGCCCTTCCGCCGGGGCCAGATCACCTGGGGCCGCCCGCCCCAGGCCGCCTTCCACGTCGGCCCCCTGCCGCGCGACGAAGGCCTGGCGCGCCTGACCGCCATGCCGCCGCATCCCAAACCGGCGCAGCCAAGGCCCGCCCAGCCCCAGCCCCAGCCTACCCAGCAGACGCCGCCCAGGTCTGCGCCAGCAGCACCGCTGTCCGCGTCGCGCCCATCGGGCGTCTTCGGCGGCTCGATGGTGCCGCGCCGCCAGCCTGCGCCGACCGCCGCTCCACAGCCCCCCGCGCCCCAACCTGCCGCGCCTCAGCCCAGCGTGGCCGCCCGACCGACCCCGCCGCCCGCGCCGCGTCCGGCGCCTGAGGCGGTCGCTCAACCGACGCCCGCCGCCCCGCCGCTCGCAGCCCCGCCGTTCGCAGCCTCTGCGCCGTCTTCCGCGCCGCAGCCCGCAGCGCCCCAACCGGTCGAGCCTGTCGCTGCGCCGCTGGCCTCGTCTTCGAGCAAGCCGCGCTCGCGCTGGCCGCTCTATGTCGGCGTCGCGGCTGCAGCCGTTCTGGTTCCCGTGGCGGTCTGGCTGCTGGCCCGCTCCGGCGCTCAGGACGCGGCTTCGCCTGCACCCGCTGCGCCAGCGCCGGTGATCGAAACCCCCGCCGCTCCGCTCGAAACGCCCGCGCCCGCGCCGAGCGTCGCCGAGGCGCCCGCCGCCCTTGCGCCCGCGCCCTCGCGCAACGCCAGCCCCGCGCCCGTGCGTCCGGCGCCGGTCCCGGTTCGCCCGACGACAAGAGCGCCTGCGCCCTCTGCTCCGTCGTCCGCCATCCCTGCGCCCACGGCTCAGCCGCCCGCCGCCACGCCTGCGCCGATCGTGGTGACGCCGCCTGCCGCGCCAGCGCCGTCTGCCGCGCCTGCGCCGTCTGCGGTCCAGCCGGACGCTCCGGTGCAGGCCGAGGGCCCGCCCCCGACCCAGGCCCGCCCGGCCCAGACCGACCCCAACGCTCCGATCGTCACCCGGCCCCAGAAGCTGGACTGAAAAAGAAGCTGGACTGATCAGCGCGACAGCGGCGGCGCCGTCTGTTCGGCCAGCGGCGGCACACGAGTGTCGCGGCGGACGCTGTCGGGCATGAAGTCGGGATCAAAGGCGCCGCGCGTCGTCTCGGCGCCCATCTGGATGTACTGAGTTCCGTAAATCTGTGGTCGCCCCGCGCCCTGCAGATAGCGGTCCAGGCTGGCCGCCGCGATCCAGGCGGCGTCCTGGTATCCCTGGGCCAGGGCGGCGGTCGCCAACACATGGGCCTTCAGGATGTCGTCCGTCTCACGGCTGTGGTGGAAAATAAAAGCCGCGTGGAAGTAGTCGGCACCGGATCGGATCTCGCCGCGCTCCAGCATGGCTCGGGTCTCGGCCAGACGTTCGGCGTCGGCCATGCCCTCCAGCAGGTCGAGACGATGGTCCTGACGCGCCTTCTGATCGGCGTTGAACAGGGCGGTCAGCGCCGGATTGTCGGCCTGAGTGGCTGGCGCGGCGTCAGCGCGACCCTGAGAACCGCAACCGGACAGAAGCAGCGCCGCCGCTGCCAGGGGGATCAGACGTTTCATACCCCTCGATAAGGGGAACGGTCACGCTTGGCGCAAGAGAAGATACCCGCGTTCCACCATCCGGCGCAGGCCGTCATAGGCCTCGCTCAGTTCGTCATAGGCGGTGCGGGCGGCGGTCAGGCGGGCGACCTGATCGGGCGTCGCCGGGGCGCCGGATTCGGCCAGACGCACGGCCTCGGCGCCCCATCGCGCCCGCGCCTGCGCCGTCAGCACGGCCAGCTTCTGGAAGGCGGCGACGTCGACCTGGCTCAGCGCATGACCGATCAGTTCGCGGTTGGCGACATAGGCGGCGTAGTCGATCTGATCCAGCAGGCCGCGCAGGCGGCGTTGCTCCTGCGGCTCCATGTCCTCGGGCATGAAGTGGTCGCTGGAGCGGCGGCGGGACTGGGTCAGCATGGTCGACATGACGGCCTCGGACGAAACAGCGATCCGCAGCCTGACCCTGTTCTGGTTAACCGGTCGTTTGCACGCCCCGTTGCGCGTCCTGCTGAACGCCCTTCGGCGCCAGCTTCAGCCGCTCGCGATCCGGCGCGCCCAGACCGCGCGGGCAGCGCATCGGCCGATAGTCCTTGGAGTAGCAGAGCCGCGCCTCGCGGAACCAGCCGTCGGTGGTGGCGATGAACACGCCCTCGCGCGGGAAGCCCGGATTGGCCGCGACGAAGGCGTCGCGGATGGCCCCGGCGGTCAGGCGCTGGGCCGGAATGGCCTCCAGGTCCGGCTTGTTCAGACCGTCCCACATCTTCGCGGCCTGCGCGAAATAGGCCTCGGGACTGTCCCAGCCGCAGGTGCCATGCGCCGCCCATTCGTGCTGTTGCAGGCTAGGCGAGGGGATCATGCAGAAATGCTGGCGCACCGTTTCGACCGGAATGGCCGGGCCGGGCGCGGCGCAATAGCGCGGGTGTCTGTTGTCCGCGCCGTTGGGCCACAGCCCGTGCAGGGTTAGGCCGAACTGATTGGCCGCGCACTGATAGCGGGCGTCGGGATAGTCCTTGCCGCTGCGGCACGCCTGCGGCGACCAACTGACCGCCAGCATGTTGAAGGCCACGGCCACGTCGGCGGCGACCTCGTCCTGCGGGATGCGATAGGGGCGGGCCGGGCGCAAATCGTCCGGCACGTCGCAGACGGCGCCCGCGACCTGGGTCGGCCCAGGCTCGGCGCCGGTCGAGACGGTGCACGCGCCCAGCAGGAGCGTCAGGGCGGCGAGGGCGAAGGGAATGCGCATGGCCTACCCGTAAACCCTGCGTGATCACCGGCCAAGGCGGAACCCGCGCACGGCCCCGGCCATTGATAAGCGTAAGCATAAGAGGATGAGGCCCATGCCCGATCAAGACGCCTTTGAAGCCGCTCTGGAAGAGGCCATCGCCCTGTTTGAACAAGGCGAAAACATGAATCAGGCGCGGTTCGACGAACTGATCGCCGAACTGGAATCGCGCCGCCCGGCCCTTCACGCCGTGGCCGAGAGCGACCCGCGCGCCGAACGCGCCCGCGAGTTGGAGCGCCGCGCCGCAGAGCTCGAGCATCGCGCCGCCCAGGGCCACGGCCAGATGGACGAGGTCAACAGCCTGCTGTCGCCCCTGATGGGCAAGAAGTCGGAGACCTGATCCCTATCGACAGGCGACGACGCAGGCCTGCGCCAGCACCTCGGCGGAATCGATCAGGGGAGCTTTGATGTCCGCCTGATCCAGCAGCAGCGGCACCTCGGTGCAACCGCCGATCACCGCCTCGGCGCCTGCCGCGATCAGGGCCTGCGCCAGATCGCGCATGGCCGCCCGCTGTCTGGGGCCGACGTCGCCCGCCTTTACCGCGAACACGACCTGCATGAACCGCTCCTGTTCGGCGGGGGAGGGGGCGACCATCGCCAGCCCCTCGGCGCCCAGTCCTTCGGCGTCCAGAGCCCCGGCGTAAAGCCGCATCCCGCCCGGCGTGGCCAGCACCCCGACCCGCCGCGCCCCGGTCCCGGCCGCCGCCCTGGCCGTTTCCGCCACCATGTCGATGAAGGGCAGGCCCGCCGCGCGGATGGCGTCGGCATGGGCGTGGGCCGTATTGCACGGCATGGCCAGCACCTGCGCCCCTGCCGTCTTCAGCGCCTGCGCCATCTGTCCCAGCGCCTGTCCCGCCGCCTCGGGCTGGGTATGGCGATTGGGCACCTGAGGATTGATGTCGGCGATGACCCGCACATGGTCCTCGTCGCCCGCTGCCGGGGTCAGGGCCTGCACCCGCGCCAGAAAGGCCACGCTCGCCGCCGGTCCCATCCCGCCCAGAACGCCCAGAATACGGCTCATCTCGATCTCCCGGCGGCGCGTCCGCTTCAGGCGGCTCTCATGCGGCCGGAAGGCGTTGGAGGTAAAGCCCGCCTGCGCAAACTAAAGCTTCAAAACCTATGGTTCGCAGTTTTACTCATCTTTGATTTTAGTGTTCCACCCCGTCAGCTTAACGGCAGTATCAGCGGGCGGCGCTGTGCTGCACCTGCAGCGCCGTCGTCGCATCGCCTGATCCGCAGGGGCGCAGGTCGAAAAAGACGCCTGTTCGATAAAGATGGCTAACGCCGTGCGCTGGACGGAACCAACCAGCGGCTTGTTGGTTCTCACAGTCGGACCCGTCGGACGCCCCCCCAATCCCGACGAAGTCTGCGGCGGCCCGGCCTTAACGCCCCCCGACTGAGAAGCCGGGCCGCCCCCTCTCCCTCCTGAAGCCGTCGCGCTTGACCTGCCGCACAGACGGGCTAGGGTCGCGCCGTTCTCCGGGGGGTCGCAATCGAGCGGCTGAGATTGAGGTTTCTCCTCTGACCCGTCGAACCTGATCCGGGTCATGCCGGCGAAGGGACGAGTTCACTGCTTTCGACGCCCGAAGTCCGGCGCTTGAGGGCTCTCAAACCGCGCCGGCGGACCTCTTCTCGCAGGAGGCCGCCAAATGAATATCCACGTTTCCAACGAACAGCCGCACGAGCCGCAGGTCGACGTCGCCCTGGCCGACGCCCGCAAGCAGGTCGCCGTCGAGCACGGCACGATTCCTACCGGCCCCCGCACCGGCAGCGAGAAGGTCTATGTGGCGGGCGAGCTCTTCCCCGACATCCGCGTCCCCTTCCGCGAGGTCGCCGTCCACCCGTCCGCCAATGAGCCGCCGGTGACGATGTACGACTCCTCCGGTCCCTACACCGACCCGTCCGTCACCATCGACATCAAGAAGGGCCTGCCGCGCGTCAAATCCAGCTGGCAGCTGGACCGCGGCGACATCGCCCCCGTCCTGAACCCGCGCGAGGTCAAGCCCGAGGACAACGGCCACGCCAGCGGCAAGCACCTGGCCCCCCGCTTCGACGTCTCCAACCACCGCGTGTTCAAGGGCGTCGAGGGCCGCCCCGTCACCCAGTACGAATACGCCAAGGCCGGCATCATCACGCCCGAGATGGAATACGTCGCCATCCGCGAGAATCTGCGCCGCGAACAGACCGCGCCCTGCATCCGCGACGGCGAGGACTTCGGCGCCGCGATCCCCGACTTCGTCACGCCCGAGTTCGTGCGTCAGGAGATCGCCCGCGGCCGCGCCATCATCCCGCACAACATCAACCACCCCGAAGTCGAGCCGATGATCATCGGCCGCAACTTCCTGGTGAAGATCAACGCCAACATCGGCAACTCGGCCGTCCTCTCCAGCGTCGACGACGAGGTCGACAAGCTGGTCTGGGCCACCCGCTGGGGCGCCGACAACGTCATGGACCTGTCGACCGGCCGCAACATCCACAACATCCGCGACTGGATCATCCGCAACTCGTCCGTGCCCATCGGCACCGTGCCCATCTATCAGGCGCTGGAGAAGGTGAACGGCATAGCCGAGGACCTGACCTGGGAAGTCTTCCGCGACACCCTGATCGAGCAGGCGGAACAGGGCGTGGACTACTTCACCATCCACGCGGGCGTGCGCCTGCCCTTCGTGCCGCTGACGGCCAAGCGGGTGACGGGCATCGTCTCGCGCGGCGGCTCCATCATGGCCAAGTGGTGCCTGTCCCACCACAAGGAGAGCTTCCTCTACGAGCATTTCGAGGACATCTGCGACATCATGCGCGCCTATGATGTCTCATTCAGCCTCGGAGACGGCCTGCGCCCCGGTTCCATCGCCGACGCCAATGACGAGGCCCAGTTCGCCGAGCTGCGCACCCTCGGCGAACTGACCAGGATCGCCTGGGCCAAGGGCTGCCAGGTCATGATCGAAGGCCCCGGCCACGTGCCGATGCACAAGATCAAGGCCAACATGGACGAGCAGCTCAAGCACTGCCACGAGGCGCCCTTCTATACGCTCGGGCCCCTGACCACCGACATCGCCCCCGGCTATGACCACATCACGTCCGCAATCGGCGCGGCCATGATCGGCTGGTTCGGCACGGCCATGCTCTGCTACGTCACGCCCAAGGAGCATCTGGGCCTGCCCGACCGTCAGGACGTCAAGGACGGCGTCATCACCTACAAGATCGCCGCCCACGCCGCCGACCTGGCCAAGGGCCACCCCGCCGCCCGCGCCCACGACGACGCCCTCTCCAGAGCCCGCTTCGAGTTCCGCTGGGAGGACCAGTTCAACCTCTCCCTGGACCCCGAGACCGCCCGCAAATTCCACGACGAGACCCTGCCGAAGGAGGCGCACAAGACCGCCCACTTCTGCTCCATGTGCGGCCCCAAGTTCTGCAGCATGAAGATCAGCCAGGACATCCGGGATGCGGCCAAGGCGCAGAACGACGCGGGCGCCAGCCTCACGGACGCCGAGGCGGGCATGGCCGAAATGAGCGCGAAGTTCAGGGCCGGGGGCGGGGAGATCGAGGTGAAGGTTTAAGCGCAGACGCCGGGATCAGGGCTATGGACGCGAGGCGGATTCAGACTGGCCTCGCGGCCAATCCCCAGCGCGGAGCGCTACATCGAGGCAGGCGAAAACTTACCCGGGCTCGTCCCCTTCGGGAAACAGGTCAAAGCTCTCGCCCCTCTTGGGCGGAGACTTCTTTTCACTTCTTTTTTCGTCTTTCGGCCGACGAGAGCGAATCTCCGCCGCCAATTTTTGAGCTTCGACATACGTCAGCAAAAATGACGTAAGTTCATCCTCGCTCACCGAAGGAATATCAGCCTCTCCGAATACCTTAGCGATAACCGTGCCGTCGGAATCCTTTTCGGATAAATCCACGATTTCGATCAGCGCATCGACCCAGTCGCCATGGCAGAATGCTCGCCGTGCAAGGGCGTTGTAGAAACCTAGTTTCTTCGGAACCAGTGAGGAAAGACGCGGTTGAAGAACCGGGATGATTGGCTGATCGCCTCTCATGTACCAACATGAGGCCTTCGCCAAAATTGTGACATCGGGCCCCAAGCGCAGCCCCTGCACCTCCTTAAGACCCGCGTCGGGATGGTCCTTAAACTTGAACGTTTCGACCGGTCTACGCTCACCAAGCTCACAGAGAGCGGAGATCGACGCTGCTACCCGAGGATGGGCGCTTCCAAGTTGGCGGAGTACAGCTTCAGCGCTGAACTTGCCCTGTAGCGCAAAAGGCATAGACGCCCAGGTTCGCTCGTGGCTGAACCCAACGCGTATACCGTCGAATTTGGTTATCTCCGCAGCCGTTAGCGGAACATCTCCTTGATGCGTCACTGCAACGACAGAGAGTGCTTGCGGGTAGTTCGATCTCGACATTTCACCGATCGCTTGAATCACGCGCTAGCACATAACGTGAACGCTGACGCTTCGGTTGTCCAGCCTACGCAGATGCAAGCTTGTGGGCAGATCGAATGAGTTCGTTGGAGATGCTGCGATTAATATTCTGATGCGCGTTGAATTTCTTGAGCGCTTGGTCCCATGGCCCATCCGGGCGATGCGACAGCGCCGATAAAAGCCCAGCATCAACACCGATGTACAACCCAAATATGCCTCTTAAAATACTCTCATCTTCAGGGCATAAAAGTAAAACTGGAATCGTCTTCGATCGCGTTTTAGGGTTAAATATCGAAGCTTTTGAAGTTATTTTTTCTCGAGAGAAAATCTTAAACTCTTCATATATGCTAGGTATTACAGGGCCATAAGACCACGCCTCAAAGGTTTCTTTAACCAATGGCAATTTGGTGCGTATTAGGTAGTCGGCATGCACAAAATATAACAGTTTTTGCATTTTAAGAGGCGTAATGTCCGTGCGCATTTGCTCCGCCCAATCCAATAGAAGATTGGCCACAGCTTTTGCCGGATAGGGAGGCGCGGATGGGTGCGATGCCTCCATTTTTATCCCTCCCTCATATCAATGTTCACTATATGTTCCAATCAAGACATACGCAAATTGGTACACCTCACCCCGCTCTCTTGCTCCTAGATTGAGACGAAATCCAGATTCATGAGGTCTCTTACCTCGTTCCGCATAACATGCGCCCGCGTCCGATCTTGACGCACCCGTCCTCCATCCTCCGCCTTTCAGGCAGGAGGCGGCGCGATGGACGATCAGGCTTCGGGCGGGCGGGAGCAGGACTGGCCCGAGAAAGACTGGCATGAGGAGGCGCCGCGCATCGTCGCCTCCGGCCGGTGGGAGCAGGACGAGTACGGCGACACGACCTACATCCCCGACCATGTGCGGCCCTCGACCGCCGAGCGGGCCGAGGCGCCCCCTCCAAACCATGATGACGCCCCGCGCGGCTGTTATTACGAAGACCCGGCGCCGCCGGACGGCTATCGGGTCCGCTCCGAGGCGGTCTGGGCGGCGGCGCGGCGCGACTATCTGGCCGGGGATACGGCCGAGGCCGTCTGCGACCGCTATGGGCTGAAGCTGGGGACGCTGCGGTCCCGCGCCGCGCGCGAGGGCTGGCGCCGCTGCGACGCGGGCGACCCGGACCCCTGGCCTGACGAGGACGATCCGGTCGAGGATGCGGCGGCGGACGCCCCCGATCTGGCGGCGATGGCGGCTCAGGCCCTGATGCGGCTGAACCGGGCTGTGCGGCGCGGCCGGGCGGCCGAGGCGGCGTCGTGGCTGCGCACCTGGCGGGCGCTGACTGATCCGGCCCTGCTGGCCGCCGCCGAGCCTGAAAGCCCGCCGCCTGCGCCTGAACCTGACCCGCTCGACACGCTGGAAGCCGACATGAAGGCGGTCGCCGCCGTCGCCCGCGACGCCGCCCGTCTGGCCCCCGACGACCTGCTGGGCCGCCGCGCCGTCGAGGCCCGCATCGCCGTCCTCAGCGCCCGCCTCGCGCCGGAAGCAGAGGTGGCGATTTCAGACGATTCAGACGAATTGGACTCTGTTTTTTCCGCCGAGGCCGCGCCGCCCTGATCTTCTTCCGTCATCCCACGCTTTGGCGAGTGTCGCCGGAGGATGACGGAAGGGGTCAGCGTTTGCCCGCGATCTCGCGCAGGGCGTTGACGAACACCTGCGTCGGCTGGCCGCCGGAGATCAGATATTTGTCCTCCACCACCACGGCGGGGACGGAGGTGATGCCCCGCGCGCGCCACAGGGCCTGGGCTGTGCGCACCTCCTGCATATAGCGGCCGGAGGCCAACACCTCGGCCGCCTCGGCGCGGTCCAGCCCGGCGGCTTCGGCGGCCTCGGTCAGGACGCCCGCGTCCGAGACGTCGCGGCCGTTCGTGAAGTGGGCGCCCAGCAGGGCGTGCTTCAGCGCCGCCTGTTTGTCCGGCGCTGTCTCGCCGGCCCAGTGCAGCAGGCGGTGGGCGTCGAAGGTGTTCCACATGCGGCTGTCGTCGCGGAAGTTGATCTCGAACCCGACCTCGGCGGCGCGGGCGGTGATGGCGGCGCGGTTGGCGGCCGACTGTTCGGGGGTGGAGCCGTATTTGCGGGCCAGGTGCTCGCCCATGTTCTCGCCGTCCGGCGCCATGTCGGGGTTCAACTCGAACGGCTGAAACGTGATGTCAGCGGCGATCCCTTCGCCCTGCAGCCGCTCCAGCGCCTGCTCCAGCCCGCCCAGCCCCACGGCGCACCACGGGCACATGACGTCGGAGACGAAGTCGATCTTCAGCGGCTTGGGGGCGGGCGCGGTCATGGCGGCGGCTTTCGGAAACAGAAGGTATCGCCGGGGATATGGGCGCGGCGAAGAAGGAGGCAAGCGCGCTTCTCGCGCCGGGGCAGAAGGATTACACAGCGCCCATGAGCGAACTCACCCCTCCCGTCGTCGTCCTCGACAAGTCCCAGATGGCCGACAATATCGGCGCGGTCGCCCGCGTCATGGCCAACTTCGGCCTGTCCGAGCTGCGGCTGGTCAGCCCGCGCGACGGCTGGCCCCAGGACCGGGCCTGGGCCACGGCCTCCGGCGCCGACTGGGTGCTGGACGCGGTGAAGGTGTTCGACAGCGTGGCCGAGGCCATCGCCGATCTGCACACCGTCTTCGCCACCACCGCCCGCCCGCGCGAGACGCGCCAGCCGGTGCGCACCCCGCGTGAGAGCGCCCGCATCCTGTATGACGACACGGCCTCGGGCCTGAAGACCGGCCTGCTGTTCGGCGGCGAGCGCGCTGGGCTGGAGACGGGCGACATCGCCCTGTGCGCCGGGATCACCACCATCCCGATCGACCCCAAGCACCACTCGCTGAACCTGGCGCAGGCCGTGGCGATCAACGCCTATGAGTGGCGCACCCTGATCCTGGACGCCCCGCCGCCGCGCTTCCGCGAGGGCGAGCCGCCCGCGGCGAACGACCTGCTGCTGGGCATGTACGAACATCTGGAGGCGGAACTGGACAACGGCGGCTTCTTCTATCCGCCCGAGAAGAAGCGTTCGATGAGCCAGAACCTGCGTGTCATGCTGGGCCGGGCCGCCTTCACCGAGCAGGAGGTCGCCACCATGCGCGGCGCCATCCACGCCCTTTCGAAGGGGCGGGGGCGGGTGCTGGCCAAGCTGGCGGCGGAACGAGCCGAGGCGGCGAAGAAGGACAAGTGAAACTCGCCCTCGTCTATTCCCTGGCGGCGCTGGCCGAAATCGGCGGCTGTTTCGCCTTCTGGGCATGGCTGAAGCTGGATCGCTCGCCGTGGTGGCTGGCCCCGGGCGTGCTCAGTTTGATCGCTTTTGCGTGGCTGTTGACCCTGGTTCCGGCCGAGGCGGCGGGGCGGGCCTTCGCCGCCTACGGCGGGGTCTATATCGTGGCGTCGCTGGCGTGGATGGCGCTGGTCGAGAAGACGACGCCGGACCGCTGGGACGTCATCGGCGGCGCGGTCTGCCTGATCGGCGCGGCGATCGTCCTGTTCGGGCCGAGGGGTTAGAGGGCGCCGAAGAAGGCGGGCACGGTCTCGCTGGCGGGGCCATAGACGCCCTCGTCGAACAGGTTCGCGCCCTGCGTCGGTTCCAGATTGATCTCCACCGTCCGTGCTCCAGCCATGCGCGCCAGCTGGACGAAGCCCGCCGCCGGATAGACCGCGCCCGAGGTGCCGATGGAGACGAACAGGTCGCACTGCGCCAGCGCCGCCTCGATCCGCTCCATCTCCAGCGGGATTTCCCCGAACCAGACGATGTGCGGGCGTAGGGTTCCATGCGGGTGGTGGGGCGAAACGTGGGCCGCCTCTAGATCTTCATGCCAGTCGCAGACGACGCCCGAGGCGGTGCAGCGCGCCTTCTTCAGTTCGCCGTGCATGTGGATCAGCTCGAAGCCCGAGGCGGGCGGCGTCTCCACTTGCGCCCGGTCGTGCAGGTCGTCGACGTTCTGGGTGACCAGCAGGAAGTCGCCCGCCCACCGCGCCGCCAGATCGGCCAGGGCCCGGTGCGCGGCGTTGGGGTGCACGCTGGCCAGTTGCCGGCGGCGCTGGTTGTAGAAGTCCTGCACAAGGGCGGGGTCAGCGGCGAAGCCCTCGGGCGTGGCGACGGCTTCGACGCGATGCCCCTCCCACAGGCCGTCGGAGGCGCGGAAGGTGGGAACGCCGCTCTCGGCCGAGACGCCGGCGCCGGTCAGGATGACGAGGTTCATGCAGGGCTCCTTGGCGCGGACAGGCGGTCGTGAAGCCAGTCGATCATGGCGCGGACCTTGGGCGGGACATGGCGGGGATGGGGGTGGACGGCCCAGACGCCTTCATCGGGCGGGCGTTGGTCATCGAGCAAGGAGACGAGGGCGCCCGACGCCAAAGCCTCGGCCACATAGAAGTCAGGCAACTGGCACAGGCCGAGGCCTTGCAACACCGCATCCAGCACCGCCGCGCCGGAGTTGCAGCGCCAGCGGCCGGTGGGGCGAAGGCTGACCTCGCGCCCCGCCTCGGTGAAGCGCCAGTGCTCGGCTGAGCCGATCAGGCCGTCGTGGCTGGCGACCTCGGAAAGGTCGCGCGGGGCGCCGCGACGGGCCAGATAGTCGGGGCTGGCGCACAGGATCAGTCGCCGCGAGGCCAGCCGCCGCGCCATCAGGCGGGAGTCGGTCAAGTGGCCGAAGCGCACCGCCAGATCATAGCCGTCGCCGACCAGGTCGCGCAGGCGGTTGTCGAGGTCCAGTTCGATGCGCAGTTCGGGGTTCAGCTTCGCGAAGGCGTTGACGGCGGGGGCGATGAACCGCTCGCCATAGGAGACGGAGCAGGTCATGCGCAGCAGGCCGCGCGGGGCCTGATCGTCCGGCTGGACGGCGGCCAGGGCCTCGTCGCGTTCGTCGATCAGGCGGCGGCAGCGGGCCAGGAAGTCGCGGCCCGCGTCGGTCAGCTCGACCCGGCGGGTGGTGCGGTGGAGCAGGCGCGTTTGAAGGCGGTCCTCCAGCCGGGCGATCTCGCGACTGACGGCCGAGGTCGACAGGCCCAGACGCCGGGCGGCGGCCGAGAAGCTGGCCTGTTCGGCGACAGCGGTGAATTCGTCGATTCCGTCCCAACGGCTCATGGGGACGTTGGATCAGGATTGTTGCTCAACGGCAATAATGTTTTGCGGTTGTCGCCGTTTCGACCCAGCCGTAACGGGCGTAGTAAGGTCATCAATCATCACCTCTCCCGCCTTAGTCCCTGAAGCAGCGAGCGACCGCGTCGCAAGCGATAGGGACGTCCGAAGGACCAAGACATGAAAACCCGCGCCGCCGTTGCGTTCGAAGCCAAACGTCCGCTCGAGATCGTCGAGGTTGATCTGGAAGGCCCGCGCGCGGGCGAGGTGCTGATCGAGATCAAGGCGACGGGGGTCTGCCACACCGACGCCTATACGCTGGACGGTCTGGACAGCGAGGGTCTCTTCCCCTCCATTCTGGGCCACGAAGGCGCGGGCGTGGTGGTGGAAGTCGGACCGGGCGTGACCAGCCTCGCTGTCGGCGATCACGTCATCCCGCTGTACACGCCGGAATGCCGCCAGTGTAAGTCGTGCCTGAGCCGCAAGACCAACCTGTGCACCTCGATCCGGGGCACGCAGGGCAAGGGCCTGATGCCGGACGGCACCTCGCGCTTTTCCTACAAGGGCCAGACCATTCACCATTACATGGGCTGCTCGACCTTCTCGAACTACACGGTCCTGCCCGAGATCGCGGTGGCCAAGATCCGCAAGGACGCGCCCTTCGACAAGGCCTGCTACGTCGGCTGCGGCGTGACGACGGGCGTCGGCGCGGTGGTCAACACGGCCAAGGTCGAGTCGGGCGCCAACGCCGTGGTCTTCGGCCTCGGCGGCATCGGCCTGAACGTCATTCAGGGGCTGAAGATGGTCGGGGCCGACATGATCATCGGCGTCGACATCAACGGCGACAAGGAGGAGTGGGGCCGTCGCTTCGGCATGACCCACTTCGTCAATCCGAAGGACGTCTCGGACGTGGTGGCCCATCTGGTCGAGCTGACCGGGGGCGGCGCCGACTACACCTTCGACTGCACCGGCAACACCGTGGTCATGCGTCAGGCGCTGGAAGCCTGCCATCGCGGCTGGGGCGAGAGCGTCATCATCGGCGTGGCCGAGGCCGGCAAGGAGATCGCCACCCGTCCGTTCCAGCTGGTTACCGGCCGCGTCTGGAAGGGTTCGGCCTTCGGTGGGGCGCGCGGTCGCACCGACACGCCCAAGATCGTCGACTGGTACATGGACGGCAAGATCGAGATCGATCCGATGATCACCCATACCCTGCCGCTGGAGCGCATCAATGAAGCCTTCGATCTGATGCATGAAGGCAAGAGCATCCGTTCGGTGATCGTGTTCTAAGAGAGGGGTTCAGCCATGGGCGACTGGAAACTGCCGTGGACGGGCGCCTGCCTTTGCGGGCAGGTGCGGATCAAGGTCGCCCAGGCGCCGGTGTTTGCAGCGGCCTGCCATTGCCGCGCCTGTCAGAAGCTGACGGGCGGCGCCTATTCGCTGAGCCTGATGCTGCCCAGCGAAGGGCTGACAATCGAGGGCGAGACGGAGATCGGCGGCCTGCACAATCCCGTGCCGGAGCATCACTTCTGCCCGTCGTGCAAGACGTGGCTGTTCACGCGCGGCATTGCGGGGGGACAGTTCGTCAACCTGAGGCCCAGCCTGCTGGACGACGGGGCGTGGTTCGTTCCCCATGCCGACACCTGGACGACGGAGCGTCTGCCGGGCGTGCAGTCGGGGGCCAGGGTCGGCTATCCTGAGTTTCCGCCGCCCGAAGACTATGGCGAGCTGATGGGCGCCTACGCCCGCGAGGGCGCGCGCCCCGACTGAGGTTGGACTGAGCAGGTGCAGCAAAGTTCGTTGCCAAATGAAACCTGCTCGGTTTAGCTGGCCGCGCCCGGCGAAGGATCGGGCGGATCTGGGAGGATCATCATGTTCACGCACGTCACCGTCGGGGCCAACGACCTCGAAGCCTCGCACAAATTCTATGACGCCGTTATGGGCGCGCTGGGTCATCAGCCGGGCACGCTGAGCGAGGCGCCGATGCCGGGCGTCTGGTATATGACGCCGCGCGGAATGCTGGGCGTGGTCAAACCGCGCGACGGCCAGGCGGCCTGTCACGCCAACGGCGGCACCATCGGCTTTTTCGCCAGAAGCCCCGAGGCGGTGGTCGCCTTCTCCGCAGCCGGGGTTGCGGCGGGCGGCACGGCGATCGAGGATCCGGCCGGGCCGCGTAATTCGCCCTTCGGCGTCATGCATCTGGCCTATCTGCGCGATCCGTCGGGTAACAAGATCTGCGCCGTGCACCGGCCGGGCTGAGGATTGAGACGATGAAGACGAAGGCGGCGATTGCGTCGATCATGGCCGCTGTGGCGGTCGGGGCGCTCGCCGCCTGCACGCCGCGCGGAGCCGATGCGCCCGCGCCCGCCGAGGCGCCTGCAGACGTCTGGGTCCGCAAGAAGGTGGTGCTGTATCTGCCGGATCGGGTGATGAAGGAGCGGGTCGAGATCGCCGATCTGTCGCCCTACCTGACGGCGGTGGATGAGGCGGTCGCCGCCGCCGCCAGGGCGCAGCCGACCCAAGCGGGCGCATCCGGCATGATGCTGCTGATGGTCAAACCGGGCGAGCGGTCCAGGGCCTGGGTCATCACGGGCGAGCCGGCGATGCAGCCGCAGGTCATTGAAGCCCTGACCGGCGCCGCCAAAGCGGTTCCGGCGCCGTCGGTGCGGCAGGGCCCGATTCTGGTCGGCCTGCAGTTCGACGCCTGGGGCGGCGGCGCCCAGCCCGAAGGCGCGGTCGCCCCGATCCCGCGCGACTGGTACGCGCATTTCTCCGAGGACGGCGGCGTCCTCGATGACGACTTCATGGCCAGGGTCTGGCCGGACTGATCTTCAGGAGTTGAGCTTATGGAAACGGTCAAGAGCCACGTCGTTCACGGCGGGACGCTGCGCTATCTGAAGCACGACAGCGCGACGACGGGCACGCCCATGACGCTGTCGGTCTTTGTTCCTGCGGGAGAGGGACCGTTTCCGGTCCTGATCTGGCTGTCAGGCCTGACCTGCACCGAGGACAACTTCACCACCAAGGCCGGAGCCTATAAGGCCGCCGCCGAGCATGGCGTCGTCATCGTCGCGCCCGACACCTCGCCGCGCGGGGAAGGCGTGGCGGACGACGACGCCTATGATCTGGGACAGGGCGCGGGCTTCTACGTCGATGCGACGGAAACGCCGTGGGCGCCGCATTTCCGCATGGAAAGCTATGTCACGGACGAGCTGATCGATCTGATCGACGCCCAGTTCCCGACGACGAAGACGCGCTCCATCTTCGGCCATTCGATGGGCGGGCACGGGGCGCTGACGCTGGCGCTGCGCCATCCGGAGCTGTTCAAATCGGTGTCGGCCTTTGCGCCGATCTCGTCGCCGACGCGGTGCCCCTGGGGCGAGAAGGCCTTCACTGCCTATCTGGGCGAGGATCGTGCGCAATGGGCCAGGCATGACGCGGCCCTGCTGATCGAGGGCGGGGCGGCGAAAGGCGTCTTCGACGACATCCTGGTGGATCAGGGCGATGCCGACACCTTCCTGACCGATCAGCTGAAGCCGGAACTGCTGACGGTGGCGGCGCAAAAGGCCGGTCAGGGGCTGACCCTGCGGATGCAGCCGGGCTATGACCACTCCTACTTCTTCATGGCCAGCTTCGTGGACGACCATGTGGCCTTCCACGCCAAGCGGCTGAAAGCCTGAGTGAAATGACCGACGCCGCCCCCGATTTCGATTCCATGTTCGCCGACCTGTGCAACCAGGTCGGCTTCTGCCTGCATGAAAAAGGACAGAAGAAGGTGATCGCCGCCCTGCCCAAGGGGCTGGACGCCGCAATGCGCGCTGTCTTCGCCGCCGAGGGCGTGGACGAGCCGAACGCGCCGGGCGACCTGAAACGCGCCGTGCGCGACTGCATCAAGGCCCATGTGAAGCGCTGAGGCCTCAAGGCCCGCCCGCCCTCGCGACGTCGAGGGCGGGAAACTACCCATATGTGACGATCATGGCTTGCGGGCTTTCATTGCTGAGCTAGCATCCCGGCCCATCGCTTTTTGGGAGGAAAGCCATGATGGATCGTCGCCGTCTTCTGGCAGGGGCCGCAGCGGGGGGAGCGCTGGCGGCGATCGGGCCGGTGCGCGCCCTGGCCCGCGCGACAGGGGCGCAGGACGCCTCGGCCGCCTTCAACGCCCTGATGGACCGGATCGCGCAGGAACTGCTGCTGAGCGATCCGGAAGCCCTCACCATGCTGGGCATGGACCGGGGGCCGATGGCCGACGCCCGCTTCAAGCTGAGCGACCGCAGCCAGGCCAAGGTCGAGGCGGACAAGGCGAAATTCATCGCCGGAATGAAGGATATGGCGGCGATCGACCGCGACGCCCTGCCGGCCAAGGAACAGATCTATCACGACGCCCTGAGCTTCTTCGGCGAGACGGTGATGGAAGGCTACGCCTTCCCCTACGGCGGCGGAATGTATCCCTCGCCCTATACGGTCAGCCAGTTGGGCGGATCCTATCAGCAGATTCCCGACTTCCTCGACAGCCAGCACCGCATCGAGGCGGCGGACGACGCCGAGGCCTATCTGTCGCGCCTGTCGGACTTCGCCCGCAGTCTGGATGACGAGCGCGAGCGGATGCAGGTCGACTACGCCGCCGGGGCCGTGCCGCCGGACTTCGTCATCGACCGCACTCTGACGCAGATGGAGGCCATCACCGGCACGGCGGCCGCCCAGTCGGTCATGACCCAGTCCATCGCCCGCCGCACGGCCGAGAAGAACATCCCCGGCGACTGGGCCGCGCGCGCCGAGGCGATCCTGACCGACGCCGTCTATCCGGCGATCCAGCGTCAGGCCGAGGCGCTGAAGGCGGTTCGCGCCGGGGCGACCCATGACGCGGGCGTCTGGCGCCTGCCGGACGGCGAGGCCTATTACCGCTTCGGCCTGAAGAACTACACCACCTCCTCGCTCAGCCCGGACGAGGTGCACCAGATGGGGCTGGAGCAGGTGGCCGAGATTTCCGCCCGCGCAGACGCCCTGTTGAAGGCGCAGGGGATGACGCACGGAAGCGTGGGGGAACGCATCGCCGCCATCGGCGCGGACCCGCGCTTCGTCTATCCGAACACGGACGAGGCCAAGGAAGAGCTGCTGCAGGAGTTGAACGTCCAGATGGCCGCCATGCAGGCGCGCCTGCCGGACTATTTCGGCCGCCTGCCCAAGTCGCCGTGCGAAATCCGGCGCGTGCCCAAGGCCATCGAGGCGGGCGCGCCGGGCGGCTATTATCAGGCCCCGGCGCTGGATGGGTCGCGGCCGGGCGCCTACTACATCAACCTGCGCGACACGGCCGAGTGGCCCAAATGGATGCTGCCGACGCTGACCTATCACGAGGCGACGCCGGGCCATCACCATCAGATCGCCCTGCAGATGGAGCAGCCGGACACGCCGCTGCTGATGAAGGTGATGGGCTTCTCGGCCTATTCGGAAGGCTGGGGCCTGTATTCCGAGCAACTGGCGGACGAGATGGGCGTCTATGAAAACGATCCCTTCGGCCAGGTGGGCTATCTGCAGTCGCTGATGTTCCGCGCGGCGCGGCTGGTGGCGGACTCCGGCCTGCACCACAAGCGCTGGAGCCGCGAGCAGGGCATCCGCTACATGGTCGATGCGCTGGGGGACAAGGAAAGCACCATCGCCACCGAGATCGAACGCTACTGCGTCTGGCCGGGGCAGGCGTCCAGCTACAAGGTCGGCCACACCACCTGGGTCAGACTGCGCGAAGACGCCAAGAAGCGTCTGGGCAGTCGCTTCGACATCAAGGGCTTCCATGACACGGGTCTGGCTCTGGGCGGCGTGCCGCTGACGGTGCTGGAGCGGACCATGAACGCCTGGACGCCGGTCTGACGGCGACCTGATTTCCCGGACGCGCCGGTCCTTCATTAAGCGTGAGTGTGGAGCAACGCCCGGCGCGGCGCGGCTTCTTTGGGGGGAGTACCTGAATGATCAATCGCCGCCATCTTCTGCTGAGCGCCGCTGCGACCGCCGCCGCCGCGCCCATGCTGGCCCAGTGCGCCGCCGCCGCCAGCGACGCCGACGCGCGCCTGAACACCCTGCTGGACGGGTGGTTCGAGGCCGACATCGACGAGGCGCCCGAGCGCGCCACCAACCTGGGTCTGGACAAGGACGCCCGCGCGGGCCTGTCGTCCAAACTCAGCGAGGCCGGGCCGGACGCCATCCGCAAGGACAGGGAAAAGGCGATCAAACGCTGGGACGAGCTGAAGGCCTTCGACCAGAAGGGCCTGTCCGAGGCCGGGGCGCTGAACTACGCCATCGCCGCCTTCGGGCGCGACACGGCGGCCCAGACGGCGCGCTTCGACTATGGTTCGGGGCCGGGGCGTCCGTCGCCCTATGTGGTGACCCAGCTGTCGGGCGCCTATTTCTCCACGCCCGACTTCATGGACAACCAGCACCGCATCGAGGACGCCGCGGGCGCCGACGCCTTCCTTTCGCGTCTGGAGGCTTTCGCGGGCGTGCTGGACGGCGAGACGGACAAAATCAGGGAAGACGCCGGTCTGGGCGTGATCGCCCCGGACTTCATCATCGACCGGATGCTGCCGCAGATACGCACCCTGCGCGACACGCCCGCCGCCGACATGGCCATGATCCAGTCGCTGGTCCGCAAGACCGGGGCGCTGAATCTGTCGGGTTATGACGCGCGCGCCGCCGCCCTGGTGGACGAGAAGGTCAAGCCGGCCCTGACCCGTCAGATCGAGGCGCTGGAAGCCATCCGCCCGAAGGCCGTGCACGACGCGGGCGTGTGGCGTCTGCCGGACGGCGAGGCCTTCTACGCCGCCGGACTGAAGTCCAACACCACGACCACGCTGTCGGCCAAGGAAATTCATGCCATGGGCGTCGAGCAGGTGGCCGAGATCACCGCCGAGATCGACGCCATCCTGAAGTCGCAGGGCTATACTCAGGGCGCGGTCGGCGAGCGGGTTCAGGCCCTGAACAAGGATCCGGCCCAGCTGTTCCCGAACACCGACGCGGGCAAGGAAGAGCTGCTGAAGTGGCTGAACGAACAGGTCGCTGCGCTGGAGCCCAAGCTGCCGACCGTGTTCGGCCGACTGCCCAAGACCCACGTCGAAATCCGCCGCGTGCCGGTGTCGATCCAGTCGGGTGCGCCGGGCGGCTACTATCAGGGGCCGCCGCTGGATGGCTCGCGTCCGGGCGCCTATTACATCAACCTGCGCGACAGCGGGAACTGGCCGAAGTTCGCCCTGCCGACCCTGACCTATCACGAGGCCTCGCCGGGCCACCACCTGCAGGTCGCGCTGCAACGCGAGTCGGGCGAGTTGCCGCAGTGGCGCCGCGCGGGCGGCTTCTCGGCCTTCAACGAAGGCTGGGCCCTGTACGCCGAGGCGGTGGCGGCCAATGATCTGGACGCCTATGCGGCCGATCCGCTCGGCCGCGTCGGCTTCCTGATGTCCTATCTGTTCCGGGCGGTGCGGCTGGTGGTCGACACCGGCATCCACTCCGAACGCTGGAGCCGTGAGCGGGCGGTCGACTACATGGCGGCCTCGGGCGCCAAGCCGCTGGACGCTTCGAACAGCGAGATCAACCGCTATTCGGTCTGGCCGGGCCAGGCCTGCGCCTACAAGGTCGGCCACACGGTCATCGCCCGCCTGCGCGAGGAGGCTCAGGCCCAGGACGGCTTCGACCTGCGCGCCTTCCACGACAAGGTGTTGGGCAGCGGCTCCCTGCCTCTGGCGGTGCTGGAAGGGCGGATGCGCGCCTGACGCGCGGCTGAGGCCTGAAACGAAAAACGGCCCGGACGTTTGCGCGTCCGGGCCGTTTCATATGCGCCGACGAACGGGCGTCAGGTCACGGCGCGCCAGGTGCTCGGCCACAGGTCCTGCGGAATGGCGGTGCAACTCGGCATTTCCTTTTCCTCCAGAAGGGCGAAGCGTTCGCCGGTCCAGGCCCAGACGCCCATGCGGCCGCAGTCGCCGATGCCGCGCCCTTTGCCGAAGGCGAACAGGGTCCGAGTTTTCGGATCGTAACGGCTGTTCACCAGTTCGTCGTGGCGGCTCATGGCCGTGGGGAAGTCAATCAGTTGAGGTGCGGTCCCGTCTGCAGGCGTGATGAAATAGACCTGCGTGAAATTATAGGCGCCCTCGCCGCACGGCACGCTCCACAGCAGTTTGTCGGACGCCAGACGGGCGACCTCGACATTCGGCTCGAACCGTTCGCCGATGCGGGTGGCGGCCAGGCATTCCTTGACCTTGGGGTGGGCCAGCAGCGCAGGCGACAGGTCATCCTGAGGCAGGCCGTTCTGGGGAACGGCGGCGGCCAGCGTCACGCGCGGCGCGGCGGGGGCGGCGGGCACGCTGGACGCGGGCTGTTCGCCGCGTCGGATCAGCGCCGTGGTCGTGCCCAGTCGTCCCTGACGCTCGTCGATCCACAGGAAGGCGGCGGCCGCCCCACCCAGGCTGACCTTCATCTTCTCGTCGCCGCGCCTCAGCGCCATGAAGGAGCCGGCGCCCAGATCACGCAACAGCTCGGCCGAGGGCGTGCGGAAGGCGATGACGTCGCCTTCCTCGTCCATCTTGGAGTTCTTGCCGGCATAGCGGCGGCCGTCGATCTCGGCGTAGACGTCGCCCTGTCCGGCCTCCAGCCCCCAGCCCCCCATGTGGACGACCGGCCGCGCCTGAGGGCCCGGCGCCAGGGAGACCATGACGAAGCCCATGTTTTCCTCAGCCGAGCCGAAGGCGACGCAGTGGTTGGTGTTGTCGCAGGTCGCCGTCCAGTCGCGGAACTCGCGCGTCACGCTGGGCGGATGGGCGTCGTTCTGAGCGGCGGGCACTACGGCGGAGGCGGCTGCGGCGGGCGGCTGAACCGCCGGGGCCTCAGGCGGGGCGGCGGCCTCCTGTCCCTTGCAGGCGGCCATAGCGAGTGGAAGCAGGGCGAGGGCGACGAACCGGAGGCGGCGAGGCGACATCAGGGATTCCATGCGTTGTGACCGACCGACGGCCTTCAAGCGTAGCCGTGAAGAAGCCAAGCGGCCAAGCCGCCGTTTCGTTCCGGCGCGGGTGTTCGAGCGTTGCGGCTTTCGTCCCCTTTGCGCCCGCGCGCGGGGGTCGCTATATCCCCTGCACTGAATTCCTTCCCTGATTTGAGAGACAGAGGCGTAAGCATGGCCAAGATCAAGGTCGCCAACCCCATCGTGGACATCGACGGCGACGAAATGACCCGGATCATCTGGCAGATGATCAAGGACAAGCTGGTCTTCCCGTACCTGGACCTCGAACTCGACTATTACGACCTCGGCATGGAAAGCCGTGACGCCACCGACGATCAGATCACGATCGACGCGGCCCACGCCATCCAGAAGCACGGCGTCGGCGTGAAGTGCGCCACCATCACCCCGGACGAGGCGCGCGTCGCCGAATTCGGCCTGAAGAAGATGTGGAAGTCGCCGAACGGCACTATCCGCAACATCCTGGGCGGCGTGGTCTTCCGCGAGCCGATCATCTGCTCGAACGTGCCGCGTCTGGTGCCGGGCTGGACCCAGCCGATCGTCGTCGGCCGCCACGCCTTCGGCGACCAGTACAAGGCCACCGACTTCCTGATGCCGGGCGCCGGCACCCTGTCGATCAAGTTCGTCGGCGACGACGGCCAGGTGATCGAGCACGAGGTCTACAAGTCGCCGGGCGCTGGCGTCGCCATGGGCATGTACAACCTGGACTCCTCGATCCGCGAGTTCGCCCATGCCTCGTTCGCCTATGGCCTGCAGCGCAACTACCCGGTCTATCTGTCGACCAAGAACACCATCCTCAAAGCCTATGACGGCCGCTTCAAGGACATCTTCCAGGAAGTCTTCGACGCCGAATACGCCGAGGAATTCAAGAAGCGCGGCCTGACCTATGAGCACCGCCTGATCGACGACATGGTCGCAGCCGCGATCAAGTGGTCGGGCGGCTTCGTCTGGGCGTGCAAGAACTACGACGGCGACGTGCAGTCGGACATTGTGGCTCAGGGCTTCGGCTCGCTGGGCCTGATGACCTCGGTGCTGATGACGCCGGACGGCAAGGTCATGGAAACGGAAGCCGCCCACGGCACCGTGACCCGCCACTACCGCCAGCATCAGAAGGGCGAGGCCACCTCGACCAACTCGATCGCCTCGATCTTCGCCTGGACCCGCGGCTTCAAGCACCGCGCCAAGCTGGACGACAACGCCCAGCTGGCCGAGTTCGCCGATACGCTGGAGCGCGTGGTCGTCGACACCGTCGAGTCGGGCTTCATGACCAAGGATCTGGCCCTGCTGGTCGGCGATCAGCAGTCCTGGCTGACGACCGAAGGCTTCCTGGACAAGGTGTCCGAGAACCTGAAGAAGGCCCTGCCGGGTATCGGCTGAGGCTTTTTTAGTCGGCCGCGGTCAGAAGGCTCCGCCTTGGCTGCTTCGCGCCGCCCTTCGGGTCTCGACCCGACGCGGCCTGGAGCCGCCAAGACATCAAGGCCCGCTGGAGCGATCCGGCGGGCTTTTTTGTTGGGCGGTATCGCTTACCTATTCCGCTCATCCCGGCGTCCGCCGGGATGAGCGGTGATCAATGTTTGCCTCACCCCATCGTCAGGTTCGCTTGGAAACGAGAGCCGGTGAAAACACGCATTGAACCGGCCTGTGATCCATGTCCCTAATCGCGTTGGGGATTTGGGGGACTTTGACGCCGTTTCGTCGTCGTCCCGTCGCGTTCGTAAGGCAGGGGAGGCCGATGAACCGCAAACTGATCATTCGTCTGGGACTAGCGGCGGGGGCCGCCTTCCTGATCGCCTATGCGGCTTCGCCCCTGCTGGCGGCGCGGTCGCTGGTTCAGGCGGCCAGGATCGGCGATGAAAAGGCGTTGGAGCGCCAGGTCGATTTCCCGGCTTTCCGCGCCAGCCTGAAGGACGAACTGAACGCCCGCATGATGGTCGAGATGCGCAAGGACAAACGCCTCGGCGACAGCGGCCTGTCGGGCTTGGGCATGCTGCTGGCGCCCGCCCTCGTGGGCGGGGCGGTCGACGCCTTCGTCACCCCTCAGGCCATCGCCCTGATGGTGCAGGAGGGGCGCGCGCCCAAGCCGGAGATCAAGCGCCCGGAGCGCACGGAACCTAAGTCTGAGGACAAGCGCGTGCGCCAGTCGTGGGGCTATCGCGACCTGGACACCTTCGCGGTCACCCTGACCCGCGACGACCAGCCGGACGAGCAGGTCTCCTTGCTGATGAAGCGCCGCAACCTGTTCCGCTGGAAACTGGCGGCGATCGATCTGGGGGCGTCGGAGTAAAAATATCCGCTCATCTCCGCGGGGATGAGCGGGTGGAGGGTTCAGCCCAAGAAAAAGGGCGGCGCATCCGGTGCGCCGCCCTTTCTCGTTTCAGCTTGTCGGGGTGATCAGCCCTTCAGCGCGGCCCGGATGGCGTTCAGGCCGTCCTCGGCTTTCGATCCATCCGGCGCGCCGCCCTGGGCGAAGTCGGGCTTGCCGCCGGCGCCCTTGCCGCCCATGGCGATGACGGCGTCGCGGGCCAGATCGGCCGCATTCACCTTGCCCGCTATGTCCGGGGTCGCGGCGACAGTGATGGCCGCCTTGCCGTCGGTGACGCCGACCAGGGCGACGACGCCCGAGCCGAGCTGCTTCTTGAAGTCCTCGGCCACGCCGCGCAGGCCCTTGCCGTCGACGCCGTCCAGAACGCGGGCGATCAGCTTGATCCCGCCGATCTCTTCCGGCGCGGCGTTGGCGCCCGCGCCGCCGCCCAGCGCCAGCTGCTTCTTGAGGTCGGCGACCTGCTTCTCCAGCGTCTTGACTGAGGCCTGCAGGCCCTCGACGCGGGCCGGAACCTCGGCGGGCTGGATCTTGAAGCCCTGGGCCAGGTGGCGGGCGACATTGGCCTGATCCAGCAGGAAGCGGCGGGCCGCCTCGCCGGTCAGGGCCTCGACGCGGCGCACGCCGGCGGCCACGCCGCCTTCGGACACGATCTTGAACAGGGCGATGTCGCCGGTGCGGAAGACGTGAGTGCCGCCGCACAGTTCGACCGAATAGGCGCCCGGACCCGACAGCGCGCGGCCGATGGTCAGGACGCGGACCTCATCGCCGTATTTCTCGCCGAACAGGGCCACGGCGCCCGCCGCGATGGCGGCGTCGGGCGTCATCAACTCGGTCGTGACCGGGACGTTCTGGCGGATGACCGCGTTCACCTCGTCCTCGACGCGGGCGATCTCCTCGTCCGTCATCGGGGCGTTGTGGCTGAAGTCGAAGCGCATCCGCTCGGCGTCGACCATCTGGCCCTTCTGGGCGACGTGGGCGCCCAGGACGTTCTTGACGGCGGCGTGGAACAGGTGGGCGGCCGAGTGGTTGGCGCGGGTGGTCGGGCGCGAGCCTTCCGCGACCGTGGCGGTCACGACGGCGCCGGTGGCCAGCGACCCTTGCGTCACCTCCAGCGTGTGAACGTGCAGGTCGCCGCCGTGCTTTTTGGTGTCCAGAACGCGGCCTTCGCCGCCGCTCCAGACCAAGGCGCCCTTGTCGCCCGCCTGACCGCCGCCCTCGCCGTAGAAGGGGGTCCTGTCCAGCAGGACCTCGACCGTTTCGCCGGTCGTTGCGGACGGGGCTTCGGCGCCGTCCTTGACGATGGCCAGCACCTTGCCCTCGCCGGTCTCGGACTCATAGCCGGTGAACTCGGTCGCGCCGTGCTGGTCGCGCAGGGCCAGCCAGGCGCCGGCCGAGGCCGTCTGGCCCGAGCCCTTCCAATGTTCGCGCGAGCGGTCGCGCTGCTCGGCCATGGCGGCCTCGAAGCCGTCGACGTTGACGGCGAAGCCGCGACGACGCGCCTCGTCCTGCGTCAGGTCCAGCGGGAAGCCGTAGGTGTCGTACAGGGTGAAGGCGGTCTGGCCGTCCAGCATGTCGCCGGCCTTGAAGCCGGTCGTAGCCTGGTCGAACAGGTTCATGCCGCGGCCCAGCGTGGTGCGGAAGCGGATCTCTTCCTGCTTCAGCGTGTCTTCGATGAAGGCCTGGGCGCGGCCGAGTTCCGGATAGGCCTCGCCCATCTCCTCGACCAGGGTCGGCACCAGACGGTGCATCAGCGGGTCCTGGGCGCCCAGCAGGTGGGCGTGGCGCATGGCCCGGCGCATGATGCGGCGCAGGACATAACCCCGGCCCTCGTTCGACGGGGTCACGCCGTCGGCGATCAGGAAGGCGGTCGAGCGCAGGTGGTCGGCGATGACCCGGTGCGACGGGGCGCGCTCGCCCTCGGCCTTGGTCGAGGTCAGCTCTTCCGAGGCGTGGATCAGGGTCTTGAACAGGTCCACGTCATAGTTGGAGTGGACGCCCTGAAGCACGGCGGCGATGCGCTCCAGACCCATGCCGGTGTCGACCGACTTCTTGGGCAGTTCGCGAACGATCTCGTCGTTCTCCTTCTCGAACTGCATGAAGACGTTGTTCCAGATCTCGACGAAGCGGTCGCCGTCCTCGTCCGGCGAACCGGGAGGGCCGCCGAAGATGTGGTCGCCGTGGTCGTAGAAGATTTCCGTGCACGGGCCGCACGGACCGCTGTCGCCCATGGCCCAGAAGTTGTCGTTGGTGGGGATGCGGATGATCTTCTCATCGGCGAACCCCGTGACCTTCTTCCAGATGTCGAAGGCTTCGTCGTCCGTGTGATAGACCGTGACCAGCAGGCGGGCGGGGTCAAGGCCGAACTCCTTGGTCAGCAGGGTCCAGGCGCGCTCGATGGCGTGGTCCTTGAAGTAGTCGCCGAACGAGAAATTGCCCAGCATTTCAAAGAAGGTGTGGTGACGGGCGGTATAGCCGACGTTATCCAGATCGTTGTGCTTGCCCCCGGCGCGGACGCATTTCTGCGAGCTGGTCGCGCGGTTGTAGGGGGCGGTCGCGGCGCCGGTGAAATAGTCCTTGAACGGCACCATGCCCGCATTGACGAACAGCAGGGTAGGGTCGTTCTGCGGCACGAGCGGAGCCGACTGCACCTTCTCGTGGCCGTCGGCGGCGAAGTAGTCGAGGAAGGTGGAACGGATCTGCTTCAGGCTGGTCATGGGCGTATCGCTCTGGAACTCGGGCGCGCGGAGGAAATATCGGAACCGGCGTCATATAGGGATTTTGCGCCGAACGCATCACTGACGCGTGATCATGGACGAGGGCCGCGTTTTTGCGTGGCCGGAGCTTTAATCGTGCAGGCGATGCGGCGAGACGATCAGGCCGTCCTCGTCGGCATAGAGCCAGTCGCCGGGGGTGAAGATGACGCCGCCGAAGGCGGTGGGGATGTCGATCTCGCCGATGGCGTCGCGCTCGGCGCGCAGGGGGATGGTCCCCAGGGCTTTGACGCCGACGTCCATGGTGTTGATGACGGCCGTGTCGCGCACGGCGCCGTGGACGATGACGCCCGCCCAGCCGTTATCGATCGCTAGTTTGGCCAGGTTGTCGCCGACCAACGCCCGCTTCAGCGAGCCGCCGCCATTGACGACCAGCACGGCGGCCTGTCCGGGGCGTTCCAGCGTCTGACGGACCAGGGCGTTGTCGTCCAGCACGCTGAGCGTGCGGACGGGGCCGTGGAAAGCCGTGACCTTGCCGTAGCTGCGGAAGGGAGTCTGGCAGACCTTCACCGCGTCAGAGTGGTCGTCGCACAGATCGGCGGTGGCGAAGGTCATGGGCAGGCTCCGGTTCTTTGCGCGAAACTTGCCCGTTAACGGTCATGGGAAACAAGGCCCTTGCGCGGAGAGGCGGGTTGGCGGCGTGCCTCAATCCCCGCTCATCCCGGCGGACGCCGGGATCCAGCAAGAGCACCGCGCGCCTCGCCATCTGTTGACCGCTGCGTCTTGAAGCCAAAGCACTGGGTCCCGGCGTCCGCCGGGATGAGCGGGAGAGAGGGTGGCGTAAAAAAAGGCCCGCCCGAAGCAGGTCGGGCGGGCCGATCTCCGTCCGACCGGCCACGCGGGGTCGGTAGGCGGGTCGCGCGGCGGCGAACGGAGAAGCTGTGTCGGAAGGCGCCTGTCCCGCCGTCATCCTCAGGCTTGCCCGAGGACTGGATCGTCCGCGCGATCCCGGCTGGAACGGAAGGGGGCGCTTCCTGGCGTCATCCTCGGGTCAGGCCCGAGGGTGACGGCGTTCAAATGATGGGACGGATCAGCCTTCCATGTCCTGGCCCTCGTCGGGTTCGGGCGCGCCCAGCATGTCGTCGGCGATCTTGGCTGTGGACTGGCGCACCGCCTTTTCGATCGAGGCGGCCATGTCGGGATTGTTCTTGAGGAACTCCTTGGCGTTCTCGCGGCCCTGGCCGATGCGGGTCGAGTCATGAGAGAACCAGGAGCCGGACTTCTCGACGATGCCCGCCTTGACGCCCAGGTCGATGATCTCGCCGATCTTGGAGATGCCTTCGCCGTACATGATGTCGAAGACGACTTCGCGGAACGGCGGGGCGACCTTGTTCTTGACCACCTTGACGCGGGTGGTGTTGCCGACCACCTCGTCGCGGTTCTTGATCGCGCCGATGCGGCGGATGTCCAGGCGCACCGAGGCGTAGAACTTCAGCGCATTGCCGCCCGTCGTCGTTTCCGGCGAGCCGTACATGACGCCGATCTTGTGACGAATCTGGTTGATGAACAGGACGATGCACTTCGACTTGGAGATCGAGGCCGTCAGCTTGCGCAGGGCCTGCGACATCAGACGCGCCTGAAGGCCGGGGAGGCTGTCGCCCATCTCGCCCTCGATTTCGGCGCGCGGCGTCAGGGCGGCGACGGAGTCGACCACCACGATATCCACGGCGCCCGAACGCACCAGGGTGTCGACGATCTCCAGCGCCTGTTCGCCCGTGTCGGGCTGCGACACCAGCAGGTCGTCCAGATTGACGCCCAGCTTTTGCGCATAGACGGGGTCCAGCGCGTGTTCGGCGTCGACGAACGCGGCCACGCCGCCCTTCTTCTGGACCTCGGCCACGGTGTGAAGGGCCAGGGTGGTCTTGCCCGAGGATTCGGGACCGAACACCTCGATCACTCGCCCGACCGGCAGGCCGCCGATGCCGAGCGCCATGTCGAGACCGAGCGAGCCGGTCGAGACGCTTTCGATCTCGGCCACCTGTCCGGCCTTGCCCAGTTTCATGACCGAGCCCTTGCCGAAGGCGCGATCGATCTGCGCGATCGCCGCCTCTAGAGCGCGTTGTTTGTCGCTGTCTTCTTTACCCACGAGCTTCAGTGCCGCCTGTGACATTGGTTTTCTCTCCCTTGCCATGATTCCCATCTGACTTCGGGAGAGACCCGCCACGGACCCGCTCCCTTGGTGAAGCCGACTATGGACATGGTTTGTTCTTGTTCGCAAGATGTTCTCGTGAACTTAACAGGAACATCCTTGGGTGACGCGACCGGAATTGACGCATGGTCTCTTTTGTCGGCCGGATTGATCCAACAGCCAAGCTCGCGCGTTAGGGCGGCATGACTGACATTGAGACCTCCCTTCCTGCCGAGCCGGCCAAGCCCGCCGTCCTGACCATCCGCAACGCCCGCATGGGCGACGTCGCCGGGATCAACGCCCTGGTGGCGCGGGTGTATAAGGATATGCCGCCCTATACGGCCGGGATGCTGCGCGGCCAGATCGCCACCTATCCGGACGGCCAGTTCGTGGTCGAGTTCGAGGGCGAGATCGTCGGCTACGCGGCCAGTTTCCGCATCGACGAAAAGTCGGCGATGGGGCCGCACACCTGGGACCAGATCACCGGCGGCGGCTATGGCGCGCGCCACGATCCGGCGGGCGAGTGGCTGTATGGGATGGAGGTCTGCGTCGACCCCGCCCGGCGCCGCCTGCGCATCGGCCAGCGCCTGTATGACGCGCGCCGCGACCTGTGCGAGGCGCAGAACCTGAAGGGCGTCGTCTTCGGCGGCCGGATGCCCGGCCTCGCGCGCCGCCGCTCGGCCTATCCCGACCCGAACGCCTATGTCGAGGCGGTGCGCGACCGCAAGGTGAAGGACCCGATCATGGCCTTTCACCAGCGTTCAGGGTTCGAGCCGGCGGGGGTGCTGCTGAACTATCTGCCGTCAGACAAGGCGTCGCTGGGTCACGCGGCGCGCTGGGTCTGGCGCAACCCCTACTATGTCGAGGCGACGGGCAAGGGGGCGGCCTTTGCCGTCAAGGAAACGGTGCGCGTGGCCACCGTCCAGCTGCAAATGCGCAAGGTCGGCAGTTTTCAGGAGTTCATGGACAACGTCGAATATTTTGTCGACGTGGTGTCGGACTATCGCGCCGACTTCGTCGTCTTCCCCGAGCTGTTCACGCTTCAGCTGCTGTCGCTGGAGACGAAGAAGCTGACGCCTGCGGAATCGATCGAGGCCCTGACCCGCTATACGCCGCGCTTCGTCGAGGCGATGCGCGAGCTGGCGGTCGGCTACAACGTCAACATCATCGGCGGCTCGCACCCGACGCGGACCGAGGACGGCGACATCCAGAACGTCGCCTATGTCTTCCTGCGCGACGGCTCGGTGCATGAGCAGGAGAAGATCCACCCGACGCCGAACGAACGCCACTGGTGGAACATCAAGGGCGGCGACCGCGTCCACGCCATCCCCACCGACTGCGGGCCGATCGGGGTGATGATCTGCTACGATTCCGAGTTCCCCGAACTGGCGCGGCGCCTAGCGGACGAGGGGGCGCGCATCCTGTTCACCCCCTTCTGCACCGACAACCGGCAGGGGTATCTGCGCGTGCGCTACTGTTCGCAGGCGCGGGCGATCGAGAACCAGTGCTACGTCGTCATGTCGGGCAATGTCGGCAACCTGCCGAACGTCGAGAACATGGACATTCAGTACGCCCAGTCCTGCATACTGACGCCGTGCGACTTTCCCTTCGCGCGTGACGGGGTGGCGGCCGAGGCGAGCGAGAACGTCGAGACAGTGACGGTGGCGGACCTGGACCTGTCCGACCTGGCCTGGGCCAAGGCGCAGGGGACGGTGCGGAACCTGAGGGACCGCCGGTTCGATCTGTACAAGACGGTGTGGACGGACGGGGGGTGATCATACCCCCGCTCATGCCGGCGGACGCCGGGATCCAGTAAGAGCAGCGCGCACGAGGCTTGGTTATCCATGCCCGCGCGTTTGGGGCCAAAGCACTGGGCCCCGGCGTCCGCCGGGGTGAGCGGGATTATGTGACCTGCCTTCTATTTCGGCCGCTTCGCCGGGCTGTCTCGGAAGCGTGGCGCAGGGGCGGGCTGCACCACCCCTTGCGCGGTGACGAAGGCGTCGCGGGCGCGGTTGTGCGGGTGGTCGGGCGCCTCGGTCATGGACAGGACCGGGGCGACGCAGGCGGCTTGGGCGTCCGGATCGCTGCACCAGTCGTCGCGGGTGCGGGTGCGGAAGACGGCGGCCAGCCTGTCCTTCAGCCTCGGCCACTGTGCCGGGTCGAAGGGCATGGCGAAGTCGGGATCGCTGGCCAGTCCGGTCAGCCGCATAAGCGCGATATAGAAGGCCGGTTCGATGGCGCCGACGGCGACGTATTTGCCGTCCTGCGTCTCATAGACCTCGTAGAATGGCGCGCCGGTGTCGAGCAGGTTGACGCCGCGCTCGTCGCGCCACGCAAGGCTGGGCGGCAGGGGCGCGGGCAGGTTCTGGCGGAAGCCCCAGATCATGCTCATCAGCAGGGAGGAGCCGTCGGTCATGGCGCAGTCGATGACGTCGCCGCGCCCGGTGCGCTGGGCCTTCAGCAGGCCCGCCACCATGCCGAAGGCCAGCAGCATGCCGCCGCCGCCGAAGTCGCCGACCATGTTGATCGGCGGGGTCGGCTTCTCGCCCGCACGGCCGAAGGCGTGCAGCGCGCCCGAGACGGCGATGTAGTCGATGTCGTGGCCGGGCGCCGGAGCCAGCGGTCCGTCCTGACCCCAGCCGGTCATGCGGCCGTAGACCAGGCGAGGATTGTCGGCCAGCAGCGCGTCGGGGCCGAGGCCGAGGCGCTCCATCACGCCGGGACGGAAGCCCTCGATCAGGCCGTCGGCGTTGCGGGCCAGATCGCGGATCAGGGCGGCGCCTTCGGGCGTCTTCAGGTCGGCCTCGACCAGGCGGGCGCGGCTGCGGTTCAGGGGATCGCGCGGATCGGGCGCGGCGCCGGGTCGGTGGACCAGCACCACCTCCGCTCCGTGATCGGCCAGCATCATGCCGCAGAAGGGGGCGGGACCGATGCCGGCGATTTCAATGATGGTCAGGCCGTCGAGAGTTCCGCTCATGCCCGCCACTGAAGCCGAGGCGGGCGGCCCCGTCCAGCTTGCGCCGTTCGGGACCGCCTCTTCGGGGAAGCTGAATGATGTACCCGCTCACCCCGGCGGACGCCGGGGTCCAGTGCTTTGGCCGAGGGCGCGACCGTGCTGGTTGGCGAAGCGCGCGTCGCTCTTACTGGGTCCCGGCGTCCGCCGGGATGAGCGGGTATTGAAGTTACGCCGCGCGGTTCTTCACCAGATCGTCCACGACCGAGGGATCGGCTAGCGTCGAGGTGTCGCCCAGCGCGCCGAGTTCGTTCTCGGCGATCTTGCGCAGGATGCGCCGCATGATCTTGCCCGAGCGCGTCTTGGGCAGGCCCGGCGCCCACTGGATGACGTCGGGCGCGGCGATGGGGCCGATCTCCTCGCGGACCTGGGCGATCAGGGCCTTGCGCAGGGCGTCGCTCGGCTCGACCCCCTTGTTCAGCGTGACATAGGCGTAGATGCCCTGACCCTTGATGTCGTGGGGAAAGCCGACGACGGCGGCCTCGGCCACGTCGTCGTGCAGGACCAGGGCGCTCTCGACCTCGGCGGTGCCCATGCGGTGGCCCGAGACGTTGATGACGTCATCGACCCGGCCGGTGATCCAGTAGTAGCCGTCCTCGTCGCGGCGGCAGCCGTCGCCGGTGAAATACCGGCCTGGATAGGTCGAAAAATAGGTCTCGAAGAAGCGCTGGTCGTCGCCATAGACCGTCCGCATCTGGCCCGGCCAGCTGTCGGTGATGCACAGATTGCCCTCGGTCGCGCCGTCCAGAACGCCGCCCTCGGCGTCGACGATTTCAAGCTCGACGCCGGGCAGGGGCTTGGTCGCCGAGCCGGGCTTCAGATCGGTCGCGCCGGGCAGGGGCGAAATCAGGGCTCCGCCCGTCTCCGTCTGCCACCAGGTGTCGACGATGGGCAGGCGGCCTTCGCCGACGACCTCATGATACCAGCGCCAGGCCTCGGGGTTGATCGGCTCGCCGACCGTGCCCAGCAGACGCAGGGATTTGCGGCTGGACGTCTTCACCGGCGCGTCGCCGTCGCGCATCAGGGCGCGCAGGGCCGTGGGGGCGGTGTAGAAGATGTTGACCTGATGCTTGTCGACCACCTCCCAGAAGCGGCTGACGGTGGGATAGTTGGGCACGCCCTCGAACATCAGGCTGGTCGCCGCATTGGCCAGGGCGCCGTAGACGACATAGGTGTGGCCCGTGACCCAGCCCACGTCGGCGGTGCACCAGAAGACCTCGCCGGGACGGTAGTCGAACACCAGCTCATGCGTATAGCTGGCCCAGAACAGATAGCCGCCGGTGGTGTGCAGCACGCCCTTGGGCTTTCCGGTCGAGCCGGAGGTGTAGAGGATGAACAGCGGGTCTTCGGCGTTCATCGGCTCGGGCGCGCAGTCGGGCGAGGCCTTGTCCGTCTCGACGCCCCAGTCCAGATCGCGGCCCGCGACGAAGGGCACGTCGGCGCCGGTGTGGCGCAGGACCACGACGGTCTTCACGCCCGCGACCTTTTCCAGCGCCTTGTCGACATTGGCCTTCAGCGGCACGCGTTTGCCGGCGCGGCAACCTTCGTCGGCGGTGATGACGAAGGTCGATTCGCAGTCCTCGATCCGCCCGGCGATGCTGTCGGGCGAGAAGCCGCCGAAGATGACCGAATGCACCGCGCCGATGCGGGCGCAGGCCAGCATGGCGTAGGCGGCTTCCGGGATCATCGGCAGATAGATGGTGACGCGGTCGCCCTTCTTGACGCCGTTGGCCTTCAGCACGTTCGCCAGACGGCAGACGCGGTCATGAAGCTGGCCGAAGGTGACGGCTTCGCTGTCGGTCGGCTCGTCGCCTTCCCAGATGATGGCGACCTCGTCCTTGCGGGCGGGCAGGTGGCGGTCGATGCAGTTGACCGAGGCGTTCAGCACCCCGTCCTCGAACCAGCGGATGCGGAAGTCCTCCTTCTTGAAGGAGACGTCCTTGATCTTCGTCGGGAAGGTCATCCAGTCCAGCCGCTCGGCCTGGGTGGCCCAGAAGGCGTCAGGGGTCTCACGCGCCTGAATCCGGGCCGCTTCATAGCCGGCGCGGTCCATGTGGGCGCGGGCGGCCAGTTCAGCGGGGACAGGGTAGATTTCCGGATCAGACACGCGATTTTCCTCCAAAGTCTTTTTCTTCTTCGGCTTCAGAAGCCGTATTTCACGAACAGGATCAGACGGGTCATGTCGCCGTCCAGTCCTGACTCGAGTTTGCGGTCAGCGAACATCACCTCGGCGCCGACATCAAAGGCCGCAACGGGCGACCAGATCAGATTGGCGTGAAGGCTCTGGGCCGAGCGGTTGGCGCTCAGGCCGGTCAGGGCGATGTCGTTGTCGACCTTCTGCGTGGACCAGATCAGGCTGGAGCGCCAGCCCGGCGCCCAGACGTGGCGATAGGCGGCGAAGCCTGCGACCACGCCGATGGCCTCCAACTCGCCCGAGGCGTCCAGCACCGCGTCATTGGAGAAGTTCAGCCCGACATAGCGGCCGATGCCTTCGCCGCCCGTCAGCATCAGGCGGATGTCGTCCTGCGCCCCGACCTTGAAAAGCGCCGAGGCCGACAGGCCCCAGCCCGTGGCGGTGGAATCCACGTTGGTCGCCGGGTTCTGGTACTTCAGCTGACGCAGCAGGCCGGACAGTTGCACGGCGCCCCACGGACGGCTGAGGCCATAGCGGGCGGTCAGGTCGGGCAGGCTGTTGTCGTCGGCGATGATGCGCGCGCCGCCGCCGAAGGGAGTGACGGTGGTCTCGGGGTTCTCCAGCGCGATGGAGAAGGGGCCGCGCGTATAGCGGACCTGGGCCTGACGGGCGAAGACCGTGCCCTCGGCCGAGCCGACGAAGTCCGCCGATTCCGGCAGGACGGCGGTGTTCTGGAAGTTGGTCCACTCCTGACCGATCAGCCACTCATCGATGGTGACGAAGGCGCGGCGCAGGGCGGGGTTCGAGCCGCTGGTCGTGCGCTGGTCGCCCGAGCCGGGCAGGGTCTGGAAGTCCATCTCCAGCCGCGTGCCGATCTTGCGGCCGCCGACCACGCCGTCGGTGGTCAGCCAGAAGCGGGTCTGGCGGGCGTTGAAGTCGGCGGCGACGTCCTCGCTGTCGCCGCCGACGGGGATGGCGCCGGGCAGATGATAGTCGCGCAGGGCGTCGCCATTGGCCGGGTCGCCGCCGGAATATTTCGAGGCCATGAAGTCGGTCTTGATGAAGCCGCCGAACTTCACCGTGTGGTCGCCGATGCGGAAGCCTTCCTCGCGCGGGGCGGCGGAAACGGGCGTCGGCGCCGGGACGGGCGCAGGGCGCGCTTCGAGGCGGACGATGTCCTGCGCCATGACCTGATTTTGCGAGGCCTGCTGCGTTCGGGCGACGGCGACTTCGGATTTCAGGCTGTTCAGCTCGGCTTCGAGCTGGGCGATACGGGCTTCCAGTGCGGCGCTGGCGTCCTGAGCCAGTGCGGCGCCGGGCGCGAGCAGCAACGCGGCCGCAGCCGCGCCGCCGAACAGACGGCAGCTTCCCATGCGTGGTCCTCCCAGACCGTTGTTCCGAGCCTGTCTGTCGCAGGCCTCAGGACGCCAGCATTCCGCGCGGTCCGGGTTTGCGGCCATTAGCCATTCGTCTAGTTTCGACCAAAGTCGAGGCGCGGCATGGTGTCGTCGCGACGCGGCCCGATGAACAAGAACCGCGCGTGGGAAGGACCTTCATGGATCGCATCGTCGTCGCCGACGACCATCCCCTGTTTCGCGCGGCCTTGAGGTCGGCCGTCGAAAAGGCGTCCGAGGGCGCGCAGATCGTCGAATGCGCCAGTCTGGCAGAGGCGCAGGCCGCCCTGTCCGAGGGGCCGGTCGATCTGTTGCTGCTGGACCTGAAGCTGTCGGATGTGGACGGCATGACGGGCCTGACCCTGATCCGCGCCGATCATCCGGCCGTCCCGGTCGCCGTCGTCTCGGCCAGCGAAGAGGCGCCGACCATCCGTCGCGTCCTGTCGCTGGGGGCGGCGGGCTTCATTCCCAAATCGGCGGTCCTGCCCGAAATGGTCGAGGCCATACAGGCCATCCTCGAGGGAGAGACCTGGGCGCCCGAAGTCGAGGCGGCGGGCGAGGAGGAGGCCGACCTTCAGGCTCGTATCGCCAGCCTGACGCCGTCGCAGCTGCGGATTCTGGAGGGGCTGAAGGTCGGGCGGCTGAACAAGCAGATCGCCTTCGACCTTGGCGTCACCGAGGCCACCATCAAGGCGCACCTGACCAGCGTCTTCCGCAAGCTGGGCGTGCAGAACCGGACCCAGGCGGTGATATTGGCGCAGTCGCTGGATATTTAGCGCCCTTCTCCCCTTGTGGGAGAAGGTGGGCGCCGGAGGCGCTCGGATGAGGGGTGTCAGCGCGACGCTCAAAAGTCATTCAGGCCATGCTGCCCTTACGCGGACGCCGGGACGTTCACACCCCTCATCCGTCAGGCTCCGCCTGCCACCTTCTCCCACAAGGGGAGAAGGGTCAGCTTCTCAGGAACGCTTTCAGCGCCGCTGGCTTGACCGGTTTCGGCAACAGCACGGCCCCGGCCGCCGCCGCCTTCTCCTTCAGCCCGTCGCGGGTGTCGGCGGTGACGAGGGCGATGCGTCTGACTCCCTGCGCGCGCAGGCGGTCGACGGCGGTCAGACCGTCCGGCTCGTCGTCGCCCAGATGCAGATCGACCAGGGCCGCGTCGAACGGGCCGACCGCCGCACGGGCTTCGGCGACCGAACGCGCGGTCACGGCCTGCGCGCCCCAGCGGTCCAGCAGGGCGGTCAGGGCGTCGAGGATGGCGGGTTCATTGTCCACGCACAGCACCCGCAGACCGATCAAGGGCAGGCGCAGGTCGTCGGGCGTGAGTTCCGGTTCGGGCGCCGCAGGGACGCGGGGAACGATGACGCGGAAGGTCGTGCCCCGCCCGACGTGCGAGGCCAGCGACAGCGGGTGGCCCAGCAGGTCCGACAGCTTCTGCACGATGGCCAGGCCCAGGCCCGCGCCGGGCTCGTCCACCGGGGCGCCAGGCAGGCGCACGAACTCGCCGAAGACCGCCTGCCGGTCGGCTTCGGCGATTCCGCGCCCGGTGTCGCTGACCAGAATCTGCACCCGTTCGCCGTCGCGTCGCGCGCCGATCAGCACATGCCCCCGGTCGGTGTAGCGGATGGCGTTAGCGATCAGGTTCTGCAGCATGGAGCGCAGCAGGTCGCGGTCCGAGGCGATCCACAGGCTGGACGGCGCCGCCGTCAGGGTCAGCCCCTTGGCGCGGGCGACCGGGGCGAACTCGCGCGCCAGTTCGTCGAACAGGCCGCCCAGGGCCAACGGCGCCACGGCGGGCCGGACTCCGCCCGCCTCCAGCTTGGACAGGTTCAGCAGGGCGGTCAGCAGGCGGTGGGCGCTGTCGATGGCGCGGTCGGCGTTGGTCGCCAGGCCGCGCGCGGGCGATCCGGCCAGATCCGCATCCTCCCTCAGGGCGGCGATGAACAGGCGCGCGGCGTGCAGCGGCTGCAGCAGGTCATGGCTGGCGGCGGCCAGAAAGCGGGTCTTGGAGGCGGTGGCGTCCTCGGCCAGGCGGCGGGCCTCCTCCAGCCGCTCGGTGCGGTCGGCGACGCGGGCCTCCAGCCGCTCGTTCGCCTCCTCCAGCTCGCGCGCGGCGCGGCGCAGGGCGGTGATGTCGGTATAGCTGGTGGCGTAGCCGCCGCCGGGAATGGGCGCGCCGGACGAGCGCAGGATGCGGCCGTCGGGCTGTTCGCGCTCGTGGTCGTGGGGGATGCGACGGGCCAGCGCCTCCAGCCGCCGTTCGACCCAGGCGTCGATCTCATGATCGGGCACGCCCGCCTCGCCGCGCTCGGCGTTCAGGCGATAGACGGCGGCGATAGGCAGGCCGACGTGGACGAAGCCCGCGGGCAGGTCGAACATCTCGACATAGCGGCGGTTCCAGGCGGTCAGGCGCAGGTCTTCGTCGACGACGCTGACGCCCTGATCGATGTTGTCCAGCGTGGTCTGCAACAGGTCGCGGTTGAACTGGACGGCCTGCGACGCCTCGTCGAGCATCCGCACCACGTCCTCGGGCGCGCGGCCTCCGGCGGCCAGCGCCGCAGCAAGGACCCGGCGGGCGGCGGCGGCGCCGACGGCCCCCGCCAGCATCCGCTCGGCCGCGCGGGCCAGGGCGGCGTCGGCGGGGTCGGCGTCCTTGAGGCGGGTGTCTGTCTCGCGCGCCCAGGCGGCGAAGGCGCGCTCGGCCCGTTCGTCGCCGATGAAGCGGGCGACCAGGGCGCGCAGGTCGCCGACCGAGGCCCCTGCCGAGCCGCCGCGTCCCTCCATCCAGTCCGGGCCGAGCCGGTCGACGAAGGCGCGGGCCTGGACCCGGTCGATCAGGCGCGGCGGCCGCGCCCGCGACACCAGAACGAAGACGCCCAGGTTCAGCGCCAGGCTGAGGAAGACCCCGGCCGCGAACGGGTCTTCCAGCCCAAGCATGGCGGGCACGTTCAGGCCGAAGCCGGGGGCCAGCTGCGGCGCGGCCAGCATGACGGCCCAGACGGCCATCCCCGCCGCCAGCCCCGCCAGCGCCCCGCTGGCCCGTCCGCCGCGCCACAGCACCGCTCCGAACAGCGACGGCGCCAACTGGGCCAGGGCGGCGAAGGACACCAGGCCGATGGCCGCCAGTCCGCTGGTCCGGTCCATCGCCAGATAATAGAGCCAGGCCAGCAGCAGCAGGCCGACGATGGCCAGGCGTCGGATATTCAGCAGGGTCCGCGCCATATCCGGCGGCGCCGCGCCGCGCCGCCGTCCGGCGCCCATCAGCGGCAGGACCAGATTGTTGGACACCATGGCCGACAGGGCCACCGCCTCGACGATGACCATGGCGGTGGCGGCCGAGAAGCCGCCGACGAAGACCACGGCGGTCAGCAGGCTCTGGCGCTCGCCCAGCGGCAGGGCCAGCACCAGCAGGTCGGGATTGGTCTGCGGGGTGAACAACCCCCCCGCCGCCACCAGCGGCAGGACGGCCAGGGTGGTCAGGATCAGATACAGCGGGAAGATCCAGCGCGCGCGGCGCACCTGGGCCGGATCGCCGCCCTCTACGAAGGCGACGTGGAACTGACGCGGCAGGCAGAAGATGGCCAGGGTCGCCACCAGGGTGATGGCCATGAAGCGGGCGTCGATGTGCGGCCACGTTCCCAATTGGCCCAGGCTGTCGGTCACGGCCTGCCGCGACGGCGAGGCGGCCAGCAGGAAGACGGCGAAGACGGCGACGGCCAGCAGGGCGGCCAGCTTGACGATGGACTCGATGCCGATGGCCTGGATCAGGCCGCGGTTATGCTCGGTCAGGTCGGGCCTTCGTGCGCCGAACAGGATGGCGAACCCGGCCAGAACCGCCGCCATGACCAGGACGGTCAGGCTCTCGGACCCGGCGACGGGGGTGCCGACCGTGATCATCTCGCCCGCCATCGACAGCGACTTGAGCTGCAGCGCGATGTAGGGGACCGAGCCCAGGATGGCGACGCCCGCCACCGCCGCGCCCAGCGCCGGGCTCTTGCCGTAGCGGGACGAGATGAAGTCAGCCATCGAGCCGACGTTCTCGCGCCGGGCGGCCGAGGCGATGCGCCGCCACAGCGGCAGCAGCAGGGTCAGCCCCAGGATCGGCCCGGCGTAGATGGGCAGATACTCCCACCCGTCGCGCGCCGCCGTGCCCACCGCGCCGTAATAGGTCCACGACGTGCAGTATATGGCCAGCGACAGCGCATAGAGCGACGGCCCCAGCATCCCGCGCCGCGCCTTGATCTGCGGCCGCTCGTACCACCAGGCGATGCCGAACAGGGCGGCCATGTAGAAGGCCGTCAGGGCCAGGGTGGCGAGGCTGAACATGGGCGTCATCTGGGCCGGGCGCGATCACGCGGGCAAGTGAAAAAGAGGGCGGCCAGGCCGAAGCCGGACCGCCCGCAGGTTGGCGAAAAGTTCGCGACCTTCTCCCTCCCCTTCATGGGGAGGGTGGTCGAAGCGAAGCGGAGACCGGGTGGGGAGGGCGTGGTGATCCTGGTCTCGACGCGAACCTGGCCTCGGCGCTTGGATAGCCTGGCCGCCCCCACCCGGCTTCGCCCTGTCGGGCTCAGCCACCCTCCCCATAAAGGGGAGGGAGAGCATCAGGAGCCTTAGTCGTGGATGTTCACGTCCTTGCCTTCCTTCACGAAGAGGACGCCGATGATCAGGGTCAGAACGGCGATGGCGATGGGGTACCACAGGCCGTAGTAGATGTTGCCCGTGGCCGCGACCATGGCGAACGCCGTGGTCGGCAGGAAGCCGCCGAACCAGCCGTTGCCGATGTGATAGGGCAGGGACATGGAGGTGTAGCGCACCTTGGTCGGGAACATCTCGACCAGGGCGGCGGCGATCGGGCCGTAGACCATGGTCACATACAGCACCAGCAGGAACAGGATGCCGATCACCAGCGGCTTGTTGACCAGTTCGCTGTCGGCCTTGGCCGGATAGCCGGCTTCGGTCAGGGCGGCGGTCAGGCTGGCGTCCCAGGTCTTCTTCTGCGCGTCGAAGTCCGCCTTGGGCATGATCTTGCCGTTGAAGCTGTCGACCACGCGATCGCCGATGCGCACCTGGGCCACGGTCCCGGCGGGGGCGGCCTCATTGACGTAGGTGACGCCCGCCTTGGCCAGATGGGTTTTGGCGACGTCGCAAGAGCTGTTGAAGACGGTCTTGCCGACGGGGTCGAACTGGAAGTGGCAGTCGGCCGGGTCGGCGACCACGGTCACCGGCGACGAGGCCGCCGCAGCGGCCAGGCGCGGGTTGGCCGCCTCCGTCAGGGCGCCGAACAGCGGGAAGTAGGTCACGGCGGCCAGCAGGCAGCCCGCCATGATGATGGGCTTGCGGCCGATCTTGTCCGACAGCCAGCCGAAGATGATGAAGAAGGGCGTCGCCAGCGCCAGGGCGGCGGCGATCATGATGTTGGCCAGGGTCGGATCGACCCTCAGCGTCTTCTCCAGGAAGAACAGGGCGTAGAACTGACCCGTGTACCAGACCACGGCCTGACCGGCCGCCAGGCCGAACAGGGCGATCAGCACCAGCTTCAGGTTCGGCCACTTCATGAAGCTGTCCTTCAGCGGGGTGGTCGAGCCCTTGCCCTCGGCCTTCATGCGCTTGAACGCCGGGCTTTCCGACAGCTTCAGGCGAATCCACAAGGATACGCCCAGCAGCAGGATCGAGACCAGGAAGGGGATGCGCCAACCCCATGCGACGAAGGCTTCCTCGCCGATGGTGAAGCGGACGCCCAGGATCACGGCCAGGCTGAGCAGCAGGCCCACGGTGGCGGTGATCTGGATGAAGGAGGTGTAGAAGCCGCGCTTGCCCTCCGGGGCGTGCTCGGCGACGTAGGTGGCGGCGCCGCCGTATTCCCCGCCCAGCGCCAGGCCCTGGATCAGGCGCATCAGCACCAGGATGATCGGGGCGGCGATGCCGATGGCGGCATAGGGCGGCAACAGGCCGACCACGAAGGTCGAGACGCCCATCAGCAGCATGGTCACCAGGAAGGTGTTCTTGCGCCCCCACAGATCGCCCATGCGGCCGAAGACGATGGCCCCGAACGGGCGCACGGCGAAACCGGCGGCGAAGGCCATCAGGGCGAAGATGAAGCCGGTGGTCTCGTTCACGCCCGAGAAGAACTGGGCGGAAATGATCGCGGCCAGCGAGCCGTAGAGATAGAAGTCGTACCATTCGATAACGGTGCCGACGGAGGAGGCGAGAATCACCAGCCGGTCGTTCTTGTCGACCGTGTGCTCGCCGCCGTCCGCCGCACCTATGGCGCGGTCGGTCATGGGCAGTCCCTTCCTGTGCGGCCGCGAAGCGCGGCGCGTTTCCCTCGCGCTCGGCGTGCTTTGCGCCGAGCGTCGGAAGGGAGAGTGACAGCAGGAACGACGGTTTGCGCAGACCGACCTTGGTCGAATGATCCGGCTTGGGAACCCTCTCCCGGCGGGAGAGGGCTT
>NZ_QWTZ01000012.1:0-48461 GCF_003576505.1 Brevundimonas sp. LPMIX5
CCCTCTCCCATCGGGAGAGGGATCAAAGACCCATGCAGAGGTATTTGATCTCCAGGTAGTCCTCGATGCCGTGGCTGGAGCCTTCGCGGCCGAGGCCGGACTGCTTGATGCCGCCGAAGGGGGCGACCTCGGTGGAGATCAGGCCGGTGTTGATGCCGATCATGCCGGTCTGCATCGCCTCGGCCACCCGCCAGACGCGGCTCAGGTCGCGGGCATAGAAATAGCCCGCCAGCCCGAAGATGGTGTCGTTGGCCAGGGCGATCCCTTCCTTTTCCGTCTCGAAGCGGACGACGCCGGAGACGGGGCCGAAGGTCTCCTCGCGGCACATCTTCATGTCCTGGGTCACGCCCGACAGGACGGTCGGCTGGAAGAAGGTGCGGCCCAGGTCGTGGCGTTCGCCGCCGGTCAAAAGGGTCGCCCCCTTGGCCAGGGCGTCGGCGACGTGTTCCTCGACCTTCTTCACCGCCTTGTCGTCGATCAGGGGGCCGATCTGGACGCTGTCGTCGAGGCCGTTTCCGACCTTCAGCGCCTCGGTGGCCTTGGTCAGCTTGGCGACGAACTCATCGTAGACGGCCGCCTGCACATAGAAGCGGTTGGTGCAGACGCAGGTCTGGCCCGCGTTGCGGTACTTCGATGCCACGGCGCCCGCCACGGCGGCGTCCACATCGGCGTCGTCGAAGACCAGGAAGGGGGCGTTGCCGCCCAGTTCGAGGCTCATCTTCTTGATGGTGTCCGACGACTGTTTCATCAGCAGGCGGCCGATCTCGGTCGAGCCGGTGAAGCTGATCTTGCGCACCGTCTCATTTGACGTCAGTTCGCCGCCGATGGCTGAGGCCGAGCCGGTGACGACGTTGAACAGACCGGGCGGCAGGCCCGCTTCTTCCGCCAGCACGGCCAGCGCCAAGGCCGACAGCGGCGTCTGGCTGGCGGGTTTCAGCACCACGGCGCAACCGGCGGCCAGCGCTGGGCCGACCTTGCGGGTGATCATGGCGGCGGGGAAGTTCCACGGCGTGATGGCCCCGACCACCCCGACCGGCTGGCGCAGAGTCACCAGCCGCTTGGAGGCGTCATGGCTGGGGATGACCTCGCCATAGGTGCGTTTGCCCTCTTCGGCGAACCATTCGATGAAGCTGGCGGCATAGGCGATCTCGCCCTTGGCCTCGGTCAGGCTCTTGCCCTGTTCTCGGGTCAACAGGCGGCCAAGGGCGTCCTGCTCGCTCATCATCAGGTCGAACCAGCGGCGAAGAATGCGGGCGCGCTCGCCCGCCGTTTTCGCGGCCCACGGCTTCATGGCGGCCTCGGCGGCGGCGATGGCGCGGCGGGTCTCAGGGGCGCCCATGTCGGGGACCGTCGCCAGAACCTCGCCTGTAGCCGGGTTGGTCACTTCGAGGGTTCCGCCGCCGTCGGCGTCGATCCAGCGGCCGTCGACATAGGCCTGATGACGCAGCAGACGGGCGGGATCAGACATGGGGCGAACTCCTTGGACGCAAGACGCAGGAACGAGGGCGGGTAGCCGTCATAACGCCTCGGCGCGGACGAGGCTGCACGGCCGCGCGAAAGTCTAGCCGAGCATCAGCCCCATGCGGACCAGGGCCGACAGGCTGTCGGCCTCCATCTTGGCCATGACCTTGGCGCGGAAGACCTCGACCGTGCGCGGGCTGATCTTCAGCTGCAGCGCGATCTCCTTGTTGGACAAGCCCGCGATCAGGGCGTCGAAGACCTGGCGCTCGCGCGGGGTCAGCCGCCCCAGCCGCATCTGCGCCGCCTGACGGGCTTGCTGGCGTTGGTCCAGATCGTCCATCCGGTTCAGACAGGCGCGGACGGCCTCGATCAGGCGCTCAGGGTCGAACGGCTTTTCGATGAAATCGACGATGCCGGACTTCATCATCTGCACCGCCATCGTCACATCGGCGTGGCCGGTGATGACGATGATGGGCCAGGCGTTTCCGCGCAGATCGATCAGGCGGCGCACCAGTTCGCCGCCGTCCATGCCGGGCATCCGCACGTCGGTGATGACGCAGGCGGCGGCGTCCTGCGGCAGGGCGGCGAAGAAGTCGGCGCCTCCGGCGAAGCCGCGCGCCCGCACGCCGTCAGCGCGCAACAGGGCCAGCAGGGAGTCCCGGACGGCGTGATCATCGTCGATGACGAAGACGGAACGGCTCATCGCGAACCTCCCTCGTGACGGCGCAGGGCGAAGGCGAAGGCGGCGCCGCCCAGCGAGGGGCTGCGTTGCGCCGACAGGGCGCCGCCGTGACGTTCCACGATGGTGCGCGTGACCGACAGGCCCAGACCCATCCCGCCCGACTTGGTGGTGGTCAGGGGCTGGAAGATATGTTCGACGTCCGCCTCGGCGATGCCGCCGCCGTTGTCCTCGACGCTGATGCGATAGACGGGACCTTCCACGCGGCCGGTCACGTGGACGGCGCCGCCGCCCGGACGGTCCGCCGCCGCTTCGACCGCATTGCGCACCAGATTGACCAGAGCCTGCTGGAACTGGATGCGGTCGGCGCGGACGTCGTCGTCCTCGGCCTCGGCGTCGAGGCGGACCTCGACCTTCTTGTCCTGGCCGATCATCTGCAGAATGGGCGCCAGATCTTCGATCATGGAGGAGACGCGCTCGCGCCCCAACACGCTGGTTTCAATGGTCAGAAGCTCGCGCATTCGGTGGATCAGCTTGCCGGCGCGAAGCAACTGGCCCTTGGCCAGATCAAGCGGCGGGCGGGCGGCGTCGGCGGCGGGGCCGGCCTTTAGCATTTCCGCCTGGCTGGCGTGAATATAGGCGGTCGCGGCGCTGAGCGGCTGGTTCAGCTCATGGGCCAGGGTGGCGGCCATCTCGCCCAGGGAATTCAGTCGCCAGACCTTGTTGAGCTGGGCGTGCAGTTCACGCGCCTGCGCCTCGGCGGCATGTGAGTGCGTCAGGTCGGTCAGGGCCACGGCCACGTGCTCCACGCCCGATCCGCCGGGGCCAGGCGTCGAGGGGATCAGACCGAAGCGCAGGCTGAGCGGAAAGGTCGAGCCGTCGGCGCGGCGGCCGGTCCAATAGCCGCGGCGGTTTTCCAAGTGGCCCGCCTGGGCGTCGGACCGGAGGACGGCGTCTATGTCGAACTCGGCCGTCAGATCGGAAAAGGCGCGTCCCAGCGCCGCCTCGCGCGGCAGGCCGAACAGGGCCACGGCGGAGCCGTTCATCCGCTGGATCAGACCTTCCCGGCTGAGGGTGAGGGCGGGGGTCGACAGGAAGGCGGCGTGCAGCATGGCGTCGCGCGCCGTCAGTTGGCGCGCCATGTCGCGGTCCTGACGCCAGGCTGCGATCAGGCTCAGGATCGACAGCAGGATGAAGACCAGGGCGATCAGGAGCGCCGGGCGGGTCGCTGCCCACGGAAACGCCAGGGCGAACGCCAGGACGGCGCCCGTCAGCGTCGAGAACGCCAGAGCCGCAGCCCAGGCGTGGGGCTTGCGATGCGAGGCGACGGGGTGGTGACGATCCAATGCGGAATAAATCGAAAGTCCTCCTCGCGCCTGCCCGACCAGGGCCGAGATCTTTCGTAACAGCATCGTCAGAATCAAGACGTTGCGGGGTTCTAAATATTCGCAGTGAAGGTTGCAATCATCGCCAGTGATCAGAGAGATCACAGAAAGCGACATTTCTAAAGATAACGACGATATTCGTTACCTTGTTAACGCTGTTGCTTAACTCTACCGTTTCGACGCTGGAGATTCATGTCGTCAGCAGATGTCGATCTTGTGGTTGCGACGTCCCTCGTCGGGACATGCGGATTTATACGTAGGCGGCAGTTTACGATTCCATACGGATATGCCCGGCAAGAAGGCCTCACTCAAAAGAGGTCCGAATGCCCTTTCATGTTTCAGCCCCCCGCCAGAATGGCGCGCGCGGGCTTTGTACGGCGGCTCTGGTCGCAGTCGCCTGTGCTGCTAACCCGGCGACGGCGCAGTCCGTAGATGGCCGCTGGAGCGGCCAACTGGGCCTCGCCAGCGAATACGTCGGCAAGGGGCTGGGCAAGAGCGCGGGCGATCCCAGCCTGAACGGAACGCTGGAGGCGTCGTACGGCGATCTCTACGGCAGCGTCTTCGCCTCGACCGCCAACCTGTCTCAGGGTTCGGACGCCGAGATCATCACGGCTCTGGGCTGGCGGCCCAGGGCGGCGGGCTTCGCCTTTGATCTGTCGGTGATGAACCGCGACCTGCCTGGGACGCGGGCCGGCGTCGACGCCAACTATTGGGAATATCAGGCGGACGTCTCGCGCAGGTTCGGGCGCGTGTCCGGACGGCTGCGCGTCAACTACACGCCGGACGGCTTCGCCGCGACGCGGCAGGCCTGGTGGATCGAGGCTCAGGCGGCCGCGCCGCTGGGCCCGCGCGCCCGGGCCTCGGCCGCCTTCGCCGTTCGTTCGGCGGACGGCGGGGCCGACTACAACGCCTGGAACCTGGGCGTAAAATACAACCTGAGCGAGCGATGGGCGATCGACGCCCGCTGGTACGACACCGACAGTCGTTCGCTGGGCGATAGCTATGACGGGCGCCTGGTCGGTGCGCTCAGCTTCAACTTCTGATCGAAAGCCGTTTTCGGCTCTCAAGAGAATCTTCACGGGGGAAGAGTTAGATGGACGCCATGTTGAGCGACCTGAAGATCGAAAAGAAACTGATGGCGGCCTTTGCGGTCGTGATTCTGGCCATCGTCGCCATGGGGCTGACGGTGTTTTTGCAGATCAATGCGCTTGACGCGGCGCGGACGGATCGTTCGCGCGCAGGCGTGGTCCAGCGTGAGGCCGAGGCGGCGCAATTCTATCTGGCGCGTCAGGAGGCCAGCTATCGCGGCTTCCTGGTGTCGCGCGACCCCTATTACCTTCAGCGTGTCGAAGAGCATCGCAAGAGTTTCAATCAGAGCCTGGACCGGCTGGTCCAGCTGGACCGCTCCAGCGCCGCTCAGGCGCGGGCGGCCCGCACGGCTGCGGACGAGTGGAACAAGCAGGTGGTTCAGCGCGGCCGGGTCATGGTCGCCGATCAGGCGGGCTGGATGCAGGCCATCGCCATGGTCGGCCGCGAAGGCCAGGCGGACAAATTCATCGATCCGGCTGAAAGCGCGCTGGACGGACTGATCGAGAAGAAGGTTCAGGAAAGCCGCGTCTATGGCGACAAGCAGGTGTCGGCCGCCAAGACGGCCCGCATTGTGCTGATCGGCGGCCTGCTGTTGGCCCTGGCGCTGGCGGGCGGCATGGCGGTGATGCTGACCAATGTTCTGGCCAAGCCGCTGACGGCGATGACGACGGCCATGCGCCGCCTGGCCTCGGGCGACACCTCCGTCCCTGTTCCGGCCGCCGGCCGCAAGGACGAGGTCGGCCAGATGGCCGCCGCCGTCCAGACCTTCAAGGACGCCGCCATCGCCAAGGAAGCCCTTGAGGCCGAGACGGCCGCCCAGCGTCGCGCGGTTGAGGAAGAGCGGGCCCGCGTCGAGGCCGAAAAGGCCAGGGCGGCCGAAGAGGACCGCATCGCCATCACCGCCCTGGCCCAGGGCCTGAATGCGATGGCTCATGGCGACCTGACGCATCGGATGACGGCCGATGTCGCGCCCAAGGCCGAACAGCTGAAGAGCGACTTCAACGCCGCCGTGTCCCAGCTGGAGCAGGCGGTGGCGGTGGTGGTCGGCAACGTCGCCGCCATCCGCTCGGGCTCGGGCGAGATCAGCCAGGCCTCGGACGACCTGTCGCGCCGTACCGAGCAGCAGGCCGCCAGCCTGGAAGAGACCGCCGCCGCTCTGGATGAAATCACCGCCACGGTGAACCGGACCGCCGACGGCGCGCGTCAGGCCTCGCGCGCCGTGCAGACCGCCCGCAACGAGGCCGAGGCCTCCGGCGTGGTGGTCAGCGACGCCGTCGCCGCCATGACCGCCATCGAACAGTCGTCCAACCAGATCGGCGCCATCATCGGCGTGATCGACGAAATCGCTTTCCAGACCAACCTGCTGGCCCTGAACGCAGGCGTCGAGGCGGCGCGGGCGGGGGACGCCGGGCGCGGCTTCGCCGTGGTGGCTTCGGAAGTGCGGGCGCTGGCCCAGCGCTCGGCAGAGGCGGCCAAGGAGATCAAGACCCTGATCACCGCCTCGGGCCGTCAGGTGGAGCAGGGCGTGAATCTGGTCGGCCAGACCGGCCAGGCCCTGGGCCGCATCGTCGCCGGGGTGGCGGAAATCGACGGGCTGATGTCGGAAATCTCGGCCTCGGCTCAGGAACAGGCGACGGGCCTGCAACAGGTCAATACCGCCGTGAACCAGATGGATCAGGTCACGCAGCAGAACGCCGCAATGGTCGAGGAATCGACCGCCGCCAGCCATTCGCTGGCTCAGGAGGCCGATGTCCTGGCCGCGTCGGTGGCGCACTTCAAGGTGGACCAATCCAAGGGCGCCCAGGCGGCGACCCTGCGCGCGCCTGCGTTCAAGCCGGTTGCGCCTGAGTCGGTCGCCGTCGAGCCGGTTGCGCCCGCCCCGCGCACGCCCCAGCCGGTGGCCGAGACGGTCGCCGCCCTGAAGACGATGGGACGCGGCGGCGCTGCCCTGAAAGCTGAAATCATCGAAGACGGGTGGGAGGAGTTCTGATGACGGCCACGGTCGTTCTGGCCCCGGTTCTGGACCTGCGCGCGGCCGAGCCGCTGAAGGGCGAACTGCTGGCGGCGCGCGGTCAGGCCCTGATGCTGGACGGTTCGGCCGTCGAGCGGCTGGGCGGGCTGTGCCTTCAACTGCTGTTGTCGGCGATCCGCACCTGGCGCGCCGACGGCCAGGCTTTGACCTTCGTCAATGCTTCCGAGGCGCTGACGACCCAATGGAGCGCCTTTGGCGCTTCGCTCGCTGACCTTTCCACACAGGACGCCCTGCAATGACCAAGACCGTTCTGACCGTCGACGATTCGCGCACCATGCGCGACATGCTGATGCTGGCGCTCAAGGATGCGGGCTATCGCGTGGTCCAGGCCGAGGACGGCGTCCACGGGCTGGAGGTGCTTCAGGCCGAGAGCCCCGACATCGTCATCACCGACATCAACATGCCGCGCATGGACGGTTTCGGCTTCATCGAGGGGATGCGGGCCGACCCGGCCTTCAGCGCCGTTCCCGTGCTGGTCCTGACGACCGAGAGCGACGCCGCCAAGAAGCAGCGCGCCCGCGAGGCCGGGGCCACCGGCTGGATCGTCAAGCCGTTCGATCCGGTGCGTCTGGTCGACGCCGTGCGCCGCGTGGCGGCGTAAGAAAAGAGGGGCGTGGGGCGATGAGCGACGATCCGTTCGAGGCGATCAAGGCGACCTTCTTTCAGGAGTGCGAGGAACTGCTCGCCGACCTGGAAGGCAATCTGCTGACGCTGGAGTCCGGTTCGACGGACATCGAGGTCATCAACGCTGTCTTCCGCGCCGTCCATTCGGTGAAGGGCGGGGCCGGGGCCTTCGGTCTGGAGGATCTGGTCCGTTTCGCCCACGTCTTCGAGACCTTGATGGACGAGCTGCGCTCGGGCCGGAAGCCGTGCGACGATCCGACGGTGAAGACCCTGCTGCGCGCCTCCGACGTGCTGGCCGATCACGTCGCCGCGGCGCGCGGCGCGGGCGCAGCCGTCGATCCGGTTCGTTCGGCCGGACTGGTCGCCGAGCTTGAGGCCCTGACCTATGGCGGCGCCGCCCCGGTCGCGGCCGCCGCCCCGGACGAGGACGACTTCGGCTTCACCCCCGTCGCCATGGATCTGGGGGCGTTCGAGGCTCCGGCGGGCCTGCCGGATCTGGCCGACCTGCCGCCTCTGCCGGATCTGGCGGCCTTGGCGCCCCTGTCCGCTCCGGCGCCCCTGTCTGATCCTGGGTCCCTGCCTGACCTGTCGGCCCCGGCCGCTGCGCGCGGCTGGAAGATCGTCTTCCGCCCGCACCCGCGCCTCTACGCCAGCGCCAATGAGACCGGGCTGCTGCTGCGCGAACTGGCCCGCCTGGGCCCGACGCGGGTGCAGATGGACGACAGCGGCCTGCCGCTGCTGGACGCGCTGGAGCCGACCGACAGCCACCTGATCTGGACCATCGAACTGGACGGCGACGCCAGCGAGACCGAGGTGCGCGAGGTCTTCGACTTCGTGGAGATGGACTGCGATCTCAGCGTCACGCCGCTGGGCGATGCGGCGCCGGTCGAGGCCGCGCTCGCCGCCGTGGCTGACGAGGATGACAGCGACGCTTCAGCCTTGGCCCGCGCGGCATCGTCGGAACTGGATATCGCCGCCCTGCTGGCCTCGGTCGGCGCCGCGTCGACGGAAGCGCCTGCCCCTGTCGCCGCGCCTGTGATCGCCCCCGCGCCTGAACCTGTCGCGCCGCCGTCGCCGGTCAAACCTGCGCCCGCGCCGACCGCTGCGGCGCCTGTGCAAACGGCGCCCCCCGCCGCCGCGCCCGTGACCATCCGCGTCGATCTGGAGCGGGTGGACCGCCTGATCAATGCGGTCGGGGAACTGGTCATCCAGCAGGCCATGCTGGCCCAGCGCGTGACCGAAAGCGGCCTGGCCCGCTCGTCCGACATCGGTCTGGGCCTCGAAGATCTGGAGCTGCTGACGCGCGAAATTCAGGACAGCGTCATGGCCATCCGCGCCCAGCCTGTGAAGTCGGTGTTCCAGCGGATGCCGCGCCTGGTGCGCGAAGCCGCCGAGGCCACCGGCAAGAAGGTGAAACTGGTCACGTCCGGCGAGGACACCGAGGTCGACAAGACGGTGATCGAACGCCTGTCCGATCCCATCACCCACATGTTGCGCAACGCCATCGACCACGGGCTGGAAGGGCCTGAGGAGCGTCTGGCGGCGGGCAAACCGGCCGAGGGGACGGTGCGTCTGGCGGCTCTGCACCGCTCGGGCCGGATCGTCATCGAGATCTCCGACGACGGCAAGGGCATCAACCGCCCGCGCGTGAAGGGCATCGCCGTCGAGCGCGGCCTGATCGCCGAGGACGCCATCCTGTCGGACGACGAGATCGACAACCTGATCTTCCTGCCCGGTTTCTCGACCGCGACCGAGGTGTCGGACCTGTCGGGCCGGGGGGTCGGCATGGACGTGGTGCGCCGCTCGATCCAGTCGCTGGGCGGGCGTATCTCGATCAGCTCCGTGCCGGGCAAGGGCTCGACCTTCACTCTCAGCCTGCCGCTGACGCTGGCCGTGCTGGACGGCATGGTGGTCGGCGCGGCCGATCAGACCCTGGTCGCGCCCCTGGCCGCCATCGTCGAGAGCCTGACGCCGAACGAGGCCGACGTCCATTACGTCGGCGGCGTCGATCCGGTGCTGCGCTTCCGCGAGGCCTTCGTGCCGCTGGTGGACGTGGCGCAGGTCATGGGTTTCCGCGACGACCCCACGGTCCTGAAGGGCGGGGTGGTGATGATCGTCGAGACCGAGAGCGGCCAGCGCGCCGCCCTGCTGGTCGACGCCATCCACGGCCAGCGCCAGGTCGTCATCAAGAGCCTGGAATCCAACTACCGCCACGTCGAGGGCGTGGCCGCCGCCACCATCTTGGGCGACGGCCGCGTGGCCCTGATCCTCGATATCGACGCCCTAGTGACCGCCAAGCGTTCCCGAACCCCGTCGCGTTCCGACCTGCAAATGGCGAGCTGAACCATGACCCACATTGACCAAATCCTCACCCCCAACGTCGCCGGGACCGACCGCGAACTGATCGCCTTCCGCATCGGCGAACAGGAATTCTGCGTCGACATCATGAGCGTGCGCGAGATCCGCGGCTGGGCCCCGGCCACGCCCCTGCCGCGCTCGCCCGCCTATATGAAGGGCGTCATCAACCTGCGCGGGGTGGTGCTGCCGATCATCGATCTGGGCGCGCGCTTCGGCCTCCAGACCGGCGAGCCGACCGAGCGTCACGTCATCATGGTGGCCCATGTGGGCTCGCGCCTGGTCGGCCTGCTGGTCGATGCGGTGTCGGACATCGTGCAACTGTCGGACGCGGCCATCCAGCCGACCCCGGACGTGGCCAGCGATCATGTGAAGTCCTTCGTCAAGGGCATCTTCGCTGTCGAAGGCGGCCGCATGATCAGCCTGATCGATCTGGATCACGTTCTGCCGGAAAGCGAGGCCGAAGCGGCATGACGACCGTCGCCGGGCGGGGAGCCCTGGTCGAAGGCGAGTTCGTCTTCACGGCCGAGGATTTCCGCCACATCGCCCAGACCCTGCACGCCCACGCAGGCATCGCCCTCAGCGAAGGCAAGGCGGCGCTGGTCTATTCGCGCCTGGCCAAGCGACTGCGCCTGCTGGGGCTCCGCAGCTTCCGCGACTACTGCGCCCTGATCGACGGCGCGCAGGGCGTGGACGAGCGCCAGGCGATGATGGCGGCCCTGACCACCAACGTCACCCGCTTCTATCGCGAGCCGCACCACTTCGATCACCTGCGCGATCGAGTGATGCCGGAACTGGCCGCCAAGGCGCGGTCGGGCGGGCGGGTGCGCCTGTGGTCGGCCGCCTGTTCGAACGGACAGGAGCCCTATTCGATGGCGATGACGGTGCTGGACGTTCTGCCCGAGGCGGCCGATCTGGACGTGCGCATCCTGGCCACCGACATCGACCCCAACATGGTCGCCGAAGGCGCAGAGGGCGTCTATTCCGACGACCTGCTGGCCCCGGTCCCGGCCGCGTCGCGCAGGCATTTCGAGCCTGTCGCGGGCGCGCCCGGCCGCTTCAGCGCCGATGCGACACTGCGGCGGCTGGTGACATTCAAGGAACTGAATCTGATCGGCGACTGGCCGATGCGCGGCCGTTTCGACGTCATCTTCTGCCGAAACGTGGTCATCTATTTCGACGACGCGACCCAGGAGCGCGTCTGGGGCCGGTTCACGCCGATCCTGAACCCCGGCGGCGTCCTCTACATCGGCCATTCCGAGCGGGTGACGGGTCCGGCGGCGCAACAGCTGCAACCGGCGGGCCTGACCACCTACGTCAAGGGAGCGGGGGCATGAGCGCGGTCTCGGTCCTGGTGGTGGACGACAGCGCCACCATGCGCAGCCTGATCAGCGCCGTCCTGCGCCGCGATCCAGAGATCAACGTGGTCGGCACGGCGGCCGATCCGCTGGAGGCGCGCACGAAGATCAAGGAGCTGAACCCCGACGTCATCACCCTGGACGTCGAGATGCCCAATATGAACGGGCTGGAGTTCCTGGAGAAGATCATGCGGCTGCGGCCCATGCCGGTGGTCATGGTCTCGACCCTGACGCAGGCGGGGACCGACGTGACCCTGGCCGCTCTGGAGGTCGGGGCGGTGGACGCCGTGGCCAAGCCCGCGCCCGGCGTGCCGGTTCAGGAAGCCTTCGGCGATCTGGCCGAAAAGGTGAAGGTCGCCGCCCGCTCGCGCGTCCGTCCGCTGGAGACCCGCGCGGTTCAGGGCCACGAGGGCGCCTATCACGCCGACCCCAACCATGTGCTGGCGATTGGTTCGTCCACGGGCGGGGTCGAGGCCCTGCTGACCATTCTGTCGGCCTTCCCCGCCGACTGCCCGGCGACGGTCGTCACCCAGCACATGCCCGCCAGCTTCACCAGGAGCTTCGCCGCGCGTCTGAACAAGGTCTCGGCCGCCACGGTCAGCGAGGCCGAGGATGGCGCGCCGCTGAAGCCGGGTCATGTCTACATCGCGCCGGGCGGGGACGCGCACCTGGTCGCCTCGGGCGGGCGCTGCCGCCTGATCGCCGCCGATCCGGTCAACGGCCACCGCCCTTCGGTCGACGTACTGTTCGGTTCGGTCGCCCAGCTGGGCCGCCCGATGACGGGCGTCATCCTGACCGGCATGGGCAAGGACGGAGCCAAGGGCCTGCTGGCCATGCGCCAGGCGGGCGCCCGCGCCCTGGGCCAGGACGAGGCGTCCTGCGTCGTCTATGGGATGCCGCGCGCGGCCTTCGAACTGGGCGCCGTCGAGCGCCAGCTGCCCCTGTCCCGCATGGCCCCGGCCATCCTCGAATCCTGCGCCGCCCGTACGGCCGCGCCCCAGACTGTCGCGTAAGGACGTTCATGCCCGCCGCCTCCGCCATCCGCACCCTAGTCGTCGATGATCAGCTGACGATGCGCTCCTTAGTCCGCGCCAGTCTGCAGCAGATCGGCGTGCGCGACATCGAGGAAGCGCCCGACGGCGAGGCGGCCCTGCGCTCGCTGCTGGTGCAGCCTGTCCATCTGGTGATCTCGGACTTCAACATGCCGAATCTGGACGGCCTCAGCCTGCTGCGCGCCATTCGGGCGCATCCGCCGATCTCCAAGACGGCCTTCATCATGCTGACCGGCCGGGCCGACCGCGAGCTGGTCCAGCGCGCCGTGCAGTTCGGCGTGAACAACTACCTGGTCAAACCCTTCACCACCGCCCAGCTGAAAGAGAAGCTGGAAGCGGTGTTCGGCCCGCTGACGTGATCGGCGCGGCTGTTCAGGAGCCGGTCGAGCGGCGCGTGCACGTGGGGCAGGGCGATCACTATGTGTCGTCCGATCCCGACGTCGTGCTGACGACGGTTCTGGGCAGCTGCGTGGCCCTGTGCCTGCGCGATCCGGAGGCGAGGGTCGGGGGGATGAACCACTTCCTGCTGCCCGAAGGCGCCGGGGCCGAGAGCGGGGCCAGCCGCCGTTACGGCGCCTATCTGATGGAAGTCCTGATCAACGACGTGCTGAAGGCGGGCGGGCGGCGCGAGCGGCTGGAGGCCAAGCTGTTCGGCGGCGGCCGGATGTTCGACGCCCTGACCGACATCGGGTCGGCCAACGCCGACTTCGCCGAGAAGTTTCTGGCGGACGAGGGCATTCCCGTCGTCAGCCGCAGTCTAAGGGGCGCCGGCGGGCGTCGTATTCACTATTGGCCGGTCAGCGGTCGGGCGCGTCAGCGCGTGGTGACGGACGGCGCCAGCCTGCCGCCCGCGACGCCGCCGCCGACGCCTGTCGCTGCCGGGGATCTGGAGCTGTTCTGATGGCTGAAACAGACAATCGCGACCTGCTGGCCGCCATGGCGGCGGAGCTGTCGGACATCCGCGCCGAGATCGAGGCGGCGGGCGGGCTGGTGTCCGAGGTGCTGCGCCAACTGCCGGCCGAGACGCGGCTGGGCTATCTGACGCGCAGCCAGAGCTTCGACGTCCTGTCCCAGCGGATCGAGGCCCTGGCCGGACTGGCGCAGGCCGTGGCCGAGGAGCAGCCGATGGACACCGCCCTGGCGGCCCTGCCTCTGGCCGAGATGGCCGAGCGGATGCAGGAAACGGCGCATCGCGCCCGCCCCTCGGCGGCGCCCGCCGACGATCCGGACGAGGCGTCCGGCGCTTCGGCGCCGGGCGTGCTGCAACTGTTCTGAGCGATGGCCGAAGACCGCATCAATCTGGAGCAGTCGACGGTGCTGCTGGTCGACGACACGCCGCAGGCGCTGGACATGCTCGGCTCGATCTTTCAGGGCTTCGGCGTCAAGGAGCAGATCAAACGCCCCTCGGCCGTCGAGGCGGTGAAGGTCCTGCAACAGCGTCCGGTCGATCTGATCGTCATCGACTGCGGCGATCCTGAGATGGACGGCTACGCCTTCACCCGCTGGCTGCGGCGCGAGACGCCTGCGCCGATGCGCTATACGCCCGTCATCCTGGTCACGGGCCACGCCTCCCAGTCCAAGGTGCAGGAAGGCCGCGACTGCGGCGTCAGCTTCGTCATCACCAAGCCCCTGACGCCCGCCGTGCTGTTGAAGCGCATCCTGTGGCTGGCGGGCGATGAGCGCGAGTTCGTCGAGTGCGAGACCTATGTCGGCCCCGACCGGCGCGTCCGTAATTTCGGCCCGCCCGTCGGCATGACCGGGCGCCGCAAGGGCGACCTGTCGGCCCATATCGGCCACGCCGTCGAAGAGAATATGGATCAGGCCGATATCGACATGCTGCTGAAACCGCAGAGGGTGTCCCTGTGACCGAGCCTGTGATCACCCGGATCAAGACCTCTCTGGCGCAGCAGATGGCCCAGCCGGGCGGCCGGACCCTGACCGATGTTCAGCGCCGCGCTGATGAGCGCCTGGGCCGCCACAAGGCCGAGGTCATGGCCGAGATCGAAGCCGCCGTTGCGGGGCTGGAAAGCCTGTGCGCAGCACGGCCGCAGGCGCCCGGCGCCGAAGTCTATCGTCTCGCGTCGCGCATCGTGGACCTGGCGGGCTTCTTCGATACCGGGCCGCTGTTCGACGTGGGCTACAGCCTGGCCGATACAGCCGACCGCATGACGTCTGCGGACGCCTGGGACTGGCCGCCGGTGCAGGTGCATGTCCAGGCGCTGCGGCTGATCCTCAACGCCGGCTGCGAACGCAATGCCGCGACGGAGCAACTTCTGAGCGGCCTGAAGGCCGTGGCGGCGAAGGCAAGAAGCTAGGCCCTTCTCCCACAGGGAGAGAAGGGTTCAGCGGCCGTATCGCGCGATGCCCAGGTCGGCCGTCTCGATGTCCGGGGTCTGGCCGCTGATCAGGTCGGCGATGACGCGGGCCGAACCGCAGGCCATCGTCCAGCCCAGCGTGCCGTGACCGGTGTTCAGGAACAGGTTGTCGAGTTTGGTCTTGCCGATGACCGGGGTGCCGTCCGGCGTCATGGGGCGCAGGCCCGACCAGTAGCTGGCCGCCTTCAGGTCGCCCGCGCCGGGGAAGAGCGAGCCGACCGAGTGTTCCAGCGTATTGCGGCGGCGCTCGGGCAGGGCGTCCGAGAAGCCGGCGATCTCGGCCATGCCGCCGACGCGGATGCGGTCGCCCAGACGGGTGATCGCCACCTTGTAGCTCTCGTCCATAATGGTCGAGACCGGGGCGGCGGGTTCATTGATGATCGGGGCGGTGATCGAATAGCCCTTCACCGGATAGACCGGCAGGGTCATGCCCAGCGGCTTGACCATCATCGGCGAGTAGGACCCCAGCGCCAGCACATAGGCGTCGGCCGTGACCAGTCCCTTGTCGGTCTTGACCCCGGTGATCCGGCCGCCTTCGGCGACAAGGCCCTGAATGGTCGTGCCGTACTGGAAGGTCACGCCCTGCGTCGACGCAGCGTGGTCGGCGAGGGCAGTGGTGAATTTGAAGCAGTCGCCCGTCTCGTCACGCGGCAGGCGCAGACCGCCGACGAACAGGTCGCGCGTGGCCTTCAGGCCCGGCTCGGCGGCGATGCAGCCGTCCTGGTCCAGCACCTCGAACGGCACGCCGCCTTCGCGCAGGACCTCGGTGTCCTTGTAGATGCCGTCCAGCTGCTTCTGCGTGCGGAACAGTTGCAGCGTGCCCTGGGTGCGGTGGTCGTATTCAAGACCCAGTTCTTCGTTCAGCGCCGTCTGCACCACCTGGCTGTAGTCGGCCAGACGCACCATGCGCGCCTTGTTCAGCGCATAGCGAGCCGAGGTGCAGTTGCGCAGCAGCGACAGCAGCCAGCGCACGGTCGGGGCGTTGATCTGGGGATGCAGGATCAGCGGGGCGTGGCGCATGAACAGCCACTTCACCGCCTTGGCCGGGATGCCGGGCGCGGCCCAGGGCGAGGAATAGCCGGGCGAAATCTCGCCTGCATTGGCGAAGCTGGTCTCCAGCGCCGGACCGTTCTGGCGGTCGATGACGGTCACCTCATGCCCCTGGCGGGCCAGGTAGTGGGCGGTGGTTACGCCGATCACGCCGGCGCCGAGGATTGCGATCTTCATGGGTCTTGACCTTGCGCGAACCAGACGCGTGGCTCCCTAGACCAGATTTTGCGCCCTTCACGCAAGTCGCAGTTTGTGTGCGCCGCAATATCGACAGGCTTGATAAGGACGACCTGTGTTGGGCCGATCGCGGCTGATTATTTGCTCAACATATCGGGCAGGCGCGGCGGGTCTGGCCTCAAGAGGATCGGGTCGGGTCGGTCAGCGGTTCTCCATAGTGTCGGTCGCCGTGCAGATTGGCGGCCAGGGGGGCGGTGGTGCGCTCGATCATGCGGTGCACGACCGGCTTGTCAGGTCCCTGATGCAGGGCGCGGATGCCCTCGTTGATCGAGGCGTCGGCGTGAGTGATGCGTTGGTTGTGACGGATATAGTCCAGCCAGGTCGGCGTCTGATACTTCTCGACCCAGACCTGGGGTTCGGCCAGGTCGCGCATCAGGCGCCATTGGCGCGCGCCGTCGCGGCGGCGGATGCGGCGTCGTTCGTCCATCAGGGCCAGGAAGGCGTCGATGTCCTCTTCGCGGATGCGATAGGCGATGGAGACGATGACCGGTCCGCTGCGCGGCTCGATGGCCAGGGTGGTCTGCGGCTCGGTCCAGCGGCGCAACAGGTCCATGTTCAGATTGGCGGTCGAGGGCAGGGGCACCCTGAATCCGATCAGGATGCACAGGGCCAGCACGCCCGCGGAGACCGACAGGGCCGTTTCGACCCCATAGGTTTGGGCCAGGGCGCCCCATAACCAGCTGCCGCCCGCCATGCCGCCGAAGGCCGCCATCTGATAGAGCGCCAGCGCCCGCGCCACGACCCAGCGCGGCACCGACATCTGCACCGTGACGTTGAAACTGGACAGCACCAGCACCCAGCCCGCCCCGGCGATCATCAACGCCGGCAGGGTGACGGCCAGCCAGGGCGCATAGGCCAGGCCCAGGGCCGCGGCCGCGAAGGCCAGGGCGGCGACGCGGACGATGGTTTCCGTCTCATATTTCGCTCGCAGCCGGCCGACGAACAGGGCGCCGCCCACCGCGCCCACGCCGAACGAACCCAGCAACAGGCCGAAGACCAGCGGGCCGCCGCCGCTTTCGCGCGCGACCACGGGCATCAGAGCCTGAACCGCGCTGGCGCCGACGCCGAACACCACGGCGCGCAGCAGCACCGCCGTCACGCGCGGCGACAGGAAGGCGTAGCGCACGCCCCCCGCCATCGCCGCCAGCAGGCCCTCGCGCGGCAGGGTCTGCTTGGGCCGTTCGGGCTTCCAGCGGAACAGCACGAACAGCAGGCCCAGATAGCTGACGGCGTTGACGGCGAAGGCGGCCGCCGCCCCCGCCGCCGCCACGATCAGGCCGCCCAGCGCCGGGCCGACGCTGCGCGCCATGTTGAAGCCCATGGAGTTGATGGTTACGGCCCCGGCCAGGTCCTCACGCGGGACCATGTCGCCGACCGACGCCTGCCACGCCGGGCCGTTGAAGGCGACGCCGCAGCCGATCAGGAAGGTGAAGGTCAGCAGCACCCAGGGCGTGATCCAGCCCATCCAGGTCATCGCCGCCAGCCCCGCTGAGACCAGAAGCATGAAGGTCTGCGCCGCCAGCATGATCCGGCGCCGGTCCACCGTGTCGGCCAGCGCCCCGGCCGCCAGCGACAGCAGCATGATCGGCAGGGTGACCGAGGCCTGCACCAGGGCGACCATCTGGGCCGAGGCGATGGAGGTCATCATCCATGCGGCGCCGACCGACTGGATCAGCCCGCCGAAATTGGTGACCAGGCTGGTGATCCACACCGCCCGGAAAATCGGGTGCCGCAGCGGCGCCAGCGCCGAGGGGCGCCCGGGCGGGACGGGCGCAGGGCCAGAGGGGGCGGCGGAAGTCGGAGCGTCGGCGGTTGAACTCATGCGGGGCGGCTCCTCGCATGGGCGATACGCGGATGAACCACATGGGACAGGCGGGAACCGACGACGACCATGCGATCAATGCACACGGCTTCGGCGGGGGAAGCAAGCCGGGAAACGGTCACTCTGGGTTCCGGATTATTGGCGTCGCGAGGGCGGCGACGGGACGCTATAGGAAGGCCGTGACCGTCCCAGCCGTTCCCTCCCCGTCGCCTTCGGCCCCCTTCACCGTGGCGGCCCTGTATCGTTTCTCAGCCGTGGCCGATCCCGCGGCGTTGCGCCTGCATCTGCTCGATCTGTGCGGGGATGCCGTGCGCGGCACGCTTCTGGTGGCGCATGAAGGGATTAACGGCACCATTGCGGGGCCGCAGGCCGACATCGCTCGCGTCATCGACGGGGTGCGGGCCCTGCCGGGCTTCGACCGGCTGGAGCTGAAGTATTCGATCGCCTCGGCCATGCCCTTCCACCGCATGAAGGTGCGGGTGAAGGCCGAGATCGTCACCATGGGCCAGCCCGACATCGACCCGGTCGAGGGCGTGGGGACCTATGTCTCGGCCCAGGACTGGAACGCCCTGATCGCCGATCCCGACACCGTCGTCATCGACACCCGCAACGACTACGAAGGCGAGATCGGCGCCTTCGAGGGCGCGGTCCAGCCCAACACCCGCACCTTCCGCGAGTTCGCCGACTGGTTCCGCACCGAGGGCCGCGCCCTGCTGGACCGCCCGACGCCGCCGAAGGTGGCCATGTACTGCACCGGCGGCATCCGCTGCGAAAAGGCCACCGCCTTCCTGAAGGCTGAAGGGGTGCGCGACGTGCACCATCTGGAGGGCGGCATCCTGAAATATCTGGAGACGGTGCCGGAGCCGGAAAGCCTGTGGCGCGGCGAATGCTTCGTCTTCGACGAGCGGGTGGCCGTGGGCCATGGTCTGGTCGAGGGCGAACACAGCCTGTGCCGCGCCTGCCGCATGCCGGTCAGGCCCGAGGGGCGGCTCTCGACGCGCTATGTCGAGGGCGTGTCCTGCGACCGCTGCTGGGACAGCCGCGACGCGACCCAGCGCGAAGGCTACGCCGAGCGGCACAAGCAGGTGGAGATCGCCCGCGCCCGGGGCGTGGCGCACGTGGGGGCGACCTTAGCCAACCCTCTCCCGGTGGGAGAGGGCTTGAGCGCACGAGAGCGCAGCGATCGTTCTGGCGCGACCCGAAGGGCGGCGCGTAGCAGCCAAAGGGTGAGGGGTTTATCCTGACCGTCGGCGTAAGCCGTCGCACAACGGCCTTCGGCCGACTTCGATCGCGAACCCTCACCCTTTTGCCTTAGCCAATCGCCTCCGGCTCTTGGAGGCTCAAGCCCTCTCCCATCGGGAGAGGGTCGCCGCTGTCGCCCGACCGTGCCATCCTCCTCGCCCAAGTCAGGAGGCTCGCCATGTCCGCCTTTCGTCCCATCGAGCGACTCGACACCCATGAGGTGTCCAATCAGGTTCCGCCGCTGGAGGACGTCGACCTGTTCACTGGCGACAGGGCTCTGCACGACGCCGTGCGCCATTGGGGCGGGGCGGGGCATGTCGAGCGACTCACCGATCTGGGCCGCCGCTGCGGCTCGGCCGAGGTGATCGACTGGGGCCTGCAGGCCAATCGCGTCCCGCCGGTGCTGGACACCCACGACCGCTATGGCCGCCGGATCGACGAGGTGACGTTCCACCCGGCCTATCATCAACTGATGGATCTGGGGCTGGGGTCGGGGTTGGCCGCCAGCGCCTGGGACGGGACTCCGAACGGGCATCTGCTGCACGCGGCCATCCTGTTCCTGACCGGGCAGGCGGATTCGGGGACCAGTTGCCCCATGACCATGACCTACGCCTCGGTCGCGGCGCTTCAGGCCGATCCGGCCGTGGGCGAGCCGTGGATCAAAGGCGTGCTGTCCGGCCGCTATGACCCGGCGGTGCGCCCGGCGGTCGAGAAGGCGGGCGTGACCCTCGGCATGGCCATGACCGAGAAGCAGGGCGGCTCTGACGTGCGCGCCAACACCACCCGCGCGGAGCCAGTGGGCGAGGACGGCTGGTATTCCCTGACCGGGCACAAGTGGTTTTGCTCGGCGCCGATGTGCGACGCCTTTCTGACGCTGGCCTATGCGCCGGGCGGGCTGACCTGCTTCGTCCTGCCGCGCTGGCTGCCGGACGGGACGCGCAATGCGGGCTTCCGCGTCATGCGGCTGAAGGACAAGATGGGCGACCGCTCCAACGCCTCCTCCGAGGTCGAGTATCACGGCGCCCTGGCCCAGCGGCTGGGCGAGGAGGGGCGGGGCGTCGCCACCATCATCCGCATGGTCCAGCACACGCGACTGGACTGCGTGGTCGGCTCGGCCCTCCAGATGCGCGGGGCTCTGGCGCAGGCGGTGTGGCACGCCGCCCACCGCACCGCCTTCCAGAAGCGGCTGATCGACCAGCCGATGATGGCCGCCGTCCTGACCGATCTGGCGGTCGAGAGCGAGGCGGCGACGGCCCTGTCGATGCGGCTGGCGGCCACCTTCGATACGGACGACGCCGTGGGGCGCCTGCTGACGCCGGTGGCCAAGTACCAGGTCTGCAAGCGCGCGCCGAACATGATCTATGAGGCGATGGAGGCGCTGGGCGGCGTCGGATACGTCGAGACCGGGCCGATGCCGCGTCTGTTCCGCCAGTCGCCGTTGAACGCCATCTGGGAAGGCTCGGGCAATGTCATCGCCCTGGACGTGCTGCGCGCGGCGGGGCGGGAGCCGGAGGCGGTCGAGGCCCTGCGTGGCTGGCTGGCGTCGCAGGCGGGGGAGTCCGCCGACTACGACCGCTTCATCGCCGGGCTGGATCTGACGACGACCGAGGCGGGGGCGCGGCTGGCGGTCGAGCGGCTGGCGCTGGCGGCCCAGGCGGCGGCTTTGCTGGAGATGGACAGTCCCTCGGCCGAGGCTTTCATCGCGCTTCGCCTGCGCCCGCGCGGCATGGCCTATGGCGCCTATGAGGCGCAGGTGGATCAGCGGGCGGTGCTGGAGCGGGCGATGCCCGCCTGAATGTCGGAAAAAAATCGGGCCAGATAGGACGAAGGCCTCGCGGGGGCTCCGCGAGGCCTTCGATGGTGGAGCTTAGCGGAGTCGAACCGCTGACCTCTTGCATGCCATGCAAGCGCTCTACCAACTGAGCTAAAGCCCCGTGCCGGATCGGCTGGGTTATGTAATCGACCGCCCCAGACGGAAAGTCTGGAAAGGACGAAGGCCCCGCGGGCGTTCCGCGAGGCCTTCGGTGGTGGAGCTTAGCGGAGTCGAACCGCTGACCTCTTGCATGCCATGCAAGCGCTCTACCAACTGAGCTAAAGCCCCGAACCTTTCGGTCGGTCCCGCCGGGAGAGAAGCTCCCTCCCAGCGAGGCGCGGAAACTAGGTCAGGCCGTTTTGAAGATCAAGCGGGTCTGACACATTTTTTTCCGCTTATTTTTCCGAACCTTGACCCTTTAGTCGTCGTCGCGCGACGGCTTGGTCAGCTCTTCGTCGAGATCGTCGTCGTCTTCGTCCTCGATGAAGGGCACGGAATCGTCGTCGTCATCATCCAGGACGTCGTCGTCATCGTCGCCGTCGGCCGAACCCATGCCGGCGTCGTCGCCGCCCGGCTCGCCGTCGTCGTCGTCCGGCGTCAGGATCGGCTCATGGCCTTCCTGGTCGATCTCGGGGGTGGAGCCTTCGGCGTCCTCTTCTTCTTCGTCGGCGTCAGCGGACTTGTCGGCGACCTGATCTTCGGCCTCCTCGTCGTCAGCCGCGAAGCCGGCGCCGCGACGCGCGCGACGGCTGCGGACGGCTTCTTCCATCGGGTCGAACTCGGTGTCGCACTTGGGGCAACGAGCCGGGCGACGGTTCAGATCGTAGAATTTGGCCTGGCAGTTCGGGCAGACCTGCTTTTGGCCCAGTTCGGGATTGGCCACGTGATTAGACCTTCGGCGGGTTTAAGGGGAAAATCGGAAATAGGGCGGCTCCCTTGCCACTGGCGGGGGCCGCTGTCAAAAGCCTTCTTTTCCGCGCGTTTCGCGGCCCTCCTGACAACCGGAGCCTGCATCAGGGTGAGCACTCCCCAGACCTTCACCGCGTCCCCCGTTTCCGGCGTCAATTCAGGCCTCAAAGGCGTGGTGCGCGCGCCCGGCGACAAGTCGATGTCGCACCGCGCCCTGATCTTCGGCGGCATGGCCGAGGGCGTGACCGAAATCGAGGGGCTGCTGGAGGGCGACGACATCCTGGCCACCGGCCGCGCCATGCAGGCTTTCGGCGCCTCGGTCGAACGGGTCGGCGAGGGGCGCTGGCGGGTCGAGGGGCGCGGCCCGCTGCGCTCGCTTGAAGGCGTCATCGACTGCGGCAACGCCGGGACGGGCGTGCGCCTGCTGATGGGGGCGGTCGCGGGCTATGAGTTGACGGCGACGTTCGACGGCGACTCTTCGCTGCGCAAACGGCCGATGAAGCGCGTCACCGGGCCGCTGGCTGACATGGGCGCGCGCTTCGAGTGGAACGCGGCCGAGGACCGGTTGCCGCTGACCCTGCACGGCGGCGGGCTGAAGGGCGTGACCTTCGTTCAGAGCGTCGCCTCGGCGCAGGTGAAGTCGGCCATTCTTCTGGCCGGGTTGAATGCGGACGGCGAGACGGTCGTGGTCGAGCCGGAGAAGAGCCGCGACCATACCGAACGGATGCTGCGCGCCTTCGGCGCCGAGGTCGAGGTGATCGAAGAGGGCGAGGGCTGGCGCATCCGCCTGCCGGGCGGGCAGCAACTCAAGGGAACCCATGTCGCCGTGCCGGGCGACCCGTCCTCGGCGGCCTTCCCCCTGGCGGCGGCCCTGATCACGCCGGGGTCGGAGGTGACGGTCGAGGCGGTGATGCTGAATCCCTTACGCACCGGCCTGTTCCAGACCTGGATCGACATGGGCGCGGACCTGACCATCGCCAATCGCCGCATGGCCGGGGGCGAAGAGGTCGGCGACATCACCGCCCGCCACTCGGCGCTGAAGGGGATCGTGGTTCCTGAAGACCGCGCCGCCTCCATGATCGACGAATACCCGATCCTGGCGGTGACCGCCGCCTTCGCTGAAGGCGAGACCGTCATGCGCGGCATCGGCGAGATGCGCGTCAAGGAAAGCGACCGCATCGCCCTGATGGCGGCGGGCCTGTCGGCCTGCGGCGTTCAGGTGCAGGAGGAGCCGGAGGGCTTCATCGTAACCGGAGGCCCCGTGAAGGGCGGCGCGACCGTCGACACCGCCCACGACCACCGCATCGCCATGAGCCATCTGGTGCTGGGCCTGGCCGCTGAACAGCCCGTCTCGGTCCGCGATCCCGAGATGATCGCCACCAGTTTCCCCGGCTTTGTCGAGATGATGAACGGGCTGGGCGGCACCATTGTCCAGGGAGACGCAGCATGAGCCTCGTCATCGCCGTCGACGGCCCCGCCGCATCCGGCAAGGGCACCATCGCCGCGCGTCTGGCCGCCCATTACGGCCTGCCGTATCTGGACACGGGCCTGCTGTATCGCGCCGTGGGGCTGGCTGTGCTGGATGCGGGCGGCGATCTGGACGACGCCGAGGCGGCGACGCAGGCGGCGCAGGCGCTGGATCTGGCGAGCCTGAGCGACAATGCGCGCCTGACCGATCGCGGGGCGGGCGAGGCGGCCAGCCGCGTGGCCAGCCATCCGGGCGTGCGCGCAGCCCTGTTGAAGCTGCAGCAGGACTTCGCCGCCCAGGCGGGCGGGGCGGTGCTGGACGGGCGCGACATCGGCACGGTGATCGCGCCGGACGCTCCGGCCAAGCTCTATATCGCCGCCAGTCCGCAGGTGCGGGCCGAGCGTCGCTGGAAGCAGTTGACGGCGCGCGGCGAGGTCATCGTCTTTGAAGACATGCTGGAGGATATCCGCCGTCGCGACGCGCGCGACGCGGGCCGTGACGACGCCCCGATGGTTCAGGCGGACGACGCCGTCTTGCTGGACACGACCGATATGGGTATAGAGGCCGCCTTCGATGCGGCCCGCCGTATCGTCGAGGCGGCGCGAGCCAGGGCCGGGATCTGATCCTGCCGGGCAAATCCAACGCACCGATCTCCTCGACGGCCGCGGGCGTTCTGGCTTTCGTTTTCGCGCTTTTCAGAGCGTGTGTGGCCTCGCCTCGTGACGACCTGACTTCTCCTTTTCAAACCCCATTCGCGCAGGTCCGCTCGGTCGTGCGCGTTTCGCCTTTCATCAACCTCAAGAGTTTCCATGACTGAAACCCTCAACCCCACTCGCGACGATTTCGCCGCGCTCCTCGACGAACAACTGCAAGGCCGCGACCTTGGCGAAGGCCAGGTCGTTCACGGCCGCGTCGTCGGCATTGAAAAAGACATCGTCATCATCGACGTCGGTCTGAAGACCGAAGGCCGCATCGCCATGCGCGAGTTTGGCCAGGGCGACGGCGCCGTCCTGCCCAAGGTCGGCGACAACGTCGAGGTCTACCTGGAGCGCGTCGAGAACGCGATGGGCGAGGCCGTCATCAGCCGCGACAAGGCTCGCCGCGAAGAAGCCTGGACCCGTCTGGAAGCCGTGTTCGCCGAAGGCCAGCCGGTCAACGGCGCCATCGTCGGCCGCGTCAAGGGCGGCTTCACCGTCGACCTGGGCGGCGCCTCGGCCTTCCTGCCGGGCTCGCAGGTCGACATCCGTCCGGTCCGCGACGTCGGCCCGCTGATGGGCAAGGAACAGCCCTTCGCCATCCTGAAGATGGACCGTCCGCGCGGCAACATCGTCGTCTCGCGTCGCGCCATCCTGGAAGAAGCCCGCGCTGAACAGCGCACGGAGCTGGTCGGCCAGCTGCAAGAGGGCGAAGTCCGCGAAGGCGTCGTCAAGAACATCACCGACTACGGCGCGTTCGTCGACCTGGGCGGCATCGACGGCCTGCTGCACGTCACCGACATGTCGTGGAAGCGCGTGTCGCACCCGTCGCAGGTTCTGGCCGTCGGCGACACCGTCAAGGTCCAGATCGTCAAGATCAACCCGGACACCCAGCGCATCTCGCTCGGCATGAAGCAGCTGCAGTCGGATCCGTGGGACGGCGTCGAAGCCAAATACCCGGTCAACGCCAAATACACCGGCCGCGTCACCAACATCACCGACTACGGCGCCTTCGTGGAGTTGGAGCCGGGCGTTGAGGGTCTGGTCCACGTGTCGGAAATGTCCTGGACCAAGAAGAACGTCCACCCGGGCAAGATCGTCTCCACCTCGCAGGAAGTGGACGTCATCGTCCTGGACGTCGACAGCGCCAAGCGCCGTATCTCGCTGGGCCTGAAGCAGGCTCAGAACAACCCGTGGGAGGCCTTCCTGGAGGCTCACCCGGTCGGTTCGACCGTCGAAGGCGAAGTCAAGAACGCCACCGAGTTCGGCCTGTTCGTCGGCCTGGACAACGACATCGACGGCATGGTCCACCTGTCGGACCTGGACTGGAACGTGTCGGGCGAAGAAGCCATCCAGCGCTACCGCAAGGGCGAGGTCATCAAGGCCAAGGTGCTGGACGTCGACATCGACAAGGAGCGCGTCTCCCTGGGCGTCAAGCAACTCGGCGGCGACCCGATGGAAGGCGACACCTACAAGCGCGGCCAGCAGATCACCGTCACCGTGACGGCGATCGAGACCGGCGGCATCGAGGTGAAGTTCGGTGAAGACGACGCGCCGGTCACGGCCTTCGTCCGCAAGTCGGACCTGTCGCGCGACCGCAACGAGCAGCGCACCGAGCGCTTCGCCGTCGGCGACCGCGTCGACGCCATGATCACCGGCGTCGACAAGGCCACGCGCCGCGTCTCCGTCTCGATCAAGGCGCTGGAGATGAAGGACGAACAGGAAGCCATCGAACAGTTCGGGTCGTCGGACTCGGGCGCCTCGCTGGGCGACATCCTGGGCGCCGCGCTCAAGAACGCGGGCAAGGAATAAGTTTCCTCACCCTTTGGGAAACGGGGCGGCCGGAGCGATCCGGCCGCCCTTTTTCTTTGGGCTCCACTCTGGCTTCCGGCGACGTTTTTTCTTCCCGGCACGGCCCTTCGGCGGCGAAACCTGTCGCCGTGGAATGCAAGAAACCTTCACGACGATGCGTTTTGCCCTTTCTTCCTGTGGCGACAGGCGGTTAGGGTGTCGTCCCGGACGGTGAAACCATGGCGGGGGCCTGAATGATCAAGTCTGAACTGATCGAGAAGTTGGCGGCGGAGAACCTGCACCTCACTCATGCCGAGGTGGAGCGGGTCGTGAATGTGATCCTGGGCCGCATGACCGAGACCCTCTCGGAAGGCGGGCGTGTCGAGCTTCGCGGCTTTGGCGCCTTTTCGGTGCGCAGCCGACCGGCGCGGACGGGGCGCAATCCCCGCACCGGCGAAACGGTCGAGGTCCCGGCCAAGTCCGTGCCCTTCTTCAAGAGCGGCAAGGAACTGCGAGAGCGGCTGAACGCGTCCGGCGACGCCTGACACAATCTGAAAGACTGAAGATCAAATGAGCCTGCTGTCCGAGTTTCGGGAATTCGCCGCGCGCGGCAACGTCGTCGACCTGGCGGTCGGGGTCATCATCGGCGCCTCGTTCGGCAAGATCGTCACCAGTCTGGTGGATCAGGTGGTGATGCCGCCGATCGGCCTGCTGCTGGGCCGGGTGGACTTCTCCAAGCTGGAGTGGGTCCTGGTGCCGGAAGACCCGGCGACCGAGGCGGTCGAGAAGGTGGCTATTCAGTACGGCGCCTTCATCAACACCCTGATCCAGTTCGTGATCGTGGCCTTCGTGGTCTTCCTGATGGTCAAGATGGTCAACAAGCTGCGCCGCGAGCAGCCCGCCGAGCCTGAGGCGCCCGCTGCGCCGACGCCGACCGAGGCCCTGCTGGCCGAAATCCGCGACGAACTGAAGGCGCGCTCCTAAACGGCGGCGCCTGACGAGGGCCTGAAGAGGCCCTCGTTTCCATTCATGCCCGCGCTTCCATCGTTTGAGCGCGCATGGGCGCCGACGCCAGCCGCAGGGCGGCGCTGGCCCGCGCGGGCAGGGGGCGCAGGCAGAAGGAATAGTCGCCGTCATAGGGGGTGGGCCGCCAGCCCGCATCCTGCATCTCGTCGTCGAAGGCGATGTGACAATGGCCCCAGCCGCCCTCGCGCCAGGCTTTTTGGCCCAGTCTGCCCAAGGCGGCGAGCAGGTCAGGCGACACCACCTGCAGCCGCACCTTGGCGGCTCCCAGCGCAGGCGCCATGCGACGCAGGCCCTCGACCAGCGCCTGGATCGCCGTTGAATCATTGTCCAGCGCGACCAGGTCGATGATCTCCAGGACCGGCGGCTCCAGCGGCGTCTGCTTGTTCAGCATGGCGACGGCGAAGCCTGTCAGTCGCCCTCCGTCGCGATAGGCCAGACACAGCGGCGGCACTGTCAGATCGGGATCTGACAGCCGCCAGCGCATGATGTCCGGACTGCGGTCCGCCGTCAGCCGCCCCTCGGCGCGCAGGGCCGTCCAGAAACGGGCGTAGTCCGAGCGTTCCGAGAGGTCGGGGCTGAGGCTTACCCCGCCAGGCAGGCGGCTCTCAGCCTGACGCAGACGGCGCTCGCCGCTCAGCCGGGGCAGGGGCGACAGTTGTTCGCCCAGCAGGCGGGCCAGGGCCGGGGCGCGGTCCACGACCTCTCGCAGGCCCCGTCCGTACAGGCAGGCGACCGGGTCGATCAGCCAGGACAGCTTCAGCGTGTGGGTGTTCGGCGGCCAGGGAACCATGCCGTGCCGCTTGTACAGAGGGCTGGAGCGGGCGTTCGCGTTCAGCGTGTAGCGGGCGAAACAGGCGGGCTGGTCGACGAAGGCGTTGATCAGGGACCGGCTGCGGCCTCGCTGCGCCGGAGGAACGACGATGGAATAGCCCGTCGCGGCGTGCAGGCGTTGATCGTTCCGCCAGAAGCGCTGGATGAAGTTGCCGACGAAGGCCTGAGGCCCGGCGCCATGGTCGATCACCCAGCCGTGCGGAGCCTCGATCTCGGCCGAGGCAGGATTCGCCATCAACCAGCGCCAGCCCGCCGCCGACCGCTCCGGCCACCACACGCTGCGGTGCAGTCGATTGACGGCCTCGAGATCGCTCTCGTTAAACGGGCGCAACGACATGTCTGTTCGAGTCTCCTCAGCCGCATCTCGGCGTTCGGAGAGCATTCGCGAAATATGTGTAGAATGATCTAACTACCCCCATAACGCGAACCTTGCGACGATCAGGCGCCCCTTGGCGGCCTGGATTTGGCCGTTAACGCTTGTTTGCAATCCGTGACCGTGCTGTTTCTGGTCGCTTCCACGCCCGTCGGGGGCGTCAGACAATGGAGCTTGCCGTTGAGCACGACGGACGGAGGGGGCGCGCGACTTGCGCGCCGGCCCGGCACTCGAGGGGGCGACGCCCTGGCGATGGCCCAGACGGTGACTGTGAATGAAGCGACGTCGATCATGATCTGCGCGGGGGCCCAGGCATGAACATCGTCATCGCCATCGGTCTGATCATCACCCTGGTCACGGGCGTGCCCGTGCTGATGCAGATCCTGAAAAATCACCCGCGCGGACTGATCATCCTGTTCTTCGCGGAAATGTGGGAACGCTTCTCCTACTATGGGATGCGCGGCATCCTGATCTTCTTCCTGACACAGCACTTCCTGTTCAACGACGCCCAGGCTGGGTCGGCCTATGGCTCGTACACCTCGCTGGTCTACCTGCTGCCGCTGCTGGGCGGGATGATGGCCGACCGCTTCATCGGCACGCGCAAGGCCGTGGCCTTCGGCGCGCTGCTGCTGGTCGCCGGTCACGGCATGATGGCCTTCGAAGGTCGTCCCGCCACCGAAACCCTGACCTATCAGGGCGCGACCTATGAAATCTCGGCCGAGGGCCGCGGCGCCGCCCGCGACGTCGGCCTGATGGTCAACGGACAGAAATACGCCTTCGCTCCGGTCGAGAATGGCCTGGCGATCAGGGACCTGCCGCAGGACGCGCCGATTCCGGCCGTGCTGCCGACCGGCGACTACAAGATCGACGTGACCCGCGACCTGGCGGGCATCAACGTCTTCTATCTGGCGATCGCCCTGATCATCATGGGCGTGGGCTATCTGAAGCCGAACATCTCCACCATCGTGGGGCAACTGTATCCTGACGGCGACCCGCGCCGGGATTCGGGCTTCACCCTCTACTACTACGGCATCAACCTGGGGGCCTTCTGGGCCGCGGTGCTGTGCGGCTATCTGGGCCAGACGGTCGGCTGGTGGGCGGGCTTCGGCCTGGCCGGCGTCGGCATGGCGCTGGGCTGGGTCGTCTTCGTCTTGGGCAAGCCGCTGCTGCAGGGCAAGGGCGAGCCGCCGGTCGAGGGCGAGCTCAAGAAGCCCTTCCTGGGCCCGTTGAACCGCGAATGGTCGATCTATCTGCTCAGCATTCTGGGCGTCGGCGTGGTGTGGTTCATGGTTCAGCGCAACGCCCTGGTGGGCTGGGTGCTGGGCGCCGCGACCATCGCGTCGCTGGCCTTCATCGCCTACATCATCGTCAAGGTCTGCGAGAACCGCATCCAGCGCGAGCGCATGATGCTGGCGGTGGTGCTGATCTTCGGCTCGGTGGTCTTCTTCACCCTGTTCGAACAGGCCGGCACCTCGCTGAACCTGTTCGCTGACCGTAACGTCGACCTCAGCCTGACGCCGACGGCGGTGCAGTTCCTGGGCGTCACCATCGGCACCCCGGCCCAACTGGCGGCGGCGGGCATCACGCCCACCGGCTTCTGGATCGACGCCACGGTGACGGCGGCGCAGACCCAGTCGTTCAACGCCGGCTTCATCCTGATCTTCGCGCCGATCATGGCGGCCCTGTGGGCCTTCCTGGGCAAGCGCAACATGGATCCGAACCCGGTGCTGAAGTTCGGTCTCGGCCTGCTGCAGGTCGGCCTGGGCTTCATGATCGTGGTGTGGGGCGCCGGGATGGCCGACTCGGCCTTCCAGATGCCGATCCTGCTGCTGGGCCTGCTCTACATGTTCCACACCCTGGGCGAGCTGTTCCTGTCGCCGGTGGGCCTGTCGGAGATCACCAAGCTGTCGCTGGCCAAGGTGGTCAGCTTCATGATGGCCGTGTGGTTCCTGGCCTCGTCCATCGCCCAGTACGTCGGCGGCTGGATCGCCGGTCTGGCCGGGACCGAAACGGTCGGCGGCCAGGTGCTGGACCCCGGCGCCGCCCTGCGCACCTCGCTGGAGGTGTTCGGCATGCTGGGCGTGTGGGGCATGGGCATCGGCGTCGGCTTCATCGTCCTCAGCTTCTTCATCAAGGGCTGGTCGCACGAAAAGGCGCCGCACTAAGCGTCCATGAGTAAAAAGCCGGTCCTGCGTTCGCGCGCCGGACCGGCTGACCATCAAAGGAAAGGGCGGCGTCTCGCAGGAGGCGCCGCCCTTTTCAGTTGTCCGGGGAAAGGCCCCGGCTGGCTCCGGGGCGCGTGGTTTCAGTTCCTCAGAAAGTCTTGCGCAGGCGGATCTGATAGAAGGTGCGCGGGTCGATGAAGCGGTTCTCGACAAAGGCGATCGGCCGCGTCTCGCGATCAGCGAACTGGGTGAGCTGGACGTTGAAGTCGTCCCAGATGTTGATCTGGGCGCGGATCGACAGGGTCGGCGTCGGCTTATACTCGCCCCACAGCTCATAGTAGTCGTGACCGCGCCAGCCCGAGATCTGGTCCGGCCGATAGTTGTTCTGGCCCAGCAGGGGAATCCAGGCGCCGCCCCACTGCACCTTCCACCGCGTGATGTCCTGCTGGAAGGTGATGGTCGCCTGACTGGCGCGGACGCCGGAGATGGGGCGGATCTCGCCGGTGGTCGGGTCGGTGACTTCGGTGTGGTTCCAGGTGTTGCGGAAGCCGAACTTGCCGCCCGAGACCCCCAGTTTGTCGGTTGGAATGGTGACGTTCAGCACCAGCTGGTCCAGCGTCCCGTCGCCGATATTGCCCACGGCGGCGTAACCGCCTTCCAAGGGGATGACGTCGATGGCGTCGGTGATCTCGTCATGGCGCAGGCCGATGCTGACGACGCCTTCGCCCCAGAAACGCTTCTCATAGGTCAGTTCGGCGACCCAGCGCGATTCGGGGTGCAGGTTCACATTGCCGCCGAAGACATTGCCGTCGGCGAACTCGGCCGAGGCGGCGAAGTCGCTGAAGTCCAGCTGACCGACGGTGCGCTCCAGCCGCAGGCGCAGCTGGTTGTTGGCCGCCGGGGTCCAGGTGGCCAGCAGGCGCGGCTTGGCGAAGAAGAAGCTCTTTTCCTGATCAGCGTCGCCGGACTGGCTGATCGTCGAGGATTCCAGCCGCAGGCCGCTTTCCAGCGTCCATTTCGGGTTGATGCGCCAGGTCGCCTTGCCGAACAGTTCGCCGCGCGTCTCCTCGACCTTGACCGAGGCGGAGGGCAGGGGCTCCTCGACGCCGTCGATGGAATAGGCCTGGTCGCGCTGCATCATGTTGTAGGCGATTTCGCCGCCCGCCTCGAAATCCATCGACGGGGTCCGCTCATAGCGCACCAGGCCGCGCAGGATGGTTTCGGATGACTTGCCGTCAGAACTGAACAGTTGTTCCGGGCTCTGGACGTCAACCACCCGGCCGCGTGAGACCGAGGCCGAGTCATAGTCGCCGAATTCATGGATGAAGCGGGTTTCCAGCTTCAGCTTCTCGGACAGGGGGCGGGTGTAGACGACGCCGAACTCGCCGCTGTGGCTGTCTTCGTCATACAGGCTTTCGCGCAGCACGCCGGGCGCGGTCTGGCGGTTGATGTTGTGCCAGTCGTTGATCCCATAACGCGCCGTCAGGTCGACCTTGCCGCCCAGGAAAGGACTGGAGAAGTTGCCGCGGATCGAGTTCCCGCCGCCGTAGCCGTCGTTGTAGTAATCCTCGGCGCGCAGGGTCTCTCCGTTCGGGCCGACCCGGCGCAGCGGACCGGCGCCGTTGGAGTCGCTCATGGAGATGCCGTCGCTCAGGGTCACGCCCCAGGTGCGGTCGCCCTTGCGCTCGGTGAACTGATAGGAGCCGCCGAACAGGTCCTGGCCGCCCTCGAACAGATTGGCGTTGAAGGTGGCGATGTGCTCGCGGCTGACCGTGTTCTTCAGAATGACGTTGGCGACGACGGAATAGCCCTGCATCTCGATGCCCGGCGCCCCGCCCCGGATCAGTTCGATACGCTCGACCTGGCTGGCCACGGTGCGCGCCAGGACGTTGGAGCCGGTGTCGTTCTTGGAAGCCGGGCGCGCGCCGTTGATCAGAACGTTGCCGACCGCGCCCTCAAAGCCGCGCGCTCCGTCGCCGTCGTTGACCGAGAAACCGGGCACCCGGTTGACCATGTCCAGCGCCGTGTTGGGGCGGGCGTCGACGAAGAAGTCAGGGGTGAAGATCAGCACGGCCTGATCGCCGGCGACGGCCGTCTGGCGGGCGGGGGCGTCGGCCTTCTCGGCGGCCAGGACGACGGCCGGCGCGGCGGCGCTCAGCAGCAGGGCGGTGGTGGCCAGCAGGGCGCTTTTGGTGTTCATTTTTCCTCTCCCTCGGTGTCGGCAGAGGTGTGGACGGCGCGTGTTACGATCTCCAGTTACAAGCGGGACAGGTGGATTAAATCGTGGACATCATTACGGAATAGTCACGTGCGGCGGCTTTTGAAGACTTTAGAATGACCGGATGAAAGCTCGTCTTGCTCCCATTGTCCTGTCGACTTTTCTGGCGCTGTCCGTCGCGCCGGGTTCGGTTCTGGCCGCCCAGAACCAGAACGAGGCGCCGACCCGTCTGGACGAGGTGGTGGTCACTGCGCGGCGGGCGGGCGCGCCGATGTGGACGATCCGGCGCGACGGCGAAGGGGTGATGGTTCTGGTCGGCGCGATCGAGGAGGCGCCGCGCGGGTTCGAATGGCGGCCGCAGGCGCTGGAGGAGGCGGCGGCCCGCGCCGACCGCATCCTGTTCCCTCAACGGGGCCGAGCTTCGCCTGCCGACGTGCTGCGGTTGATGTGGCGCATCCGTACTATCGGCTGGCTGCCGGAAGGGACGACGACGGCCGATTACCTGACGCCCGAGGATCAGGAGCGGCTCGAGGCCCTGATGACGGGGGAAAAGACCGACCAGTGGCGGCGGTACAGCCTGCTGCTGCTGGCCATTGATCTGTTCAAGAACAAGGCGGGCGAGACGGACGCCCGATCCGTCGGCGCCGACGACGCCGTGCGTCGCGCCGCGCGCAAGGCGCGTGTGCCGATCCGTTCGATCGGCGTGGTGCGCGGCGCCGATCTGATCGAGGGTCTGATTTCCGCCCCGCCTGAGACGCACCGCGAATGCCTGCGCGCCGCCCTGTCGGCCGCCGAGCTGGGGCCGGACGCCCTGCGTCTGCGCGCCGAGGCCTGGCGCGCGCTGAGGGTGGCCGAGGTGCTGGCCTCGCCGGTGGATCAGGCGGTGGATCGGTGCTGGCCGTGGGGCGACCCGCAGATCGGGTCGCAACTGCGCACGGAATGGACCGAGGCGGTCACCCAGGCGGTCAGCCAGCCGGGCCTGACGCTGGCGGTCGCGCCGCTGCGCCGTCTGGCCGAGCCAGGCGGGGTGCTGGACCTGCTGGAGGCGCAGGGCTTTGAGGTCGACGGTCCCGAATGGAAGCCCGCTGCACCTTAGACAGGAGCGCCCCCTAGACCGCCGTGCCGCCGACTGTCAGGCCGCCGATCTTGAGGCTTGGCTGGCCGATGCCGACGGGGACGCCCTGACCGGCCTTGCCGCAGGTGCCGACGCCGGGGTCGAAGGCGAAGTCGTCGCCGATCATATGGATCTGGGTCAGGGCCGTGGCGCCGTCGCCGATCAGGGTGGCGCCGCGCACCGGGGCGGTGATCCTGCCGTCCTCGATCAGATAGGCCTCGGTGCACTGGAAGACGAACTTGCCGTTGGTGATGTCCACCTGACCGCCGCCGAAGTTGGCGGCGTAGAGGCCGCGCTTGGTGCTGGCGATCATGTCCGCCTGGCTGTCCTTGCCGCCTTCCATGAAGGTGTTGGTCATGCGCGGCATGGGCGTGTGGGCGAAGGACTGGCGGCGGCCGTTGCCGGTGGCGTTCGCGCCCAGCTGACGCGCCGACAGACGGTCGTGCATCAGGCCGACCATGATCCCGTCCTCGATCAGCACGGTGCGCGAGGTCGGGGTGCCTTCGTCGTCGAACGACAGGGAGCCGCGACGCCCGGCGATTGAGCCGTCGTCCACGACCGTCACGCCCGGCGCGGCGACCCGCTTGCCCATCATGCCGGTAAAGACCGACGAACCCTTGCGGTGGAAGTCGCCCTCGAAGCCGTGCCCCACGGCTTCGTGCAGCAGGACGCCGGGCCAGCCCGCGCCCAGCACCACGTCCATCTCGCCCGCCGGGCAGTCGACGGCCTCCAGATTGACCAGGGCCTGACGCAGGGCTTCATCCACCTGGGCCTGCCAGCGTTCGGGCGCGACCCATTCTTCAAAGCCCGCGCGGCCGCCCGCGCCGGACGAGGCGCTCTCGCGCTTGCCGTCCTTCTCGACGGTGACGGAGACGTTCAACCGGACCAGCGGACGCAGGTCGCTGAGCAGTCGTCCGTCGCCGCGCAGGATATCGATGGCGCGGCGCTCGCCGACCAGAGAGGCCGAGACCTGCACCACCCGCGGATCGCGGGCGCGGGCCCAGGCGTCGATCTCGGCCAGCAGGGCGATTTTGTCCGAGAAGGCCGGGGCCAGCAGCGGGTCGACCGGATCATAGAGGCGCTGGTTGGTGTCGCGCGGCGCTTCGGCGGCGGTTCCGTCATAGCCGCGCTTGGCGAGCGCAGCGCTGTCGGCAGCGCGGCGGATGGCGGCGGGGGAAATCTCATTGGCGTGGGCGTAACCGGCCGTCTCGCCCGCCACGACGCGCAGGCCGAAGCCTTCCACGGCGTCATAGGAGGCGCCCTTCAGCCGCCCGTCGTCGAAGACCAGGGATTCGCTCTCGGTCTTTTCGAGGAACAGCTCCCCGTCGTCGGCGCCCGACAGCGCGGTCTGCAGGATCGACAGGGCCTCGTCCGGGGCTACGCCGGCGGCGTCGAGGATGGGGGAGGGGGAGGCGACGGTGCTCATGGAGGTTAGATAGGGGGTGCGGGGCCTCGCGTCACGGCCCGCAAAACAATCGGCCCCTCTCGACGTGCGAAAGGGGCCGATCAAGCGTTCAGTCTGTCGGTGTCGATCAGTCCTGTCTCACGTCGCCCGTGCCGCTGACCGACTGGCGCAGTTCGGCGGGGCGGCGGGTCAGGCGGACCTCGCCGCTGCCCGAAACATCGACCTCGGCCTTGCCGCTGGGGCCGACGCGGACGTCGCCCGAGCCGCTGACCTGGACCTTGGCGTCCTCGACGATCAGTTCGTCGAGGCGGGCGTCGCTGGCGCCGGAGGCGTCGACCGTAACGGCGCCGGTGCGGCCCTGAACGCGCACGTCGGACGCGCCGGTGAGGGTCAGGTCCAGCGTCGGCTGGTCATAACCGCGGATCTTCAGTTCGGTCGGGCCGGACAGGTCGAAGGCCTTCACCGAGGGCGCCTTGATGATGATCTTCAGGGCGTCGGTCTCGCTCCAGCCGCGAATGCCGGTGCGGGTCCAGCGGACATAGCTGCGGTCGCCGCGCGGGGCTTCCTCCAGCGTCAGGCGTCCGTTGGAGAAGCGGACGCGGTTCACGACCGTCTCGGCGCCCGTGACGGTGATGCCGGGCGCGTCGGCCTGCTGGTCGTAGACGACGTCGGCGGGGACGTTGATGGCCAGACGCTCGTCGCCGGTCCATTCGATGGTGCGCGTGGCGTCGGGCGACACCTGGCCGCGCTCGACGGTGAAGCCGCTGTCGGGACCGTCGTCGTCGGTAATGACCCAGGTCCAGTCGTGGCGGGCCAGGTCGCGGCCGCCCACGGCGAAGGCGCCGCCGATGCCGACGATGGCCAGGATCAGGCCTGCGCCGGAGATGATGAGCAGATTGCGGATCATGACTGTGTTCTCCTCACTCTCTGGCTTCAGGCCTGGGGTTCCAGGGCGGGTTTGACGACGCGGTAGTGCAGGCGGGCGTACCAGACGGTGGCGTCGATCAGCCATTTGGTCAGCAGGGCCATGGTTCCGACCATGAAGATGCCCAGACCCATCAGGCCCACGCCCAGCAGCGCGGCGGCCAGCGCCCCGCCCGGCAGGCCGGTGAAGGCGCCCGCCACCATGACGAAGCCGCCGGCGATGAAGACGCCGACCCCGCCCAGCAGCAGGGACAGCACCGTGCCGAAGACCGGCAGGGCGATGGGCAGCAGGATCAGGATGTCGATCGCGCCCAGGCCCAGGATGCCGAACACGGCCCCGGCGGCGGACGAGGCCGACGGCTCCTGACGCCAGCGCTGGGCGCCGGCCTCGGCCTTCAGTTCGCGGGCCAGGCGATCGGGATCGCCCAGGGCCTCGGCCACCTCGGCCTCGCTGCGCCCGGCGGCGGCGCCGTCGGCGAAGTGGGCTTCATAGTCGGCGACGATCTCATTGGCGGCGGCGGCGGGCAGACCCACCAGGCCGCGACGCAGGCGCGCCAGGAATTCCGCGCGGTTCATTGGTCCTCTCCCCTGTCAGCTTGGGCGATCGATTCGGTTTGGGCGCTCTGGTCGAGCAGGGCGGGCGTCTCGGCCGGGGCCTCGGCGACGATGACGGCTTCGTCTTCATCGCCCGCGATCAGGGCCTCGACAGCGCGGGCGAAGGCCCGCCACTCGCCGGTCTGGCCGTCCAGGGCGCGACGCCCCGCATCGGTCAGGCGGTAATATTTCCGCGACGGGCCGCTGGATGATTCGACCAGATAGGTCTCGACCAGGCCGTCGGTCTGCATCCGCCGCATCAGCGGATAGATGGTGCCTTCGCCCATGCCGATGGCGTCGGACAGGCGGCTGGCGATCTCATAGGCGTAGCTGTCGCGCCGGGCGAGCAGCGCCAGGACGCATAGCCCCAGCACGCCTTTCTTCAGTTGAACGTCGATGGTGTCGCGCATGGCCTCCCTGCGGGCCTCCCTCTTGGGCATCCCTGTCTGGATGACGAAGAGGTATCGCAAGGTATCTTGTGGTGCAAGGTAGCTGTTCAAACATGACAGCGAATTAATCGACCGCATTTTGTCGAGACGGCGCCCTAGGTGCGCTTGATCGCTTGGCAAGGGCGATCCGAGCCGATAAGGACCGGCCCATGACACGCCGAGGTCCTCTGGGCCCGGCGACGCTTGCGAATTGCTCGCAAACGTCTGCTGCTGAACGGTTAATGAGGACTTCTCGAATGGGGATGGGCATGCGAGCCATGGCGCGGTTGGGAGGCGGTATCGCCGCGACCGCCCTTGCCGCCATTTTCGCCGCGCCGGCGATGGCGCAGGATGTGTTGGGTCAGCCGACTCCGGCGGGCCTGGGCCTGCAGACGGCCGCCGCGCCGCTGGCGCATGAGGCTCACTTCTTCCACAACGTCGTGCTGATGCCGATCATCACCGCCATCTGCGTGCTGGTGCTGGTGCTGCTGGTGTGGATCGCGATCCGCTACAACAAGCGCGCCAATCCGACCCCGGCCAAGTGGAGCCACAACACCGTTATCGAGATCATCTGGACCGTGGTGCCGGTGCTGATCCTGGTCGGCATCTCCCTGTTCTCGTTCCGTCTGCTGTTCGCCTATCACGACTATCCGGATGCGGACGTCACGGTGAAGATCACGGGCAACCAGTGGAACTGGGGCTATGAATATCCGGACCAGGGCGTGGCCGAGTACATCTCGAACATGCTGCCGGAGGACAAGGCGCCCAAGCATCTGTACCGCCTGGCCGCCGATGAGCCGATGGTGGTGCCGGTGGGCGAGAACGTCCGCCTGCTGATCACCGCTTCGGACGTGATCCACGCCGTCGCCGTCCCGGCCTTCGCCATCAAGGTCGACGCTGTTCCGGGCCGTATGAACGAGACCTGGTTCCGCGCCGAGAAGGAAGGCGACTACTACGGCCAGTGCTCCGAGCTGTGCGGCGTCGACCACGCCTTCATGCCGATCCACGTCAAGGTGGTCAGCAAGCAGGCCTTCGCCGAATGGGTCGCTTCCAAGGGCGGCTCCATGACCAAGGCGGCTGATGAAGCCGCTGCTGCGGCCGCGCCCGCCGTCGCCGAAGCGCCTGCCGCTCCGGCTGCTGACGCCGCCGCCCCGACCGACGCCGCGCCTGCGGCCCCCGCAACCGCCGCCGCGCCCGCCGCGCCGGCTGCTCAGTAAGAGAGACGCGAGAGCCCAGACCGATGGCCACCGCAGCTGTTCACGATCCGCACGACCACAAGCCGGGTTTCTTCACCCGCTGGTTCCTGTCGACCAACCACAAGGACATCGGGCTTCTGTACCTGATGTTCGCCATCTTCACCGGCCTCATCGGCGGCGCCCTGTCGGGCCTGATCCGCTGGGAACTGGCGGAGCCGGGCATCCAGCTCTTCAAGGAAGGCACCTTCGTCCAGTATCTGGGCCTGGTTGAGGCTTCCAAGCACGGCTACAACGCCACCGTCACGGCGCACGCCCTGATCATGGTGTTCTTCGTCGTCATGCCGGCGACGATGGGCGGCTTCGGCAACTACTTCATCCCGATCATGATCGGGGCGCCGGACATGGCCTTCCCGCGTCTGAACAACATCTCCTTCTGGCTGATCTTCTTCGCCTTCTGCCTGCTGATCCTGTCGATGTTCGTCGACGGCGGGCCGGGGCGCGGGTTCGGCGGGGGCTGGACGTCCTATCCGCCGCTGTCGACCATGGGTCACGCAGGGCCGTCGTTCGACCTGGCGATCTTCTCGCTGCACGTCGCGGGCGCCTCGTCGATCCTGGGCGCGATCAACTTCATCACCACCATCTTCAACATGCGCGCGCCGGGCATGACCCTGCACCGCATGCCGCTGTTCGCCTGGGGCGTGCTGATCACCGCCTTCCTGCTGCTGATCTCGCTGCCGGTTCTGGCGGGCGCCATCACCATGCTGCTGTCGGACCGTAACTTCGGCACGTCGTTCTTCGACCCTGCCGGCGGCGGCGACCCGGTGATGTACCAGCACCTGTTCTGGTTCTTCGGCCACCCCGAAGTGTACATCATGATCCTGCCGGGCTTCGGCATGATCTCGCACATCGTCTCGACCTTCTCGAAGAAGCCGATCTTCGGCTACCTCGCGATGGCCTACGCCATGGTCGCCATCGGCTTCATCGGCTTCATCGTGTGGGCGCACCACATGTATACGGTCGGCATGAGCGTGAACCTGCGCGCCTATTTCGTGGCGGCGACCATGATCATCGCCGTGCCCACGGGCGTGAAGATCTTCAGCTGGATCGCCACCATGTGGGGCGGCTCGATCACCTTCAAGACGCCCATGCTGTGGGCGATGGGCTTCATCTTCCTGTTCACCGTCGGCGGCGTGACCGGCGTGGTCCTGTCGAACGCCGGCATCGACTACAGCCTGCACGACACCTACTACGTCGTGGCGCACTTCCACTATGTGCTGTCGCTGGGCGCCATCTTCTCGATCTTCGCCGCCTTCTACTACTGGTACGAGAAGATGTTCGGGGTGAAGTACAACGAGTTCCTGGGCCAGGCGCACTTCTGGATCATGTTCATCGGCGTGAACCTGATCTTCTTCCCGCAGCACTTCCTGGGCCTGCAGGGCATGCCGCGTCGTTACGTCGACTATCCGGAAGCCTTCACCTACTGGAACCACGTTTCCTCGGTGGGCTATGTCATCACCATCGTCGGCGTCGGCGTCTTCATGGTGATGCTGCTGGAGTCGGCCATCCGTCGCCGCAAGGCCGAGGCCAACCCGTGGGGCGAAGGCGCCACCACGCTGGAGTGGACCCTGTCCTCGCCGCCGCCCCACCACCAGTTCAACGAACTGCCGGTGGTCAAGGCGGACAACCACTGATCCTTATCGGATAGACCCGGAGAGGCCGCCCTTCCGCAACCGGAAGGGCGGCCTTTGCTCTTTATGACCATGACCGATCACCCCGCCCGCGAGACCCCGCTCGTCACCAGCGCCCAGCCGGAAGATTTCTTCCAGCTGCTGAAGCCGCGCGTCATGTCGCTGGTGGTGTTCACCGCCGTCACCGGCCTGATCGTGGCTCCGGGGCGGCTGGACTGGATCAACGCCATTGTCGCCATCCTGTGCATCGCCGTGGGCGCAGGCGCGGCCGGCGCGCTCAACATGGCCGTCGAGGGCGAGACCGACGCCCTGATGCGCCGCACGCGCGGCCGGCCGGTCGCCGCCGGACGCGTGCGCAAGAACGACGCCATCGCCTTCGGCATGGTGCTGTCGGTCTTCTCGGTCATGCTGTTGGGCATGACGACCAACTGGCTGGCGGGGGGGCTGCTGGCCCTGACCATCGTCTATTACGCCTGGCTCTACACCCTGGTGCTGAAGCGGCGGACGCCGCAGAATATCGTCATCGGCGGAGCGGCGGGCGCCTTTCCCCCGGTGATCGGCTGGGCGGCCGTGACGGGCGACGCCCCGTGGCAGGCCTGGCTGCTGTTCCTGATCATCTTCACCTGGACGCCGCCGCACACCTGGGCCCTGGCCCTCTATTCGGCCGGGGATTACGCCAAGGCGGGCATTCCGATGATGCCGGTGGCGCGCGGCGCCAAGTCCACCCGCCTGCAGATCCTGCTCTACACCCTGGTCTTCGTGCCGGTGGCGATCGCCCCGGCGCTGACGGGACTGGGCGGGCCGATCTATCTGGTGGTGTCGATCGTCGGCGGCGTGGCCTTCCTGGGCCTGGCGCTGCGGCTTTATCGCTCGCGCGCCGGCGATCAGCCCGACAAGGCCGAGGCCGTGGGACGAGAGGCCGCATTGTATGACGTCAGGGCCGAGGCCAAACCGGCCCGCAACCTGTTCGCCTTTTCCATTCTATATCTTATGGCGCTGTTCTCAGCCCTGCTGGTCGAGCACCTGCCTGGCGTTGGAGGCTAAACCCCTATGTCCCAACTCAAATACGTCAAACTGACCGATGAGCAGGTCCGCGCGCGCAAGCGCCGCAATGTGGCGATCGCCCTGGGCCTGCTGGGCTTCATCGCCCTGGTTTATCTGGTCACCCTGTCGCGGATGAGCGCCAACAACGAGGCGCGCAAGGCGGCCGAGGCCGAGGCCCTGGCGACGCTGGAGCGGGCCGATCCGGCCCTGCCGCCCCCGGTCCAGCCGGACGCCCCTGTCGCTGCTGTCGCTTCGGAGGCAGCCCAGCCGTGACCAAGCAGAACAAGGTCGCGATTCTGTGCGCGGCTCTGGTGCTGGCGATGACCGGCGCGGCCTTCGCGGCGGTGCCTCTCTATCGCATCTTCTGTCAGGTGACGGGCTTCGACGGCACGGTGAAAAGGGCCGAGGCGGCCCCGACGCAGATCCTGGATCAGGAGGTGCTGATTCGGTTCGACACCAATGTGCGCGATCTGCCGATGACCTTCCGCGCCGAAACGCTGAGCCAGAAGGTGCGGATCGGCGAGACCGGCATGGCCTATTTCGAGGTCGTAAACACCTCGAACCAGACGCTGCACGCCACGGCCGCCTATAATGTCGTGCCCGAGCGGGCGGGGCCTTATTTCCAGAAACTGCAGTGTTTCTGCTTCGAAGGTCAGGAAATCGCGCCGGGCGCGACGGTTTCCTTCCCGATCCAGTACTTCGTGGCGCCTGAATTGGCGACCGACCCCGAGGTCAAGGGCGTGCGCCAGATCACCCTCAGCTACACCTTCTTCCCGACGAAGGGCTTCCAGCAGGCGGCTGCGAACGACTCTGCTGTTGGCAAAGCCGGATAGCGGGGGCTATAGCCCTCTTCAAACATTCTCGCCTTGATTACAGAGACTCCAGGAATGGCCGACGCGCACGCGAAACCGCAACACGACTACCACCTGGTCGACCCCAGCCCGTGGCCGCTGGTCGGCTCCTTCTCCGCCTGCGTCATGTTCGTCGGCGCCGTCGTGTGGATGAAGGGGCTGTTCGGCCTCGAAGCTGGCACCAAGTGGATGTTCTTCGTCGGCCTGGCCGGCGTCCTGTTCACCATGTTCTCGTGGTGGTCGGATGTGGTGAAGGAAAGCCGCAAGGGCGACCACACCCCCGTCGTGGGCATCGGCCTGCGTTACGGCATGGTGCTGTTCATCGCTTCGGAAGTGATGTTCTTCGTCTCCTTCTTCTGGATGTTCTTCGACATGGCGATCTTCAATGAATCGCGTGCGATCATCCCGGAGGTCGGCAACTGGATGGACACCGCCGCCGCCTGGAAGACCTGGCCCCCGACGGGCGTAGAACTGCTGGATCCGTGGAGCCTGCCGCTCATGAACACGGTCATCCTGCTGCTGTCGGGCACGACCCTGACCTGGGCGCACCACGCCATCATCGTCGGCGACCGCAAGGCCGCCAAGATGGGCCTGCTGATCACCGTCCTGCTGGGCCTGCTGTTCACCGGCGTTCAGGCCTATGAGTATTACCACATCCTGCACGGCCACCTGTTCTTCAGCGAAGACGCGGCCCAGGCCAAGCTGTACGGTTCGATCTTCTTCATGACGACGGGCTTCCACGGCTTCCACGTCGCGGTCGGCACCATCTTCCTGGCCGTCTGCCTGCTGCGCCTGCAAGCCGGTCAGATGTCGCCGCAGAAGCACTTCGGCCTCGAAGCCGCCGCCTGGTACTGGCACTTCGTCGACGTGGTGTGGCTGTTCCTGTTCGTCTTCATGTACGTCGTCTTCGGTTGATCGAACGCGACGGACAAGTCGAGCTTTCGTCGGCGCGGGGCCTCAGGTCCCGCGCCGATTTGCTTGTCTGGCCCGCTGTGCGCGCAGGGCTGATGGGGCGCTGTCCCGCCTGTGGGCGCGGGCCGCTGTTCGAGGGCTTTCTGAAGCGCCGCGCGTCCTGCGAGGCCTGCGGCTTTGATCTGGGCGCGGTCGAGACGGGCGACGGCGCGGCCACCTTCATCATGCAGATCGCCGGCTTTCTGGTCGGGTTTTCGGCCCTGGCGGTCGAGATCGCCTTCAGCCCGCCGATCTGGCTGCACCTGATCATCTGGCTGCCGCTGACGGCGGGTCTGGCCCTGGCCTTGATGCGGCCGGGAAAGGGGTTGATGACGGCGCTTCAGATGCTGCGTCAGCGCAGCGATGATTCACCCCGAGAGACCCGATGACCGACGCCGCCCGGCCTCGTTTCCCCATTGTGCTGACCGTCGTGGCGGTTCTGGCGCTGGCCCTGCTGCTGACCCTGGGCGTGTGGCAGGCGCAGCGGTTGCAATGGAAGCTGGACCTGATCGCCCGCTCCGAGGCCGCCGCCCGCCAGGCGCCGGTTCCGCTTGAGAGCGTGCTGGCGCTGGAGGACCCCGAGTTCCGTCAGGCGATCGTGACCTGTCGCGGTCTGAACACGGCGCCTTTCGTCGAGCTTCAGAGCATCGACGACGGCGACGCCGGCGTAAGATTGATCTCGGCCTGTCCGGTCGAGGGGCGCGGCATAGTGCTGATCGATCGCGGCTTCGTGCCCGACGAAGTCTCTGACCGACCCGCGGTTCGCGCCGATGCGGCCATGCCGGTCGTGATCGCGGGCGTGGTGCGCCGGGCGCCGGAGCCCAACGCCCTGACGCCGCCGCCATCGGGTAAGCTCTTCTACGGCCGTGATCGGACGGCCATGGCGCAGGCTCTGGGCGTGACCGGACCGGTGTCGCCCTACACCGTCTATGCGACGACCTCGGCCAATCCCGAGCTGACGGCGCTGCGGCCCGTGGCGCCGCCCGCCGCCTTCAGCAACAATCACCTGGGCTACGCCTTGACCTGGTTCGGCCTGGCGGCGGTGCTGGTCGGCTTCTATGCGGCCGTGATGGTCCGCCGTTACCGTTCTTCCTGAGGACAATCGATCTGACTGCTCGCCTTCACACCCTGTCCAACGGCGTGCGCGTCGTGTGCGACCCCATGCCCGGCCTGCGCACCATCGCCGTGACCGTGGCCGTCAACGGCGGCGCCCGTATGGAGGACGAGGCCCAGTCCGGTTGGTCGCACCTGCTGGAGCATCTGGTCTTCAAGGGCGCGGGCGACATGGGGGCGCGCGAGATCGTCGAGCGCATCGAGGCCGAGGGCGGCTCGATCAACGCCGCCACCGGCTATGAACGCACCAGTTTCGACATCCGCGCCCTGAAGGGCAGCCTGCCGCTGGCCATGCAGGTGCTGTCCGACCTGGTGTTCCGCCCGACCCTGGCGCCCGAAGAGATCGAGCGCGAGAAGGACGTGGTGGCGCAGGAGATCGCCGAGGCCTTCGACACCCCCGACGACCATGTGTTCGAGATGGCCCAGACGCGCGCCTTCGTGGGGCAGTCGCTGGGGCGGCCGATCCTGGGCTCGATCGCCAGCCTGGCGCCGGTCACGCGTGAGACGATCGGCGACTGGCGCCGACGTCTCTATTCGCCCGACCGCATGGTGGTGGCTGTCTCGGGCGAGGTGGACGAAGACGAGCTTCTGCCGCTAGCCGAGACCTGGTTCGGCCATCAGACGGCGACGCCGACGGAAGCGCTGCCGCCGGCCGTCTTCGTCGGCGGCGAGGCGCGGCTGGCACGCAAGATCGAACAGGCCAATCTGGTGTTCCAACTGCCGACCATCGGCGCGCGCGACGAGCGGCTGCCCGCCCTGCGCCTGTTCACCGAAATCCTCGGCGGGGGCATGGCCTCGCGCCTGTTCCAGAGCGCACGCGAGGATCGGGGTCTGGCCTACGCCATCGACGCCTATCACGAGACCTATGACGATCTGGGGCTGCTGGGCGTCTACGCCGGGGCGGCGGCCGAGCGGTCGACGGAACTGGCCGAAGTCTGCGCCGCCGAAATCCTGGACCTGGCCGAGCGGGGGCCGACGCCGCAGGAACTGGCGCGCGCCAAGGCGGTGCTGAACGCCAGCCTGTGGATGGCCGATGAAAGCCCGGCCAGCCGCGCGGGGCGGAACGCAGGACAGACCCTGGTGTTCGGGGCGCCGGTCTCGTCCGAGACGACGGCGGCCCGCATCGAGGCTCAAGGCGCCGAGGATCTGCGCGCTGTGGGGCGGGAAATGGCGGCGGCGGGACGTTCGGCCAGCGCCGTACTGGGGCCGCGTGCAGCGGGTGGGGCGGGCGCCGCCTTCCGCGCCGCCATGTCCGCAACCGGAGGCTGACGTCATCTTTGTTACCGGCGGCTGACGCCGGGGCCGCGACGCGCTATCCTGATTTCATGGCCCTGTTCGACTGGATGGCCGAGGCGACCGGACCGGTCCTGAACGGGCAGGGTGTCGTGCTGCGTCCGCCGCGCCCCTCTGACTATATGGCGTGGGCCTCCCTGCGCGAGGAGTCGCGCGCCTATCTTCAGGCGTGGGAGCCTGCCTGGCCCGAGGACGACCTGACCCGGGCCGCCTTTCGTCGCCGGCTGGGCGTCTATGCGCGCGAAATGGAGCTGGGCACGGCCTGGCCCCTGTTCATCTTTGATGGCGAGGACGAGGCCCTGTTGGGCGCGGTCACCCTGTCCAACATCCGGCGCGGCGTCGCCGAGACAGGGACGCTGGGCTATTGGGTCGGCCAGCCGCATGCCGGGCGCGGGGTCGGCACGCGGGCCGTGCGCGCCATGCTGACCTACGCCTTCGGGCCTCTGAAGCTGCACCGGGTCGAGGCGGCCTGTTTGCCGACCAACTATCCCTCGCGCCGGGTGCTGGAAAAGGCGGGCTTTCGTCACGAGGGACTGGCGCGGGCTTATTTGAAAATTAACGGCCGCTGGGCAGATCATCTTCTGTTCGGCGTTTTGAACACCGAGTTCGCGCCGACCCTTCCTCAGCCAGTTTAGCGGGTACGCTTTGAGTGCAAGATCCAGAGCGTTGACGTGGGATCCCACCACGGCCATCGAAGCCTTGGCTGCGGCGGACGCCGCTCTGTGGATATGGACGCCCGCCGAGGATCAGATCCGTTTCACCGGGGCCACCCGGCCGCTGGGGCTGGGGCCGCTGGCGCCGCAGTGTTCGGGCGCGGCCTTCACCGCCCTGACCATGCCGCAGGACCGCGCCCTGGCCGACCGCCTGCTGAAGCCGCAGGCCGAAGGGACCGAGATCGCCGTGCGCCTGCGGATGCGCGGGTGCGAGACCTGTCTGTGGCGCGGCGTCTGGCTGGAGGACGGTCTGCGCGCGGCGGGCATCGTCGCCCTGGAAACCAAGTTCGCAGGCGCCGACCGGGATACGCTGACCGGATTGCTGGATCGGCGCACCTTTCTGGTCCGCGTGGCGGAAACCCTGGCGCAGCCGGGGGACTATGAGGTGGTGGTCGGCGATCTGGACCGCCTGCGCCGCCTGAACGAGGCCCTGGGGCACGAGCGGGCCGATCTGGTGTTGTCGGCCCTTGGGTCGCGGTTGTCGGCGGCTTTTTCCGAAGACTGCTCCCCCGCCCGGATCGGCGAGGACGAGTTCGCCGTTCTGGTGAAGCGCGGGGGAACCGGCGGGGGCGAACGGATGCGCGAGGCGCTGGAGCAGCCGCTGCGTATGGCCGGTTTCGACATCTACCCCACCGTCTCCATCGGCGCGGTGACGGCCGAGGGCGGTCCGGACGCCCCGGACCCTGCCGAACTCCTGCGCCGCGCCGAACTGGCGGTCGAACAGGCCAAGACGGCCGGGCGCGGCGGGGCTGCGGCCTATGGTCGGGCGCTGGAAAGCGACAGCCTGTCGCGTCTGGCGCTGGAGGCGGACCTGCGCAACGCCCTCGTACGGGGCGAAATCGAACCCTTCTTCCAGCCGATCGTGAACCTGAACACCGGCGCCGTGGCCGGGTTCGAGGCGCTGGCGCGCTGGCGCCACCCCCGGCGCGGTCTGGTGCCGCCGGACGAGTTCCTGACCCTGGCCGATGAAATGGGCCTGATGAACGAACTGGGCCTGCTGATGATGACTCAGGCGGCGCGTCAACTGGACGAGTGGCTGACCCGCCATCCGAACGCGGGGCGGCTGTTCTGCAGCGTCAACCTGTCGGTCGGCGAGATCGAGCGTCCCCATCTGGTCGAGGACGTGGCCCGCATCATCAAGGAGACGGGCCTGCCGCGCGGCGCCCTGAAGCTGGAGGTCACCGAGGGCGACATCATGCGCGACACCGCCCGGGCCGCCGAGGTGCTGAAGGCCCTGCGCGAAGCCGGGGCCAGCCTGGCGCTGGACGATTTCGGCACGGGCTTCTCGTCGCTGTCCTACCTGGCCAAGCTGCCGTTCGACACCCTGAAGATCGACCGTTACTTCGTGCTGACGATGGACAAGGACGAAGGCTCGGCCAAGATCGTCAAATCGGTCGTCAACCTGGGCCGCGATCTGGCGCTGGAAGTCGTGGCCGAGGGGGTCGAGAACGCCGGGCTGGCGCAGCTGCTGCTGGCCGACGGCTGTCACTACGGCCAGGGATTCGGCTATGCGCCCGCCCTGCCGGCGCAGGAGGCCGAGGTCTATCTGAACGAGTCCCTCGCCGACGGCGTCGCTCCGATCAAGGGACGCTCGGCGTAAGAAAACCCTCTCCCGGCGGGAGAGGGTCTTTTCAGGCCCGGCCGCTCTGGCTGGACAGGCGGGCGGCGTCGACGCCGAGGCCCGCCAGGGCGCGGCTCCATTTGGTGTCGTAGTCGGTGTCGAAGATCAGGGCGTCGTCGGCTTCTGCGGTCAGCCAGACGTTTTCGTTCAGCTCTTCCTCCAACTGACCCTCGCCCCAGCCCGCATAGCCCAGCAGCAGGATTGACTGGCGCGGGCCTTCGGCGTCGGCCATGGCGGTGAGGGCGTCGCGGGTGCCGGTCAGGGCCAGCCCCTCGCCGAAGCTGAGGCTGGTGTCGTCGCTGATCCAGTCGTCGGTGTGCAGGACGAAGCCGCGCTCGCGCTCGACCGGGCCGCCGATCAGGACATGGCGCCCGCGCACGCGGTCGTCGGTCGGCGTATCCAGCGTTTCGAGCACATCGGCCAGGGAAACGCCGGGCGCGGGCTGGTCCAGCCGCACGCCAAGGGCGTGGTCGTCGTCGTGGGCGCAGATCAGGATGACGGCGTGCCGGAAGCGGTCGTCGTCGATGCCGGGCATGGCGACCAGCAGACGACCGGTCAGGGAGGAGGCCGCCGGGGAGGAGGAGGTCTTCATGCCCCTATCATCGGTGTGCGGGCCGCAGTGCGCAAGACGGTCGCCGCCTCGACGCTTGGCGTTCGGGCCGGGGCTCTCTATCTGAACCTCATCGCGCTCCGGATCGTCCGGGCCGACATCCGGAGACCCCGACATGACCCTTTCGATCGGCGACCGCATTCCCGAGGCGACCCTGACCACCATGACCGCCGAGGGCCCCAAGCCGGTCACGACGGCCGAGCTGTTCGGCGGCAAGACCGTCGCCCTGTTCGCCGTGCCGGGCGCCTTCACCCCGACCTGCTCGGCGCGCCACCTGCCGGGTTATGTCGACCACCGCGCCGACCTGGCGGCCAAGGGCGTGGACACCGTCGCCTGCGTCTCGGTCAACGACGCCTTCGTCATGGGCGCCTGGGCCCAGGCCAATGATCTGAACGGCGCCGACGACATCGTCATGCTGGCCGACGGCAACGGCGACTTCACCCGCGCAGTCGGCCTGACGCTGGACGCCAAGGGCTTCGGCATGGGCGAGCGTTCGCAGCGTTACTCCATGCTGGTCAAGGACGGCGTGATCGATCAGTTGAACATCGAGCAGGGCGGCGAGTTCAAGGTGTCCTCGGCCGAGCACCTTCTGGCCCAGCTGTGATCCCCGGCGTCGCCCGCCCCCTCCATCTCGCCCGCCGCGCGCGGGGTTGAGGCCGTGGCGGGCGACGTCTTCACGCCCGAACAACGCAGCGCCGTCATGCGGCGCGTGAAGGGCCGCGACACCGGCCCCGAGATCAAGGTCAGGCGCGCCTTGCGGGCCGCCGGGATCGGCTATCGTCTCGGCGGTTGCGGCCTGACGGGACGGCCGGATGTGGTGCTGAAGGGGCGCAGGGCCGTCGTCTTCGTCCACGGCTGCTTCTGGC
>NZ_QWTZ01000013.1:0-113231 GCF_003576505.1 Brevundimonas sp. LPMIX5
ACGGCCACGACTGTCCGCGCGGCGCCCGCCAGCCCAAGGGCAACGCCGATTACTGGATCGCGAAGATCGACCGCAACCGCACCCGGGACGCTCGCGTGGCCGACGAACTGACGGCGGCGGGCTGGCGCGTCCTGACCCTGTGGGAATGCGACCTCAAACAGCCGGGTTGGGAAGAGCGCCTGATCACGGCGCTGCGCCGGGAAACAGCCTAGGCTGCGGCTTCAGCGTCCGCTTCGGCTTGGGCGGCGTCCAGAGTGCGGGATAGGGCGTCCAGCAGGGCGGCCGGGGTCAGGGGCTTGGATACGAAGGCGTTCATGCCCGAGGCCAGGCACGCGCTCATGTCTTCCGGCTCGGTGTCGGCGGTTACGGCGATGACGGGAACGCCAGCGTTCGGGCCGCCGCCCTTGCGCAGACGTCGCGTGGTTTCGCGACCGTCCAGTTCCGGCATCCGCACATCCATGAAAACGACGTCGAAGACCTGGCCCTCGCATGCCTGAAGCGCGGCCAGACCATTTTCGGCCATGACGATCTCGCAGTCGAAGGCCTGCAGGATCAGCTGGATGGCGCGCCGGTTGATGGCGTGATCGTCGACGACCAGAACGCGCAGAGGCCTGGCGTCCGCCGCATCGTCATCGAACGCGGCGGCCTCGAATGCAGGCGGCGAAGGCAGGGGCTGCGAAGGCGGGGCCGCAGGAGCGATGCCCGGCGGGGGAGCGAGCGGGTCAAGGCGGGCGGACGCGGCCAGCGGGGTGATCGGCTCGTCGCGAATGTCGTCTGCGGCTGCATCGCGCCGTCCCTGAGGCAGGCTCAGGGCCACGGTGAACTGGGAGCCGCAGCCGGGTTCGCTGCGCACCGTCAGGCGCCCGCCCATCAGTTCGATCAGGTCACGGCTGATCGCCAGTCCGAGGCCGGAACCGCCGAAGCGGGCGGCGACGCCGTCCCTGGTCTGGTCGAAAGGCGTGAAAAGACGTTGGAGTTGGCCGGGGCTCATGCCGCGCCCCGTATCGGCGACGTCGATCAGCAGGGCGTAGGCGCCCTCGTCGTCCATCCAACTGCGGACCTTCAGCGTAACCGTGCCGACCTCGGTGAACTTCATGGCGTTGGAGATCAGATTGTTCAGCACCTGACGCAGGCGCATGGCGTCGCCGCGCACCCAGCGGGGCGTCTGGCGCGCGCCCTCCAGCCGCAGTTGAAGACCCTGGGCGCGGGCCTGGCCCTGCCACAGCCTTGCGGTCTGGGCCAGCATCAGGCGCAGGTCGAACTCGTTGCTCTCGACGTGCATACGGCCTGCGTTCAGCCGTGCGTGATCGAGCAGGTCGTCCAGCAGGGCCTTCATCATCAGCCCGGCGTCCTCGATCAGGGCGATGTGCTGTCGTGCGGCGGTCGAAGGCGCGGCGGCGCGCAGATAGTCGGCGCCGGTCAGGATGGCGCTGATGGGCGTGCGCAGGTCATGGCCGACGGCGGCCATGAAGGCGCTGCGCTCGGTCATGGCGGTCTCGACCTGGCGACGTTCCCGTTCGGCTTCGGCCAGGGCGTGGCGTTCGGCCAGCATGGCGTTGCGCAGGCGCGCGCGCGTGTTGAAGCAGAACAGGGCGTAGCAGAAGACGCCGATCGCCACGGCGATGATCAGGGACCGCTCGGCCGCCCACAAGGCCATGAACATGGGCGTCAGGGCCATGAAGACGAGCTGGGGCAGCACGGTGAAGCTGAACACACGCATGTTGCCGGCCGACATGATCACGGAGTTGATCGAGCCTGCTGAAAGAAGGACGGAGGCGGCGAAACCGCCCATCGGACCGCCGATCAGCCATAGGGGCACGGATAGGAAACCCAGCCAGCCGGCGTTGAGCGCCAGAACGGCGTCCATCGCCAGCCCGCGCCAGCCCTTTGGCGTCTCCTGACGGCCCTGGAGCACGGGCTCGGCCAGCCAGGCCTCAACACCCTGGATCAGGACATAGACGGCCAGCCATCCCATGGCGGGCGCCAGTCCCAGAATGGGGCTAAAGACAAGCGCCGTCGCGCCGCCCGTGACAAGGCGCTGCATCGTCGCCTTGCGACGTTGGCGAATGGCGGGCGCCCACCCGATGTGGGCGTCGGCGATAGTGTCGGACATACGACGTTCCAAACGGGCGCTGGGCCCATTGGTTCATCATCGACCGAGGGTTGCTAATGCTCCGTCAACGGCGGGCGGCGGTCGCCTCGGCCATGCTGGCGAAGCCTTCGGCGCGCAGGCGGGCGGCCAGGTCGCGCTTGATGCGGCCGATCAGGCCCGGACCTTCGTAGATCAGAGCCGAATAGACCTGGACCGCCGAGGCGCCGGCGCGGATGCGGGCGAAGGCGTCCTCACCGCTGGAGATGCCGCCGACCGCGATCAGGGGCAGGCGTCCGTCTGCGGCTTCGGCCGCCGCCTCCAGGGCCTTCAGTGCGAAGGGTTTCAGCGGGGCGCCGGACAGGCCGCCGCTCTCGCCTGCGAAGTTCGAGCGCAGGGAGGCGGGCCGCTCCAGCGTGGTGTTGGACACGATCAGGGCGTCGATGCGGTGGGCGATGGAGGCCTCGACGATCATGCCGATCTCTTCGCCGATCAGGTCGGGCGCGATCTTCAGGAAGACCGGGGCGCCGTCGCCGGGGCGGGCCTCATGGATGCGGCCCAGCAGGTCGTCCAGCGCCTCGCGGCCCTGTAGGGCGCGCAGGCCCGGCGTGTTGGGCGATGAGATATTGATCGTGAAATAGTCGGCCAGTCCCGCCAGCCGCTTCAGCCCCGCGACATAGTCGGCGGCCTTATCCTCAGTGTCCTTGTTGGCGCCCAGGTTGGCGCCGATGGCGGTGAGGGTTGGGCGCCGGGCCAGACGGGCGGCGAAGAGCTCCAGCCCCTCGTTGTTGAAGCCCATGCGGTTGATGATCGCCCGGTCTTCCGACAGACGGAACAGGCGCGGTTTCGGATTGCCCGCTTGCGCGCGTGGGGTGACCGAGCCGCACTCCACCGCGCCGAATCCCAGCCGCGACAGGCCTTCCAGCGCCTCGCCGTTCTTGTCCAGACCGGCGGCCAGACCGACGGGGTTGGACATCTCCAGCCCCGCGATGACGGTCTTCAGGATCGGGTCGTCGGCGCCGGGGGCGGGCAGGGGCGTCAGCTGCAGGGCGCGGATGGCCAGGCGGTGGGCCGTTTCGGGGTCCATCTGGCGCAGCAGGACAGCGCCCAGGTCGGTGAGGCTCATGCTCATGTTCTGGCTCAGGCGGTCTCTTCGATGATCATGCGGCCGTCGGCGCTGACCGACAGGGCGCGCGCGCCGCGCGTCGCGGCGACGGGCAGGGGGGCGTAGATGTGGGGGAACAGGGCGCCGCCGCGCGACGGCTCCCAGATCAGGGCGTCGCCCAGGGCCGTCAGATCGACCTCAACCAGCATCAGGTCGGTCTGACCGGCGTAATGCTTGGTCGCCGTGGCCTCCAGCTGATCGGCGGCCGACAGGTGGATGTAGCCGTCGGCGAGATCCACGGCCGAACCGTCATAGCGGCCCTCGGCCAGGGTCGCGCGCCAGTCGGCGCGGCTCAGGATCTTGAAGGCGACGTGGGGCAGGTCGGTCATGGCCTAGAGGGCCTCCGGGGTCAGCCAGCCCTCATAGGAGGGGCGCCCGGCGACATCGACGGTGAAGACAGCCGCCGCCCCGGTGGGGAAGCCGCCGCTCATCTTGTCGAGCACCGACGGGGAGGCGGCGCTCTCGATCAGATACTCGACCGCCAACTGGTGAATGCCGGGGTTATGGGCGATCAGAAGCAGGCAGCCCGCCTCTTCCTCGGACGCCTCGACGGCGCGGCGCAGCACGTCGGCCGAGGCGTTGTAGAGGTTGTCGGACACGCGCAGTTCGACGTCGCCGAAATGCTCGCTGGCCTGATCCCAGGTCTGGCGCGTTCGCCGGGCGCCGGACACCAGGGCCATGTCCGGCTTCAGTCCCCGCTCGGCCAGGGCGCGGCCGACGGCGTCGGCGTCCCGCAGGCCGCGCGGGCTCAGGGCGCGGTCCACGTCGCCGCCGGGCGCCGAGGCTTCGGCCTTGGCGTGACGCATCAGGATCAATCTTTGCATGAGGCTGGCTTTAAGGCTGTTTGCGCGCGGCGCCCATAGGGTGCGAGGCGGGCGCGTGGTCGCGGGCGGCGGGCGAGGGGGTCAGGGCGGGCCGTCCGGCCAGCACCGTCTGGGCCAGGCCGCGCGGGCGGACGCGGGCGTAGGCCTGGCGCGTGGCCTCCAGCATGATCAGGCCCGCTGCGCCGGGAAACAGTTTCGGCCCCACCTGCTCCAGCCCGTCGGCCAGACCCAGCAGCGGGCGCCACGGCGGGACGTACAGGGCCTGGGACCAGGCGACCGGCTCCAGGCCGACCTCGCGCACCAGCCGCTCCAACTGACTGCGGGTGAAGGGGCGGCCGTGGCCGAAGGGGGTGGCCTCGGCGCGGGCCCACAGGCCGCCGCGCGCCGCCGCCGCCAGGATGACGCGGCCCGACGGCGCCAGGGCGCGCACCGCCTCGGTCAGCAGGGCTTTGGGATCGTCCGCCTCTTCCAGGGCGTGGACCAGCAGGATGCGGTCAAAGGTCCCGGCGGCGAAGGGCAGGCGGCGCTCGTCGATCAGGGTGGTGCGGTTGCGCCCGGCCGCCGTCCATTGCTCGGCGCCCTGACCGCCCGGCATGGCGGCGATGACGCGTCGGGCGCCGATGAAGGCGTCCAGCCAGGGGGTGGCATAGCCAAGTCCCAGCACGTCGCAGCCGTTCGCCTCGCCCCAGGCGTCGTCCAGCCGCCGCGCCAGCATGCGCCGCGCCAGCGCCCCGGTCGGTTCGCCGTAGAAGGTGCGGAGCTCGTCGATGCTGCGGCGCATGGGGGGCAGTATGGCGGATTTCGCGGCGGATGTCGGCTTTCCTGCTTAAAACCGCTCATCCCGGCGGAAGCCGGGATCCAGTGAGAGCCGCCATATCTACACTTGAAGGGCGCCCTTCATTCACATGCTGCGTCTTTGGCCAAAGGACTGGGTCCCGGCGTCCGCCGGGATGAGCGGAAAATTGTATGTAGGCCTGCTAGGATGCCGCCTGATCGGAGACCTCCCCATGACCCTGACCGTCCGCCAGTTCCCCTGCCTGTCCGACAACTACGGCTTTCTGATCCGCGATGAGGCGACCGGGCTGGTCGCGGCCATCGACACGCCGGACGCCGAGGCGGTCCTGAACGATCTGGAGGCGTCGGGCTGGGGGCGGCTGGACCTGATCCTGAACACCCACTGGCACCTCGACCACACCGGCGGCAACGAACGGCTGAAGGCCGAGACGGGCTGCGAGATCGCCGGGCCGGAGGAGGTGCGCCGCGCGGCGCCGCTGGACCATGTGCTGGTCGATGGCGAGGCGGTGCGGCTGGGCGAGACGGCCTTCGACGTTGTGCTGTCGCCCGGCCATACGCTGGGCCATGTGGTCTATCATGCGGCGGACGACGGTCTGGCCTTCGTCGGCGACGTCATCTTCGCCCTGGGCTGCGGGCGGCTGTTCGAGGGGACGCCGCAGCAGATGTGGGAGAGCCTGAACCGCATCGCCGCCTGGCCCGAGCTGACCACGCTGTACTGCGCCCATGAATATACGGCGTCGAACGCCCGCTTCGCCCTGTCGTTGCCGGACGCCGACGCGGCCTTGCAGGTCCATGCGGAGGCCATCTTCGCCGCACGAGAGCGGGGCGAGGCGACGGTGCCGACGACGGTCGGGGTCGAGCGCCGCTTCAACCCTTTCCTGCGCGCCCGCGACGCCGAAGACTTCGCCCAGCGCCGTGCGGCCAAGGACGGGTTCAAAGGCTAGTCGCCGGCGAACCCTCCCCCGCAAAGGGGGGCTTTACTCTTAAGAAGCCGAGTAGCTGGTCTTGATCTGGGTGTAGAAGTCGGCGGCGGCGAAGCCTTGTTCGCGGGGGCCGTAGCTGGACTTCTTCGTGCCGCCGAACGGGACGTGATAGTCGACCCCGGCAGTGGCCAGGTTGACCATGGTCATGCCCGCCCGCGCCCGGCGCTGGAACTCACGCGCATGTTTCAGCGACTGGGTGACGATGCCCGCGGACAGGCCGAACTCGACGCCGTTGGCGATGGTCATGGCCTCTTCGAAATCGGCCACGCGGATGGTCGAGGCGACGGGGCCGAACACTTCTTCGTTGTTGATGCGCGCGTCGGCCAGGGTGTCGACGATCAGGGTCGGCTGAACGTACCAGCCCGGCTTGTCGAGGTTGAGGCGCTGGCCGCCGGCCAGGACGCGGCCGCCGCCGGACGCGGCGATGTCGATGTATTCGTAGGAGACGTCGCGCTGGGCCTCGGTCACGGCCGGGCCCATCTGGGTGGACGGGTCCAGGGCGTCGCCGACGCGTAAGGCCGCGACCTTCTCGGCCAGCGCCGCGACAAAGCGGTCGTGGATGCCGTCCTGAACGATCAGGCGGCTTGAGGCGGTGCAGCGCTGGCCCGTGGCGAAGAAGCTGCCGTCCAGGGCAATGTTGACGGCGCGGTCCAGATCGGCGTCGTCCATCACGATCAGCGGGTTCTTGCCGCCCATTTCCAACTGGACGCGGGCCTGACGTTTCATCGCTCCTTCGGCTACGCCTGCGCCGACCTTCTGCGAGCCAGTGAAGCTGATGCCGTCCACGTCCGGGTGGGCGACGATGGCGCGGCCGACGTCGCCGTCGCCGATGACCATGTTGACCACGCCCTTGGGCAGGCCCGCCTCATGCAGGATGGCGATCAGGGCCTCGGCCGTGGCCGGGGTCGGGCCGGCGGGCTTGATGACCACGGTGTTGCCGAAGGCGATGGCGGGGGCGATCTTCCAGGCCGGGATGGCGATGGGGAAGTTCCACGGGGTGATCAGGCCGAACACGCCGACCGGCTGACGATAGGTCTGGATTTCCACGCCGGGCCGGGTCGAGGCCAGGTTCTGGCCGTGCAGGCGCAGGGCCTCGCCCGCGAAGAATTTCAGGATGCGGGCGGCGCGGGCCGTCTCGCCGATGCCCTCGGCCAGGGTCTTGCCCTCTTCGCGCGACAGCAGGCGGCCGATGACCTCGCGCCGCTCCATCAGCAGGGTCCCGGCGCGGTCCAGCACGTCCGAACGGACTTCGGGCGAGGCGTCGGCCCAGGGGCCGAAGGCGGCGCGGGCGGCGGCGACCGCCTGATCGACCTCGGCGGCCCCGCCCTTGGGGGTACGGGCCACGACGTCGCGCGTGTCGGACGGGTTCAGGCTCTCGCCCGTGCGCGTTCCGGCGACCTTCTCGCCGCCGATCCAGTGCGAAAGCTCAAGCGTGTCGGTCATCTGGTCATCCCCTTGGTTCAGCATCTGGATTGCCTGACGCAGCGACCGGCGACAAGGCGTCGGCGCCGGATGTTTCTGTTGAATTGGCGCGGGTTTGGCGAAGGGATTGCGCTGAGCGCACCAGACATGTCATGAGTAACGCTGATTGGCCGGGGGCGGTTTCAGATGATTTTCCAGCGTGCTTTCGCAGTTTTTGCGGCTCTGGCCGTCTGTGCGCCCGCCTGGCCGGCCACAGCGTTCGCCGCGTCCGGCGCGGTACAGGCCGAGGCGGCGCAACTGGGATCAGCACGGGTGGGGCTGAAGCGTCGGGTGGCGGTCGGGCGCTTCACCAACAGCACGCCCTATGGCCGCCTGCTGCTGTCGCCGGGGCAGGCTGATCCGGTGGCGAGCCAGGCAGGCGACATGCTGGTCAACGCCCTTGTCACGTCCGACCACTTCTTTGTCTTCGAGCGGTCCGATCTGACGGCGCTGAACGCCGAGCGGGTGCTGTCCGAGGCGGACGGTCAGGCGCTAAGCGGGGTCGACGCCTTGCTGCTGGGCTCGATCACCCAGCTGGGCCGCCGCAATGAGGGCAAGCAGGGCTTCCTCAACTCCCAGCGGCGTCAGGCGGTCAACGCCACGGTCGAGATCCGTCTGGTCGACGTGCGCACCGGCCGCGTCTTCTTCACCGCCTCGGGCGCCGGGGAGGCGACGACGGAGACCGGCGAGGTGGCGGGTTTCGGCAGCCGCGCGGGCTATGACTCGACCCTGAACGATCGGGCCATATCGGCGGCCATCGCCGACGCCATGACCAATATCGTCAACCAGTTGCAGCAGCGGGCCTGGTTCACCGACATCCTGCGGGTGTCCGGCCCGACCGTCTATGTCAGCGGCGGTCCCAGCCAGGGTCTGCGCGCCGGCGACCGCTTCCACGTCGAGACGCCGGGCGAGATGGTGGTCAGCGGCCAGTCGGGCCTGCCGATCACCCTGCCCGGAAGCCGGGTGGCGCAGATCGAGATCACCGGCTTCTTCGGCGACAGCCCTGAGACCGAGGGCGCGACCGCCCGCGTGATCGAGGGCGAACTGCCTGCCGATCCAACCGGCCTGCGGGTCACGGAGATCAGACCATGAAGACGAGCGCGGTCGTGCTGACCGTCCTGTGCGCCGCGCTGACGGCCGGAGGGTGCGTCAAGAACTATCCCACGCGCGAGGCGGTGCAGGGCGCATCCGCAGGCACGCTGAAGCTGAGCAATGCTCCGGCCGACGCCCGCCTGATCGTGGACGGGCGCGATCTGGGATCGGTCGGCGCCCTGAGCGGGGGCGCGGCCCTGACGCTGGGCCGTCATGAGGTCGTCGTCAGTCAGGGCGGTCGGATCCTTCACGCCCAGACGGTGATCGTCGCCGCCGGGACGCAGGCTGTGGTGGTGGTGCCGTGAAACGCCTGATCACGATCGTTGCGATGACGGCCCTGAGCGGCGTCGCCGCCTGCGCGCCCGCCACGCGGTTCGAGTGGGGCGCCTATGAGCCCGCGCTCTACGCCTATGCCCAGAACCCCGAGAACCGCGAGGCCTATCGCACCGCGCTGGAGCGCGCCATCGAGGCGGGGCGCAAGCGCGACGCCGTTGCTCCGGGGCTGCTGGCCGAGCTGGGCTATCTGCATCTGCAGGCGGGCGAGACGACGCAGGCCCTGACGCTGTTTCAGGAAGAGCGTGCGCGCTTCCCCGAATCCGCCGTTTTCATGGATCGGGTGATCGTCGGCCTCGGTGGTCAGGCCGCCGTCGCCGGGGGAGAGGCGCAATGATTATCCGCAGACCGCTCGCCGTCGCCGCCCTGGCCTGCGCCGCCCTGCTGACGGCCTGCGCCACGGCGCCTGCGCCCAAGAGCTACGCCGCCCTGCGCGCCGAGAATCCGCGCAGCGTCATGGTGGTTCCGGCGCTGAACTCGACCGTCAACGTGGATGCGGCGGACTATTTCGTCTCGACCATTTCCCGGCCGGTCGCCGAGCGCGGCTATTACGTATTCCCCGCCCATATGGTGAAGGGGGTGCTGGAGGACGAAGGCCTGTCGGACGCAGGTCTGGTGCATCAGGCCGACGCCGCGCGCTTCGGTCCCCTGTTCGGCTGCGACGCGGTGCTGTTCGTCGAAATCCAGAAGTGGGAGTCGCAATACATCCTGATCTCGACCTCGACCAATGTGGCGTTTGAATACACGTTGAAGAGCTGTCGCAGCGGTCAGGTCCTGTGGTCGGATCATCAGTCCATGACCTACAGTCCGCAGGCGTCGAACTCTGGCAATCCGCTGGCCGATCTGTTGGCCCAGGCCATCGTTTCGGCGCTGGAGAAGGCCAAGCCCAACTATATGCCGCTGACCCAGCAGGCCAATCTGACGGCGACCCATACCTTGGGTCAGGGGCTGCCCGCCGGTCCCTATCTGCCGGCCCAGCACCGGCAGGATCACAAGAGCTTTCCGGACGAATAGGTCCGTCGCGTCAGGGAGCGGCCAGCGCGGCTAAACACCGCGACAGAAAAGCTGCGGAGCGGGGCCTTGCTTCGCGCGTATAAGCCTTATCTGTTACGTCGCCCCCGAACGCACGGAGACCTCGCCATGTCCGACACTGCTCAAACCAAGGCCTATGACGCCAGCCGCCACAGGAAGGCGGGGCGCGGCCGGGTCTATGACAGCATCGTCGACACCATCGGCGATACGCCTCTGGTGCGGCTGCCGAACCTGACGGCGGCGCTGAAGCCCAAGGCCACAGTGCTGGCCAAGCTGGAGTTCTTCAACCCGATCGCCTCGGTCAAGGACCGCATCGGCGTGGCGATGGTCGAGGCGCTGGAGCAACTGGGCAGGATCAAGCCCGGCGCCACCCTGATCGAGCCGACCAGCGGCAACACCGGCATCGCCCTGGCCTTCGTGGCGGCGTCCAAGGGCTACAGGCTGATCCTGGTCATGCCCGAGAGCATGTCGATCGAACGGCGCAAGATGCTGGCCCTGCTGGGCGCCAAGCTGGAATTGACGCCCGCCGAAAAGGGCATGAAGGGCGCCATCGCCCGCGCTGAGGAGCTGCTGAGCGAAATCCCCGGCTCGGTCAGCCCGGCCCAGTTCGAGAACCTGGCCAACCCCGCCATCCATGAGGCCACGACGGCCGAGGAAATCTGGAACGACACGGCGGGCGCCGTGGACGTAGTGGTGGCGGGCGTCGGCACCGGCGGCACCATCACCGGCGTCGGCCATGCGCTGAAGGCGAAGAAGCCCTCCGTGAAGATGATCGCGGTGGAGCCGACCGACTCTCCGGTCCTGTCCGGCGGCGCGCCGGGGCCGCACAAGATCCAAGGCATCGGCGCGGGCTTCATCCCCGCCGTGATCGACCGTGATGTCATCGACGGGGTGGAGCAGGTCGCCAACGAAGACGCCTTCGACATGGCCCGCCGCGTCGCGCGCGAGGACGGCATCCCGGTCGGCATCAGCTCGGGCGCGGCCCTGGCGGCGGCCTTCAGGCTGGCGGCTCAGGACGCTTATGCCGGTCAGACGATCGTGACCATCATCCCCAGCTTCGCCGAACGCTATCTGTCGACCGCCCTGTTCGAAGGGTTGTGACGGCCGGTTAACGCGTCGGCGCTAAGATCACCCTCATGAGTGATGCCGGAGCCAAGGCGCAAGAGACCGGGACGCGACCGATGCGGGCGCGTCGCGCCCTGCTGCGTCGTCTGGCCGATGTGGTCAGCCTGCCCGCCAGCCGGATCAACGTCTTCGAGCGTTCGGTGGTCGGCGACCTGCTGGTCGACGTGTTGCGAACAGCCTCGACGGAAGAGCGCCGCCGGGTGGCCGAGCGGCTGGCGCCGCTGGGCGAACTGCCCGATGCGCTGAAGCGGCTGCTGCTGCGCGACGAGCCCGAGGTGGCGCGCCCGCTGCTGGAGGAGTGCGCCGCCTTGTCGGACGCGGACCTGATCGGCTGCGCGCGCGACGCCGGGCTGGAGCATCGCCTGCTGATGGCGGCGCGGCGCGGCCTGTCCGAGGTCGTGACCGAGGCCCTGTTCAACTGGGCCGAGGAGGCGGTGATCGCCGACGTCCTGCGCAATGACACGGCGCGCCTGCCGCAATCCGCCGTCGAGAGCGTAATCGCCCTGAGCCGCAACGCGCCGGTTCTGTGCGCCCTGATCCTGCGGCGCCCGGAACTGCGGCCCTCGGGCGCCTATGTCATGTTCTGGTGGTGCGGGGCCGAGGAACGGCGGATCATCCTGCAACGCTTCGCCGTGTCGCGCGAGGTGATGCAGAGCAGCGTCGAGGACGTCTTCGCCCTGGCGGCGGAGGAGGGGTGGAGCGACCCCGTCGCGCGCAAGGCGCTGCAGTTCATCGAGCGGCGCCAGCGCAATCGTGCAGCCGTGGCCAGGAGTCCTTATGCCGATCTGGAAGCGGCCGTGGCGGCGGCGGGCGCCGGGGGACTGACGCGCGAGCTGGTCGCTGAGATCGGCTATCTGTCGGGGATCAAGCCTTTGACTTCGGCCAAGATCATGGGCGATGCGGGGGGCGAGCCCCTGGCCATACTGTGCAAGGCGACAGGGTTGGCGCGGCGCGACCTGGCGGCCCTGTGGCGGGCTATGCGCCGTCCGGAAACCACCGCTGACGGCGCCCAGCACCCCGATTGGCGCCGGGTGCAGACCATCTATGAAATGCTGGCGGTGGACCGAGCCCAGACGGTGCTGCGTTACTGGAACTGGTCTCTGTCCTCGGCGCTGACGCCAACGCTTCTACGGGCGATCCGTGAGGGAGAGGAGGCGCTGATCGACGAATACTCGGCGCCCGAACGTGCAGCCCTGCTGGCCCTTGCGGAGAACTTCGGTCGATAAAAAATCGGCGTTGTCGTAATTACTGATCAGGGTAGTTGAACTCGCTTATCAAGCGATAAAAGACGGCTGCATTGCTTTCGAACTCGAACATCCGTATGAAACCGACGAGCGGCGGATCCTTTCAGATCAGTCGATTGAATTTGGGACGACAGAAGGCTGATCCGAATGGAAGAAAAACCCGAACTGCTAGAGATGACGGCGGACATCGTGTCGGCCTATGTCAGCAACAACACCGTATCGGCCGACACCGTGCCGGTCCTGATCGCGCAGATCCACGCCGCTCTGTCGGGCGTTTCGGAAGCCCCGGCTGAAGCTGAGCCCGAGCCGCAAGAACCGGCCGTCCCGGTCCGCAAGTCGATCACGCCGGACTTCCTGATCTGCCTGGAAGACGGTCGCAAGTTCAAGTCGCTGAAGCGTCACCTGCGCACCAAATACAATCTGAGCCCGGAGGAATACCGCGCCAAATGGGGTCTGCCGAAAGACTATCCCATGGTCGCCCCGAACTACGCCAAGGCGCGTTCGGAACTGGCCAAGCAGATGGGCCTGGGCCAGGGCGGCCGCAAACCCGCCCGCGCGACCCGCAAGTAAAAGCGGCGCCACGCTAGACTATTTTCGGTCCAGTCGGATTCGACTGAACCCAGAACAATGGTCCAGAATTATGCTGGAGCGAATATCTGAGCTGAGTTGGACATGCGTCCAACTCAGCCGATTTCGCTCTAAAGACAGACGCCCGCCTTTCCAGCGAAAGGCGGGCGTTTTGCTGTTCAGGGGCCGGATCGAAAGCCGGATCGAAAGACGGGGGGCGTCAGGCCGCTTGCATCGCCTTGCGCGCGCGCCAGAAGCGGATCGTCCGCATGGCGGCTTCACGGGTCAGTTCCTGATACATCCCGGCATAGGCTCGCGCCTTGCCCATCGCGTTGTCGTCGGTGTTCAGCAGGACGACGGCGTAGGTCAGGAACAGGGCGCGATCCAGGTCGGCCGCCTTGCAGATCACCGCCAGGGCGTCCAGCTCGCGCCGCTCGATGATCTGGCGGGCGGTATGGAAGTCGACGTCAGCCAGTTGCGACAGGGCGATCAGGAAGGCCGTCTGGCCGCCCGAGCGCAGGAAACGGGCCAGCACCTGAGGCGTCAGCTGATGGGCGGCGCGTAGTTCTTCGACATAGGCCAGGCTCTCGGCGTAGTCGGGCGGCAGGGCGCCGTCTTCGGCGGCGACGCGCGTGCGGCCGGCGGCCAGGGCGCTTTCCAGCAGGGCCGGGTCCATCCGCGCATTCTGTTCCAGAATGCGCTGACGCAGGCGGGCTTCGACCTCGAAATACAGGTCGTTCAGCAGGTCGGGCGGCAGGGCGGAGCGCTCGACCGTCACCGCGTGCAGGGCCGGGTTGGCGCGAGCGCGTTCCACGGCGGTTTCCGAGGCGGCGCGCGACAGGCTGGCGCCTTCATTGCCCAGCAGCACGCCCAGAGTTTCGTCGTCGCCGCGTTCGACAATGGCGTCGGACACGGCCTCGGACACGGCGGCGCGGCGGCTGACGGCGCGCATATGCCCCTGACCGCGCGAGCGCACCACGCCGATCAGGTCCGCCTCGGTCAGCACCGGCGAGGCGCTGAGGACGGGGGCGGCGACTGTCTCGGCTTCGTCATTGGCCAGGCGGCGGATCAGTTGGTGCGGGGCGTCGGGCGCCTCGGCGAACCGCTCGGCCAGTTCGGCGCGTACGGCGGTCTCCATAGCCTCGGTGAGGTCGGACAGGACGGCGCCATAGAGGGCGGTTTCCGCCTCGGTGCGCTCGGCTGCGCCGAAGAAGCAGTCGGTCAACTCACGCAGGAGGGCGCGCCGCTTGGGGCTGGAGCCTTCCTGGGCCAGGGCGATCAACTCAGGCAGGCGCGAGCCGGTCTCGGCGGCGGGGTGCAGGGCGCCGTCGCTCATGGCAGATCGGGACCGTCGATCATGGGGGCGGCGCGCAGGCGGCCCTGGGCGTCGCGCATGACGGCAGGCGCCTCGGGCGGCTGAGCCAGGTCGTCCGAGCTGATCGGTTGATCCAGTTCGACCGGCAGGGCGTCCAGATAGTTGGGCGCGGGCAGGGGCGTGGCGTCCGGCTGGCGGCCCGCCTGACGGTGAACGGAGTAATAGCGGGCGCTGCTCTGAGCTGGAGCGTCATTGGACGCGGGCTGGGAGGCAGGCTGGGGCGCGGGCTGCGGCGCCGTCTGGGGCGGTTGCTGCGCGGGCGCCTCGGGCGAGGCGGGAGGCGAGGCGGCGGGCGCCTGAGGCGCATTCCTTTGCAGCTGGAAGATCAGCGCGTCGCGACGAGGCGCCAGCGGGTCGACGGTCGGCTGGGCCGGTGCGGGCGCGGGCTCTGGCTGAGCTTGGGGCTGAGGTTCAGGCGGGAGCTGGGGGGCAGGCTGGACCGGCGGCGTGGGCGGCGTAGGCTGGGGCTCGGCGATAACGGTCTGCGGCGGCTGTCGCGCCGGTTCAGGCGCCGGCTGTGAAGCGGGTTGAGGGGCAGGCTCGACGACGCGCGGGACCGGTTGAACCGGCGGCGGCGTCGGCATCGGCCGCAAAGGCTCGGGCATCGGCGCGGGCGTCGGCTGAGGCAGGGGCGTGTGCTGGACGGGGGGAGCCAGCGCGGGTTGCGACCGACGCTCTGGCTGGGCGCGCGACCAGGGGGTCTGGCTCGGCGCCGGGGCGCGCTCAATCGGCGCGGGCGAGGCCTGATACGCGGGCTGGGGGGGGATCTGAGGCGGCGCATAGGGCGCAGGCTCAGGCTGACTCTGCGTCGGCTGGCGCGTCCACGGCGGGGGTTGATAGGACGGCTGATAGGGCGGGGGCGGCGTGAAGTCGGGCGCCGGGGTTTCGGCTGGAGGACTCACATACGGGCGCCAGACGGCGTCCGGGTGGCTGGTCACCGGACGGAACTCGGGCGCGGGGGCCTGCTGGGGCTCGCCGTAGGCCTGAGCGGAACGCCAGGGGTATCCGCCGTGCGGGATGATCGGTGGACGGGCGGCATAGGTCGGGCTGTCCGCCACAACCTGCTGCGGCGGGGCGAAGCTGTCAGCCGGGGCGCTGGTCCAGTCCGGCGCAGGCTGGCTGGTTGGATGGGCCGCAGGGCGGCCGGGCCAGGACAGCTGGCGTGCATGAGAGGGCGCCGGATAGGGCGGTTGGCCGGGGCTTTGCTGCGGCGGGACGGGCTGCGCCCAGGCGGCCGTGGCCGCGCCGAGCGCGGGCAGAAGGGCGGCGATGGTCAGGGTGCGCGGCAACGGCGCCTCGTGAAAACTGAAGAGGTTCAGCCGGGCATCCTAGGCGGCGCGGCTTAATCCTCGCCTAACGTCGGGCGATTTAGCCGCGCGAGGGCAGATACTGGCCGGTGAAGGCCTCGCGCCAGTCGGGCGCGGCGGGATAGGCGCCTTGCGTCTGATCGGCGAAGGCCTGCCAACGCTCGGGCGTCATGGCCCCGAGGCCGTAGAGGGCCGCGTCGCCGCCGTCGACCATGGCCTGGGCGCGCAGGGCCGCGCGGGCGGCGTCGAGCGCGCGCTGGGGCAGGTCCGGATTGGCGCGGCGGATCAGGGCGTCGCCCTTGGCCCCGTCGCCGTGGACGTAGTCGCGCCAGCCCTCCACCGAGGCGGCGATGAAGTTGCGCAGGGCCTGGGCGTTGTCGCGGGCGAAGGCGTTGGGCGCCAGCACCAGGCCGGAATAGGAGGGGTAGCCGTCCTCGGCCGGGGACAGGATCAGGGGCTGGAAGTCGACCGCGCGGGCTACCGCCTCGGGGCCGCCGTCGGTCAGGCGGGCGATCAGCACGCTGTCCGCATCGTCGCGGAAGGCCTTCAGATTATCCTCGGGAGCGCCGGGGCGGGCCTGGTCGGGGGTCAGGTCGAAGCGGGCGCGCAGCCAGGTCCAGAAGCCGCCCTGATCCCTGGGCTCCATCAGGATGCTGCGACCGCGCAGGACGGTCAGATCCTCCAGTTGCTGGTCGGGATGGGCCAGAAGGACGACCGGGTCTTTCTGAAGGAAGGCGGCCACGGCCTTGACTGGGGCGCGCTCGGCGATCAGCCGCAGCGGCAGGAAGCTGTCGCGGCCGATGGCCAGTTCGACGGCGCTGGCGGCCAGAAGGGCGGGGATGTCGGCGCCGGTCGGGCCGGCCAGAATCTCGACGTTGAGGCCGCGCCGCTCATAGGCCCCGGCGGCCAGCGCCTGATAGAAGCCGCCATGCAGGGCGTCGGCCGATCCGCCCGCCGCCACGCGCAGGCGCACGCGGCCGGACTCGTCGGTCGGCGCAGGGGTACGGCCGCACGCCGACAGCGCGCCCACGGCGCTCAGGCCAAGGGCGCCGACCATGAGGCGGCGTCGGTCCAGGTGGGGGCGAGTCATCACGTCTAGGGTGTAGGGGGGCGGGCCGCGCTTGGAAAGGCGGCGGGGCGTCGCCGGGCCGATTTCCGACCGGAAATCCGGCGATCCAGCGCCGGAATTGAGCGAGGGGACGTAACCCTTTGAGCCAGACCGTCGCCGGTCGGATCGCGGATCGCGTCCCCTCGCCAAGTCCGGGTTGGACTTGGCCGCTATAGGGTCGAAACTTCGCCTCAGCGTCGGCGGGCGAACCCGGCGTCGTTCAGCGCCTGTTTCATCGGCTCCTGGTCTTCGGCGTTCCGCAAGGCGAACCTCGCGCCGTCCGTCGATCCCGGCCCGGTTCTCCATGATCCCTGCGCCGAAACGCTAAAGGATCGGGAGCCTTGGCCCTGCGTCGGTGTTTCCGCGTCCTCCGAGGAGGCTTGGAACCCTGGGTCAGAGAGCCGGACTGGTCCGCTTGATTTCCGGGTCTCCCCGGATTTCCGCGCCTCCGTGTCCCTTCGGCCTGTTGACGTTCCCGCGAAATCGGTTATTGGGCAAGCGCCCAAACCGGCGCGTCTGTGCGGAATCGTCCCGGACCCGGTGGGTAAGCCTGTGGATATCTGTGGACGGACGAAATTCGTGCAGGCAGATCAGGGCGTTGCGCTGTCCACAGGAAAAGGTGTCCGTTCCGTTTTCCAGGCCTAACGTCGCCGTTGCTCTCAAATGGGTGCAGGCCGTTGTGGCTCGGGCCTATCGTTCGGCTCCCAATCCGATCGGCGGAAAGGCCGCAGGCGATGCATAATGCAGTGCTGGGGCTGACCTGCTGCTCTATCCATCATATCGAGAAAGACGAATTTCACATATTATTGTTTTGTGAGCCGGTTGGATCTCGCCTTCACTAGGTCGAGATTACTCAAGGAAGGTGAAAATGAGCTATCTGGCCACCCGGAAGGTACTGGCGAGCGTGTCAATTGCAGCGATGGCGCTGCTAGTTGCTACGTTCCCCTGGTCATCGTCGGCGGAAGCGGATCCCATATCGGAATACGATATGTGCATGCTGAATGCATACTACGACTGTTATCCTCAGGACCCCTATGGCCTGCCGCGCCCGCCGGACCTCAGCAATATTGATGAAGTGGCGCAATTTGAGCGGTGTCTTGCGGCGACTTTGCCGCGCTGTTCCGGGCTTCCCGGCGATCCTAACTGATCACCGGTTTACATAGCTTGCGGCGGCCTTGAGAGGCCGCCGCTACCATTGGGGGCGAGGTTGTTAGTCCGCCAATGCGGCCTTCTTCTCTTCCAACTCCAGCCAGTCGAGTTCGGCGGTTTCCAGTTCGGCGCGGGCTTTTTCGGCGGCCTTCATGGCGCGGTCGAAGGCGGCCGGGTCGCGCGAATAGAGGTCCGGGTCGGCGAGGATGGCGTCTTGCTTGGCGATTTCGACGGGGAGGGTCTCCATCAGCTTTTCGACTTCTTCCAGACGGCGGGCGTCCTTGTAGGACAGCTTGACGGTCTTCTTGGGGGCGCGGTCAGAAGGCTCCGCCTTCTCGACCCGACGCGCCCCTGAGGGCGCGCTGTCGGCGTGAGTCGGGGGCGGGGCGAGGAAACCGGGGTTCTGGCGCAGGAAGTCCTGCCAGCCGCCGGGCGTCTCGACCACGTCGCCGCGACCGTTCAGGGCGATGGTGGAGGTCGCCAGGCGGTCTACGAAGTCGCGGTCGTGCGACACCAGGATCAGGGTGCCGTCATAGGATTCGAGCAGCTCTTCCAGCTTCTCCAGCGTGTCCATGTCGAGGTCGTTGGTCGGCTCGTCGAGGATCAGCAGATTGGCGGGCTGGGCCAGGGCGCGCGCCAGCAGCAGGCGGTTGCGTTCGCCGCCCGACAGGGTGGAGATGGGCTGTTTCAGCTGGGCCTCCTGGAACAGGAAGTCCTTGGCGTAGGCGGCGACGTGCATGGAGCGGCCGCGCACCAGGATGGAGTCGCCGCCGCCCGGCGTCAGGGCGTCCCACAGGGTCATGTCCGACTTCAGCCCCTCGCGCGACTGGTCGAGGTAGAGGGGTTCCAGGTTGGCGCCCATGCGGACCGTGCCTTCGTCCGGGGCCAGTTCGCCCAGCAGCACCTTGACCAGGGTGGTCTTGCCCGCGCCGTTGGGCCCGACGATGGCCAGCCGGTCGCCGCGGATGATGCGGGTGGTCAGGTTCTTGAAGATGGTGCGGTCGCCGAACGACTTGCTGACGCCCTTGATGTCGGCGACCAGCTTGCCCGAGGCGCCGCCGGAATCGACGCCGAGATTCAGCTCGCGCGGGATGTCCTTGACCCGTTCGGCGCGGTCCAGGCGCATCTGTTGCAGGGCGCGGGCGCGACCTTCATTGCGGGTGCGCTGGGCGGTGATGGAGCGGTAGAAGGTATAGGTCTCGGCCTCGATGCGCTTGGTCAGGCGGCGCAGGGACTCGGCCTCTTCCTCCATGACCTTGGCGGCCCAGTCGTCGAACTCGACGAAGCCCTTGTTCAGGGTGCGGACCTTGCGGCCTTCCAGCCAGTGGACGGTGTCGGTGACGCGGTTCAGGAAGGCGCGGTCGTGACTGACGACCAGAAGGGCGAAACGGGCCTGGATCAGCTCATTTTCCAGCAGTTCGATGGCCAGAATGTCGAGGTGGTTGGTCGGCTCGTCCAGCAGCAGCAGGTCGGGCTCCTCGGCGAAGGCCTTGGCGAGGGCGGCGCGGCGGATCTCGCCGCCCGACAGGCCTTGCGTCGACTTGTTCGGGTTGAGGCCGAAGGTCTCCAGCCAGCTTTCGGCGGTCCACCGTTCGGCCTCGCCCGAAGCGGCGTAATCGGCCAGGGTTTCGCTGGTGATGACCGGTTCCTGCGGGACATAGGCGAAGCGGGTGCCGGCCTGGAACGAGCGGTCGCCCGAGTCCGGCTCGATCAGGCCCATGACGACCTTCATCAGGGTGGACTTGCCCGCCCCGTTGCGGCCGACCAGGGCGGCGCGGCTGCGCGGCTCCATCGCCATGTCGACGCCGTCGAACAGCGGGCGGGGGCCGTCCTGAAGGCGGACGTCCTTGAGGGCGACGAGAGGGGGGCGAGGGGCCATGAACACCAGTCCGAAAGGGGAGGCGACGCCTATAGCGCGTCGAGGGGGCCGAGGGCCAATATTTCAGGATTTACACAAAACCGTCCAGACGGTATGGCGCTCCGCATGGACGCTCAACCGATACGCCGCACGCCCGAAGACACCCGCCGCCAGATCATCGAGGCGGCCATCGAGCTGGCCGCCGAAGAGGGGGCGATGGCGGTGACGCTGGACGCCGTGGTGGCGCGCCTGCCGTTCAGCAAGGGCGCCCTGCTGCACCATTTTCCGAACAAGCAGGCCCTGCTGGAAGGCGTGCTGGACCATCTGTCGCTGGAGATGACGACAGTGGTGCTGGCCGAGGCGGCGCGTGATCCTAATCCCTATGGCCGCAATGCGCGGGCCTATCTGAGGACGGTGGTCAATGAGCCGGCGACCGAGCGGGACGTGAGCATCGGGCGCGCTGTCCTGGCCGCCTGCGCCATAGAGCCGAGCCTGATCCCGCGCTGGCGCGAGGCGATCCGCAGCCTCACGGTGGGAGACCCGGAGGATCCGATGGGCCGGGACGACGCCCTGATGCTGCGGCTGATCGCCGATGGTCTGTGGATGAGCGACCTGTTCGGCACGCATGAGGTGTCGCTGGAACAGCGCCAGGCCCTGCTGTCGCTGCTGACGCCGGGCAGTCTGCTGACGGATGGCTATTCGGAAGCCGACGCCGATGGGAAGGCCGACGCATGAATCCGGCGACCTGGCTGGCCCTGCTGGGCGCGATCGGCTTTGAGGTGATGGGGACGACCCTGTTGCAGCAGTCGCAGCAGTTCACCCGGCCGCTGCCGACGGCCGGGCTGGCGGTCTGTTACGGCATCGCCTTCTATCTGCTGACGCTGGCGCTGAAGCAGATGCCGGTGGGGCTGGCCTATGCGATCTGGAGCGGGCTGGGGGTGGTGCTGATCTCGGCGATCGGCGTCTTTCTGTTCAAACAGAAGCTGGACGTTCCGGCGATCATCGGCCTGGTGATGATCATCGGCGGGGTGGTGGTGATCAACCTGTTCTCGAAGAGCGTGACGCACTGAAGCGCGCCGGCGGTGCGGCTGAATCGCTGAGACCAGGATCGCCTGACCCTCCCCACCCGGTCTTCGCTTCGACCACCCTCCCCATGAAGGGGAGGGAGAAGGCGACAGCGGGGGTTTTGAGGCGTATAGGGCGCGCCCATGAGTTCCGCGCCAGCCAAGCCCTTCTGGGAGACCAAGACGCTCGCCGAGATGAATCCGGGCGAGTGGGAAAGCCTGTGCGACGGCTGCGGCCTGTGCTGCGTCATCCGGTTCGAGGACGAGGACACCGACCAGATCATCCCTACGCGCGTGCATTGCAAGCTGTTCGATACGGACGCCTGCACCTGCACCGATTATGCTGATCGTCAGGCCGAGGTGCCGGACTGCGTGCAACTGACGCCCGACAATATCGAGCGGTTGAAGTGGATGCCGCTGTCGTGCGCCTATCGTCGGCTGCATGAAGGGCGGCCGCTGGCCTGGTGGCACCCGCTGGTCTCGGGCGACCGGGAGACGGTGCATGCGGCCGGGGTGTCCGTGCGGCGTCAGACCGTGTGCGAGACGGCGCTGAACGAACCCGAGGACGCCCTGGACTTCGAGGCGCCGGAATGGATGGCGGAACGCGGCGTCGCTAACGAATAATTCGTCGACCGGGGGTAAGGGCGTGGTCAGGGGCGAGGGCGGAATGGACATTGTCGCAACACGAAAAGGGTCGGGGAGCGGAGCGCGGGACGCGTTCGACCGACTGACGGCGATCGCGTGCGCGACGTTCCGTACGCCCCACGCCATGATCGCGACGCTGGATGAAGACCGGGCGGTCTTTCTGTCCGGGGTCGGTCTGGACGAGGTGAGCGTGCCGCGCCTGAACAGCGTCAGCCACCAACTGGCGGACATGGGACCGGACGCCGTGATGGTGATCCAGGATGCGCATGAGCATCCGGTCTATCGCCGCCATCCGATGGTGGTCGGGGCGCCCTATGTCCGCTTCTTCCTCGGCGCCACGGTCTGCGGGGCTGACGGCCGGCCCGCAGGAGCCATCGGCGTCATGGACGTTCAGCCGCGCCCGGCGCCCACGCAGACGGAGCTCGATCTGATCCGCGAACTGGCCGGTCTGGCGGGACAGTTGATGGAACACGCCGAAGCGATGCGCCAGGAGGCGGCGCGCCTGGAGACTTTGAGGCTGGCCGAGGACATGGTCGGGGTCGGACGCTGGCGTTATGAGGTCGCGACCGGAACGGTGACCTGGTCGGACGAGATTTATCGCATCCACGGGCGGGCGCCGGGCGTCTTCCATCCGAAGCTGGAGGATGTGTTCGACCACTATCACGTCGACGACCGGGGCGAGATTCAACGGCTGGTCGAGCGGGCGCTGAAGACCGGCGAGGGCTATACCTTCAAGCTGAGGCTGGTGGGCGTCGACGAGACCGAGCGGGTGGTCGCCGCCGAGGGCGCCGCCGAGAAGGACGCCACCGGCCGGGTGATCGCCCTGTTCGGCGTGCTGCAGGACGTAACCGAGCGCGAGGCCTTGCTGCGTGCGGCCCAGACCAATGAGCGGCGCTATCGGCTGCTGGCCGAAAACACCGGCGACGTCATCACCCGCGTCAAGATGGACGGGTCGAGCAAATACATTTCGCCAGCTATCCAGCAACTGCTGGGCTGGACCTATGAGGAGATGAGCGGCCAGTCGACCGACTATGTTCACCCCGAGGACCGGCACCTAGTGCTGGGCGCCATCGGCAGGGCGGTGAAGAGCGGCGAGCCGACACGCCTTGAGCACCGGGCGGTGCACAAGAAGGGCCAGACCGTCTGGGTCGAGTGCACCTTCAAGGCCCTGAAGGACGAGCACGGCCATGTCGATGACGTGGTGGTGGTGATCCGCGACATGACCCAGCGCAAGGCGCTGGAGGCGGAGGTGCTGGAAGCCAAGGAGACCGCCGTGGCGGCGGCGCGGGTAAAGAGCGAGTTCCTGGCCAATATGAGCCATGAGCTGCGTACGCCGCTGACCAGCGTCATCGGCTTTTCCGGACTGTTGCAGGCGTCGGAGCATCTGCCCGCCGAAGAGCGCGTCTATGTCGAGCGCATCGCCACGGCATCGGAGGCGCTGCTGGGCGTCATCAACGACATTCTGGACTATTCCAAGCTGGAAGCCGACGCGATCGAGATGGACCCGGAGCCGTTCGATACGCGCGCCCTGGTCGAGGGGGCGGCGGCGATCATCGAGAGCCAGTGCTCGGCCAAGGGGCTGACGCTGAATGTGGTGATGGCGGCGGAAACGCCCGAGCGCCTGACCGGCGACAAGGGGCGGTTGCGGCAGGTGAAGCTGAACTTCCTGTCCAATGCGGCCAAGTTCACCGCCAGGGGGGCGGTGACGCTGAAGGTCGGCGGGCGAGCGCAGGAGGGCGGCGGCTGGCGGATGCGGGTGGAGGTGACCGACACCGGCATCGGCATCCCGTCCGAAAAGATCGGGGAACTGTTCCGGCGCTTCACCCAGGCCGACGCCTCGACGACGCGGGTCTACGGCGGGACGGGTCTGGGGCTGGCGATCTCGCGGCGGCTGATCGAACTGATGGGTGGCGAGGTCGGGGTGGAGAGCGCGCCGGGCGCAGGCTCGACCTTCTGGTTCGAGGCGCCGCTGGCGGCGGCGACGGAAGAAGGCGTTACGGCGAGGGACGAGACTGATCGCGCCCGCAAGGACGCCATGCGCGGCCGGGTGCTGATGGCCGACGACGCGGCCGCCAACCGCGAACTGGTCAGCGCCATACTGAGAAATCTGGGGCTGGAGATCGATACGGTCGCCGACGGCGCCGAGGCGGTGCACGCAGCGCATTCGGGGGTTTATGACCTGGTGCTGATGGATGTGCACATGCCGGTCATGGACGGGCTGACGGCGACGCGGGAAATCCGCCGGATGCAGGCCCAGGGCGAGCGCCGCATTCCGATTTTGGCGCTGACGGCCAACGTCCAGGCCGATCAGGTGACGCGCTGCCTGGAGGCGGGCATGGACGGCCATCTGGCCAAACCGATCCAGATCACGGAACTGGCCGCCGCCCTGTCGTGGTGGCTGAACGAGGCTGAAACGACGCCTGAAGAGACGCGGGCGGGCGCCTGACGCCGACGGTCTTTGCGACTAGGCGGGCCAAAGCCGGGAAATCCTTACGTTTGGCGCGATCCGGGCGCCCTTTGCGCGCCTGAGGACGCTGCTCGGCTATGGTTCAGTCATGGCGGGAAAAGCGGATCAGGGCGGGGCGGCGGGGACGACGGCGGCGTGGCTGGGCGAGGTCTTCGCCAGTCTGAGGGCTGCGACAGACCAGGCGATAGCCGTGGTGACGGCGGCCGAGCCGCCCGCCGATGTGGCCGAGGCCGAGAAGCGGGCGCGCGCCATCGGCGTTCTGGCCCGCACGGCCAAGGCGGTGGCGGCGCTGGAGGCCGACCTGATCCGCAAGAGCCGCAGCCCTGAAGAGGATGGAATGAGCGACGACGACCGTGACCTCAGCGACGCCGAACTGGCCGGGCTTCAGGCCGAATTCTTCGCCCGTGTCGATCATCTCGTCGCAGCCATTGAGCGCAAGTCGCTGGCTGCGGGACTGGATCGAGAGCCTGCCGCGCGAACAGCGGGGGGCGGCGCTGAGGGCGGCGGTCAAGGCGACGCCGAGGCTGAACGACGACCAGATCGCGCCGCGTGAGGACTGGCGCACCTGGGTGCTGCTGGGCGGGCGCGGGTCGGGCAAGACCTTCGCCGGCGGCTTCTGGATGAACGAACTGGCGCGGGGCGCGGACCGGACCTTCGCCCTGGTCGGAACGGCGCTGCACGACGTGCGCGAGGTGATGGTCGAGGGGCCGTCGGGGCTGAAGGCTCAGGCGACGGCGGACAACCGGCCGCGCTGGGAGGCGGGGCGACGCAGGTTGATCTGGCCCTCGGGTGCGGCGGCCTATGCGTTTTCGGCCGAAGACCCGGACAGCCTGCGCGGACCGCAGTTTCACGCGGCCTGGGCGGATGAGTTCTGCGCCTGGAGGAACATTGAGGCGACGTTGTCGAACCTGAGATTCGGGTTGCGGCTGGGGGCTGATCCCCGGCTGGCGATCACGACGACGCCCCGGCCGATCCCGGCGCTGAGGCGCCTGTTGGCCGAGCCGGGCGTGGCGACGGCCCGGCTGGCGACCAAGGACAACGAAGCCAATCTGGCGCCGGGGTTCCTGGGCCACCTTCAGAGCCTCTACGCCGGGACGCGGCTGGAGGCGCAGGAGATGGAAGGGCTGGTGGTCGAGGCCGACGGCGCCCTGTTCCGGGCTGAGGATCTGGCGCGCGCGCGGGGGAGCCGTCCGGCGCGGTTCGAACGGGTGGTGGTGGCGGTCGACCCGCCCGCCAGCGCCCACGGCGACGCCTGCGGGATCGTGGTCGCAGGGCGCTGGGACAAGGCGGCCTATGTGCTGGCCGACCGTTCGGCGCGCGGCCTGTCGCCCGCCGGATGGGCGCGGCGCGTGGCGGAGACGGCGCGCGAGTTCGACGCCGACCTGGTGCTGGCCGAGGCCAATCAGGGCGGGGAGATGGTGCGGACCCTGCTGGGGCAGGCGGACTGTCCGGCGCAGGTGAAGCTGGTTCACGCCAGCCGGTCCAAGAAGGCGCGGGCCGAGCCGGTGGCGGCGCTCTATGAGCAGGGCCGGGTCGTCCACTGCGGGGCGTTTCCGGCGCTGGAAGAAGAGATGATGGCGCTGGGGAGCGAGGCGCCGGGCGCCAAGAGCCCGGACCGGGCGGACGCTCTGGTGTGGGGGCTGACGCACCTGCTGCTGGCCGGGAAGACGCAGCCGAGGCTGCGGGCGTTGTGAGGATGCGCGCTGCGTTTCTCCCTCCCCTTCATGGGGAGGGCGGTCGCGATAGCGACCGGGTGGGGAGGGGTGGGTGATCTGGGGGCGGCGGTTGATTTGCCTGGCCGCCCCCACCCGGCTTCGCCTGCGGCTCAGCCACCCTCCCCATGAAGGGGAGGGAGAATGACGATGGAGAACCATATGGATTGGCGACGACCGTTCGGTCGGCGGCGCGTTGCTGCGCCCGAAATCAAGGACAGCCGCACCGGGCCGCTGATCGCTCTGACCGGGGCGGGCCGCGCGCGGTGGACGCCGCGCGATTATACGCATCTGGCGGACGAGGGGTTCGGCAAGAACGCCGTGGCCTATCGCTGCGTGCGGATGATCGCGGAGGCGGCGGCCTCGACCCCGCTGATGGTGATGGTCGGGGGCGTGCGCAGCGCGGACCATCCGCTGGCGCGGCTGATCGACAAACCCAATCCCGAGCAGTCGGGCGGCGAGTTGATGGAGGCGGTTTACGGCGCGCTGCAGACGGCGGGCAACGCCTATGTCGAGGCGACCGGCGACGCCGACGGGGACGGCGCGCCCGATGAACTGTGGGCGTTGAGGCCGGATCGGGTGAAGGTGGTTCCCGGACGGGCGGGCTGGCCGGAAGCCTATGAATATGCGGTCGGCGGGCGCGCGGTGCGGATCGGGCGGCATGGCGACGGCTGGTCGCCGGTCATGCATCTGAAGCTGTTTCATCCGACGGACGATCATTACGGATTTTCGCCGCTGGAGGCGGCGGCCTTCGCCATCGACGTGCACAATGCGTCTGGGGCCTGGAACAAGGCGCTGTTGGACAATGCGGCGCGGCCCTCGGGGGCGCTGGTCTATGGGGCCAAGGATGGGGAGCGGCTGACGGCGGATCAGTTCGAGGCGCTGAAGGCGGAGTTGGGCGAGGCCCATGCCGGGGCGCGGAACGCCGGGCGGCCGCTGCTGCTGGAAGGCGGGCTGGACTGGAAGCCGATGAGCCTGACGCCGCACGACATGGACTTCATCGCCGGGAAGCACGCCGCGGCGCGGGAGATCGCCCTGGCCTTCGGGGTGCCGCCGCAGTTGCTGGGGATACCCGGCGATGCGACCTACGCCAACTATCGCGAGGCGAACGCGGCCTTCTGGCGCGGGACGGTGATCCCGCTGGTGAGAAAGGCGGCCGGGGCGATGACGGGGTGGCTAGGCAGCCGCTTCGTCGATTGCCGGATCGAGCCGGATCTGGATGCGGTTCCGGCCCTTCAGGTCGAGCGGGATGCGCTGTGGGCGCGGCTGAATGCGGCTGGCTTCCTGACCGAGGACGAGCGGCGCCGGATGGCGGGGGTGGGCGAGTGATGGAAGCGATGAAGAAGATGCCCGTCGCCCTCATCGCAGCGCTGCTGGTGCAGACCATCGGCGGCCTGGTGTGGGCCGGCGGGGCGGCGGCGCGGATCGCCACCCTGGAGCAGCGCGTGGATGAACAAAGGCTGGTCGCCGAGCGACTGGCGCGGCTGGAGGCGCAGGGCGAGGCGACGCGCGCCGCGGTCGAGCGGATCGAGCGGCGGCTGGAGGAGAAATGATGGCGCAGGGATTTCTCCCTCCCCTTCATGGGGAGGGTGTCGGCGCAGCCGACGGGTGGGGAGGGGAGAACAAGTCAAGCTTGGACCTGGATGACCTAAGCCGCCCCCACCCGGCTTCGCCTGAAGGCTCAGCCACCCTCCCCATAAAGGGGAGGGAGAAGGGGGCGCTGGCCATTGCCGGCTACGCCTCCCTGTGGGGCGTGGCGGACCTGAACGGGGACGTGACGGCGCGCGGCGTTTTCGCCGGGAGCCTGGCGAAGACCGGCGCGGGCGGGGTGCGGATGCTGCATCAGCACGAGAGCCGCGCCGTGGTCGGCGTCTGGGACCGGATGGTCGAGGACGAGCGCGGCCTGTGGGTCGAGGGGCGGATCGAGGACTGGTCCGCAGAGGCCCGTTATGCCGCCGCCCTGACGCGCGCGGGGGCGCTGGACGGGCTGTCGATCGGGTTCCGGGCGACGAAGGCGCGCCGCGACGGGCGCCTGCGGGTGTTGAGCGCGGCCGAGCTGTGGGAGGTGTCGCTGGTGACCTTTCCGATGCTGCCGGGGGCGCGGTTCAGGCGCGCAAGGCCGGAAAAGGACGACGGCCGGCATTGAGGCCCTCGGCGACATAATGGTCGTGCATGGCGCGCAGCCAATGCCAGGTCACGAGGAGGAAGCCGATCGCAGTGAAGACGGCGTAGGTGCTCCAGTAGCCGAGAGGCCGGGGTCGACCCAGTCCACGCGTCAGTAGAGCGACAGGATCGTCCAGCAGGGCCAGGGCGGCCAGGGCCAGACCAGTTTCAGAAGCCAGGACTGTCGGGCGACGTCCAGCAACTGCGAGGTTGGGCTTGAGACGATGGGCATCAGTCGGTCGTCTGCAACGACGAACGGTCGGCGGCCGGGCCGTGCAGGCCGGGCTCTTGCTGACGGTAGGCGCGTAGCAGGCGAGCGCAGGATTTGGGTGTCTGTCGGGCGGCGATAGCACGGCCGCGGGCGTGAGCCTGTCGCAGGGCGTCCTGTCGGTCCGGGGCGGCGTGGGGGGCGTGGCGCCGCAGATGGGCCTCGAAGGTCTGGTCGCCGTCCGGATCAAGGGCCTCGCAGGCGCCGAGGATCTCGAACAGGCGGGCGTCGAGGGAGACGTCGGCGGATAGGCGGGGCGGATCGGCGGGCGCCGTCTGGGGCGAACCTTGGGACGAATTCTGGGACATGGTCGGACGCTCAGGGGTTGAGCAGGCCATGAGGGCCATGGCCGACAGCGGAGCCGAGAGGGCGACGCCTACGAGTTTCAACATCCATCCTCCATGTCCTCCGGTTCGATAACGGGAGGGTCGCACGCTTTTGAAGCGCGGCAAAGGATGGGACGGTTCCGGGCCTAGCCCGGTTTGACGGCGCGCCGCAGGACGGTCGCGCATTTTTCTGGAGACATCATGAAAGAGACCAAGACCGTCTCGGGTCATCCCGAGGCACGCGCCGCCATGCATGAGATGATGGCCGCGTTCGAGGCGTTCAAAGGGGCCAACGACGCCCGTCTGGACGAGATCGAGAAGAAGGCTTCGGCCGATGCGCTGCTGGAGGAGAAGGTGGCGCGCATCGACCAGGCCGTGGCTCAGGCGCAGGCGCGCATGGACCGTGCGCTGAGCGAGAGCCGCAGGCCGATTCTCAGTACTTCTGGGTTGGGCGCCGAGCCGCCTGCCGTCGTGGCGGCGCCGGAGGCCAAGGCGGCGTGGGACGGCTATATGAAGTCGGGCGCTTCGCATGGTCTGGAGCTGAAGGCGGGGCTGTCGTCGGCGTCGAACTCGGCGGGCTATGTCGTGCCGCCGGAGACGGAGCGCGCTATCGAGCGGCGCCTGATGGCGGGCAGCCCGATGCGCGAGATCGCCACGGTGCGCACGGTCGGCTCGGGCGTGTTCCGCAAGCCGGTGTCGACGGCGGGCGTGCAGGCGGGCTGGGTGGCCGAGACGGCGGCCCGTCCGGAGACGGATCCGGCGACGCTGGCGCTGCTGGAGTTCTCCTCGGCCGATCTCTACGCCTGTCCGGCGGCGACGCAGAGCCTGCTGGACGACGCCCTGATCGATCTGGACGAATGGCTGGCGGCCGAGGTCGAGGACGCCTTCGCGGCGCAGGAGACGGCGGCCTTTGTCAGCGGCGACGGGGTCAACAAGCCCAAGGGCTTTCTGGCCTACGCCAATGCGGCCGAGGGGACGCAGACCTGGGGGCAGATCGGCACGGTGGCGTCGGGGGCGGCGGGCGGTTTCGCCTCGACCAACCCGGCGGACAAGCTGATCGACCTGATCTATGCGCCCAAGGCCCAGTATCGGCCGAATGGGCGTTTCGTGATGAACCGGCGCACGGTCTCGGCGGTGCGCAAGTTCAAGGATGCGGACGGCAACTATGTCTGGTCGCCGGCGACGCGGCCGGGCGAGACGGCCAGTCTGCTAGGCTATCCGGTCACCGAGATCGAGACGATGCCGGATATCGGCGCCAACAGCCTGTCGGTCGCGTTCGGCGACTTTGCGCGCGGCTATCTGATCGTGGATCGGGCGGGGGTGCGGGTGCTGCGCGATCCCTATTCGGCCAAGCCCTATGTGCTGTTCTACACGACCAAGCGCGTGGGCGGCGGGGTGCAGAACTTCGACGCGATCAAGCTGATGAAGTTCGCGGCCTCGTAAGGGTGGCGAACGAGAGCCCTCTCCCCTTGTGGGAGAGGGAGGGGCCCGCCGCGTGAGCGGTGGGAGGGTGAGGGGTTTCGCGGGCGCAAGACCCCTCATCCGTCCGCCTTCGGCGGCCACCTTCTCCCGCAAGGGGAGAAGGAAAAGGAACATAGGGAGATTTGAATGAGCGCACCCGTGAGCCTCGCGGAGGCGAAGCTGTTCCTGCGCGTCGAGCATGAGGCGGAGGATGGGCTGATCCAGACCCTGATCGACGCGGCCAGGGCGCGGGTGGAGGGCGAAGTCGGGTTGTGCCTGACCTCGATCTCGCCAGCGCCGCTGAGGCTGGCGGTGATGATGCTGGTGATGCGCGCCTTTGAGCGCGGCGAGAGCGAGATGTCGGCGGCGCCGGTTGAGGGGTGGATCGCACCCTATCGCGTGGTGCGGCTGTGAGCGCGGGCGCGATGAAGGTGGTGGCGTCTCTGGTGCGGCCGGTGGCGGCGCAGACGCCCTATGGCGGCCAGGTGGTCAACTATGAGCCGATCGGGTCGCTGTGGCTGGCGTTGGGGGCGCGACGGCGGCGCGAGCGGACGGACGCGGGCGTGACGCGCGCGGTAGAGACGCTGAGCGCCACGGTGCGGGCCGATCCGAGGCTGGAGGAAGGATTGGCGGCGCGCTTCGGCGGGGCGGACTGGGCCGTGGTCGGGATCGAGGCCGATCCGAAGGCGGCGGGTCGGGTGCGGCTGAATCTGGAGCGGGCGCGATGAAGGATCATGAAGGGGCGCTGGTAAAGGCGCTGATCGCGCATCTGGGCGGCGATGGAGCGCTGAAGGCGCTGTTGGGCGACCCGACGCGGATCTGGGATGAGCCGCCGCAGGGTGCGGGATTTCCGCATCTGCTGATCGGGCGGTGCGAGAGCAGGCCGCTGAATGCGGACGGCGGCGGGGTGGAGCAGCGGCTGACCCTGACCTGCGCCAGTCGGTTCCGGGGGCTGGAGGAGGCGCGGGCCGTGGCGGCGGCGGTGCGGGCGCGGCTCGCCGATGCGCTGCTGGAGGCGGACGGGGTGAAGGCGGTCAGCGTGTCGGTGACGTTTACGGACCTGTTCCGCAGTCCGGACCTGAAGCGGGCGTGGGCGGTGATGCGGCTGAGAGCCGTGACGGAGGAAATCTGAGATGAGCGCGCAACGGGGCAAGGACATCCTGCTGAAGGTCGAGGGCGCGGGCGGCGCCTTCGCAACGGTGGCGGGACTGAGGGCGAGGACGATCTCGCTGAACGCCAGGACGGTGGATGCGACCGACAGCGACAGCGCCGGACGGTGGCGCGAACTGCTGGCGGGGGCGGGCGTGAAGTCGGCGGCGGTGTCGGGCCAGGGAATATTCCGCGACGCGGCGTCGGACGCCCTGATCCGCGAGGCCTTCTTTGAGCAGGCGGCGAAGACGTGGCGGCTGATCGTGCCGGATTTCGGCGTGCTGGAAGGGCCGTTCCTGGTCGCGGCGCTGGAATATGCGGGCGAGCATGAGGGCGAGGCCAGTTTTGCGCTGAGCCTGGCCAGCGCGGGCGAGATCAGTTTCGAGGCGCTGTGATGGCGAACGGCGTGCGGGGGGAGGTGGTCGCAAACCTGGCGGGGGCGGAGCGGACGCTGTGCCTGACGCTGGGGGCGCTGGCGGAGATCGAGACCGGGCTGGGCGTCACCGGGGTGGCGGCGCTGGCCGAGCGGCTGCGCTCGCTGTCGGCGCGCGATCTGATGGTGGTGCTGGCGGCCCTGCTGCGTGGGGGAGGCGAGGTCGCGCTGGCGGATGGGCTGAAGACGGCGCTGGTCGATCCGCGTGAGGCGGCGGAGGCGGTGGCGAAGGCCTTCTCGGCGGCGGCCTGATGACGCCCCAGGATCGTCAATGGGCGGAGATGATGCAGGCGGCGGCGCGGATCGGCGTGGGGCCGGAAGGCTTCTGGCGGCTGTCGCTCAAGGAGTGGCGGATGCTGACGGCGGGGCCGGCGCAGGCGGCGCCCCTGGGGCGCGGCGAACTGGAGCGGATGCAGGAGATGTGGCCGGATGACTGATGGTTTCAGGCCGGACGGGATCGACGCCGTGCCGGTGAAGGCGGCTGAGGCGGCGGCGGCGCTGGAGGCGCTGAAGGAGCCGGCGGAGCGGGCGGCGGCCTCGATCGAGGACGCGTTCGGGCGGGCGGGGGCCAGTCTGACCCGGTCGCTGGCGCGGGCGGCGGCGGATGGGCAGGTGACGCTGGCTGAGCTTGCGCGGGCGGTGCTGAACGCCGTCAATGCGGCGGCAGGCGTGCGCGGCGGAGGTCTGTCGGGCGCCATAGCGGCGGCGATGGGCGGCTTCGGCGGCGCGCGAGCGGACGGCGGGCCGGTCATGGGCGGCGGCGCCTATCTGGTCGGCGAGCGCGGGCCGGAGGTGTTTCGCCCGGCCGGCGCCGGGACGGTGGAGCCGATGAACGGTCACTCTGGCTCTGGGCCTGGGGTGACGGTGAACGTCACGGTGGACGGCGGCGCCGAGGGCTTGTTGCGGTCCGAGACGCAGATCGCGCGCATGCTGGCGCGCGCCACGGCGCTGGGAGCGCGCTGACCACCTCAAGCAGCAAGACGCCGCGCGGCGAGCAGTAGCGACAACAAAAAAAGAGCGCTCTGAAGAGCGCTCTTTGGGACTTATTCGCCCTTGGGGTTGGGGCCGTATTTGTTGGGGCCTGGTTGGCTGCCGCCGAAGCCGAGCCACATCCAGAAGCCGAAGCTGACCAGACCGGCCAGGAACATCAGGCCGAAGGCGGCGCCGCCGGTGGCGAAGAGCAGTTCGGGGTCCATCGACTGCATGGCGTTGGGGTCGCTCAGGACCGACAGGCCGAAAGCGCTGACCAGCATGGCGAGCGAGGCGTACCAGAGCGCCCAGGGGATGACGACCAGCCAGCCCGGTTTGCCCATGTCGTGGAAGCGTTTGAAGCCGACCGCCAGGTGCAGGACCATCAGCACCAGGCCGAGGATGAAGCTGACCTTGGGCACGAAGTTCAGGACCAGGCCGACGACGAACAGGATGGCCCAGCTGATCCAGAAGTCCCGACGGCGCAGGCGGCCCTTGAAGGAGAAAAAGGCGGTCTTGATGTCGTAGCCGGAGCCGGACTCGGCGCTGGCCGAGGCGGCGGCCCCTGCTGCCTGGCCGAAGGCCGCGGCGGCGGTGGCGGACGGCAGGAGCATGATCTGGGTCGCCTCCATGCCTTCGGGCACGAAGTCGACGCGGACGCCGGCGGCGACTGCGCCGTCGCCCTGAACGGCGGTGCGCGCGAAGCCGTAACGGAGGCTGTCGTCGCCGCTGATCAGCCCTGTGCCCGTGGCGTCGTCATAGCTGAGAATTTCGCCGCGCACGCGGATCTCCTGTCGTTGAACGGCTTTGCCGTGGTGTGGCGAAAGCATGGCCGACGCCGGCGGCGCGGACAACCCGCAGCGTGACGTTACGCAAGATTTTTCGCGACGCGTTCGCAATCCGTCCCGTCCGGGACGCAATCCAGACATTGAGACAGGGATGGGGAGAGGACGCATGGCCTTTCATGAGGTGCGCCTGCCGGCGCGGCTGGCGTTCGGCTCGACCGGAGGCGTCGAGCGCAGGACGGAGATCACGACGCTGGCGTCGGGGTTCGAGCGGCGCTCGACGCCGTGGGCCGATGGTCGCAGGCGCTATCTGATCGGGGCGGGACTGCGCTCGCTGGACGACATGGCGGCGCTGACGAGTTTCTTCGAAGCGCGACGCGGGCGGCTGCATGGTTTCCGGTTTCGCGACTTCGCGGACTTCAGGAGCGGGGCGCCGGGGGCGGCCGTGACGCCGCTGGATCAGACGATCGGGACGGGCGACGGCGAAAGGCGGACGTTCCAGCTGTGCAAGGCCTATGGCGATCATCGGCGGCTCATCGCCAAGCCGGTCGAGGGATCGGTGCGGGTGGCCGTGGCGGGCGTGGAGACGGCGGCCTTCAACCTGGAGGCGACGACGGGGCGGGTGACGCTGGCGACGGCGCCGCTGCAGGGCGCCGCGGTGACGGCGGGCTTCGCCTTTGACGTGCCGGTGCGGTTCGACGCGGACCGGATGGAGGTGACGCTGGAGAGCTTCGGCGCCGGGCGGATGGTCGCCATGCCGCTGATCGAGGTGCGGATCTGAGCCATGCGCAATGTTCCCGATGAACTGGCCGCCCGCATCGAAAGCGGGGCGGCGACGCTTTGCCATGTCTGGCTGCTGAGGCGGGCGGACGGGCGGGCGATGGGCTTCACAGACCATGACCGCGATCTGGAGGTCGAGGGCGTCACGTGCCGGGCGGCCAGCGGCTGGACCGGCGGGGCAGGCGAAGGCGAGGTCGGTCTGGCGGCGGGTGGGCTGTCGGCCTCGGGCGGGCTGGATGACGCGGCGATCACCGAAGAGGACATAGCGGCGGGGCGGTATGACGCCGCCGAGGTCGAGCTGTGGCGCGTGGACTGGATGCGGCCGGACCTGAAGGTGCGGCTGTGGAAGGGGCGGCTGGCGCGGATAAGGCGCGAGAACGGACGGTTCATCGCCGATCTGGACGGGCCGATGGCGGCGCTGGAGCGGGTGGTGGGGCGGACCTATGGCCGGGGCTGCGACGCCGTGCTGGGCGATGGGCGCTGCGGGCTGGAGGCGGCGGCGATCGCGGGGCGCAGTTGCGACAAACGGTGGGCTACGTGTGTGGGCGTGTTCGCGAATGGGGTCAATTTTCAGGGCTTTCCGGATGTGCCGGGCGAGGACTTCCTGACCGCGCGGCCGGTAAGCGGGCGCAATGACGGCGGGAGCCGCAGGCGATGAGGAAGGGCGCTCAGGAATTCTCCCTCTCCTTCATGGGGAGGGTGGCTGAGGCGGAGCCGAAGCCGGGTGAGGGCGGCAAGCAAGAACAAGCGTCGTGTCCTGATCACCAAGCCCTCCCCACCCGGTCGCTGCGCGACCACCCTCCCCATGAAGGGGAGGGAGAGGCGCGGCGCTTGGGGGTCGTGGCGGCGGCGCGCGGTTGGCTGGGCACGCCGTATCGGCATCAGTGCAGTTTGAAGGGCGAGGGGGCGGACTGCCTGGGCCTGGTGCGCGGGGTCTGGCGCGAGGTGATGGGCGAGGAGCCGGAGGCGCCGCCGCCCTATCGCCCTGACTGGGCCGAGGTCGGGGGAGAGGAGGCGCTGTGGGCGGCGGCGCGGCGCTGGCTGGTGGAGATACCGCCCGGGCGGGCGGGGCTGGGCGACGTGCTGCTGTTCCGCATGGCAGCGGGCGCACCGGCCAAACACTGCGCGGTGTTGAGCGCGGTGGAGGGGCCCGAGCGGCGGATGATCCACGCCTATTGGGGCCGCTCGGTCGTGGAAAGCTGGATGGGGCCGTGGTGGCGGCGGCGGCTGGTCGCGGTGTTTCGCTGGCCTGAACCCCTGGCGGGAATTTGAAGGAGTAGACGATGGCGCAGGTGCTGCTGGGCGGGCTGGGCGGAATGGCGGGCGTCAGCAGCCTGGGCCTGCTGGCCGGAGGGCTGCTGGGGCGGGCGCTGGACGACCGGCTGGTGGCGGGATTGTCGCCGGCGCGGCAGATCGGGCCGAGGCTGGAGGGGCTGAAGCTGCAATCCTCCGCCGAGGGGGCGCCGATGGCCTGCGTTTTCGGCCGGGCGCGGGTGACGGGGCAGGTGATCTGGGCCGCGCGGTTCCTGGAGCGCAAGGAGAAGCGGTCGGCGGGGAAGACGGGAAAGACCGTCGACTACGCCTACTCGCTGAGTTTCGCGGTGGCCCTGTGCGAGGGGCCGATCGACGGGGTGGGGCGCATCTGGGCCGACGGCCAGCCGATGGACATGGCGGCCGTGACCATGCGCCTGCATCGCGGGACGGAGAGCCAATTGCCCGACCCGCTGATCGAGGCGGTGGAGGGGCGGGCGCCAGCCTATCGCGGGACGGCCTATGTGGTGTTCGAGGACCTGCCGCTGGACGCCTATGGCGACCGGGCGCCGCAGCTGTCGTTTGAGGTGTTCCGCCGACCGCAGGGCGCCGAAGCGCAGATGGAGGACTGGCTGGAGGGCGTGTGTCTGATTCCCGGCGCGGGCGAGTTCTGCCTGGCGACCGAGCCGGTGATGCGGCGCGAGGGGCTGACGAAATCGACGCCCGAGAATGTGCATCTGACGGCGGGGCAGACGGATCTGGAGGCGTCGCTGGATCAGCTGACGGCCCAGGCGCCGAGGCTGAAACGGGTCAGTCTGGTGGTCGGCTGGTTCGGCGACGACATACGCATGAGCCATTGCCGCATCCGGCCGGGGGTGGAGCGGCGTCAGAAGCCGACCGAGCCTATGGTCTGGCGCGTGGCCGGGGTCGAGCGGGCGGACGCGCATCTGATCTCTCAGGTCGAGGATGGTCCGGCCTATGGCGGCACGCCGTCGGACGACAGCGTGAGGCAGGCGATCCGGACGCTGAAGGCGCGCGGGCTGGAGGTGACGCTGTATCCCTTCGTCTTCATGGACTGCCCCGGCTATCCGTGGCGGGGGCGGATTACGGGGACGGATGGAGCGGGGGCGACGGCCGAGGTCGCGGCCCTGTTCGGGGCGGCGGACGGCTGGGGCCTGCGTCGGCTGGCGCTGCACTATGCGAAGATCGCGGCCGAGGAGGGGGCGGACGACCTGCTGATCGGTTCGGAGATGCGCGGGCTGACCTGGACGCGCGATGCGGGCGGAGGCTTTCCGGCGGTGGCGCAGTTGCGGGCGCTGGCGGCCGAATGCCGGGCGCTGGTCGGGCCGCGGGTGAAGCTGAGCTACGCCGCTGACTGGTCGGAATATTTCGGCTGGCAGAGGGAGGGAGAGGTAAGGTTTCACCTCGATCCGCTGTGGGCTGATCCGAACATCGATTACGTCGCCATCGACTGGTACCCGCCGATGGGCGACTGGCGCGGCGGCGAGGGCGGGTTGGACGCGGATGAGTTCAAGGGGCCGTCGGACCCGGCCTATCTGGCGGCGCAGGTGGCGGGCGGCGAGGGGTATGACTGGTACTACGCCTCGGACGCGGATCGGGCGGCGCAGCGGCGCACGGCGATCGAGGACGGCGCACACGGCGAGGACTGGATCTGGCGCTACAAGGATCTGAAGGGCTGGTGGTCGAACGCGCACCATGAGCGCATCGGCGGGGTGCGGCAGGCGACGCCGACGGCCTGGATTCCGCAGATGAAGCCGATCCGTCTGACCGAGTTCGGCTGTGCGGCGGTGGATCGCGGGGGCAATGCACCGAACCTGTTCCAGGATCCGAAGAGCAGCGAGAACGCCCTGCCGCCGCACTCGAGCGGAGCGCGCGACGACCGGATGCAGCGGCGGCTGATCGAGGCGGTGCTGACGCACTATGCGCAGCCGGTGAACAACCCGATCTCGGGCGTCTATGGCGGGCCGATGTTGCAGGGGGCGGACGTCTGGTGCTGGGATGCGCGGCCCTATCCGGCGTTTCCAGCGCTGGGGGAGGTGTGGGCGGATGCAGGCGCCTGGCGCACGGGGCACTGGCTGAACGGGCGTATGGGCGGCGATGCGCGTGGGCTGATCGAAGCGATCCTGAAACGCGGCGGGCTGGCGGAGGAGGAATTTGCAGTTGGTGCGGTGGACGACGCGGTGACGGGCTATGTCATCGACCGACCGATGGCGACGAGGGATGCGCTGGCGCCGCTGGTGCAGGCGCTGGGGGCGACGGCGGCGGAGCGCGACGGCAAGGTGGCCGTGCTGGGCGAGACGGCGCGGGAGATGACGCTGGATCTGTCGGCGCTGGCCCTGCCTGACAAGGGCGTGAGCGCGGCGGCGGATCGGCGGTTGACGCCTCGGCCCGGCGCGGCGCGGCTGCGCTTCATCGACGAGGCGGCGGACTATCAACTGGGCGCCGTCACGGTGCGCGGGGACGGCGAGGGCGGCGGTGTGGATGCGGCCCTGCCCGCCGTGGTCGGGGCGGGGCTGGCGACGGCGGCGGCGCAGCGGCTGTTGCAGGGCGAGGCGGCCGAGCGGCTGACGCTCAAGCTGGGGCCGCTGGAGGCGCTGAAGCTGGAGCCGGGTGATGTGGCGGCCGTGGAGGGGCTTGCGGGCGACTGGCGTGTCGAGCGGTTGGACTGGGATGAGACGCCCAGGGCGGTGTTGACGCCCGTGGTCGAGGCCGTCGTCGTGGATGCGCCGGAGGACTGGCGCGGGGAGGGCGGCGGGATCGCAACGCTGGGGGCGCCGTTCCTGATGCTGCTGGACCTGCCGCCGCTGCCGGGAGAGGAGGTCGACGGGCGGCCGGTGGTCGCGGCGGCGGCCGAACCCTGGAGGACGATGGCGCTGCATGGCGGCGCGTCGGTCGACAGTCTGACGCCAAGGGCGGTGGTGGAGACGGCCGCGACGGTGGGGACGCTGACGGCGCCCCTGCGGCCCGGCGTGGTCGGTCGCTGGGACGAGACGGGCGTGCTGAACGTGCGGATCGAGGGGCGGGCGCCGCAGAGCCAAGCGGCCGAGGCGGTGCTGTCGGGCGCCAATCTGCTGGCGGTGAGCAGCGCGGAAGGATGGGAGATGGTGCAGTTCCGTCGGGCCGAACTGGTCGGCGGGGATGTGTGGCGCTTGAGTGGTCTGTTGCGCGGACAGCAGGGGACGGAAGGCGCAGCGTCGCGCGGGTCGGAAGCGGGGGCGCTGGTCGTGCTGTTGGAACGCGGCATGGCGCGCGCCGAGGTCGATGCGGTCGAGCGAGGGTTGCCTCGAATCTGGCGGGCCGGACCGGCAGGCGCGCCGCCGGGCGGGGCGGGCACGACGGAGGTCCGCTTCATTTGGACGAACCGGAACGCCGCGCCCTGGCGACCGGCGCACCTGCGCGCCACGCCGGAGGACAGCGGATGGCGGCTGAGTTGGACGCCCCGCGTGCGATTGGGCGGCGGCGGATGGGACAGCGAGCCGGTCGAGGTCGATGCGAGGCGTTTCCGGGTGCGGGTGCTGGATGGCGCTGTTGAGCGCCGGGTCTGGGAGGTCGAGGGGCTGGAGACGGTCTATGGAGCCCTGGAGGTTGCGGCGGACTTTCCGAGTGGCTTCGGGGCTGAGGCGAACGTGGCTGTCGCTCAGTGGGGGGATGGCTTCGGCTGGGGGGCGGAGGCGACGGCGCCGTTGTGACAACGGCCTCCCTGTCTGCTGGGAGGAGGTGCGCAACATGAGGAAACCATCCTCGCCCCTTTCGGCGGGCGGTTGCATGGCTTAACTGACGCTCTGGTCTGTGTTTATCCGGAGTGGAGCGAAAATTGGCTGGCGATCCCTATCAGGAACTGGGCGTTTCCAAGGGCGCGAGCGCGGACGAGATCAAGAAGGCGTTCCGCAAGCTGGCCAAGGAACTGCACCCCGACAAGAACCCCGGCGACAAGGCGGCCGAAGAGCGGTTCAAACGTATCACCGCCGCCTTCGACCTGCTCGGCGACGCGGAGAAACGCGCGAAGTATGATCGCGGCGAGATCGACGCCGACGGACGCGAGCAGTTCCGAGGCTTTGGCGGCGCTCAGGGCGGGCGGCCGGGCGGCGGCGGTTTCGGCGGCTTCGGCTTCGGAGGGCGCGGCGAGGGCGGCCCCGGCGGGCGGGCGAGCTTTGACGATATCGACCTGGAAGAAATCTTCGGCGCCTTCGGAGGCGGCGGACGCAGCGCCGGGCGCGGCTTTGGCGGAGGGCGAGGGCAGGACGTGCGTGCGACCCTCGACATCAGTCTTGAGGACGCCATCGCCGGGACGACGCGGCGCATCCAGTTCTCGGACGGGCGGATGCTCGACGTGGCCATCCCCAAGGGCGCGGCGGACGGCCAGACGATCCGGCTGAAGGGGCAGGGCGCGCCGGGGCGGGGCGGTCAGGCGGGCGACGCGCTGATTGAGCTGCGTATCCAGCCGCATCCGGTGTTCAAGCGCGACGGGGCCGACCTGACGATGGATCTGCCGGTGTCGGTTCCGGATGCCGTGCTGGGCGGCAAGATTCAGGTGCCGACGCCCGAGGGCGCGGTGATGATGACCATTCCCAAGGGATCGAACTCGGGCAAGGTGCTGCGGCTGAAGGGGCGCGGCGCCTATGCGAACGGCAAGCGCGGCGATCTGATGGCCAGGGTGGTTGTGACGCTGCCCGAGGCGCCGGATGACGAACTGGTCCGGTTTGCGACAGAATGGCGTGAGCGCCGGCCCTATAAGCCTGGCCGTTGATGGCCTAAGGCGGAAGCTTCCTTCTCCTCCCCCGAGACTTCAGAGACCGATATGACGCCCAATCCCGCCGCCAAGCCTGCTCGCCCCTGGTTCTCGGCCGGGCCGACGGCCAAGCGTCCGGGCTGGGAGCTGGCGAACCTGCCGACGAACCTGATGGGGCGGGGCATCCGCGCGCCGGAGGTGGTGGAGCGGTTCGCGCATGGGCTGCGGCTGACGCGCGAGGTGCTGAGCCCGCCGGACGACTATGTCATGCTCTACACGCCCGGTTCGGACACCGGGGCGGTCGAGGCGGCGCTGTGGTGCATGCTGGGCGAGCGTCCGGTGCAGGTGATCGCCTATGAGAATTTCGGCCTGACCTGGCTAGCGGATGTGAAGACGCATCTGGGGCTGGAGCCCGAGGCCCTGACGGCGCCGTGGGGCGAACTGCCGGACCTGTCGAAGGTCGATCCGAAGAAGGATGTGGTGTTCCCGTGGAACGGCACGACTTCGGGCGTGCGCGTGCCGGATGGCGACTGGATCGCCGACGACCGCGAGGGGCTGACGATCTGTGATGCGACCTCGGCGGCCTTTGCGATGGATCTGCCGTGGGAGAAGCTGGATGTGACTACTTTCAGCTTCCAGAAGGCGCTGGGCGGCGAGGCGGGCGTCGGCGTCATGGTGCTGTCGCCGCGCGCGGTGGCGCGGCTGGATAGCTATCGGCCGGATCGGGCGGTGCCGAAGGTGCTGCGTATCGCCGACAAGACGGGCTTTGATCGGACGCTCGCGGACGGGGTGGTGATGAACACCTTCTCGGTCCTGACCATCGAGGACTGGGTCGACGCCCTGGACTGGGCGAAGGCCGAAGGCGGCCTGCCTGCCTTGATCGCGCGCACAGACGCCAACTATGCCGCCCTGGCCGAGTGGGTGGAGCGGACGGACTGGATCGCCTTCCTGCCGGAGCAGCCGGAAATCCGCTCGACGACTTCGGTCTGTCTGAAGTTCGTCGATCCGCGCGTGGCGGCGCTGGATGAGGCGGGACAGAAGGCCTTTGTGAAGCGGTTCAAGGCGCTGCTGGAAGGCGAGGGGGCGGTCTATGACATGGAGCCGCACCGCAACGCCCCGCCGGGCCTGCGTCTGTGGTGCGGCTGTACGGTCGAGACGGCGGACGTCGTGGCGGCGACGCCGTGGCTGGAATGGGCGTTTCAGACGGCGGTCAGTGAACTGGCTCAGTCGGCGCACAGATAATTCTGTCGCCCATTAGACGCCCTTGGGGGCGACTCCGGACGATTCAGGGGTTATAGGCTCCCACCGCATTCTGGATTGCGGAGTATAGGTCTTGGCGAACGTCGCAGTGGTCGGCGCCCAGTGGGGCGACGAGGGCAAGGGCAAGATCGTGGACTGGCTGTCCAATCGCGCCGACATGGTGGTGCGGTTCCAGGGCGGCCACAACGCGGGCCACACCCTGGTCGTCGACGGCAAGGTCTATAAGCTGGCGCTGCTGCCGTCGGGCGTGGTGCAGGGCAAGCCTTCGATCATCGGCAACGGCGTGGTGGTCGATCCCTGGCATCTGGTCGGCGAGATCGAGAAGATCCAGGCTCAGGGCGTGGCGATCACGCCTGACATCCTGACCATCGCCGACAACGCCTGCCTGATTCTGCCGATCCATCCGGCGCTGGACGTGGCGCGCGAGGCCGCCGCCAGCGCGCCGGGCGCCAAGATCGGCACAACCGGACGCGGCATCGGTCCGGCCTATGAGGACAAGGTCGGCCGCCGAGCCATCCGCGCCTGCGATCTGGCGAATGAAGACGATCTGAAGATCAAGATCGACCGCCTGCGTTCGCACCACGATCCGCTGCGCGCGGGTCTGGGGCTGGAGCCGATCGACCCGGAGGCGCTGCTGGCGCAACTGCTGGAGATCGCGCCGAAGATCCTGCCCTACGTCAAACCGGCGTGGCGGGTGCTGGATGAGGCGCAGAAGGCGGGCAAGCGGGTGCTGTTCGAGGGGGCGCAGGGCGCCTTCCTGGACGTGGACCACGGCACCTATCCCTATGTGACCAGCTCCAACACCGTGGCCGGACAGGCGGCGGCCGGGTCGGGCGTCGGGCCGCGCGGCGTCGGCTATGTGCTGGGCATTGTGAAGGCCTATACGACGCGCGTCGGCGAAGGCCCCTTCGCCTGCGAACTGAACGATGAAGTCGGCCAGCACCTGGCGGTCGTGGGGCGCGAGATCGGCGTGAACACGGGCCGGTCGCGTCGCTGCGGCTGGTTCGATGCGGTGCTGGTGCGTCAGTCGGTGGCGATCAACGGCATCGATGGCATCGCCCTGACCAAGCTGGACGTGCTGGACGGACTGAAGACGCTGAAGATCTGCGTCGGCTATCGCATCAACGGCGAGGTGCTCGATTATCTGCCCAGCAGTCTGAAGGATCAGGCCTCGGCTGAGCCGGTGTTCGAGGAACTGGACGGCTGGGACGAAAGCACCGCAGGCGTGCGGACCTTCAAAGACCTGAACGCCCATGCGCTGAAATATGTGCGGCGAATCGAGGAACTGATCGGGGCGCCAGTGGCCCTGCTGTCGACCAGCCCGGAGCGCGACGACACCATTTTGATGCGCGATCCGTTTCAGGGTTGAGTTTACATTTCTGGTCGAGGCAACGACGCCTTAACCGGTAGGGCATAAGGTGGCGCTCTGAAATGGAGCTCGCCCTGTGTTCGCCCTAGACGCCAAGACGATGCAGAGGATCGCGCCGGTGGTTCGGCGCGTGGTCATCGTTGATCCCAATCCCGCCGCCGCGCGCCTGTTGCAGGACCTGTTGAAGGGGTTCGGATCGCGCGAGATCGTGGTCGAGGGCGATGAGGCGCGGGTGCTGGACCTGGCGCGCGAAATGGAGCCGGCGCTGATCTTCACCGAGCGGACCGGACCCAAGCTGGACGGCGAGGCGCTGGCGCGGCGTATCCGGCGCTCAAGCCTGTCATGCCGTCGCGCGCCGATCATCATGGTGACGGCTGAGGCCACCGCCAGCGCCATCAAGGGCGCGCGCGATTCCGGCGTGCATGAGTTCCTGAGGAAGCCCTTCACCAGCGGCGATCTGCAGCGGCGGATCGAGAACCTGGCGACCAAGCCGCGCGACTGGGTCGAGGCGGTCGGCTATATCGGGCCGGACCGGCGGCGCTTCAACTCGGACGACTACGCCGGGCCGCAGAAGCGCAAGGCGGACAAGCCGCGCTCCAGCGCCGAGGCGGCCCTGGCGGTCAAGGATCAGGCGATGCGGATCCTGTTCTCGGCCCTGACCCAGTTCGACAGCGATCCCATGCAGGCGGTGCGCGCCATCAAGCAGCAGGCCGAGACGCTGAAAGCGCTGGCCATCAAGACAGGCGACGCGCCGCTGGCGATTGCGGCGGCAGGACTGGACACGGTGCTGGCCGCGGGAGCGCCAACCAAGGCCGCATTGACGGCGCCGGTTCAGGCCGTGCTGAAGCTGGCCTCGCCCGAGAGTCTGGCGCGGGCCGGGTAGGGGCCCCCCTTCTCCCGCTACGAAGAAGGGTGACGGGTAAGCGCCGTCAGGCGTCGACCAGATTGCGCTCTTCAGCGGCGGCGCGCATGGCCTTCTGGAGTTTCTCGAAGGCGCGGACTTCGATCTGGCGGACGCGCTCGCGGCTGACGCCGTACTGGCCGGCCAACTCCTCAAGCGTGACGGGATCGTCCTTGAGGCGACGCTCGGTCAGGATGTGTTTTTCGCGGTCGGTCAGTTCCTGCATGGCTTCTTCGAGCAGGCCCATGCGGATGGACTTTTCCTCGCTCTCGGCCAGTTCGGTTTCCTGACTGACGGCGTTGTCGTCGGCCAGCCAGTCCTGCCACTCGCTTTCGCCGTCCGAACGCAGGGGCGCGTTCAGCGAGGCGTCGCCGCCCAGACGGCGGTTCATGTCGATGACGTCCTGATGGGTTACGCCCAGCTTGGTGGCGATGTGTTCGACATGATCGGGGTGCAGATCGCCTTCCTCGAAGGCCGAAATCTGGCTCTTGGCCTTGCGCAGGTTGAAGAACAGCTTCTTCTGCGCCGCCGTGGTGCCCATCTTCACGAGGGACCAGGAGCGCAGGATGTATTCCTGAATGGACGCGCGGATCCACCACATGGCGTAGGTCGCCAGGCGGAAGCCCTTGTCGGGATCGAATTTCTTTACCGCCTGCATCAGGCCGACGTTGCCCTCGGAGATCACCTCGCCGATCGGCAGGCCGTAGCCGCGATAACCCATGGCGATCTTGGCCACGAGGCGCAGGTGGGAGGTCACGAGACGGTGGGCGGCCTCGGTATCCTGGTGTTCGCTCCACCGCTTGGCGAGCATGAACTCCTCGTCCTTGGTGAGCATGGGAAACTTACGGATTTCCGTAAGATAACGGGACAGTCCCTGTTCAGGCGACATCACCGTCAGCGTTTTATTGGCCATATGGTCCCTCCGGCTTCACGAGCTGGCGCTACGGCTCCGACCACATGACGTGCATCATCACCTCGCCCCTCAACTGACAAGATGGGAATCCGTTGCCCGAAACGAAAGGGGCGAATTGTCCCAATTGAACGGCGATGCTGTGTCGCCGCCCGTCTCTATCTAGCACAGATGTTGTTGCGAATAAAGCGGTGGCGTCAGAGGTCCGCCAGCAGCGCTTCCAGCCGCTTCATGTCTTCGGGCGGGGCCGTCTCGAAACGCAGGGGCTGGCCGGTGACGGGGTGGACGAAGCCGAGGATTGCGGCGTGCAGGGCCTGGCGTTTCAGCCCGACCTCGGCGATGGCGGCGCGCACGGGGGCGGCGGGGCTGCCTGAGCCATAGACGGGATCGCCGAGCAGGGGCGAGCCCCTAGACGCCATGTGGACGCGGATCTGGTGGGTGCGGCCGGTCTGCAGGGTGCAGGCGACGCGGGCGGCCAGCGGGGCGTTGGAGGCCTTGGCCGGGCGGCCGAACGTCTGCTGGACGACATAGTCGGTGATGGCCTCTCGCCCGCCGAATTTCAGCACCGCCATCTTCTTGCGGTCGCCGCTGGAGCGACCGATCTGGGTCTGGATGCGGCCCTTCTCGGGCGAGGGCGCGCCGCGCGTCAGGGCGACATAGGTGCGCTCGATATCGTGGGCGGCGAACAGTGCGGCCAGACCCGCGTGGGCGCGATCAGACTTGGCGGCGACCATGACGCCGGAGGTGTCCTTGTCCAGCCGATGGACGATGCCGGGACGGTCGGGGTCGCCAAGGGCCGACAGGGTCGCGCAGTGGTGCAGCAAGGCGTGGACCAGGGTGCCGGTCTCGCAGCCGGGGGCGGGATGGACCGCCATGCCCGGCGCCTTGTCGATGACGATCAGGTCGTCGTCCTCGAACAGGATGGTCAGCGGCAGGGCTTCGGCGCGCAGTTCGACCGGAGCAGCGGGCGGCAAGATGATCTCATAGTCGCCGGGTGCGGGCTTGGCCTTGGCCGCCACCACGGCGCCGTTCAGGGATATGGCCCCTGCCTCCAGCAGCGCCTGGATGCGGGCGCGTGACAGTTCGGGCAGGGCGTCGGCCAGGGCGCGGTCCAGCCGCGCGGCGCCGGGCGCGACCTGAGCGTGGAGGACCGTCAGGTCGGATTTGTCGTCGGGCGCGGGCAGGATGTCGGTCACAACGTCCGTTTAGCACGGCTGGCGGACGCCATGAAAAAAGGGCGGCCCGCCGGGACCGCCCTTCAATCGTTTCAGCGAGGCTCAGGCCCGCTTTTGCGTCGATCAGCCGATGCGCGGGTCCAGTTCGCCGGCGGCGTAGCGCTTGGCCATCTGGGCGGTGGACAGCGGCTGGATCTTGGACGCCATGCCTTCGCAGCCGAACTGTTGGTAGCGCTCCATGCACAGCTTGCGCATGGCTTCCTTGGCGGGCTTCAGATACGCGCGAGGGTCGAACTCGCTCGGCTTTTCAGCCAGCACCTTACGGATGGCGCCGGTCATGGCCATGCGGTTGTCGGTGTCGATGTTGATCTTGCGCACGCCGTGCTTGATGCCGCGCTGGATTTCCTCGACCGGCACGCCCCAGGTCTGAGGCATCTGGCCGCCGTACTGGTTGATGATGTCCTGCAGGTCCTGCGGCACCGACGAGGAGCCGTGCATCACCAGGTGGGTGTTGGGCAGGCGCTTGTGGATCTCTTCGATCACGTTCATGGCTAGGACTTCGCCGTCCGGCTGGCGCGTGAACTTATAGGCGCCGTGCGAAGTGCCCATGGCGATCGCCAGAGCGTCGACCTTGGTGGCCTTGACGAAATCGACGGCCTGATCCGGGTCCGTCAGCAGGGCCGAGTGGTCCAGCTTGCCCTCAAAGCCATGGCCGTCTTCGGCCTCGCCCATGCCGGTTTCCAGCGAGCCGAGAACGCCCAGTTCGCCCTCGACCGAGACGCCGCACGAGTGGGCCATTTCGGTGACGCGGCGCGTGACGTCGACGTTGTACTCGTACGAGGCGGGGGTCTTGGCGTCTTCTTCCAGCGAGCCGTCCATCATCACCGAGGTGAAGCCGTACTGGATGGCGGTGGCGCAGGTGGCCGGGCCGTTGCCGTGGTCCTGGTGCATACAGACCGGGATGTGCGGATACAGTTCGACCAGGGCGTCGATCAGGCGGGCCAGGACGACGTCGTTGGCGTAGGAGCGGGCGCCGCGCGAGGCCTGGATGATGACCGGCGCGTTGACGGCGTCGGCGGCCTCCATGATGGCCAGGCCCTGCTCCATGTTGTTGATGTTGTAGGCGGGCAGGCCGTAGTCGTGCTCCGCCGCGTGGTCGAGCAGTTGTCGCAGCGTAATGCGCGCCATGGGTAGTCTCCTGAACCGATAGTGATTTTGCCTGAGGTCTTAGCCGGTCGGGTGCGGGAAGTCACGCCGACGTGACACGGCTTCTGCGTGGTGGACTTTGGACGCGCAGGCCTTAAGTGCTCCGGCGCCTGCGAGGCGTCTGATCAAGGAGCGGCGATGAGCCAGAACGACGATGCGCTGGATGAAGACGGCGGTGGTTTCGATGTCGACGACTGGTCGCGGCTGACGCCTTTCGCCGGGGCAGTGGCGACGTTGGACGATGTTCAGGCGGGCAAGGCCGTCTTCGCTCTCGGCGACACCGAAGAGGCGCGCGTCATCGATATGGAGCTGCCTCAGCCCGTCATCTGGTGGGAGGAGGACGGCGAGCAGGCGGCCGTGATCGTGCAGGCCGAGGCCCATGTCGGGCCCGACGGCGAACTGATGGAAGTGCTGGGCCTGATCCTGCCCGACGGCGGCGGGGCGGTGGCCCTGCTGGACGATGTCGATCTGGTGGACGACACCGATCCGACGTGGCGCGATCTGGTCGCGCGCGCTGTCGACATGGACGGCGAAGACTAAGTTTCGAGCGTCAGGGGCGAGAGCTGCGGGCAGCCCTCGCCTTGACGTTTTTAAGCGGCGCGCAGGGCCTCGACGCCCGGCAGCACCTTGCCTTCCATCCACTCCAGGAAGGCGCCGCCCGCAGTGGAGACGAAGGTCATGTCATCGGCCGTGCCCGCGTGGTTCAGGGCCGCGACCGTGTCGCCGCCGCCGGCCACGGCGACCAGCTTGCCGGCCTTGGCCAGTTCAGCGGCGTGTTTGGCGGCCTCGACCGTGGCCTTGTCGAAGGGCGGCACCTCGAACACGCCCAGCGGGCCGTTCCAGATCAGGGTCTTGGACAGGTCCATCGCGCGGTTCAGGCGGGCGACGGTTTCCGGCCCGGCGTCCAGGATCAGGTCGTCGGCGGCGATGCGGTCCAGAGCGCGCACGCCCGACTCGATGCCCGGCTTGACGCCCTTGGCCACCACCACATCGACCGGCAGCAGCAGTTCGCAGCCCTGACGGCGGGCTTCCTCGATGATCTCGCGGGCGGTGTCGGCCAGGTCCTTTTCGCACAGCGAACCGCCGACATCGACGCCCTGGGCGAACAGGAAGGTGTTGGCCATGCCCCCGCCGATGGCCAGATAGTCCAGCTTGGCGACCAGGTTTTTCAGCAGGTCGAGTTTGGTCGAGACCTTGGCGCCGCCGACGATGCCGATGACCGGCTTCTGCGGCTTGCCGAGCGCCGCGTCCAGCGCCTCAAGCTCGCGCGCCATGGCGCAACCGGCATAGGCGGGCAGCAGGCGGGCCAGACCTTCGGTCGAGGCGTGGGCGCGGTGCGCGGCCGAGAAGGCGTCATTGACGTAGAGGTCGCCGAGCTCCGCCAGCTGTTGGGCGAAGGCCGGGTCGTTCTTTTCCTCGCCCTTGTGGAAGCGGACGTTCTCCAGCAGCAGCACGCCGCCGGCGTCCAGATCGGCCACGGCGGCCTTGGCGTCATCGCCCACGCAGTCGTCGGCGAAGCGTACGGGGCCGTGCAGCAGCATCTCCAGCGGCTCGACCACAGGCTTCAGGCTCATCGACGGCACGCGCTCGCCCTTGGGACGGTCGAAGTGGGCCAGCAGGACGACCTTGGCGCCGGCTTCGCGCAGGCGGTGGATGGTCGGCAAGGCGGCCTTCAGACGGGTGTCGTCGGTGACGTTCCCGTCCTCCATCGGCACGTTGAAGTCCACGCGGACCAGGGCGGTCTGGCCGGACAGGTCAGCGGCGTCGTCGAGGGTGCGGAAGGTCATGGCTTGAAGGGGCCCTTGTTGGGAGAGAGGCAGATCAGTGAAGCAGCACTGTCAGCGCGTAAAGTAGCGGCCAGAGGATGGGCCCCAAGGTCAGGGACGCGGCGCTGCCAACAATCAATATCCAGTAGGCTCTGCCGCGATGGTGGCTCGCGCACCAGATGACGCCAGCCAGCCAAAGAATGAAAGCAAGAGCCAGAATGGGCGGCGAAAAAATCTCGCCGCCCATCATGAGTAGAAATCCAAGGAGCGTGCCTGCTGCCCAAAGCGCAACAGTGCACGTCCACTTGATCATCAGAGGAACTTCGCCATCACCAGGGCGGTGTCGGCCATGCGGGTCGCGAAGCCCCACTCGTTGTCGTACCAGGTCAGGACGCGGGCCAGCTTGCCGTCGACGACCTGCGTCTGCGGCAGGGCGGCGGTCGAGGAGGCGGCGACGTGGTTCAGGTCGATCGACACCAGCGGGTCGGTGGTCGTGGCCAGGACGCCGCTCATTGGGCCGTTTGCGGCGGCCAGCAGGGCGGCGTTGATTTCCTCGACCGTGACTTCGCGACCGGCGACGACCTTCAGGTCCACGACCGAGACGTTCGGGGTCGGGACGCGGATCGACGAGCCGTCCAGCTTGCCCTTCAGTTCCGGCAGAACCAGGCCCAGGGCCTTGGCGGCGCCGGTCGAGGTCGGGATCATGGACAGGGCGGCGGCGCGGCCGCGGTACAGATCCTTGTGCATCGTATCCAGCGTCGGCTGGTCGCCGGTGTAGGCGTGGATGGTGGTCATGTAGCCGCGCTCGATGCCGAACAGGTCGTGCAGCACCTTGGCCACCGGGGCCAGGGCGTTGGTCGTGCACGAGCCGTTGGAGACGACGATGTCGTCGGCCGTCAGCGTCTCATGGTTGACCTTGAAGACGATGGTCTTGTCGGCGTTGTCGGCCGGGGCCGAGACCAGCACGCGCTTGGCGCCCGCCTTCAGGTGGGCCGAGGCCTTGTCCTTCGACGTGAAGATGCCCGTGCATTCCAGGGCGATGTCGACCTTCAACTCGGCGTGCGGCAGGTTGGCGGGGTCGCGCTCGGCCGTGACCTTGATCTTGCCCGTGCCGACGTCGATCCAGTCCTCGCCGGTCGTGACCGTGCCGGGGAAGCGGCCGTGCACCGAGTCATAGCGGAACAGGTGGGCGTTGGTCTCGACCGGACCCAGGTCGTTGATCGCCACGACCTCGATGTCCTTGCGGCCGTGCTCGACGATCGAGCGAAGGACGAGGCGGCCGATGCGGCCGAAGCCGTTGATGGCGACGCGAACGGTCATGGGGAGCAGTCTCCTGAACAAGGGGCGATTATGATGGGCGCCTTAGTGGGACGGAGAGCGCCCGGTTGCAACCCCGTCGCCGTAACAAGGTATGATCGGGTGTAACCGTCCGGATACGGTCAGCCTGCCTCAGCAGCAGCGGAAGCCGCCGCCTTCGCCGAACCGCCGCGCTTCATGCAGGCGGAAGAAGGCGGTCCGGTCCAGCGGCACCTGATCCGGGTGGGTCGCCTTCGCATGGGCGACATAGGCGTCATAGTCCGGCTGGCCGATCATCAGCCCGGCGGTGCGGCGGGCGTCCTTGCCCCACCGCACCAGCGTATCCCGGCAGGCGCAGAACAGGTCCGCGCCGCCGGTGGCCGAGGATGACGACGACCTAAGCACGGGCGATGTCCATGGCTTCGTCGGCCAGGGTCAGCTCGTGCTCAGCGGGCGTCTCGACCACGGTGGGTTGTTCTGACTGCAGCGCCTTGAGGCAGGCGCCGACGCCATAGACCACGACCGTCAGCACCACGAACAGGAAGCCCGCCGTCAGCGCCGAGTTGACGTAGTCGTTGACGATGACGCGGTGCATGTCGCCGATGGTCTTGGCCGGGGCCAGGATTTCTCCTGCGGTCATGGCGTCCTGATACTTCCGCGCGTGAGCCAGGAAGCCGATCTTCACGTCGGGGTGGAACAGCTTCTGCAGCCCCGCCGTGACGGTGCAGATCAGCAGCCAGACCGCCGGAACCGCCGTGGCCCAGGCGAACCTCTGCCGCTTCATCTTGAACAGGACGACTGTGCCCAGAATCAGGGCGACCGCCGCCAGCATCTGGTTGGCGATGCCGAACAGGGGCCACAGGCTGTTGATCCCGCCCAGAGGATCGACCACGCCGGTATAGAGGAAATAGCCCCACAGCCCGACCGTCAGGGCCGTGGCCACGACGTTGCCGGTCCACGACTGGGTCTGGCGCATCTTCGGCACGGCCATGCCCAGCAGGTCCTGGATCATGAAGCGGCAGACGCGGGTGCCGGCGTCGACGGTGGTCAGGATGAACAGGGCCTCGAACAGGATGGCGAAGTGATACCAGAAGGCCATCATCGCCTTGCCGCCGATGACGCCCGACAGGATGTGAGCCATGCCGACGGCCAGGGTCGGCGCCCCGCCCGCGCGCGACAGGATGGAGTGCTCGCCCACGTCCCTGGCCAGTTGTTCCAGTTCGGCCGGAGTGATGTGGAAGCCCCACTGGGCCACGGCGGCGGCGGCCGATGCGGCGTTATCGCCGATGACGGCGACCGGGCTGTTCATGGCGAAATAGACGGCCGGGTCCAGCACGGTGGCGGCGATCAGGGCCATGATCGCCACGAAACTTTCGCACAGCATGGCGCCATAGCCGATCAGCGGGATCTGGTTCTCGTTCTCCAGCAACTTGGGCGTGGTGCCGGATGAGATCAGGGCGTGGAAGCCCGACACGGCCCCGCAGGCGATGGTGATGAACAGGAAGGGGAACAGGGCGCCCGAGAAGACCGGCCCGGTCCCGTCGATGAAGGGGGTGACGGCGGGCATCTGCACGTGCGGCCGCACGATCAGTATGCCGATGGCCAGGGCGACGATGGCGCCGATCTTCAGGAAGGTGGACAGGTAGTCGCGCGGCGCCAGCAGCAGCCAAACCGGAATGACCGAGGCGATGAAGCCATAGGCCATCATGGCCAGAGCCAGAGTGGTGCCCGACAGGGTGAAGGCCGGACCCCAGAACGGATCAGCGGCGATATGGCCGCCGCCGATGATGGCAAGGACCAGCAGCACCACGCCGATGACCGACACCTCGCCCACGCGTCCGGGCCGCAGATAGCGCGTGTACAGCCCCATGAAGATGGCGATGGGAATGGTGGCGGCGACGGTGAAGGTGCCCCACGGGCTCTCGGCCAGCGCCTTGACCACCACCAGCGCTAGAACCGCCAGAATGATGACCATGATCATCAGCACTCCGACCTGGGCGATGACGCCGGGGATCGGTCCCATTTCGGTGCGGACCATGTCGCCCAGCGATCGGCCGTCACGACGGGTCGACATGAACAGGACGATCATGTCCTGCACGGCCCCCGCGACCACGGCGCCGACCAGAATCCACAACACGCCGGGCAGATAGCCCATCTGCGCCGCCAGCACCGGCCCGACCAGCGGTCCCGCGCCCGCGATGGCTGCGAAATGGTGGCCGAACAGGACGTTGCGCGGCGTCGGGACGTAATCCAGTCCGTCATTGTGTCTGACGGCGGGCGTGGGCCTGCGCGCGTTCAGCCCCAGCACCTTCCCGGCCAGATAGCGGGCGTAGAAGCGGTAGGCGATGGCGTAGACGCACAGCGCCGCAACCACGATCCACACGGCGCTGATGCTCTCGCCCTGATGCAGGGCGATGACGCCGAGGGCTACGGCCCCCAATATGGCGATGGCGCCGAAAATCAGCGCCGTCCTGAACTTGCCCATGGCGAAAGGTACCTCCGTGGCCGACTGCCTGCGGCCTTCCGCCTTTTTTGGACCTTAATCGCGCCCGGCGCCAATCGACAAAAGTCGAAGAAGCTTGGCCGCGCGCGAGCGTGGCCGGATTCTCAACCCTCTCCCGGCGGGAGAGGGCTTGAGCGCACGAGAGCGTCAGCGATCGTTCTTGCGCGAAAGGGTGAGGGGTTTGTCCTTTCCGTCGGCGTAAGCCGTCGCGCTACTGCCTTCGGCCGACTTCAGCCGCGAACCCTCACCCTTTCGCCTTAGCCAATCGCCTTCGGCTCTTGGAGGCTCAAGCCCTCTCCCATTGGGAGAGGGAGAAGGATCAGGGCTTAATCACTCCCACCTTGGCCGCGGCCTCGGTCGCGCGCTGGCGGGCCTCGTCGGTATCCGCGCCGCGCGCCAACGCCACGCCCATGCGGCGGCGCCCGAAGGCCTCGGGCTTGCCGAACAGCCGCAGGTCGGCGGTCGGAACCGACAACGCCTCGGCCACGCCCTCGAACATCACGCCCTCGGCCTCCATGCCGCCGTAGATGACGGCGCTGGCGCCCGGCTCGCGCAAGGAAACGTCAACCGGCAGGCCCAGAATGGCGCGGGCGTGCAGGGCGAACTCGCTCATCACCTGCGTGGCCAGCGTCACCAGCCCGGTGTCGTGCGGGCGCGGCGACACCTCCGAGAACCAGACTTCGTCGCCCTTCACGAACAGTTCGACGCCGAACACGCCGAGCCCGCCCAGAGCGTCGGTGACCTTGGCTGCGATGGTTTGCGCTGCCTTCAGCGCGGCGGGGCTCATGGCCTGCGGCTGCCAGCTTTCGACATAGTCGCCCTTCTGCTGGCGATGGCCGATGGGGGCGCAGAAATCCGTGCGGACCGCGCCGTCGCGCAGCGACCGCACCGTCAGCAGGGTGATCTCATAGTCGAAGTCGATCTTGCCCTCGACGATGACGACGCCGCCCGCGACCCGGCCCGAGGCTTCGGCATAGGCCCAGGCGTCGGCCACGCCTTCGGGCCCTTCGACATAGGACTGCCCCTTGCCCGAGGACGACATCACCGGCTTGACGAAGCAGGGGAAGCCCACGGCCTGCGCGCCCGCCGCCAGCTCCTCGGCCGAGGCGGCGAAGGCGTAGGGGCTGGTCGGCAGGCCCAGCTCTTCGGCGGCCAGACGGCGGATGCCCTCGCGGTTCATGGTCAGCTGTGTCGCCCGCGCGGTGGGGATGACGCGCGCCAGACCCGCCGCCTCGATGCCGGCCAGCACGTCGGTGGCGATGGCCTCGATCTCAGGCACGATGATGTGCGGCGCCTCGGCCAGGATGACGCCGTTCAGCACCTGGGCGTCGGTCATGGGGATGACGTGGCTGCGGTGCGCCACCTGCATGGCCGGGGCGTTGGCGTAGCGGTCGACCGCGATCACCTCGGCGCCGAGGCGTTGCAGCTCGATCGCGACCTCCTTGCCCAGCTCGCCCGAGCCCAGCAGCATGACGCGTGTGGCGTGGTCGGTAAGCGGCGTGCCGATCTTCATGGCGTCAGGCTCCGATAATTCGCTCAGCTTCCGGGCGTGGCCGGAACGGCATAGAGGCGGCGAAAGGCGTCCAGCGCCGCGCCGTGATAGATGGTGGCGTGGCTTTCGGCGGGGCGCGGGGTGAAGTCCCATTTGACGCCGGGCAGGGCGTGATCACGCAGGTTGGCGGTCAGCACGTCCATCGGCGCCTGCATCATTTCGCCCTCGTCGCCGAGCGTCAGGATCAGGGTGCGCGGATCGTTGGAATGGTCGCGCAGATGCGCGCCGGACTGCCGCGCCAGCTGGCCGCCGTCCCACCACAGGCTGGGGCTGACGGCGACATAGGCGTCGAACATCTGCGGCTCTTTCAGGAAGGTCTCGACCACGAACAGACCCGCGAGAGACTCGCCCATCAGCGCCGTCTCGCCGCTAGTTCGGAACCGGCCAGTGATGAAGGGCTGGACCTCTTCGCCGATGAAGCGGCGGAAGCGGTCGGAATGCCCCTGCGTCGGATAGCGGGCGATCAGTTCGGCGTCTTCGGTCGGCAGGGCCAGTTCGTTGCGACGGTCCACCGAGGCGATACCGACGACGATCACATCGCGCGTCGTGCCGACGATGGTACCCAGCTGGGCGATGCCCGAGATGTGGTGGAAGTCCTGATCCTGACCGCCGTCCAGCACATAGAAAACCGGATAGGTCTGGCCGCTGCGTTCATAGCCGGGCGGCAGCCAGACGTTGATCTCGCGTGTCTGGTCCATGACGGCCGAGGGCAGGGCGTAGGATCGGCCGATGACGATGGGCGTCTCGGCGACGGCGGGCGCGTCCTCGACCGTTGCGGCGAGGGCGGTTGCGCCGCCCGCCATCGACAAGCCGAGGCTTATTGCGAGGGCGAGACGGCGCATGAGGCTTACAGCCGGGCCTTGGCGGCTTCGACCACGGCCTCGGCGGTGATGCCGAACTCGCGGTAGAGGATTTCGGCCGGGGCCGAGGCGCCGAAGCCGGTCATGCCGACGAAGCCGCCGTCCTCGCCGATGAAGCGTTCCCAGCCCTGCTTGACGGCGGCCTCGACGGCGACGCGGACGGTGCCGCGGCCGATGACGGCGTCCTGATAGGCCTTGGGCTGCTGCTCGAACAGGGCGAAGCAGGGGACCGAGACGACGCGGGTGGGCGTGCCTTCGGCCTCCAGCGTCTCGGCCGCCTTCAGGGCCAGGGCGACCTCGGTGCCGGTGCCGAACAGGGTGACTTTCGCCTCGCCGTTGGCGGCCTTCAGCTCATAGGCGCCCTTGCGGGACAGGTTCTCGCCTGCGTCGGTGACGCGCACGGCGGGGGTCTTCTGGCGCGACAGGCACAGGGCGGTCGGCGTGGTCTTGTGCTGCAGGGCGACCTGCCAGCACTCCAGCGCCTCGACCGTGTCGGCGGGGCGCATGGTCAGCAGGTTCGGAATGGCGCGCAGGGCCGCCAGATGCTCAACCGGCTGGTGCGTCGGACCGTCTTCGCCCAGGCCGATGCTGTCGTGCGTCAGGACGTGGACCACGCGCACGCCCATCAGGGCGCCCAGACGGATCGCCGGGCGGCTGTAGTCCGCGAACGCCATGAAGGTGCCGCCGTAGGGGATGACCCCGCCGTGCAGCGCCAGACCGTTCATCGCCGCGGCCATGCCGAACTCGCGGATGCCGTAGTTCAGGTAACGACCGGCATAGTCCGGCGCGTCCATGATCTGGGTGTTCTTGACGAAGGTGTTGTTCGAGCCGGTCAGGTCGGCCGAGCCGCCGACCATTTCGGGGATGGCGTTGAACACCGTCTCCAGCGCCTCGCCCGAGGACTGGCGCGTGGCCATCGCGGGCTGATCGGCGACCAGCTGCTTCAGCTTGGCGTCCAGCGCCTCGAAGGCGCCGGTGGGCAGGTCGCCGGCCATGGCGCGGGTGAAGTCGTCGCGGTGGTCGTGGTTCAGCAGACGGGCTTCCCACGCCTTGCGGGCCTTGCCGCCCTGCTTGCCGACCTTGGCCCAGGCGGTCTTGACGCCTTCGGGCAGTTCAAACGGCTCGAACGGCCAGTTCAGCGCCTGACGGGTAGCGGCGATCTCAATGGCGCCCAGCGCCGCGCCGTGGGTCTTGTGGCTGCCTTCCAGAGTGGCGGCGCCCTTGCCGATCTTGGTCTTGCAGGCGATCAGCGTCGGCTTGTCCTGCTTGGTCGCCCAAGCCAGGGCCTTCTGGATCTGCTTGTGGTCGTGGCCGTCGATGGCCTTGACCGCCCAGCCCGAGGCCTTGAAGCGCGCCAACTGGTCGGTGGCGTCCGACAGCGACAGCTTGCCGTCGATGGTGATCTCATTGTCGTCCCACAGGACGCACAGCTTGTTCAGCTTCAGGCGGCCCGCCAGCGCAATCGCTTCCTGCGACACGCCTTCCATCAGGCAGCCGTCGCCGGCGATGACCCATGTGCGGTGGTCGACCAGATCCTTGCCGAAGCGCGCCGCCAGATGCCGCTCCGCCAGGGCGAAGCCGACCGAGGTGGCCAGACCCTGACCCAGCGGGCCGGTGGTCGTCTCGATCCCGGTCATGTGGCCGTATTCCGGGTGGCCGGCGGTCTTGAAGCCCCACTGGCGGAAGTTTTCCAGCTGCTCCCGCGTCGCGTCCTTGTAGCCCGTCAGGTGCAGCAGGCTGTAGATCAGCATCGAGCCGTGGCCGGCCGACAGGATGAAGCGGTCGCGGTCGGCCCAGTCGGGACGGCTGGCGTCGAACTTCAGGAATTTCGAGTAAAGCACGGTGGCGACGTCGGCCATGCCCATCGGCATGCCGGGGTGGCCGCTCTTGGCTTTTTCAACCGCATCCATGGACAGCACCCGGATGGCGTCGGCCATCTGCTTGGGCGAAGGCTTGGCGAATGCAGCTTGGGCGTCGGTCACGGCGAGACCTTTCCTCAGGAACAGGATAAAGCGGGGGCGGCGCCGCTTTACCCCGGCGCGCCGGCAGGTTCTACACGGAATCTGGAAGAAAGGACCCCCATGGACGCCGTTACGGCTGCAAAGGCGCGGATTGATCGAGCGCTGGCTGATCTGGAGCGCAAGGTGCTGGAGCTGAAGGCGAGGCCCGCCTCGGCGCCGCCCATCCCTGACGACGACCTGTTTGCGCCGCGTCCCTCGAACGCGGCCGACCTGGCGCGCATCGCCGAGCTTGAAGATGTCGGTCAGGAAACAGCCCAGGCGCTGGCCCGCGCGGCCGACGCCGTGCGCGAGGTGCTGGCGCAACAAGAGGAGGCGAACTGATGGCGACGGTGACGGTAGAGGTCCACGGCCGCCCCTATGCGGTGGGCTGCGCCGACGGTCAGGAAGCCCGAGTTCGCGACCTGGCGGCCCAGTTCAACGAACGGGTGCAGGGCGTGGCCGATCAGGTCGGACAGGTCGGCGACGTGCGCCTGTTCCTGATGGCGGCTCTGATGCTGGCCGACGAGCTTCAGGAGGCCAAACGTCAGGCGGCGGTCCAGAACTCTGGCCGCGCCAAGGCGGCTGCGGCCGCCGTGACGCCGGCCCCGGTCAGCGAAGGCGTGGCCGAGGCTCTGAACGCCGTGGCCGCAAGGATCGAGAAGATCACACAGACGATATAGGGGCTCGGTCTCTCCCTCTCCTTCATGGGGAGGGTGGTCGCGCAGCGACCGTGTGGGGAGAGGGCCTGATGATCAGGAGCTGGCGCTTGAATGGTCATGCCGTCCCCACCCGACCTCGGCCTAACGGCCTCAGCCACCCTCCCCATAAAGGGGAGGGAGAGGGATGTTCGCCATTGTTGAAATCGGTCCGAACGCCTATCTTGCTTGATGGCGGGTCCTGCTGCGGCTCACGTCGAAGACAACATATCCTTCTGACCTTAATTCACTCATAGGGATCTGTCCCTGTCCGGGCTCGAGGGCTTGGGCATACGGAGCCCACCTGGCTACCCAGGTCGAGAGGATTTAAACGTTCTTCACGGCTCACGCGGCGCCGCCAACCCATCTTTTTTAGTGCGCTACGCTCGGCCCGCAGGGCCTCGCTGCTTGAGCGTGTTTTGTGCGCTAACGCTTGCGACGCGGTCGCTCACTGCTTGAGCGCGCTTCCCGATTTTCCATCTGCTCCGTCATCCTCGGGCTTGACCCGAGGATCGGGTTGGGCGACGCGCTCTGCCTGTCGGCGTTCAGCGCGCCGTTGGGCTGGATCCTCGGGTCAAGCCCGAGGATGACGGCAGAAACGAGCGTCCCATGACCCCCAAGCAAGAACTGCGCGCGGCCATGCGCGCCCTGCGCAAGCGTTTGGCCGGAGCGGATCCCGAGGCCGCCGAGCGCGCCGCGGGCCATGCCGACGCCCTTCCTCCCGGCGAGATCGTCGCCCTGTATCGCGCCATGGGGTCGGAGTTGGATACGGACGCCCTCGCAAACGTCCTGCATCAGTCGGGTCGCCGCCTGTGCCTGCCCGTGGTGCTGGAGCGCGACGCGGCCATGATCTTCCGCGCCTGGGCGCCGGGCGAGCCTCTGGAGCTGGACGCGGCCGGATGTCCGGCGCCTCTGCCGCTCGCTGACGCCGTGACGCCGGACCTGATCGTGACGCCTCTGCTGGCTTTCGACGCCCTCGGCGGACGGTTGGGGCAGGGGGGCGGCTATTACGACCGGACCTTCGCAGTTCTGCCTGATGCCCAGCGCATCGGCTTCGCCTATGCCGGACAGCAGGTCGAGCAGCTTGATCTGGAGCCGCACGATATCCGCCTGCATGGCGTTTTGACCGAGACCGGCTATAGAGCGGTCCCATGAGATTGGCGTTTTTCGGTGACGTGGTCGGCAAGTCCGGGCGCGATGGGCTTTCGGATCATCTTCCGGGACTGAGGCGCGACCTCAAGCTCGACTTCGTGGTGGTCAATGCGGAGAACGCGGCGGGCGGTTTCGGCATCACCGAGAACACCGCCAACGACATCTTCAACGCCGGGGCCGATGTCCTGACGCTGGGCAACCACAGCTGGGATCAGCGCGAGGCCCTGACCTATATCGTGCGCGAGCCGCGCCTGATCCGCCCGGCCAACTATCCGCGCCTGATGGACGCGCCGGGGCGCGGCGCCGACGTCTTCGTCACGCCGGACGGCCGCCGGGTGCTGGTCATCAACGTGCTGGGCCGCGTCCACATGGACCCGATGGACGACCCCTTCAGCGCCGTCGAGCGCGAGCTTGAGGCTGCGCCTCTGGGCGTCGTAGCCGACGCCGTCATCGTCGACATGCACGCCGAGGCGACCAGCGAGAAGATGGGCATGGGCCACTTCTGCGACGGCCGCGCGAGTCTGGTGGTCGGCACCCACACCCACGTCCCGACCGCCGACGCGCAGATCCTGCCCGGCGGCACGGCCTATCAGACCGATGCTGGCGGCTGCTGCGACTATGACTCCGTCATCGGCAACGACAAGGAAGAGCCGCTGCGCCGTTTCACCACCCGGCTGTCGGGCGGGCGCTACACCCCCGCCAGCGGCCCGGCCACCATCTGCGGCGTCTTCGTCGAGACCGACGACCGCACCGGCTTGGCCAAGCGGGTCGAGCCGATCCGCGTCGGCGGCCGCCTCAGCCAGGCGATTCCTCAGGCCTGACGGTTACGAGCGCTTGGCCTGAAACAGGCGCCCGCGCAGGCTGTGCAACTGGGCGGCGCGATGTTCGGGGGTGTGGGTCGCGCTCACATAGGCTTGCGCCGCGAGAGCCAGACTGAGGCGACTCGCGGGATCGGCGATCAGATCGTCGATCGCACGGCTCAGGCCGCTGGGCGTCAGATCATCGACATAGACGGCGTGCGGGCCGCTGGCCTCGCGCAGGCCGCCGCGTCCCGATGAGATCAGCGCCGCGCCCGCCGCATGGGCCTCCAGCGCGACCAGGCCCAGAGGCTCGGCCCAGACCGAGGGCGTCAGGGCGATGGCCGCCCGCTGCATCTCGGCGCGCACCTGCGCCAGCGGCGCCGACTTCAGCACACGCACCCGCTCGCCGAACCGCTCCAGCGGCGCAAGGTGAGGCGCGGCCCAGGCGGCGTGTTTGTCCCAGTCGTTCAGCATCAGCACCGCGCGCCAGTCGGGATGGCGCTCCAGTACGGAGGGCAGGGCGGCGCAGATCAGATCCACGCCCTTTTCCGGCATGGCCCGACCGGCGAAGGCGATCATCGGCTCGCGCTGGTCTGTCGGGCTGCGCCACAGCTCCACGTCGATTGGGTTGGGCACAGCGAAGGCCTTGGCTTCCAGTCGGGCGAAGTCTTTCAGGAAATCACGCCGCGCCGCCTCGCTGACGAAGATCAGGCCGTCCATCCGGTCATAGCGCCGCTCATAGCGCCATCGGTCGATGACATGGCGCGGCGGCTTCACGGCATTGTGGCGATACAGGGTGATGGCCGCGGCCGGGAAATGCGGGGCCAGGGCGACGGCCTGCTGCGTCTGTTGATGAAACTCGATGACGTCGGGTTGGTAGACGCTCAACGCCTGCCGCAGCGCCTTCAGCCTGTTCGCGGCAGGCAGGGTCTGCACCGGCAGGTCGCCGTGATCCTGGGCGCCTTCGCAGCAGAAGATGCGGACCTCGCCGCTGTCGGCCTGCGCCAGGGTGCGCGCCACCGTCTCCATCGAGTTCGGCTGGTGCAGGTCGAAGCGCGCGCCGACAGGCATGACGACGGCGGTTCTCATGCCTGTGCGTTTCCGGTCAGTCGGGGGTTCTGGCGGCGGCGCGGGCTTCCAGCGCGCGCAGACTGGCTTCTTCGGCCTTCAGGTCTTCGGTCAGTTGGGCCTTCAGCGCCGGATCGGCGATGGCGGCCAGCGCCGTGCGCGTCTCCTGCACCGCCTGACGACGGGCGGCGATCAGGCGCGACAGTTCGTCCGCCTCATGCAGGGCCGGGCCGGAGGCGGTCGGGCGACGGATCGCCTGCGCCTCCTCTTCTTCGGTGGTCTTCAGCGCGGCGGCCTGCCGGGCGGCCGCCGCGTCGCGCAGGGCATGCTGGACCGGATCGCCGCCCTCGAACTCGCAGGCCGACAGCAGGGCGGCGCCCGCAACGACGAGGATGAGGGCGGCGCTACGCATCAGCCTTCGATCCAGTTGGGCATCCAGCCTTCATGGAACTCCCGCACATGGGCGACCGGGATGCGGAAAAGCTCGCCCTTCGGACCCGAAGAGGCGAAGTCCGTTCCCTTGACCTGACCGACGAGCGAGGCGTGCAGCCCGGCTTCCTGGGCCTTGGCGATCAGGGCGTCGGCGTCCGACACGGCGACCAGATAGCGGGCCTGATCCTCGCCGAACAGGAAGGCGTGAGCGTGGGCGGCGCTGGAGGCGTTCAGCTCAATGCCGACGTCCGAGGCCAGGGCGATGTCCGCCGCCGCTCCGACCAGACCGCCGTCCGACAGGTCGTGAACGACCGTCAGCTCGCCCGCCTCGATCAGGCTGCGTACGAAGTCGCCGGTCTTGCGCTCCAGCTTCAGGTCGACCGGCGGCGGGGCGCCGTCCTCGCGGCCCAGAACTTCGCGCAGATAGATGGAGGCGCCCAGCTCGCCGTGGGTCTGGCCGATCAGCACCAGCTGGTCGCCCTCGGCCGCGCCGCCGAAGCCGGTGGTCACGTCGTAGTTGGTCAGCAGGCCCACGGCGCCGACGGTCGGCGTCGGCGGAATGGCGACGCCGTTGGTCTCGTTATACAGGCTGACGTTGCCGCTCACGACCGGGAAGTCCAGCTCGCGGCAGGCCTCGGCCATGCCGTCGGTGGCGCGCACGATCTGGCCCATGATCTCAGGCCGCTGCGGGTTGCCGAAGTTCAGGTTGTCCGTGATGGCGATGGGACGCGATCCGACGGCGGTCAGGTTGCGCCACGCCTCGGCCACGGCCTGCTTGCCGCCTTCATAGGGGTCGGCCTGGACATAGCGCGGGGTGCAGTCGCTGGTGACGGCCAGGCCCTTTTCCGTGCCGTGGACGCGGATCACGCCCGCATCGGCGCCGGTCGAGGAATCCTGCAGGGTGTCGGCCATGACGTGGCGGTCGTACTGCTCCCAGATCCAGCGCTTGGACGCCATGTCGGGGCAGGCGACGACCTTCAGCACGGCGTCGTTCCAGCTGTCAGGCGCGGGCACTTCAGCCGGGTCGAGGCGCGGTTGCAGCTCGGGCTGGACCCACGGGCGGTCATACAGGGGCGCATCGTCGAACAGCGGGGCCAGCGGCACGTCGCAGACGACGTCACCGTGGTGCTTCAGCACCAGATGGCCGGTGTCGGTGGTCTTGCCGATGACGGCGAAGTCCAGACCCCACTTCTGGAAGATGCGATAGCCGACGTCTTCATAGCCGGGCTTCAGGACGGCCAGCATCCGCTCCTGCGATTCCGACAGCATCATCTCATAGGCGGTCATGCCGGTTTCGCGCTGGGGCACCTTGTCGAGGTCCAGCTCGACGCCGACGCCGCCCTTGCCCGCCATCTCGACGGAGGAGGAGGTCAGGCCCGCCGCGCCCATGTCCTGAATGGCGGCCACGGCGCCCGAGGCCATCAGCTCCAGCGTGGCTTCGATCAGCAGCTTTTCGGCGAAGGGGTCGCCGACCTGAACCGTGGGGCGCTTGGTGTCCGACTCGTCGTCGAACTCGGCCGAGGACATGGTGGCGCCGTGGATGCCGTCGCGGCCGGTCTTGGAGCCGAAATAGACCACGTCGTGGCCCGCTTCCGGCGCAGCCGAATAGTAGATCTCGTCAGCGCGAGCCAGGCCCACGCACATGGCGTTGACCAGGATGTTGCCGTTGTAGCCCTTGTGGAAGTTGGTCTCGCCCGCGACCGTCGGCACGCCGACGCAGTTGCCGTAGCCGCCGATGCCCGAGACCACGCCCTTGACCAGATGCTTCGACTTTTCATGCGACGGATCGCCGAAGCGCAGGGCGTTCAGCAGGGCCACCGGGCGCGCGCCCATGGTGAAGACGTCGCGCATGATGCCGCCCACGCCCGTCGCCGCGCCCTGATAGGGCTCGATGTAGGAGGGGTGGTTGTGGCTCTCCATCTTGAAGATGCAGGCGTCGCCATCGTCGATGTCGATCACGCCGGCGTTCTCGCCCGGCCCGCAGATGACGCGCGGTCCCGTGACGGGGAACTTCATCAGCTGGTTCTTGGACGACTTGTAGGAGCAGTGCTCGGACCACATGACCGAGAACACGCCCAACTCGACCTGGTTGGGCTCGCGGCCCAGCCGGTCCAGCAGGACCTGATATTCATTGGGGGCGAGGCCGTACTCTTCGGCCAGTTGGGCGATGGTTTTCTGGGGCGCGCTCATGGGCGGGCCTTCTAGCCCTCTCCGAGGCGTCTGTCAGCCCGTCAACGGCGTTCGACGGCGCGCCTCAGACCGAAGACGATGATGACTCCCGCCACCACCAGCGCGAACGCCGCCGCCAGGGCCGTGAAAGCCAGCACGGGCTTGACTTCCTGCTCGGCCACAAAGGCGCCGACCAGACCCCAGGCGATGGGCAGGGGATAGGCCAGGGTCCGCAGCGCCCAGGTCACGCCGATCCCGACAAGGGTGGTGACGACCACGGCCAACACGGCCCAGCCGGTCGGCGACAGGGCGGCGGGCAGGGCCTCGAACGCGGTGGCCACGGTGATCAGGTTCAGGGGCGCCGCGACGGTCAGCCACCCCGCCAGCGCCGCCAGCGGCCAGATCACGAACCACAGGTCGCGCTCCATCGCCCCGGTCGCGCGGATCGTGCGCGCGCTGGCCAACATCGGCAGCAGCAGGGCCAGGAGCGAGGCGAAGATGACCAGAACGCTGGCCGCCTTCAGGTTCAGCGCCGCCATCACGATCCAGAAGCCGATGCCGAAAAACGCCACGACCGAGGGCCAGCCCATGCGGTTGATCAACACGCTCTCGCCTGTCTGGGGCAGGGCCTGACGCCCGGCGTAGATCAGGATTCCCAGATACAGCAGGCTCCAGATCGAGAAGGCGTAGCCGGCCACCTGCAGCGTCTGGTTTCCATCGGTGGCGAACTCGGCCTGGCTCAGGCCGAAGCCGCCCAGCATCTGAACCAGCGGAACGATGACGGCGAAGACGGCGGCGGCCAGAACGGCGAGGCGTCGCGTCCGCTGGGCGGGGGTGGGACGTTCGATGGCGGTCATGCGTCTCTCCGGCTGAGCTTCGCCGTATCTACGCGCCGGGACCAAGAAGGTTCATCGGCCGATGGAACCGCGGCCGGGCCTCCCGCCTTGCTTTCAGGCCATTGAGAAGGAGGCCGCCATGACCGACCCGAAACAACCGGACCCTATCGAACTGATGCTCGAGGAGGAGGTCGAGACCAACCGCGCCCTGGAGCAGGGCCTGGGCGTCGGCGCCCGCGAACTGGCCGCCATCCATGAATCCGGCGCCGAGGGTACGCTGGAGCGCCTCGATGAGGACGGCGAACCGGTCGAGGAAGAGGTCGAAGTCGGCGACGCCGGCCGCAGCGCCAGCGTCCTGGATCGCAAGGACGGCTGAGGCGCTTGACCGTCGGGACGGAGGGCGGTTCCATCGGTCCATGACCGACGTTCGCTCCCACGATCCACGACCTCAGATCGACGCCCTCATCCGTGAGGCGCGGCAGGCGCGCGAACGGTCGGATGCAGCCGCTCTGGCGGCGGCGGCCGACGCCGTGCTGCGGATCAACCCGCGCGAGCCGCGCGCCTTGGTGTTCAAGGGGGACGCCCTCAGCGCCCAGGGGGATCATCGCTCGGCCATGAGCTTTTACGGCGCCGCCCTGGCTCAGGGTCGGGCGATCGCCGCCCCGCCGCCGGACCTGCGGGCGGAACTGCAACACGCGGCCGCCGCCCAGGCCGAGGGCGCGCGCCTCTTCGAGCAGGGCCTGCGTGACGGGCTGGCCAGGCGCGGCTTCGACCCGGCAACCTCCAGTTCGCGCTTCGCCGCCTCTCTGGACCTGATGACGGGCAGGCGGCGGCTCTATTATCAGCAGCCCAAATTCTACATGTTCCCTGGCCTGCCGCAGATCGAGTTCCAGCCGCGCGAGACCGTTGCCTGGCTGGCCGAGATCGAGGCGGCGGCGCCCGCCATCCGCGCCGAACTGGACGCCATCCTGTCCGAACCGGCGCTGTTCGCACCCTATATTGAGGATCGGGCCAACCGTCCCCGCAACGATCAGGCGGGCCTGCTGGGCAATGACGCCTGGAGCGCGGTCTTCCTGTGGAAGGACGGGGTCGAGGTTCCTGAGATCGCGGAGCGCTGCCCGCAGACGATGAAGGCGCTGGCGGCGGCGCCTCTGTGCCGCATTCCCGGCCGCTCGCCGTCGATCCTGTTCTCGAAGCTGCAGGCGGGAGCGACGATCCCGCCCCATCACGGCCTGATCAACACGCGGCTGATCTGTCATCTGCCGTTGGTTGTGCCGCCGGATTGCTGGTTCCGCGTGGGCGGCGAGGAACGCCAGTGGAGGGCGGGCGAGGCCTGGGCTTTCGACGACACCATCGAGCACGAGGCCGCCAACGACAGCGACCAGGACCGCACCATCCTGATCTTCGATGTCTGGAAGCCCGAGGTCACCGCCGAGGAACAGGACCTGATCCGCGCCCTGTTCGCCACGATCGACGCCAGCGGCTCAGGCGCGCCCAGGCTGGGCGTTTAAACCGCCGCGTAGATGCTCTGGAACAGGATGGCGCCGTCGGCGCTGCCCAGTTCGGTTTCGAACGCACGGTCCGGGTGGGGCATCATGCCCAACACATTGCCGCGCTCGTTCTGCAGGCCCGCGATGTCGCCGACCGAGCCGTTGGGGTTGTCGACGTAGCGGAAGACGACCTGACCCTCGCCCTCGATGCGCTTCAGCGTTTCTTCGTCGGCGTAATAGTTCCCGTCAGCGTTGCCCTGGGTCATGATGATCTCGCGCTGGCCCTGATAGCCCGAGGTGAAGCGGGTCTGGGCGTTGGCGACGGTGATGCTGATGGGCTTGCAGATGTATTTCAGGCTGCTGTTGCGCATCAGGGCGCCCGGCAGCATCCCGGCTTCGCACAGGACCTGGAAGCCGTTGCAGATGCCGACCACGGTGACGCCGTCGTCGGCGGCCTTCTTGACCGCCTGCATGATCGGGGCCTGGGCCGCCATCGCGCCGCAGCGCAGATAGTCGCCGTAGGAGAAACCGCCCGGCAGCACGATCAGATCGAGGCCCTTGGGCAGTTCGGTCTCGGCGTGCCAGACCATCTGGACCTGTTCGCCAGTGGAACGTTCGACGGCGACCTTGCAGTCGCGATCGCAGTTGGAACCGGGGAATACAATGACGGCTGCGCTCATGGCCGGGCCTCCTAGCACCCTTCGTGACGAATGTCAGGCGTCGCTTTGCGGCGCCTTGCGGCCCGTCGCCCAGGCGACGACCCAGACCGCGAAACCGCCCAGCGACAGGGCGACGCCGACCCAGCCGGTCGAGGTCCAGCCCCAGCCCGCCGCTACCGCCATGCCGCCCAGCAGGGGGCCGATGGCGTTGGCGGTGTTGAAGGCTGAGTGGTTCAGGGCGGCGGCCAGAGTCTGGGCGTCGCCGGCCACGTCCATCAGCCGGGTCTGCAGCACCGAGCCCAGCCCGCCGCCGCCGCCGATCAGCAGCACGACGATCATCACCGCCCACAGATGGGGCGCGGCGAAGGGATACAGCGCCAGCGCCGCCGCGCTCCACAGCAACAGGCCGCCCGCCGCCGCCATGCCGAAGCGGTCGGCGGCCCAGGCGCCCAGCAGATTGCCCGCCATCATGCCCAAGCCGAACAGGGCGAAGACCCACGGCAGGACCTCCGGCCCCACGCCCGTCACCGCCTTCAGCGTCGAGGCCAGATAGGCGTAGACCGCGAACATGCCGCCGAAGCCGACGGCGCCCACGCCCAGCGTCAGCCACACCTGACCGCGCTTCAGGGCGCCCAGCTCGCGCCAGGGGCTGGCGTCAGGATGGGCCGGATCGCGCGGCGCGAACAGAGCGACCAGCGCCATGGTCAGCACCGCCAGAACGCTGACGATGGCGAAGGTCCAGCGCCAGCCGAAATGGTGGCTGACGGCGTTGGCGACCGGCACCCCGATCACCGTGGCGACGGTCAGGCCCAGCAGGATGGTCGAGACCGCACGGGTCCTCAACCGCAGCGGAACCAGCGACGCCGCCACCAGCGCCGCCACGCCGAAATAGGCGCCGTGCGGAATGCCGCTGAGGAAGCGGAAGGCCAGCATCCACTCATAGGTCGGGGCGATGGCGCTCAGGGCGTTGCCGACGGCGAACAGGGCCATGAAGCCGATCAGCAGCAGCCAGCGCGGCAGGCGCGCGCCCAACACGGCCAGAATCGGCGCCCCGATCACCACGCCCGCGGCATAGGCGCTGATGACATGGCCGGCTTTCGGCTCGCTGACGCCCAGTCCCGCTGCGAAGTCAGGCAGGACGCTCATGGCGGCGAACTCGGTCACGCCGATGGCGAAGCCGCCCATGGCCAGCGCCAGCAGCACCAGCGCCGCCTTCCCCGGTTCCGCCACGCGCTCGATCCCGCTGTCCGGCGCAGCGCAGGCGGGATTGTCGATGCAGGGAGCGTCGGCAGGGGGCATGGAGTGTCGCGATGCAGCAGGGAGAGGTTGCGCTGCAAAATAGGGACGCCGCCCACGGCATCAACCGGGGCGGCGTCACAGAGACGATCACGCTTTGTGTCGAGGTCTCAGCCGAGGCTCAGCCCCGGTTTTCGTAGGTCGCCGTGATCGACGCCTTGGCCAGGGTGTGGAAATGCAGGTTGAAACCGAAGACGGCGCCCGAGTTGTCTTCGGTCACATCCAGCCGCTCCACGTCGACCGCGAAGACGGTGAAGATGTAGCGATGCGGGCCGTGGCCGGGGGGCGGGGCGGCGCCGCCGAAGCCCGGCTCGCCATAGTCGGTGCGGCCCTGAACGGCGTTTTCAGGCAGCCCGCCGCCGCCGACGGCGCCCGCGCCTGCGGCCAGTTCGGTCACATCGGCGGGCAGGTTGGCGACGGTCCAGTGCCAGAAGCCGGACCCGGTGGGAGCGTCGGGGTCATAGCAGGTGACGGCGAAGCTCTTGGTTCCTTCCGGAGCGCCGGACCAAGACAGTTGCGGCGAGGTGTTTCCGAACGCCTTGACCTGGGCGTCGGGCAGGACGCCTCCGTCGGAAAAATCGGTCGAAGTGACGGTGAAGCTCATGGCGGCGCTCTCCCTTTGGCGGCGAATTCGATCTTTGAGCTAACGGAAGACTCGCCACGGACGTTGCGTCGCGACATTCTGTCCCTAGCTAAGGTCAAGCTGTCTTGATGAGCGGAGGAACGGGATGCTGCAAGCCCTGTTGGACCGAACCTTTCAGACGCGAGCGATCCGGGTGCGTCTTCCGGACGGTCGGGAACTGACGGCAGGTCCGGGCGAGCCGGAGCTGACGGCCGTGCTGACGGACATGAAGGCGGCGGTCGCCATCGCCGCCAACCCTGACCTCGCCCTGGGCGAGGCCTTCATGGACGGGACGTTCCGGATCGAGGGCGGCAGCGTCTACGACTTCCTGCAATTGACGACTTCGCAGATGGCGCTGCGACCGCGTTCGCCGAAGCTCAACTGGATGCAGCGCATCCGGCGAGGGGCGGAACAGGCCAACGACCGCCTGCATGCGCGCAGCAACGTCCACCACCATTACGATCTGACGGTCGATTTCTATCGCCTGTTTCTGGACGAGGACCTGCAATATTCCTGCGCCTTCTTCGAGACGCCGGATGCCAGTCTGGAACAGGCCCAGGTCGCCAAGAAGCGCCGCCTGATCGACAAGCTGTTGCTGGAGCCTGGCCACACCGCCCTGGACATCGGCGCCGGTTGGGGCGGGCTGGGCTTGTCGATGGTCGAGCGCGGCGCGCACGTGACCGGCGTCACCCTGTCCACCGAACAGCACCGCACGGCCAATGAACGGGCGACGGCGCTGGGCGTCACGGACCGGGCCGACTTCAGGCTTCAGGATTACCGCGACCTGGACCAGACCTTCGACCGCATTATCTCGGTGGGCATGTTCGAGCATGTCGGCGTGCCGAACTATCAGGAGTATTTCGACACCGTCGCCCGCCTGCTGGACGACGACGGGGTGGCGGTGATCCACGCCATCGGCCGCAACTCGCCGCCGAACCGCACCCAGCCGTGGATCCGCAAATATATCTTCCCCGGCGGCTATATCCCCGCCTTGTCGGAAGTTCTGCCCGCCATCGAGCGCGCGGGGTTGTGGGTCACGGACATGGAAATCTTGCGCCTGCACTACGCCGAAACCCTGCGGCATTGGCGTGAGCGGTTCCTGGCCCGACGCGGCGAGGCGCGGGCCATGTATGACGAGCGCTTCTGCCGGATGTGGGAGTTCTATCTGGCCTGCAGCGAGGTCGCCTTCCGCGAACTGGGCCACATGGTCTTCCAGCTGCAGCTGACGAAGAAGCAGACCGCCGTGCCGCTGAGCCGGGACTATCTGTGCGGCTAAGCCTCAGCCGAAAGCAGGATGATAGCGGACGTGGCCCGACCCTTCGATGAGACCGAAGCCCAGCGCCATGAAGTATTCGGGCGGCGGGCCGGGATAGGTCAGGCGCGGGTCCTGAACGAAGCCGAAGCGGCCGTAATAGGCGGGATCGCCCATGACGACGCAGCCGCGCGCGCAGCCTCGGCGCAGGTCGGCGAGGCCCGCTTCGATCAGTTGACGGCCTATGCCCTGGTTCTGGCGATCGGGCGCGACGGATACCGGGCCGAGGCCGAACCAGTCGCCCTCGCCGGGCCATTGAACAGGGGAAAAGGCGGCGTGTCCGACGACCTGGCCATCGACCTCGGCGACCAGCGACAGCGTCAGCGCGTCGGCCTCGCGCAGGGCGTCGATAATGCGCGGTTCTGAGCCGTCGCTGTGCGGATGGCCGTCGAAGGCCGCCGCCGTCAGTGCGCGGATCGCGGCCGGATCCGTTTCCGTTTCAGGCCGCAGGATCATGTCAGGCGACTTCGATCCGGTAGCTTTCGATGACCGTATTGGCCAGCAGGGTCTCGCACATGCGCTTCACCTCGGCATCCTTGTCGGCGACGGCGTCGTCGAGGTCGAACTCGATCAGCTTGCCGACGCGGGCGTTGGCGACGCCGGCCCAGCCCAGACCCTGCAGGGCGCCTTCGACGGCCTTGCCCTGAACGTCCAGAACGCCGGGCTTGAGGAAGACGTGAACTTTAACCTTGGCCATTAATGCAGCCCTCCCTGAATCACGGTCGGCATGTCCTTCATGATGCCGAGGCGGCGGGCCACCTCGGTGTAGCTTTCGATGACGTCGCCCATGTCGCGGCGGAAGCGGTCCTTGTCCAGCTTCTCGCCCGTGGTCGAATCCCACAGGCGGCACGAGTCGGGGCTGATTTCGTCGGCCAGGATGACGCGGCTGAAGTCGTTCTCCCACACGCGGCCGAACTCGATCTTGAAGTCCACCAGGGTGATGCCGACGGCGCCGAACATGCCGCACAGATAGTCGTTCACCCGCACTGTCATGGCCAGGATGTCGTCCAGTTCCTGCGTCGAGGCCCAGTTGAACGCCGTGATGTGCTCTTCGGTCACCATCGGGTCGTTCAGCTCATCCTTCTTGTAGTAGAATTCGATGATCGAACGGGGCAGGGGCGTGCCCTCTTCCTGGCCCAGGCGCTGGGCCAGCGAACCGGCGACGACGTTGCGGCAGACCACTTCCAGCGGGATGATCTCGACTTCGCGGATCAGCTGCTCGCGCAGGTTCAGACGCTTGATGAAGTGATTGGTCACGCCGATCGAGTTCAGGCGCGACATGATGAATTCGCTGATGCGGTTGTTGATGACGCCCTTGCCTTCAAGCGTCGCCTTTTTCTGGGCGTTGAAGGCGGTCGCATCGTCCTTGAAATACTGGATCAGCGTGCCCGGCTCAGGCCCCTCGTACAGGATCTTGGCCTTGCCCTCGTAGAGCTTCTTGCGCTTGGTGTTCATCATCGGGTCCCGGACGGGAAGAAAAACAGATGGCCGCAAAACGAAAAACGCGCGGCCCGAAGGTCGGGGCGGCGCGATCCTGAATCGACGGCGGCTATAACAGAGCCACGCGCCCTTTAACCGAAGGGCGTCTGTGACACAAATATCCTGAAGCGACCCTGCGTCAGCATCCGCGACCGAAGTCTGGTTGCGTTCGCTCGCGCCGGGGGCCATAGAGCCGTTTGCGGGCGAGACTAGCCCGTGACTGGAGTTACGACGCGCATGACGACCTTCGACGATCGGGAACAGGCCTTCGAGGCCAAGTACGCCCTCGATCAGGAACAGGAATTCAAGGCCATCGCGCGTCGCAACAAGATGCTGGGCCTGTGGGCGGCCGAGAAGATGGGCCTGTCGACCGAAAGCGCCGAGCAGTACGCCGCCGCCGTGGTCCGCGCCGACTTCGAGCAGCCGGGCGAGGAAGACGTCTTCCGCAAGGTCGCCGGCGACTTCAAGGGCTCGGGCCTGACGGTGTCCGAGGGCGAGCTGCGCTCCAAGATGGACGAACTGGCCTCGATCGCCCGCGAACAGATCCGCGCCGGCGAATAATTTTCTTCCCCGCGATGGGAATGCAGAAGGGCCGCGACCGGCAAGGTCGCGGCCCTTCTTTCATTTCGCGGCCTTACTTCGGCATCAGCACCGTGTCGATGACGTGGACCACGCCGTTGGACTGGGCCACATCGGCTTGTGTGATCATGGCCTTGCCGCCCTTGGCGTCGGTGATCTCCCACTTGCCGCCGCCCATGTCCTTGGCGGTCAGCTTCTCGCCCTGGACGGTGGTGAGGGTGGCCGTCCCGCCGTTGGCCTGAGCCTGGGCGGCGAGGTCGGCGGCCGTCACGCGGCCGGGCACGACATGATAGGTCAGCAGCTTGGTCAGGGCCGCCTTCTGCGCCGGCTGCATCAGACCTTCGCGCGTTGCGGCCGGAACCTTCTCGAAGGCGGCGTTATCCGGAGCGAAGACGGTGAAGGGGCCGGGGCCCTGCAGCCGCTCGGTCAGGCCTGCGGCCTGCAAGGCGCTGACCAGGGTGGTCAGGTTCGGCGCCTTGGACGCATTGGCGACCAGATTGTCGGACGGATTCATCGCTACGCCGCCGATCATGGGCTCGGTTGTGGCGGGGGCGACGGTCGGGGCTGGCGTCTCGACCGGGGCGGGCTCCTTCCTGGCGTCGTTCTGGCCGCAGGCGGCTAGCGCCAGCAGGGCGAAGCTCGAAACAGCCGCGAGCGTGGCGGTGCGATAAGTCGTCATGGCTTCTCTCCTTCGGTGAACGGGCGGCGCCCGCGTCGGAAGGGATTACGGTTCAGCGCCCGAAAAGGATGCGCGCGAGATCAAATTTTCCGGCGCGATCCGTGAACGGAGGTCGGGCCGATCACCTGTCGGCGGCGACCAGATAGGGGCTCAAAACCGACCATCGCGCCCGTTTTTCATCAAAGGGCCGGGCGTGGGCGGGGCTGGAGGACGGCAGGTCGATCAGGGCGGCAGTGGTCGCGCCCTCCAGGATGCGTCGCCCCGCGCGCGCCGCCGTTCCGCCATTGAAGGCGACGGCTCTCAAGGCCGGGAGACGCGCCGTGAGGGCGATCAGGTCGGCGGCTTCGGGGTTGCGGATGGCGGCGTCCAGACTACCTCGACGTTCAGCCGAGGCGATCACGTCCCACAGCCCGACGCCATGCGTCAGGAGGGCCTCCAGCCGGGCTGGATAGGGCAGGGTGGCCAACGGTATGCCGAGCAAGGCCTCCATCAGCCGCCAGAAGGCGTTGCGCGGGTGGGCGTAGTATTGACCCGCGCTCAGCGAGGCGTCGCCAGGCAGACTGCCGAGAATGAGAACGCGTGTGCGTTCGTCAACGACAGGCGCAAAACCGACCCGGCGGGGCACGGTCAAGCGATCAGCCCTCGCCGAAAACCCTTGCGAAGATCACGTCCACGTTCTTGGTGTGGTAGCCGAGGTCGAACAGGGCCTCCAACTCGTCGTGGGGCAGGGTGACGCGGGCGTCGGCCTTCAGGAAGTCGATGAAGACGCCCTCGCCGCGCCAGACCTTCATGGCGTTCTCCTGAACCGCCGCATAGGCGTCTTCGCGCGACACGCCCGCCTGGGTCAGGGCCAGCATGACCCGTTGCGAGAAGACCAGGCCGCCCAGGCGGTCGAGGTTCTTCTGCATGTTCTCAGGGTAGACGTTCAGGCGCTCGATCACGCCGGCCAGACGGTGCAGGGCGAAATCCAGATGGATGGTGGCGTCCGGGCCGATGCCGCGCTCGACCGAGGAATGGCTGATGTCCCGCTCGTGCCACAGGGCGACGTTCTCCATCGCCGGGGTCACGGCCGAGCGGACCAGACGGGCGAGGCCGGTCAGGTTCTCGGTCAGGATCGGGTTGCGCTTGTGCGGCATGGCCGACGAGCCCTTCTGACCCTTGTCGAAGAATTCTTCGGCTTCCAGCACTTCGGTGCGCTGCAGGTGGCGGATTTCGACGGCCAGACGTTCGACCGAGGAGGCGACGACGCCGAGGGCGGCGAAATAGGCGGCGTGACGATCGCGCGGGATGACCTGGGTCGAGACCGGCTCGACGCTGAGGCCCATCTGGTCGGCGACGTATTGTTCGACCGCCGGATCGACGTTGGCGAAGGTGCCGACGGCGCCCGAGATGGCGCAGGTGGCGATCTCTTCACGCGCCGTGATCAGACGACGTTTGGCGCGCTGGAACTCGGCGTGATAGCCGGCCAGCTTCAGGCCGAAGGTGACGGGCTCGGCGTGGATGCCGTGCGAGCGGCCCACGGTCGGGGTGTATTTGTGTTCCTTGGCGCGCTTTTCCAGCGCGGCCAGCACCCGGTCGACGCCGCCCAGCAGCAGGTCGGTCGAGCGCGCCAGCTGCACCGCGAAACAGGTGTCCAGCACGTCCGAAGACGTCATGCCCTGGTGCAGGAAGCGGGCCTCGTCGCCGACGATCTCGGCCACATGCGTCAGGAAGGCGATGACGTCATGCTTGGTGACGCTTTCGATTTCGTCGATGCGGTCGGCGTCGAAGGTCGCGTCCTTGCCCTTGGCCCAGATGGCCTGCGCGGCCTCGGTCGGAATGACGCCCAGCTCGGCCATCTTCGTGGCGGCGTGGGCCTCGATCTCGAACCAGATCTTGTACTTGGTCTCTTGCGACCAGATGGCGACGGCGTCGGGGCGGGAATAGCGCGTGATCATGGACGCGTCGTGTCGTTCGCAAGGGGCCGGGAGTCAAGGTTGGCCGGGTCGAAGTGGAGGCTTTTGGGCATCACTTCCGCGCGGATCGGCATTCTGCAGCGTGAAAATCTTGACTGGCCAGCGCCCAGTCCCAGATAGAGCGCGCTCAGAGGACGACCTCTCCCATTATGGGCATGACGCCGGGACGACCCGGCACGCCATGCAAGGGAGACTGTCATGGCCTGGATTTTCCTTCTGCTCGCCGGTCTGTTCGAGATCGTCTGGGCCTTCCTGATGAAGATGTCGGAGGGCTTCACCAGGCCGTGGCCGACCATCGGCACCATCGGCTTCATGATCGTCAGCTTCGGTCTGCTGTCGATCGCGATGAAGACGCTGCCCTTGGGCACGGCCTATGTGATCTGGACCGGCATCGGCGCGGTGGGGGCCTTCGTGGTCGGCATCGCCGTGCTGGGCGAGCCGATCACGCCGATGCGCGTTCTCGGCGCCGTGTTGATCGTCAGCGGCCTGGTCGTGCTGAAGCTCGCCTCCAGCCAATAGGGTGGCCGGCGCGGATGTGTCGAGGCTCGGCTCTAGCGCGAGCCGCCGCCCAGCACCGCCTCGGCCACCTGTAGCGGCGCCGGGGCGGGAGGGACGTAGTCGAGGCGGATCGGCACGGCGCGCGCGCCCGCGGCCAGGGCTTCCAGCGTCTTGACCGGCGCGCCCATCATCCGCTGATAGATCCAATAGGCCGCGACGACCTTTTCGACGTATTCGCGGGCCTGAGGCACGTCGATGGTCTCGATCAGCAGCAGGGGGTCGGCGTCGGCGCCCAGTTTGCGGATCGCCGCCAGCATCGGCCCCGGCCCGGCGTTGTAGGAGGCCACCGTCTTCAGCAGGTCGCCCTGGAAGGACTCGATCTGGAACAGGCGGTTCACATAGTCCTGACCCAGCTTCATGTTCACCGCCGGGTCCAGCAGGCGCTGGGGCGTGCGGACATAGCCCTGATCCCCGGTCATGTGGGCGGCGGTGGTCGGCATCACCTGCATCAGCCCATAGGCCCCGGCGCCCGAGCGGGCGTTGGCGTTGAAGTCCGTCTCCTTGCGCGCGATGGCGTAGACGAGGGCCTTCTCGATGGTGAAGCCGCCCATCGGCTGCAGTTCGGGCATCGGGTAGCGGATGGCGTCGATGCGGCTGGCCTCGGACTGGGCGGCGCGGCCTGAGGAAACCAGACGATAGAGACCGGCCCACATCTGGCGGGCCGCGTTGTCGCCGCTGGCGGCGCGCAGACCGTTGCGGGCGGCCAGTTCGGCGTCGCTGCGGCGCCCGACCTCGTACAGGGCCACCGTGCGGCGGGCGTCCTCGTCGGACTGGATGAAGGCGTTGAGCGCGCGCGTATCGACGCCGAGGGGCTCGGGCGTCAGGGAGGCGCGTTGCAGCGTCGCCTCATAGGGGCGCGGCCCCATATTCTCGATTACAGGCTCCTCGCCCAGCTGATGCAGGGCGATCTGTCCATAGAAGGTGGCCGGCCAGCGCGCGGCCTGGCGCAGGTATTCGACGACGCGCTCCTGGCGGCCCGACTGACCCGCCGCCCGCGCCGCCCAGAAGGCGCCGCCCGAGCGCACCCAGGGATCCTCGGTCGGATCCTGAGCCACATGTTCAAAGGCGCGGAATGCCTCGGCGTGCTGATCCATCCGCCAGGCGGCCAGACCGGCCGTCCACCAGTCGCCGATCTGCTGACCCATTTCATAGGCGCCGGGCAGGTCGTCGTTGTTCAGGGCCACGCGCGCGGCCTTGGCGGGATCGTTGACGCCGCCGTCGCCGGGATTGGTCAGACTGGCCCAGGTGCGGGTCAGAAGGCCGCCAGGGCGCTTGGGCTCGGCCGCGCCGTCCGGCAGGCGCCGCATGGCCAGCGTATAGACCCGATTGGCCATCGGCAGATCGGAATAGGTCTCAAGCCAGGCCGCTAACTCGTCATAATTGGCCACGTGGCTTGGGTGGAACAGGCGCTCGAACTCGACCTGACCGAGTAGGACGCGATCCTTGGCCTGACGCGCTGAGTTGCGGGCCAGCTCCAGATCGCCGCGACGCAGGGCGTCGAAGGCGGTGGTGTAGCTGAGGCGGTCCTCGCTGCTCAGCGCCGTGGGCGAGGCCTCGGCGACAGCCGCCGTCGCGACATAGGGGCGGGAAGAATCCGCATCCTCGGCAGAGGCGGCGCCTGCAACGACGGCGCACAGGGCGAAGGCGAACAGAGACGCACGACGCGCCCGGCGGAAAGAATACATGACGCGGCGGCCCCCTTCGTCGGCGTCGGCCCCGTCTCGATTCGGGATTCTACGACGCTCTGCGGACTGGTCTCCAAGGGGGCAGGATGCCTGAATCAGGCGCCCGGCTCAACCACTTCGCTTCGCAGACGGACGGACAAATCGAGAATGTCTTTCCAAACCAGACCCTTGGCCTGGGGTTGGCGCAACAGGAAGGCTGGATGAAGGGTGGCGATGGCGGGCGCGGCGATTCCGCCCTCGGGCAGCCATTCGCGCCATTGCCCACGCATCCGCATGATGCCTTCGTCGGTGTTCAACACGGCCTTGGCCGCTGACGCCCCGACCAGCAGCACCGCCTTGGGCTTCAGCAGGGTCGCGGCGCGCTCGACAAAGGGGGCGCAGGCGGCCTGTTCCTGGGGCGTCGGGGCGCGGTTTCCGGGCGTCTTCCAGAAGACGGTGTTGGTGATGAAGGCCTCGTCCAGCAGGCTCGCCGCCGTCAGGATGCGGTCCAGAAGCTGTCCCGCCTGACCGACAAAGGGCTGGCCGCGCACGTCTTCCTCGGCGCCGGGGCCTTCGCCGATGATCATCAGCGCCCCTTGGGGATTGCCGCGCGCGAACACGGCCTGACGGGCGCCCATGGCGCGCAGGGGGCAGCCCTCGAAGGCGGCGATGGCTTCAGCCAGTTCGTCCAGCGTCGACGCGCCCGCCGCCAGACGACGGGCCTCGGCCGCCGCCTCATCGACGGACGGCGCCGCGCCGGGCGCGCGCAGGGGCGTCACCGTGGCCGGTCCCTTGGCTGCGACCGGGGCGACGAAGACGGTCCGGTCGATCGGCTCGTCCTCGAAACAGGCGTCCACGCCCGCATCGCGCCAGAAGGCGAACAGGGCCTCTGCGGCAGCCATGTCGACGGAGGGGGCGTTCATAGGACCCTAGGCAATAGGCCTTGACCGCCCCCGCGTCACCTCCCGATAAGGCGAATAACCACGACGACAATGAGGATTGAGGGGACATGGCCGATGAAATGATCGAAGGCGGCGCCAAGAACGCATGGCAGGAAGCCGTCATCGACAACCTGCCCCCGCTGGAGGCTCTGGTCGGCGCCGAGCGGGAGGTCATGGAATATGACGTCGTCATCGTCGGCGGCGGCCCCGCTGGCCTGTCCGCCGCCATTCGCCTGAAACAGCGGGCCGAGAAGGACGGCAAGGACATCTCCGTCGCCGTGCTGGAGAAGTCGGCCGAGATCGGCGGCCACGTCCTGTCCGGCGCCGTCATTGATCCCAAGGCGCTGAACGAGTTGTTCCCCGACTGGAAGGAACGCGGCGCCCCGCTCGAGACGCCGGTGACCAAGGACAAGTTCCTGGTGCTGGGCCCGCAGGGGCAGGCGTCCCTGCCGATGTTCGCCCTGCCGCCCTTCATGCACAACGACGGCTGCTATATCGCCTCGCTCGGCAACGTCGCGCGCTGGCTGGCTGAGCAGGCGGAAGGCCTGGGCGTCGAAGTCTATCCCGGCATGGCCGCCAGCCATGTGGTCTGGGAGGAAGAGACCGGCCGGGTGAAGGGCGTCGTCGCGGGCGTGTTCGGCATTGACCGCGAGGGCAAGCCGACCGGCGACTTCCAGCCCGGCCTCGAACTGCACGGCAAATACGTCTTCATCGCCGAGGGCGTGCGCGGCTCGCTGGCCAAGACCATCATGGCCCGCCACAACCTGTGCGACGCCGCCGATCCCCAGAAGTTCGGCATCGGCCTGAAGGAGCTGTGGCAGATCCCGGCCGAGAAGCACCAGCCGGGCTTGGTGCAGCACACGACCGGCTGGCCGCTGGATGACAAGACGGGTGGGGGCTCGTTCCTGTATCACTTCGGCGACCGCTATGTGTCCGTCGGCTTCGTCGTCCACCTGAACTACAAGAACCCCTTCCTGTCGCCGTTCGACGAGTTCCAGCAGTTCAAGCACCACCCTTCGATCGCCGAACATCTGGAGGGCGGCACGCGCGTCTCTTACGGCGCCCGCGCCATCACCGAGGGCGGCTTCCAGTCGGTGCCCAAGCTGGCCTTCCCCGGCGGCGCCCTGATCGGCTGTTCGGCGGGCTTCGTGAATGTGCCCCGGATCAAGGGCAGCCATAACGCCATGAAGACCGGCATGCTGGCCGCCGACGCCGCCTATGAGGCCGTGATCGCGGGCCGTTCGGGCGATGTGCTGGAGGCCTATGAAGCGGCGTACAAGGCCTCGTGGGTCTACAAGGAGCTGAAGGTCGTCCGCAACGCCAAGCCGATGTTGTCCAAGCTGGGCACCATGATGGGCGGTGCGGTCGGCATGTTCGACCTGTGGGTCAACCACCTGACCGGCGGCTTCTCCTTCTTCGGCACGATGAAGCACGGCAAGACCGACGCGGCCTCGACGGAGCCCGCCTCGCAGCACAAGCCGATCGCCTATCCCAAGCCGGACGGGAAGCTGTCGTTCGACAAGCTGTCGAGCGTCTTCATCTCCAACACCAACCACGCCGAAGACCAGCCCGCCCACCTGAAGCTGCTGGACCCGTCGGTGCCGATCAACGTCAATCTGCCGAAGTATGGCGAACCGGCGCGGCTGTATTGCCCGGCGGGCGTGTACGAAGTCGTCTATGCGGACGAGGCGAACCGCGCTGATCCACGCTTCGTCATCAACGCCCAGAACTGCGTCCACTGCAAAACCTGCGACATCAAGGACCCGTCGCAGAATATCGTCTGGACCACCCCCGAAGGCGGCGGCGGCCCGAACTATCCGAACATGTAAGCCGACATCCCTCTCCCGGCGGGAGAGGGATTTGCGCTTTCAGACTCTTGCGGGCGAAAGGGAAAGCGTGAAGGGTCCGGCCATGCGTTTCGTCTCTTCTCGCCCTATCCTGTTTCTGGCGGCCTCCGCCCTTGCGCTGTCGCTGGCCGCACCCGTGCTGGCGCAGGAGGCGGCGCCGGAACCTGCGCCCGACGCCCCCTCTCAGGACGCCCCCTCTCAGGATATAGAGACCCACACCGAGCCGAACGGCGACCCGGTTCCGCACATCATCATCGCCGATGAGCCGGAAACGCCCGAAGAACCCAAGGTCACGCCCATTCCCGCCGAATGGTCGCCCATACCGCTGGACGCCCATCGGAACAGCGCCTTCGGCCTCTATCTGGCGGGCCGCAACGCCCTGACCAGCGGCGAGAGCGCGACCGGCGCCGATTATCTGGCTCGCGTCTTCGCCCTGACGCCCGAGCAGCCGCGCGTGCGCGAACAGGCCTTCACCGCCGCCCTTCTGGCGGGCGACCTGAATGAGGCGGGGCGTATCGCCCCGACCGATCCCGAGGTCTCGCCGGTCATCGTTCAGGCCGGGCGACTGGTGCAGGCGGTGCAGGCCTATGCCCGGAACGATCCGCGCCGCGCCAACGCCCTGTTGATCGCCGCCCCTGTGGGCGAGCCGCACGACCGCGCCGGTTTCTATGTCCAGGCCTGGATCGCCGCCGCAGCCGGGGACTGGGATCGCGCCCTGGCCATGCCGCCGGCCGATTTCGACCCGGTCAGCAATCTGGTGGCGCGCGGCAATCGCGCACGCCTGCTGGAACAGCGCCGTCGTTATGATGAGGCCGACGCCGAATGGCGGGACCTGACCAGCCACGCCCTGGCCGGCGCCCTGTTCCGTCTGCCCTATGGCGAGTTCCTGGAGCGGCGCGGCCGCCGGGACGAGGCTCTGGTTCAGTATGACGCCGCCGTCACCGCCCGCACCGCCGACCGTCGGGTCATGGAGGGGCGCGAACGGGTGTTGTCCAAGGCCCGCCCGCCCGCCTTGCTGAACTACCGGGAGGGCGCGGCCCAGGCCCTGCGCACCGCCGCCGATCAGATGATCGCCCAGCGCGCCTATGAGTTCGGCGCCGTCTATCTGCGTCTGGCCCAGAACCTGGCGCCCAGCGACAATACCCAGCTGCTGATCGGCCAGACCCTGATTCAGGGCGGGATCGAGCCTGCGGGCCGGGCCGCCCTGGCCGAGGTCAGCGCGGCGTCGCCCGCGACCTACGCCGCCGCCCGTGTGCAGATGGCCATCAGCCTGGCCAAGGCCGACCGTGACGACGAGGCCCTGATCGAGCTGCAGCGCGCGGCTTCGGTGCGGCCCGAAGAGGCGGCGGTGGCCTATATGTTGGCCAGCCAGCTGTTGCAGATGCAGCGGCACGAGGAAGCGCTGGAGCTTCTGAACGGCCCTCTGCTGAATACTGAGGATCAGGGCTTCGAGGTTCATTTCCTGCGCGGCGCCGCCTATGAATCGCTGGATCGGGACACCGAGGCCGAGGCCGAGCTGTGGGCCGCCCTGCAGATGCAGCCCGACAATCCGACCCTGTTGAACTATCTCGGCTATCTGTGGGTCGATACGGGGACGCGGGTGGAGGAGGGCGCCGCCATGATCGCCCGCGCCCATGCCGCTGATCCCAAGGACGGCAACATCCAGGACTCGCTCGGCTGGGCCCAGTTCCGTCAGGGACAGTATGAGACGGCGGTGGTCAATCTTGAGGGCGCCGTCGACAAGGAGCCCGCCAACGCCGAGATCAACGACCATCTCGGCGACGCCTATTGGGCGGTCGGGCGTCAGCGCGAGGCGGGCTTCCAGTGGAACCGCGTCCTGACGCTGGAGGTTGACGACAAGCGCCGCGCCGAGGTCGAGGCCAAGCTGCGCGATAGGCTGGGCCAGGACCCGACCGGGGACAAGGGGCTGGGCTCTGCGGGCGGCGCGGCCGACTGACGCCATGTCGACCCCTGACGCCCTGAGCGATGACGCCCCGAGCGATGACGTCCTGAGCGGACTGGCGCCCGCCAAGATCAACCTGCTGCTGCACGTCGGGGCGGTGCGGGCCGACGGCTATCATCCGCTGGTCAGTCTGGCCGCCTTCGCCGATGTCGGCGACCGGGTGACCGTGCGTCGCGCGCAGGCTCTGTCGCTGGAGGTCGAGGGGCCGTTCGCGGCCGGGCTGGAGGCGGAGGGCGACAACCTGATCATCAAGGCCTTGCTCGCGTTAGGAGAAGCGGCCGGAATCGGCGCGCCGCCCGTGGCGGTCACGCTGGACAAGCGCCTGCCCATCGCCGCGGGGCTGGGCGGTGGCTCGGCGGATGCAGGGGCGGCGCTGCGGTTGACGGCGCGGCTGCTGGAGCTCGATCTGCCGGAAGACGAACTGGAACGCCTCGCCCTTGCCGCCGGAGCGGACGGACCCATGTGCCTGCGCGCTCGCCCGGCCTGGGCCTCTGGCGTCGGCGAGGCGCTGGAAGACGAGCCGCGTCTGCCGACCCTGCACGGCGTTTTGCTGAACCCCGGCCTGCCGTCGCCGACGGGCGCCGTCTATCGCGCCTATGACGCCGCGCCCGCCGCCGGGGCGGGTCGGCCGCCGTCGCCTGACGACTGGTCGGTCGCCTCTGTCATCGACTGGCTGTCGGCGCAGAGGAACGATCTGGAGGCGCCCGCCCTGTCGGTCACGCCGGGGATCTCAGATGCGCTGGCCGCCATGCGCGCTGCGCCAGACTGTCGCCTGACGCGGATGTCGGGCTCGGGAGCCACGGTCTTCGGCCTGTTCGATGACCGTGCGGCGGCGATCGAGGCGGCCTTCGCGCTTGATAGGCCAGGCTGGTGGTCGCGGCCGGTGGTGTTGGGCGCGCCGGATATCGAGCCGCGTTCGGTAATTTAACCGGATTTACAGCCCCTGCGGTCAAGTTGACGGCCATGACCCAGCTCACCCTTGAACAGATCGCCGCCTTTGACCGCGCCCTGTCGCGCCTGTCGCCCGTCGACCGCGCCCGCGTCGAAGAGATCAAGGACACTGCGGCCCGCGCCGCCGCCGAGGTCGCCCCTCACTGGGATTTCGGCCTGCCTGCGCGGACGGTGGACGGGATTCTGGGTGACGGCGCGAACGACGACCAGAGGCGCGGCCTGATCGCCGCCTGGGCGCTGGAACTGCCCGGCCGCATCGCCGCCGAGCGTCTGCCACAGGCTGTGCTGGCGGGCTATCCGACCTATGTGGACCGGCTGGCGGCGTATCTCGATAGCGGGACGGACCCGTATGACCCCGACTTCTGGGCCAAGGACGTGCGCGTCTCACTGGCGCTCAGCGTGCCGGGCAGCAACACCCAGATGCTGGACCTGTCTTCGCCCGTCGGGCCCGGTCTGGTGGTGCGGCACATGCTGGGCGGACGCGGACCCGGCCCCCTGATCGCCTGGGTCCAGGCGGGCGGCTGGCGGCCCTGGCTGGAGACCCACACCGAGGCGCGCGACCTGTCGGACTTCAACGAGCCGGGCTGGGAGCGGAACTGGGCCGCCGCCGCCGCCCTGTTGCAGACACGGCCGGAACTGGCGGGCGTCATCGGCTCCAGCTGGTTTTTCGATCCGCCGCTGGAGACCATCAGCCCCCGCCTGACCTATCTACGGACGACGCCGGTGAACAACGGGGCCTTCATGATCCATCAGGGCGGCGGCGAGATCCACGACGACCGCGCCTCCGCCTCCTCGCCCACGCGCCGCGCCATGATCGAGACGGGCGAATACAGCGCCTGCTCCTGGCTGCTGTGCTGGCCGCGCAGGCCGCTGATCCGCTGGGCGACGCAGCACGGCCTCATCTGAGGGTGGAGAGGCTGCAAACTCCAACCTATCAGGTGCGACATCTTGGCGCGCCGTGTCCGGATCTCTTGGCTGAGCCGAGGAACGAAATCTCGTGCTCGCTTGCCGGCGGCGCTCGAGAAAGCGGGGTTCGGAGAAAAATTCTAATTTCAAACAGTCGAAGCGTGGCCGTATCGTAAAATCCTCATCGTGAAGAAGAACCTCCGTTCCGTGATTGACAGTAGTCGGAACTTTCCGGCTCAAATGCAGGTGGAGGGAGCGCCGTGAATCGACGGTCAGGGGACTATCGGGACGGACGCGCCTTTTTGTGCAGTCACCATTGCGGGGAACCATGATCAACGCGTTCAAGGCCGGTCTTCTTGTTGCAGTCGCCGGATCGGCCCTTGTCTGGGCCAGCGACGCCTCCGCCCAGGCGCCGGTCACGCCGCCCGCAGGCGGTTTCTATATGGCGGACGGATCGCGCACCGCCGATTATCAGGCGGCGTTGGCCTCCTGGCGCGAAGACGCGCAATTCTCGATCGACTATTCCAAGGCCTATCTGGGTCTGGAGCACGCCTACGCCCTGGGTCTGACGGGCAAGGGCCTGACCGTCGGCGTCAATGACGCGGGCGTCTACATGGATCACCCGCTGTTCGGCGGGGCGGGCAAGATCAAGGGCCTGAACACCGTCGTCTCCGACGACTACGGCAACGACGGTCGCATCAATCCGCGGCGCGGCTGGGAAGGTCATGGCACCCACGTCGCAGGCACTATCGGCGGCGGCCGCATGGAAGGCGAGCTGATGTTCGGCAACGCCTTCGGCGCCAACATTTATTCGGCCACGACCAACTTCGCCGCCGGCGACTTCCTGTGGTTCCGCGACGTCTATATCAACGGCGACATCGTCAGCACCGCCCAGACCAACATCATTGATCTGGCCGCCACGGGCGAGGTGCGGATTATCAACAACAGCTGGGGCTCGTCCAACAGCCTGCCCTTCGACGCCCCCGAGGCGCTGGTCCGTCAGGCGTTGGCCCGCAACTACGGCGACTTCTACAAGCCGGTTCTCGACAACGACGTCCTGGTCGTCTTCTCGGCGGGCAACGGATATGGCGCGCACGCCGGCATCGATGCGGCGACGCCGATGTTCGACCCGCGCCTGCGCGCAAACTGGCTGTCCGTCGCCAACTATACCGGCGCCCTGACCCCCAGCCCTTCGACCAGCTTCTGCGGCCAGACCGCGACCTGGTGCGTGGCCGGTCCGGGCCATCAGATCATCTCGGCGGTGCCGGGGTTTGATTTCGACTTCAACGCCATTGTCGCCATGTATCGGCCGACAGATTACATGTCGCTGTATACGCCGACGACGGTTGCGGCGCTTCAGAACGCCGCCGTCAACCGTTTCCTGGGAACGCTGAACGCCTATCTGAACGCCAAGTTCGCCGCCGAGGCTGCGGGCCTGCCGTTCGATGAAGCCGCCGCGCGTCGCCAGGTGGCCGAGGACGCGGTCGCCATCACTCTGATCTCGGGCGGCCGGATGGGCGATCCGGACGGCTTCACCGACGTACTCGCCAGTCTGCTGACCTCGACCAACAACATGGCCATCCTGACGCCGGCCTTCTCATCCGACGTTCTGACCCAGGCCAACGCCCTGCTGATGCAGCGGCTGGAGAGCCTGATCACCTACACCGGGCCGGACTATGCGGCCTACACCGGCACCTCGATGGCGGCCCCGAACATCTCGGGCTTTGCGGCCCTGCTGATGGAGCACTTCCCTGAGTACGACACGGCCCTGATCAGCGACATCCTGCTGTCCAGCTCGCTGGACCTGGACGCGCCGGGCGTCGACCTGATGTCGGGCTGGGGGGCGCCGCAGATGGAGGTCGCGCTCAAGGGGCCGACGGCTCTGCGCGACGTTCGGGACGTCGATGTCCGCGTCGGCACGGTGGACGTGTGGAGCAACGACATCGGCGATGCGCGCGACCGCTATTCCGCCGAGGTTCTGGCCTCCTTCCCGGACGATATCGGCGGCATCGTCAAGAAGGGCGGCGGCGAGCTGATCCTGACGGGGAATAACGACTACACCGGCGCCACGCGGGTCGAAGGCGGCCTGCTGACGGTCAACGGCAGCCTGATCAACTCGACCTCGACCGTGGCCGAGCTGGGGATGCTGGGCGGCCTGGGCCGTCTGGCCGATGTGGTGGTCGAGAAGGGCGGCGTCCTGTCGCCCGGCGATACGGCCAATCCGTTCGGTACGCTGACCATCGCCAACGACCTGCTGTTCAAGGACGGCTCCTATCTGTGGATCCGCTCCAGCGTGAACGGCGCCGAGCATTCGCGGGTGGCGGTCGAGGGCGCGACCACGCTGGAAGGCGGCGAGGTCATCCTCAAGGCTGACCAGGGCGAATGGAACCTTCGCACCCGCATGAACATCCTGCAGTCGGCGGGCGGCGTGACCGGGACCTTCACCGGCGCCAAGAGCGATCTGGCCTTCCTGAAGCCGATCCTGACCTATGACGCCAACACCGTGAAGCTGACCCTGGTCCGCAACGATGTGACCATCGCCTCGGCCGGGACCACCCCGAACACGAGGGCTGTCGGCGGGGCCCTGGACGTCATGACGGCGTCGATCATCCCCGAAGCGCCCGCAGGCCGTAACACGGCCCTTGAAGACGCTATCCTGGACGGCAGCTTCGACAATGTGCGCGGCGCGCTGAACAGTCTGACGGGCGAGGTCCACGCGACCCTGGCGGGCGTGGCGACGGGCGACTCGCGCTTCATTCGCGACGCCATGCTGACGCGCGGCCGCAACGGCACGACCGAGGCGGTCGACGGTCGCGGCGTCGCCGTCTGGGCTTCGGGCGTCTTCGGCAGCGGGCGTCAGGACAACGGCGAACTGGCCGGTTTCCGCAGCGAAACCTCGGGCTATCTGGCCGGGGTCGAGAAGACGCTGAACGGTCGCGCTCATATCGGCGTCGCGGTTGGTGAAAGCCAGTCGGAAATCCGCGCCAACCGCCTGAGCTCGACCGGCGAGGTCAAGACCCAGCACATCGGCGTCTACGGCGCCGCCAGCCTGGGCGCCTTCGACTTCCGTCTGGGCGGCGCCTGGATGGACTCGCGCACCCGGACCGACCGGACGGCCTCGCTGAACCGCTTCAACGAGCAACTGACCGGCCGCTACGACGGCGAGGCCTGGCAGGCCTATGGCGAGGTGTCCTGGCGCAAGCCGGTCATGGGCTCGACGGTTCTGGAGCCGTACCTGAACTACACCCGTGTCGAGTATGATGCGGACGTGGTCGAGCGCGGCGGCGATGCGGCCCTGTCGGGCCAGGTCTCCCAGACCTCGGACCTGCTGACGGCGGGTCTGCGCACCGAGACCTATCTGGCGGGCGGCAACGGCCGTCCGGCGCTGTCGGCGGTGGGCCATCTGGCCTGGACCGAAGACCTGAGCGGCGACGGCCCCGTGTTCAACGCGGCCTTCGCGGACGGTCCGGTCTTCCGCATCGAAGGCGCCGATCTGAACTCGGGCGCCCTGCAGGCGGGCCTGGGCTTCAACATCGAGGCCAACAAGTCGACCAATATCGAGGTCGGCTACTCGGGCGTCTTCAACGACGACTACAAGGATCATCGCCTGACCGGCCGCGTCAGCTTCCGGTTCTGATCAGTGCGGACGCCGGGGCTTCGGTTCCGGCGATCCTGACGGACAGACGCCGTCGCCCTCAGCGGGCGGCGGCGTTTTTCTTTAGGCGTGATGAGCCGAGTTGGCGCCGCCGCTCACGCGCTCCCACGCCTCGCCGACCGGCAGGATCTCCAGCCCCGCCGCCTTGGCCAGGCGGATCAGGCGGTCGAGGTCTTCGGGCGCGCAGCCGTAGGGGGTGGGCGCGCTCTCGACGTCATGACCATAGGCGATCAGCCAGCCGGGCGACTTGGCCGCGCGGGCGACCAGCGCCTCCAGATCGTAGTGGGGCAGGCGGCGGGACTCCAGGCCGATGGCCTGAAGGTTGGCCCGGTCGGCGCGTCCGGCGTTGACCCCGTCGCGCACGCCGCGACCCAGCAGGAACCGCTCGTCGATCACCGCCTTGGCGCCTAAAGCCACGTCGCCGAAGGGCCAGGCGAAGGTGGTCATGACGTGGCCGTTCAGCCGCTCGCCCACCCATTCGGCGTTGCGCGCCAACTGGTCCGTCAGTTCGGCGGGGCTCAGGCGCAGGGCGCTGACGTGGTCGAAGGTGTGGCAGCCGACTTCATGCCCGGCCTCATGCGCGGCCTGCAGGTGCTCGACCTCGAACTGGGCCTTGCCGATGTTCTCGCCGCCGCACAGCCCACCCGCGACGTAATAGGTCGCCCTGATCCCGTGTTCGGCCAGGATCGGCCCCGCCTCGGTCCAGGCGCTGGCCGGGAAATCATCGAAGCTGAGGCTGAGAATGCCGCGCGCAGGCGCGACCGTCACCGGCCTGACGCCCATGTAGCGCGCCGCCCGGCGGCGCATCTGATCGATCCGTTGCTGCATCATGGGCGCCTTCTAGCGCATCGGCGCTTGCAGAAGGGTGAAGGATTGCGCCGCCTCGCCTTGCTGGCGAAGCGTGGCGGCCCTATGGTCCGCGCCTCCCGAAATCGGACCGAAATGTCGACCGTGGCCGCTGCTGAACCTCTATCGTTTCAGGACCTGATCCTGACCCTGCACCACTATTGGAGCGAGCAGGGCTGCGCCATTTTGCAGCCCTATGACATCGAGGTCGGCGCCGGCACCCTGCACCCGGCCACCGTGCTGCGGGCGCTGGGTAAGAAGCCGTGGAAGGCCGCCTATGTCCAGCCGTCGCGCCGCCCCGGCGACGGCCGCTATGGCGAGAACCCCAACCGGCTGCAGCACTATTACCAGTATCAGGTCATCCTGAAGCCGAACCCCGACAACCTGCAGGAGCTGTATCTCAACAGCCTGCGCGCCATCGGCATCGACCCCAGCCTGCACGACATCCGTTTTGTCGAGGACGACTGGGAGAACCCCACCGTCGGCGCCTGGGGGCTGGGCTGGGAGGTCTGGTGCGACGGCATGGAGGTGACGCAGTTCACCTATTTCCAGGGCGTCGGCGGCATCGAGGTCGACGTGGTCTCGGGCGAACTGACTTACGGGCTGGAGCGTCTGGCCATGTATGTTCAGGGCGTCGACAACGTCTATGACCTGAAGTTCAACAAGGAGGGGCTCACGTATGGCGAGGTCTTCCTCGAGAACGAGCGCCAGCAGTCGGAAGCCAACTTCCACGGCTATGACGTCGCCGCGCTGAAGCGCCGCTTTGAGGACATGGAGCGCGAGGCCGCGCACTTCCTGACCATGAAGGGACCGCAGGGGCAGCCGCTGGTGCTGGCCGCCTATGATCAGGTGCTGAAGGCTTCGCACCTGTTCAACCTGATGGACGCCCGCGGCGCCATCGCCGTCGCCGAACGCCAGAGCTACATCGGCCGCATCCGCGACCTGTGCAAAGCCTGCGCCCTCGCTCAAGTCGAACACGAACGGGCGACCGCCTGATGTCCCAGCTTCTCCTCGAAATCTTCTCCGAAGAAATCCCCGCCCGTATGCAGCCCGGCGCTGCGCGCGACCTTGAGCGCATGGCGTCCGACCGTCTGAAGGCCGCGGGCCTGACCTGGGACGCGCTGACGACCTACGCTGGGCCGCGCCGCCTGACGCTGGTCATCGACGGCCTGCCCGCCGCCACGCTTGACCGCAATGAAGAGCTGAAGGGGCCCAAGACCTCGGCGCCGGCGCAGGCGCTGGAAGGCTTTCTGCGCAAGACCGGCCTGACGCAGGACCAGCTGGTCGAGCGCGACGGCGTCTGGTTCGCGCAGATCAGCAGCAAGGGCCGCGCGACCTCCGAGGTCGTGGCCGAGAGCGTCGACGACATCATCCGCCACTTCCCATGGCCCAAGTCGATGCGCTGGGGCACGGGAACCCTGCGCTGGGTGCGGCCGATCAAGCGCATCCTGGCCCTGTTCGACGGGGCGGTGATTCCGTTCGAGGTGGACGGTATCCAATCGGGCGACGTGACCGAGGGCCACCGCTTCATGGGCGCGGGCCAGCCGTTCGCGGTCAAGGACTTCGCCGACTATCGCCAGAAGCTGGAGCGCAACTTCGTCCTGCTGGACGCCGCCGACCGCAAGCTGCGCATCCTCGAAGGCGCCAGGGCCGTCTGCGCGGCCAGGGGGCTGGCCCTGGTCGATGACGACGGCCTGCTGGACGAGGTGTCGGGTCTGGCCGAATGGCCGACGCCGATCCTGGGCGACATGGACCCGCAGTTCCTGGCCCTGCCGCCGGAAGTGGTCCAGCTGTCGATGAAGGTGCACCAGAAGTATTTCGCCGTGCGCGAACCGGGCAAGGAAGGCTTGGCCCCGCACTTCGTCGTCGTCGCCAACGTCGAGGCGACCGACGGGGGGCAGGCTCTGGCGGCGGGCAACGCCAAGGTGCTGTCGGCCCGTCTGAGCGACGCGGAGTTCTTCTGGACCGAGGACCAGAAGGTCGGCTTCGACGCCTGGAACGCCAAACTGAAGGACGTCACCTTCCACGCCAAACTGGGCACGCTGGCCGAGCGGGTGGACCGCATCGCGGCGCTGGCGCGTGAGATCGCTCCGCTGGTCGGCGCCGATCCGGCTCAGGCCGACCAGGCCGCGCGCCTGTCCAAGGCCGACCTGGCCTCGGGCATGGTGGGCGAGTTCCCGGAACTGCAGGGGATCATGGGCGGCTACTACGCCCGTCTGGCCGGCCAACCCGACGCCGTGGCCGACGCCATCCGCGACCACTACAAGCCGCAGGGACCGGGCGACACTGTCCCGACCGCCCCGGTCACGGTTGCCGTCGCCATGGCCGAAAAGCTGGACACGCTGGTCGGCTTCTTCGCCATCGACGAAAAGCCCACGGGCTCGAAGGATCCCTACGCCTTGCGCCGCGCCGCGCTGGGCGTGATCCGGCTGGTGCTGGAGAATGGGGTGCGGATGCCGTTGCAGGGCATGGCGTTCGTCGCTGGCGAATATCTGTCAGGCATGCGCAATCTTGAGAAGCTGCCGAACTATGATCGCGCCTCTGTGGTTCGTATGGCGGTTCTGGGCAAGGAAGAGGTCGAAGCGGATCGCATCCGTATCGCGGCCATGCTTGACGGGGCTGATGGCGCCGATTGGCAACATGGCGCGCTGGATTATCAGGCTGGCCTCACACAGCTTGGCTGGGATGTTCTCGCCTTCTTCGCCGACCGCCTGACCGTCCTCCTGCGCGACAAGGGCCAACGCCACGACCTCGTGGCCGCCGTCTTTGCGCTGGGCGACGACGATCTGGTGCGGATCGTGCGTCGGGTGGAGGCGCTGGCCGCCTTCCTGGCCACGGACGATGGGGCGAACCTTCTGGCGGGCTACAAGCGCGCCGCCCAACTGCTCAAGGCCGAGGAGAAGAAGGGGGCGTTGCCTGAGGGCGCCGTCGCCACCGGCCTGCCGAACCAGCCGGCGGAAGAGACCGCCCTGGCCTTCGCCGCCGCCGCCGCCGCCTCGGCCGTGGACGCGGCGCTGGAGGCCGAGGACTTCGCCGCCGCCATGACGGCGCTGGCGCGCCTGCGCGCTCCGGTGGACGCCTTCTTCACCGCGGTCATGGTCAACTCCGACGTGGCCGAAGAGCGCGAAAACCGCCTGAAGCTTCTTGTTCAGGTGCGCGGCGTCATGAACCGCGTCGCCGACTTCGGTCAGATCGCGGGCTAATCCATCATCCTTCTCCCCTTGTGGGAGAAGGATGATGCTACCGCGTAGCGGGCGGTGATCCCGTCCGGCTGGAAGTCGTGCTGCGCCAGCCGGTCCAGCGAGGCCAGAACGCGGGCGAGGAAATCCTCCGGGTCGCCATCCTCGATCGCCGGGCGCAGCCAGTCGGTGACGATGGCGCGCGCCGGATAGGTCCCGACCGGGCCGGGGACGCTCAAGGCGACCTCTATCCCCTCGGCGATCCAGCCCGCCACAGTGACGAAGAAGTCCATGCCCGTCAGAAAATCCGAGCGGCGCAGCACATACAGGGTGATCACCCCATCCTCGACCCCGTCGGGCCGCACGATGACGCCGCTGCGGTCCGGCCGCCAGTCATCCGACAGTTCGACCGCCCGCCACAGGCAGAACCAGACGCGACACGTCTGCGGCCGGATGGCGTGCATCGAACACCCGGCCCCATCGACGCAATAGCCGCACAGCTCGCCCGTCGGCTTGGCCAGTTCGGGCAGGTCCAGCGGGATCACGCGGCAGCACTCGACGCAGCCGCCGCAGGTCCGGTTGGGAAGAAGGGGAAGGCTCATGCGCGCCCCTTAGCTGAAAATCCGGCGAAAAGCGCCCGTGTCGACGGAGGCGGCCGGCAATCAATTGTACAACAATCTGACCATAAGGTTCGACAAGGGCTTGCTCATTCCGGGGTGTCGCAATAGGAATGTCAGGCGCAGGATGGTGAAACCGCTGGCTGGGCAGCGTGGGGGCCGTGGAGGCTAGGCTTTTGGGAACAACGGACAAAACTGCGAACGCGCCGGATGCGGCCGTATCGGCCGTGTCCACGGCGGACGACCTGGCCCAGGTCCTGCGGATCCGCATCCAGAAAAGCGAGCTGGCCCCCGGCGAATGGCTGCGCGAGGTCAAGCTGTGCAATGAATTCGGGGTCGGGCGCTCCATCGTGCGCCGGGCGCTGCGGACGCTGGCCGACGACGGCCTGATCGAGATCGAGGAAAATCGCGGCGCCTGCGTGTCGGCCACGACGGTCGAAGAGGTGTTTGATCTTTATGAGGTGCGGGCGGCTTTGTACGGTCTGGCGGCGCGTTTCGCCTGTCTGCGCGGTTCGGACGCCGTGATCCGCAGCATCCTTGAAAAGATCGACGCCCTGCTGGCTCAGGCGGCGGAAACCGCGCCGGCTGAGCAGATCATAGAGACCAGCGAGGCCATCTTCAGCCAGATGGCCGACTGCGCCAGCGTTGACGCCCAGCGCATGATCGAGGCGGTGCGGCGCAAGACGCGCTTTCACTTCTCCTATGTGGCTCTGGCAATCAACGCTCAGGGGCCGGGGCCGTTTGAATACTGGCGCAAGGTGCGCGAGGGGCTGGAGGCGCGCGACGCCGAAAAGGCCAGCCAGGGCGCGCGCGACATCCTCTACTACATGCAGGGCGAGGTCGCCCGCATCATGTTGGCGCGCGGACCGCGCCTGAGGACCGAGCCGCCGGCCGCGCAACCGCCGGCGTCGAAGAGGGCTTCGACCAGGAAAAGAGGAGGGGGCTGATGCCGCGCATGATCTCGCGCCTGGCCGGGGCGGGCATGGCCGCTGCGGCGCTCCTGTTCACGACGGGTTGCGCGGCAGGCGTCGCGCAGACGCAGGCGGCGCCGACCGTTGCGGACGAGGGGCGGACGCAGGCGCTGCTAGACTATCTGCGGTCGCAGAACACGACCGGCTTCCTCGTCATCGAGGACGACCGCACCCTGATCGATCAGGCGTGGAGCCCGCCGGTCGGCGACCGGATGTTCTCGGCCTTTCTGTATGGGCATACGGCCGATGGTGTCCTGCTGGAGGATGTGGCGTCCCAGCAGAAGAGTTTTATCGCCGTTCTGGCGGCGGTCGCGGTCGACAAGGGGCTGCTGGACGTCGACCAGCCGGTCAGCCGCTATCTGGGCGCGGGCTGGTCCAAGGCCACGCCCGAGCAGGAAGGGCGCATCACGGTCCTGCATCTGCTGAACATGACCTCGGGGCTGGACGAGGGCTTCGCCTATACCCATCCCGCAGGCGACCAGTTCTTCTACAACACCCCTGTCTACGCCGTGACCAAACGGGTGCTGACGGCCGCGTCGGGTCAGTCGCTGGACGCCATGACCCGCGCCTGGCTGACCGAGCCGCTGGGGATGAAGGACACCGACTGGCGTCAGCGCCCGGCGGCCCTGGCCTCGGCCGGCAACAACACGGCGCTGGTGACCACGCCGCGCGACATCGCCCGCCTGGGCCTGATGGTGTTGAGCGGCGGCCTGGCGCAGGACGGGACGCGGGTGGTGTCCCAGGCTCAACTGGCGGCCATGTTCGAACGCTCCCAGGCCAATCCGGCCTATGGGCGCCTGTGGTGGCTGAACGGCGCCGACTATGCGGTGCGCGGCGTCGATCGCCGGACCGAGGGGCCCCTGATCGCAGCCGCTCCGATGGATCTGGTGGGGGCTTACGGCCTGTTTGAACGGCGCCTTTACATCGTGCCAAGCTACAATCTGGTGGTGGTCCGCACGGGAGCGGCCGCCATCGACAAGGACTTTGATCAGCAACTCTGGCTGCGGTTGATGAAGGTGCTGGGCGACCGCCCGGCGTCCGCGCCCGAACCTTAAAACGCCGCGCCTTTTCAGACGAAATTCCGCTCGTGACCTGTCGCGAGCGCCGCCGAAGCCTGTCCGGGACCCGGACCGCTTCTGTTCCGATCTCAAGAGTACAGGATGAAGCCCGTGATTGACGGCAGCATGCAGACCTTCCCGCTAACGCTCGATCAGATCGTCGAGCACGCCGCCAAATGGCATCCGGCGGCCGAGGTGGTCACAGCCCGTCAGGGGCAGGACAACGCCCGCGTCACCTATGCCGATCTGCGCCAGCGCGGCCTGAAGATCTCCAGCATCCTGAAAGGGCTGGGCGTCGAGGTGGGCAGCCGCGTGGCGACGCTGGCATGGAACACCCAGGCGCACGTCGAGACCTGGTACGCCGTCATGGGCATGGGGGCGGTGTGCCATACCCTGAACCCGCGCCTGACGGCCGAACAACTGGCCTGGATGCTGGATCAGTCCGAAGCGCGCATCGTCTTCGTCAGCGCCGATCTGATGCCGCTGGCCATGCAGGTGGCGGACCGGGCGCTGGGCGTCGAGCAGGTTTTCGTCATCGACGGCGCGTCGGACCTGGCTCACCCTCGCGCCCGTGTCGAGGCGATCGAGCCCCTGATCGCCGACGCCCCTATGGATGTGCGCTGGGGCGAGTTCGATGAGAACGCGCCGTCGGGCCTGTGCTTTACCTCGGGCTCCACGGGGATGCCCAAGGGGGTGACCTACACCCACCGCTCCAGCTTCCTGCACACCTGGAAGCTGTTGCAGGCCGACGTGCTGGCCCTGCGCAGCGTGGATGTGGTGATGCCGGTCGTGCCCCTGTTCCACGCCAACGCCTGGGGCCTGCCCTTCGCCCTGCCGGCGACGGGGGCCAAGATGGTTCTGCCCGGCCGTCAGATGGACGGCGCCAGCCTGGCCCGGCTGATCGCGTCCGAAGGCGTGACCGTGGCGGTGGGCGTGCCGACGGTCTGGCTGGGTATGTGCGATCATCTGGAGGCGACGGGCGCGCGCCTGCCGTCGCTGGAGCGCATCATCGTCGGCGGGGCGCCCATGCCGCCCGCCCTGATGGAGCGGATCGAGCGCCAGTTGGGCGTCATGGTTCAGACCAGCTGGGGCATGACGGAGATGTCGCCTACGGGCGCCTTCGGCGTCCTCAGCGATACGGAACGGTTCGCCGCCCTGTCGGGCCGACCGGCGCTGGGCGTCGATCTGATGGTGGCTGATCAGGACGGGGCGCCCCTGGCCCAGCAGCGCGATCAGGAGGGCCGCCTGTTCGTGCGCGGCGCCGCCGTCATCGAGCGCTATTTCGGCCAGAGCGAGCCGGTGGTGGACGCCGACGGCTGGTTCGACACCGGGGACCTGGCGAAGATCAGCCTGCGCGGGGATCTGATGATCACCGGCCGCTCCAAGGACCTGATCAAGTCCGGCGGCGAATGGATCAATCCGGCCGACATCGAGGCGATCGTCTCGGCCCTGCCCGAAGTTGCGCTGTCGGCGGTGATCGGCCGCGTCGACCCGAAGTGGAGCGAGCGCCCGATCCTGATTGTGGAGCTGCGTGAAGGCCGCGACATATCCGACGAGGCCATTCTGGCGGCGCTGAAGGGCAGGATCGCGTCGTGGTGGACGCCCGACGCCGTGATCCGTCTTGACGCCATGCCTCTGGCCTCGACCGGCAAGATCGACAAGCTGAAGCTGCGCGCGCTGTACAGTCAGGGCTGAGGGGCTCGGCATAAAGCCAGAAGGCCGCGTCCTGAGGGGGCGCGGCCTTTTTGATGCGTGGCGAACGGCTATCCGATCCAGCATCAACATGAAAAAAGAGCGGGCCGCATGGCGACCCGCTCTTCAGGCGACGGCGGCGGGGATCAGGCTTCGCCTTCCTCCACCCAGTCCTTGCGCAGGGTGCGAACGGCCAGCAGGGCCAGCACCGCCGAGATCACATAGCAACCCATCAGGGCGACGGCGGAATAGCGCAGGGCCTGGTCGCCGAAGTGCGGGATCATGGCGTCGCTCAGCCCGCCCAGCAGCCACGAGCCGCCGCCGATCCCGATCAGATTATTGATGAACAGGAAGCAGGCCGCCGCCGTCGCCCGCATATGGGACGGCACCAGATGCTGCGTGGCCGTGGTCAGCGGCCCGACGAACAGCACCGTCAGGGCGTTGGGGATCACCAGCAGGAACCAGGCCAGAACCGGCGATGAACTCATGAAACCGGCGATGAAGAAGGGCGCTGTGACGGCCCAGGCGATGAAGGACACCTTGGCGTAGGCGCCGCGATCCATCTTGCCCAGCTTGTCCGCCAGAACCCCGCCCAGAAACACGCCCGTCACCCCGCCGAAGAATAGCAGGGAGCCGAAATAATAGGATGTGGTGGTCAGGTCGAAGCCGAACATCTGCATCAGGATGGACGGGCTCCAGAAGGCCAGGGCGTAGCCTGCCAGGCTGCTCATGGCCGAGGCGAAAGCCATCAGCCAGAAGCTGGGCTTCTTCGCCAGGATCGAGAAGACGGCGCCGATGGGCTGGCGGGTCTTGGCGGCGGCGGGACGTTTCGGCTCCTTGACCACCAGACGGAAGATCGGCGCGATCACCACCCCCGCGACGCCCAGCACGATGAAGGCGGCGCGCCAGTCCACCGCCCTGGCGATGGCGGCGCCCAGAACGACTCCGGCGGCCAGTCCGACCGGGATGCCCAGCGAATAGATCGACAGGGCGCGGGCCCGGCGCTCGGGCGGGAAGTATTCGGAAATGATGGCGTAGCTGGGCGCCACGCCGCCGGCTTCGCCGACGCCGACGCCGACGCGCATGAAGAACAGATTCCAGAAGCCTGTGGCCATGCCGCACAGGGCGGTGAAACCGCTCCATACCGTCAGCGACAGGGTGATGACCCAACTGCGGCTGGTCCGGTCGGCGACGACCGCCAGCGGAATGGCCAGCGTCGAATACAGCAGGGCGAAGGCGATGCCGCCCAGCGCGCCCAGCTGCGTATTGGTCAGGCCCAGGTCCGCCTTGATGGCCGGGGCCAGGATCCCAAGAATCTGACGGTCCAGGAAGTTGAAGATGTAGACGATCAGCAGCATGGCCAGCACCAGGCGGGCATAGGCGCGGCTGTGGGTCGGCTGCGACACGGGGGCGGCGGTCATGACGAGGCCTCGCTGGCGCCGCTCGTGCCGGGCGCTGGGGGAATGGGAGGGGGCAGGCCCACGTCCTGCGCCGCCTTGGCGGCCAGGAAGGCCGGGCGGCTGGAAAGGCGCGCCCAGTAGTCCGCGATCTCAGGGCTGAACCGGTGGTCCAGATCCAGCAGCCGCGCGAAGACAAGAGCATAGCCGACGCAGACGTCGGCCATCGTGAAGCGGTCGGCGCATAGCCACTCGCGGTCGCCCAGCGCGCGGGTCAGATGCCGCAGCCGCGACAGGAACCACTGGGTATAGTCGTCGGCCGCCTGTTTCAGCCGCCGTTCCTCGGGTTCGAGGCGAGTGTATCGCAGGACGATCGTCTGGGGAAAGGTCAGGGTCGCCTCGCTGCGATGCAGCCAGTCCAGCCACAGGCCGTAATCCGTTTCGTGCGCCTCGACCGCCAGAGGCGAGGGGCCGTAGCGGGTCGCCAGATACTGCGGAATCGCGGCGGACTCCGTCATCCGCACCTCGCCGTCGATCAGCAGGGGGATGGTGCCGAGCGGGTTCAGCTCCAGATAGTCGGGTCGATGGACGCGAGGTGGGAAGGGCAGCATGTGCAGCCGATACTCCAGCCCCAACTCCTCCAGCGCCCACAGGGCCCGGAACGAGCGGGCGTCGACGCAGTGATAAAGCTCGATCATGGGCGGGCCCCCCCGAAAGCCGCGCCCGTGGCACAGGATGCAGCCGCGCGCATCGCCGTAATTCGATCCCTCATACATCCTCCCGATGGCGCGTCTCGGACGGCGCTCTAGGATGGACTTTGACGCATCATGCGGGGTTGTCAAAGTTTTTGTACGACAATTAGTATGCGATGGTATTACATCATCTGTCTGCCGCAGGGCGTGCGCTCGCGGCTGAAGAGAACGGCTGAGCGTCCAGCGGAGGAAGAGGAACGATGCAGTTGAAAGCGCCTGAAAAGCACGGCTTCGACGCCGGGCGGCTGAACCGCGTCGACGCCTTTGTGAAGGAACGCTATCTGGACACGGGGCGTCTGCCGCACGCGCAGATCCTGATCAGCCGCGACAATGAGATCGTCCATTTCAGCAGTCAGGGCGCGGCGCGGGAGGGGTCGGACAGGCCCATCGACGAAGGCTCGATGTTCCGCATCGCCAGCATGACCAAGCCGGTCACCTCGGTCGCCTTCATGATGCTGGTCGAGGAGGGCAGGGTCGCGGTCGACACGCCGGTCCATGAGGTTCTGCCGCAGTTCAAGGATGTGGGCGTCTATCAAAGCGGCGGGGCCGGGGCGCCGTTCGCCACGCGCCCGCTGGACGAGCCGATGCGGATGCTGGACCTGCTGCGCCACACCGCGGGCCTGACCTACGGTTTCCAGTATCGCAGCAACATCGACGCGGCCTATCGGGCCTGCGCCTCCAACGCCGGGCCGGTCGAGAACTGGTATGGCGAGGCCGACATCAACGCCTTCATCGCCGACCTGGCCCGACTGCCGCTGGAGTTCGCGCCGGGCGCCGCCTGGAACTATTCGGTGGCGACCGATGTGCTGGGGGCGGTGATCGAGCGGGTGTCCGGCATGACGCTGGATCGCTTCTTCGAAGAGAAGATCTTCACGCCGCTGAAGATGCACGACACCGGCTTCATGGCGCCGGCCCAGAAGGCCGATCGCCTGACCGACTGCTATGTCTGGGGCGGGCCTGCGGCCGGGCGGGTCATGTATGATCGCGGCGAAAGCAGCATGTGGTTGCAGAAGCCCAGGCTGTTGTCGGGCGGCGGCGGCCTAGTCTCGACGGCGCTCGACTATCACCGCTTCTGCCTGATGCTGTCCAATGGCGGCGAACTGGACGGCGTGCGCCTTCTGGGCCGCAAGACCGTCGACCTGATGACGATGAACCATCTGCCGGGCCGCTCGGACCTGTCCACCCTGTCGCAGTCGCTGTTCAGCGAGACGCAGAACGGCGGCGTCGGCTTCGGCCTTGGCTTTGCGGTGACCCAGGACGTGGCCCGGACGATGATCCCCGGATCGGCCGGAGAATTCTATTGGGGCGGCATGTTCTCGACCAGCTTCTTCATCGACCCTGTCGAGAAGCTGCATCTGGTCTTCATGACCCAGCTCAGCCCGTCGCTGCTGTATCCGATCCGGCGCGAGCTGAAGACCCTGATCTATTCGGCCCTGACCTGAGCTGACGCCGAGGCGGCAGTCGCCCTCTCGGCGGCGTTGCGGATCGCCCAATGAAAACCCCGCCGCTGTCGAACAGCGGCGGGGTTTCTGTTTTTCAGGCTCTGTCCTGACTTACCAGCGGTACGACAGGGTGACGCCTGCGGTGCGCGGGCGGCTGTAGCGATAGGCCAGAGGAATATCGCCCTGCTGCAGCTTCAGCACCGGCACGACTTCATTGGTCAGGTTCTTCACGAAGAAGGCCAGTGCGGTACGCTTGTGCTCGACGCCGAAACGCAGGTCGACATTGTCGATGTCTTCCAGCGGGATGAAGGGCGAAGCCGCCGTGACCGTGTCCTGACCGCCGCCACGCTGGCCGTTATAGGCGACGTTGACGAAGCCGGTCGTGTCGTCGCCCATCGGGTGGCGATAGTTGACGTTGGCGGACATGGTCCAGTCCGGCGTCTGGGCCACGGCGCTGCCCAGCAGGGGCAGGCCGGGGATGCCCGCGGCGACCTTGGTGAACTCGGCGTTCTGATTGGCGCCGTTCAGGCTGACGGCCAGACGGTCCTGACCGATCCAGAACACCGTATCCAGCGAGGCCTCCACGCCCTTCACCTCGACGGTGCCGCCGTTGATGTTGAAGTTGGCGCCCGCCTGTCCGCAGGCGTTGGCCACGGTGCAGCCGTCCAGCACGCTGGCGATCGCGTCGGTGGTGCGCGACGTATAGGCCGACACGCGCAGGAAGACGCCCTTGGCCAGGTCGGACTTCAGGCCGATTTCATAGCTGGTGGTGTTTTCGTTCTCATAGGTCGGCCGCAGGGGATTGGGCGCGTTCTCATTGGTCTGGCCGTTGTTGACGCCGCCGGCGCGATAGCCGGTGCCGGTGCGGGCGTAGACCAGGGTCGGGCGCTCGGTGGCGAAGCGGTAGCTGGCGCTGGCCGCGTAGCTGAGGTTGTCCTGCTTGAAGTTGTACGTGGACGGCGTGCCCGACAGGGTGGTCGTGTACAGCAGATAGTCTTCCTGGCTGACCGTCTTGTCGTCGTGCGAATAACGCAGCTCGCCGCTGAGCGACAGCTGGCCGATGTCGTACTTCAGAGAGCCGTAGACGGCGGCCGAGGCGTATTCCGACGGCGAGATGCGCTTGGCGCCGAACGGGCGCGGGAAGGGCGTCGGGCAGGGCAGGGAGTTCGGCGTCAGCTGATAGCAGATCGGCGTCGTCGGCGTGCCGCCACAGATGCCGGACGTGGCGGTGATCACGCACGGGCTGGTGACCGAGTCGCGAATATACATGTCGTCCTGAAACAGGACCTCGGTGCCCGCCAGCCACTGCAGCTTGCCGTCCAGGGCTTCGCTGGTGATGTGGATGTCCTGATAGAAGGTCTTGTCCGTCACATCGGTCGAGGTCTGGCCCAGAGGGTAGAGCCCGGCCTGGCCCTGGGACTGGAACATCGCCTGGGTGGCCAGGTCGACCGCCGCCGAGAAGTTCTGACGCGAGCGATAGCGCTGGGCCATCGTCGTCGAGGTGATCTCGCCCCAGCCCAGATCGTATTTGGCGATCAGCATGGCGCGCTGGACGTTCTGGTTCAGGCTGTTGGTGGTGTCCTGCGGAATGTCATAACGCGGGCCGGTATAGCCCAGCGGCAGGTTGGCCAGCTTGCCCGGCGGCACGACCCACTGGTTGGCGAAGGTCGGCAGGTTCATGTCTTGGGCGTCGACCAGGAATTTCACGTCCCACGGGCCGTCGTTGTAGCGGAGTTGGCCGCGCACGATGTAGCCGTCGGTGTGGTCGTAATAAACGTCGCGCTTGGGGTTGTAATAGATGCCGTCGCCCTGCCCGGTGACCTGGGCGCCGACGCGCACGGCGACCTTGTCATTGATCTTCTGGTTGACGACGCCCTCGACGCGCAGTTGGCCCAGATCGTCGGTATAGGTGGCCGAAAGACGCCCAGCGTTGCGGAACGTCGGCTCGGCCAGGACGATGTTGACGGTGCCGAACTCGGAGTTGCGGCCGTAAAGGGCGCCTTGCGGGCCTTCCAGAACCTCAACGCGGGCGATGTCGAAATAGTCCAACCGCTTGAAGTTGCGCCCGCCCAGGGTGCTGCTGCCGACATAGGCGCCGTTGACGAACAGGCCGACGCCGGAATCGGCGCTGGTGGCGCGCTGGGTGCCTGAGCCCCGCACCGAGATTTCAGAGAGGTTTTCGCTCTGGACGCCGTTGAAGCGAACGCCCGGCACGGTCTGGAGCAGATCGCCGACGCCTTCGATCGGGCTCTTCTTCTCCAGCTGTTCGCCGCTGAGGGCCGTGATCGTCGAGGGCACGTCGCGGACGGCTTCTTCGCGACGGCGCGCCGTGACCACGACGTCGCCGACGTTGGTCGCGGACGCCTGATCCGCCGCTGTCGGCGCCGGGCTGTCCTGAGTCTGCGCGACGACGACGGCGGGCGTCATTACCGCCAGCAGCGCCGCTGATGAACATGCAATCCAACGTGCCATGCCCGATTCCTCTCCCTCATATGACGCCGACTTCTTTGCGACGGCTGAGGGGGGACAATCTCTCCGCCTTCCTGGCTTGTCAACATTGTACGACAATAGTGTCTAGATTGGATAACTTTATAGCTGAGGGCCATGCGTCCCGGCCTAGCGGCTTGATTAGAGGCGAGGGGGCAGGGCCCGGTGCATCACCAGGCTTTAATGTCCAACAATAAGATATTTCTTGTCGTGCAATTGCTTGACAGCCCCGGAGGGCTGGCGGACGTTGAGCGGGGAATGTCGTCAGGGGACGCGAGGAGGGCAGGATGGCGGAGATATCGGCGACGACCCGCAGGCCGGGGCTGAAGGTGGCCGTCATGGCCTCGGCCAGCGCAGCGGTCGAGTGGTATGATTTCTTCATCTACGGCACAGCGGCGGCTCTGATCTTCCCGCACCTGTTCTTTCCGGCGGACCTGCCGCTGTTCGTGGCGCAGATCGCCTCCTTCAGCACCTTCGCCGTGGGGTTCATCGCCCGGCCGGTCGGAGGGATGCTGTTCGGGCATATGGGCGACACCCACGGTCGCAAGCGGGCTCTGGTCGCAGCCATGCTCATCATGGGCGTGTCCACCGTGCTGATCGGCCTGCTGCCGACCTATGCACAGGTCGGGGTCTGGGCGCCGCTGATGCTGGTGGCCCTGCGCTTCGTTCAGGGACTTGCGGTCGGCGGCCAGTGGGGTGGAGCGGCCCTGCTGGCGATTGAAAGCGCCCCAGCGAGCAAGCGCGGATTATACGGTAGTTTCGTTCAGGCGGGCGTGCCGCTGGGCGTGGTTCTGGCCAATACGGTCTTCCTGATCACCAGCGCTTCGGTTTCAGACGCGGCCTTCATGGTCTGGGGCTGGCGCATCGGCTTTCTGGTGAGCGTTCTGTTGATCGTCATCGGCCTGCTGATTCACTTCAAGGTGGCCGAGCCGGACGCGCCCCGGAAGGATGCGCCCAAGGCGGAGGCCCCCAAGATAGTGGTCAGGCGTCGCTCGCCTCTGTTCCAGGCGGTTCGCAGCCATTGGCGTGAGATCCTGCTGGCAGGCGGCACCTTCGTGGCCAACAACACCTGCTTCTATGTCGCCATCACCTATGCGGTCGCCTATGGCGCGACCAGCGTAGGGCTGGACCGTAATCTGCTGCTGGGGGCGGTGATGGTCGGCAGTCTGGTGATGGTTCCCGGATTGATGGCGTGCGGCGCCCTGTCGGATCGCTTCGGTCGCAAGGGGATTTTCCTGATCGGCGCCGTGGTGTCCGGGGGCTGGGCCTTTGCAGTCTTCCCGATGATCGACAGCGGATCGCCGGTTCAGGTCGTCGCCGCCATTACGGTGCAACTGCTGTTCATCAGCCTGATGTACGGCCCGCAGGCAGCCCTCTTCGCCGAGCTGTTTCCCAAGTCGATCCGCTATTCCGGGGCTTCTTTGGGTTATCAGGTCGGGGCGGTCGTGGGGGGCGGCTTTGCGCCCATCATCGCGACGGCCCTGTTCGCGCGCTACGAATCCAGCCTGTCTATTTCCATCTATCTGACCGCCATGTGCGCCGTGTCCTTCCTGAGCGTGATCCTGCTGGGCCAGCGGCTGCGTCAGGGCATGGCCGAGTAATGCGCGTCGACAGCGCCCGCCTGTCAGAGATCAAGGAGACTGTCATGATTGATGCAAGCCGACGTCGTTTTCTGGGAACCAGCGCCCTGCTGTCCGTGGGCGGGGCCGTCGGCCTGGGCGCCTCGTCAGCGACCGCATCGACCAGTTTGCAGGCCCCAACCTCGGCCGGCTTCGACGCAAAAGTCGAGCACGACCTGCGCCGCTATATCGACTTCGGCATCAAGCAGGCGGGCGGCGAGGGAGACAACGCCTGCGGGGAGTGGATGGCGGCCGAACTGACCGCCGCAGGCTATGCCGTCGAGCGCCAGTATTATGACGTCCCCTATTTCGAGGCGACGGCGGCGGAACTGACGATGGGAGAGGCGCGCGCCGCCGTCTATCCTCAGCCGATCGTCATCCCGACGGGGCCGCAGGGCGTGTCCGGACCGCTGGTGCGGGTTGATGCGCGCGGCGCCTACGCCGGATCGCTTGAAGGGGCGATCGCCCTGGTGGACCTGCCGTTCGGGCGCTGGTCCACCATGATCATTCCGGCGGCGCGCCGTCCGGTCGAAGCGGCCTTCGCCGCCGGGGCCAGGGCCGTGGTCGCCATCACCAACGGCCCGACCGGCAAGGTGATCGCCCTGAACGCCGATGGTCGCAAACCGATGTTCAGCGGTCCGGTCGCCCTGCTGGCGCCCGAGGACGCCGGGGCGTTCCTGACCGGCGCCGTCACCCGTCAGGAGGCGCGCCTGACCCTCGACGGCGCGGGCGGCCATCGACCGGCCTTCAACTTCGTCGGCCGTGTCGACCGGGGCAAGGGGCGCTGGCTGGCCGTATCGACGCCGCGCTCCGGCTGGTTCACCTGCGCGGCCGAGCGCGGCGGCGGGGCGGCGGCCTGGCTGGCGCTGGCGCGCTGGGCGGCGAAGGGCCTGCCGGACCATGACCTCGCCTTCGTCTGCAACACGGGTCATGAGTATGAGTATCTCGGGGCGTCCGAGGCGATGAAGAAGATCGCCCCGCCCCCGGCCGGCACCCGGTTCTGGCTGCACCTGGGCGCCAACTTCGCCGCGCGCGACTGGCACGAACTGCCCGGCTACCTTGAGCCTCTGCCCAGCGTGGACAGCCAGCGCTATCTGTCGATCTCGCCCGAGTTCCTGCCTCTGGCACGCAGCCTTTTCGCCGGACAGCCGGGGCATGAGGCGCCGGTCTCCAGCGCCGTGATGACGGCCGGAGAACTCGATGAGGTCGTGCGCGCCGGTTATGCGCCCGCCGCCGGCACCTTCGGCATTCACCGCTACCACCACGTGGCCGAGGACGATGCGCGCTGCATCGACGTGGCGGCGACCCGGACGGGGGCCGAGGGCTTCCGCCGCCTGATCGAGGCGGTTCTGGCGACGCCGGCCTGAGACGTCGCGTCTAGTGTTCCATCATGAGTAGGAGTTTGCAGGGATGTTGCTGAAGGACCGAGTGGCGATCGTGACGGGTTCGGGCGGGGGGCTGGGCCGCTGTCACGCGCTGTATCTGGCCTCGCAGGGCGCGCGGGTCGTGGTCAATGATCTGGCCGAGGCGGCGGCGCAGGGTGTCGTGGACGAGATCGTCGCGGCGGGCGGTCAGGCGATGGCGGCGGCCGGGTCGGTGACCGACGTGGACGCGGTCCAGGCGATGGTCGATGCGGCGATGCAGGCCTGGGGCCGGATCGACATCCTGGTCAACAACGCCGGCATCCTGCGCGACAAGAGCTTCGCCAAGATGACGATGGACGACTTCCGACTGGTGGTGGACGTGCACCTGATGGGCGCCGCCATCTGCTCCAAGGCGGTGTGGGAGATCATGCGCGCCCAGACCTACGGCCGCATCGTCATGACCACCTCGTCGTCGGGCCTGTACGGCAACTTCGGCCAGGCCAACTACGGCGCGGCCAAGCTGGCCCAGGTCGGGCTGATGCAGACCCTGGCCATCGAGGGGGCCAAATACGACATCAAGGTCAACGCCCTGGCCCCGACGGCGGCGACGCAGATGACGGCGGGCATCCTGTCCGAAGAGGTGCTGAAGGCGCTGGACCCGGCCCTGGTCAGCCCCGGCCTGCTGGCCCTGGTCAGCGAGGACGCCCCGACGCGCGCCATCCTGTGCGCGGGCGCCGGCCACTTCGCCACGTCCAACATCACCCTGACGCAGGGCGTGCGCATCGGCGGGGCCGAGGACGCCGGCGAACAGCTGATCGCGCGCTGGGGCGAGGCGAGCGACCGCGCCGGCGAGGCGGTCCCCGCCTTCGGCTTCCAGCAGGCGGCCCAGGAAATGGCCTCGGCGGGCGTGGAAGGCCCGGTGACGGCATAATTTCGGGCTGACGCCTTCGAGATTCTAAACGGTGGTGCTTTTTAACGAGCAGAGGTTGGAGTGGCGGCGCTTAGGCTGGTCAAAAAGGGCAGGACCGCTTCGCGCCAGCGTTCGGGGGTTTCCAACGCCGTCGCCGTGCCTGTGACCAGATCTCTTTCGCGCCAGTCGGGTCTGCGTTTCAGCAGACGGGCGCCGTGAGCATGAACGGGATCGCCACGACTGGACAACACCAGCGTCGGGGCGACGATGGCGTCCAGGATGTCGGCCATGTCCCAGGCATAGGCGGCGGCATGGCCGTGATCGGCGCCCGCGTCGTTCACATGATGGGCGATGATGGCCAGGTGCAGTCCGGCGACGGAGAGGTTGGGGTCCGCCATTCCTCGCATGAAACGCCAGCGCGATGTGAAATGGCCGCCGCCCTCTTCGGGCGCATGGGCGTGGTGCGGCAGGGCCAGACGTTGGGCGCGTTCTGCGGCGGTGTAGAAGGGCGGATTGTCGAGGATCAGGCCGCTGGTCCTGTCAGGTCGGGCGGCGGCGAAGGCGGCGGCGATCAGCGCCCCGGTGTGATGTCCCGCGATCACGGCGTCCGAAACGTCGAGGCTGTCGAACACGACGGCCAGGTTGTCGGCGTAGTCGTCGATGGCCGGTGGAGCGGACGGGCGGTCGGAGAGGCCGTAGCCCGGCGTATCGGGCGCGATGATCCGCCAGCCGGTCTGCGCCAGCAAGGGGGCCAGGCGGTGGAACTGAACCCCGCTCCACGGCGTCTGGTGCAGCAGAAACAGGGGGCGGCCGGAGCCCCACTCGCGCAGGTGGACCTGCCCCCAGAGACCGTCGACATAGCGGCGACGCCCGCTGGTCCAGGCGGAGTTCATGTTCGGGAGGTCAACGGGATGAGCCTCTGGCCCAACAGGCGCCCAAACGTCAGGGCGGGCGTCGCCATCATGCCTCCGCAGACGGCGCGTCCCATGGTCTGGCTTGCGCCCAGCAGTTCGCCGACGGCCCACAGCCCCGGTATGGCCGAGCCGTCCGGGCGGATCACCTGAAGCTGGTCGTTGACGGCCAGGCCGACCGCGCTGCTGACCGCCGCCCCCTGCACCCGTATGGCGTAGAAGGGGCCCTGCGCGATCGGGAGAGGCAGATGGCGGCGGCCCAGGAAGTCGTTGCCGGAATGGACGCCGTAATTATAGCCGCGCACGGCGCGCATCAGGCCGTGCGCGTCGACGCCCGCCGCCGAGGCCAGAGTCTTCAGATCGTCCGCCTTGTAGAAGAAGGGACGGTCTTCCTCGAACAGAGCGCGGATTTCATCGGCGTCGAAGCCGGCGATGAACGGCGGCGCTTCGCTCAGGATCCGCTCGTCGAACACGACCCAGTAACGTTGCTCGGGCTGCTCCAGCAGGGCGTTTTCGCGGGCATCGACCGACTCCATGTCTTCGCGCACAAAGCGGTCGCCGTGGGCGTTGACGTAGATCTCCCACGGCGGACGACGCTGGGGATAGGTGTTCAACCGGCCGACCATGCCGGGGCGCGGTCCTTCGCCGTCCAGCAGGAAGCCGAAGTTGATGAAGAAGTTCTCCCGGCCGCGCAGCCATCCGCCGACGCTGCAGCCCAGCCGGTGCCCGACGCCCTGCGAATAGACATAGGGCAGATTGGTGTAGAGCGGGACGCCGTTCATGGCCTGATAGATGTCAGGCGAGGCGGAATAGCCGCCCGTCGCCAGCACGGTCTGGGCGGCCTCGAAATGATGTTCGGCGCCGTGGGCGTCGCGGGTCGCAACCCCGGTCACGGCGCCGCCGGGGTTGGTCGTCAGGCTCAGCGCTTCATGGCCCAGCCGCAGGCTGATCCGGCCGTCTGCGACGGCCTGCTCGATGCGCGGGATCATGACGTCGCGCAGCGAGGCGCCGCCGTTTCGGCCCCAGTAGTAGCGGGCTCGCGAATAGGGCTCGTGGCCGACGCCGTCGACCGGACAGGCGGGATCGACGTCGAAACCCTGTTCCATCAGCCAGTCGAACGTCTCGGCGGCGTTCCATACCGCCAGCCGCACCAGGGCCTTGTTCACCGTGCCTCGGCTCAAGCGCATGACATCGTCGAAATGCGCCTGGGCGTCGTCTTCGATCCCCTTGTCGCGCTGCAGGCGCGTGCCCGCCGCGCTCAACTGGCCGTTGGCGACCCAGAGTGTTCCGCCCAGCACATCGGCGTGGTCGATCAACAGGACGCGGGACGCACGTTCCGCCGAGAAGATGGCTGCCGCCATACCGGCGGCGCCGCCGCCGACGATGATGAGGTCCCAGGGAGCGGCGCCTGAGGTCATGTTCAACGCAGGGTCATTTCTTCGTAGACCGGCACGCGGTGGCGAATCTTCACATGGCCGACCCTGGGCGCATAGGCGAACAGGTCTTGGTGCTCGATCAGGAACAGGGAGGGCGCCGCCTCGCGGTACAGACGGCCCAGCGCCTGATAGGCCTTCAACCGCTCGTCATCATCCATGATCTCGCGCGCGATCTTCAGCTTGTCGGTGATTTCCGCGTCGCAGAAGAAGGGCGTCGGCCGCATGCAGGAGAAGTCCTCCATCGCGCGAGTGACATCGTAATACTGGAAGCTGTTCCACGACAGGGCCAGCGCCTCGCCCGACCAGCTGTTGGTCTGATACTTCACCAGGAAGTCCGGCATGGTCATGACCTTGAGGCGGGTGTCGACGCCGACGGCGCGCCAGTATTCGGCCACGGCCTGGGACATCATGTCGTCGCCCGGCGCCGCGTCGGTCAGGACCTCCATCGTCAGATTGAAGCCGTTCGGGTAACCGGCCTCGGCCAGCAGACGGCGCGCCTTGGCGGGGTCGTAGGGGTAGGGCGGGATGGTCGGGTCGTAGCCGAACACCCCCCTGGCCGCAGGCTGGCCCGACGGCTTGGCGTTTTCCGGCAGCAGGGAGGCGATCGCCTCCTTGTCGACGGCGTAGTTGAGCGCCTGACGCACGCGAACGTCGCGCAGGGGCGAGGCCGGATCGCCGCCCACATTGCGGAAGGAGTAGGCCTTCACCTGCATGGCGGGGGTGTAGAGGACGTGGAAGCCGTTGCGCTCCAGCCGCTCCGTCTCCTCCAGGTCGACCAGCGACAGGTCCACATCGCCCGACAGCAGGGCCTGTGTCCGCCCCGCCGCGCTCGGCAGTTCATAGAAGACCACGCCGTCGATCGTCGACGGGCGCCACGACTTCGGGTTTCGGGCCAGGGTCAGGCGGCGGGTGCGCTGGTCCCAGCCGGTCATGACGAAGGCGCCGGTGCCGACCGGCTTCTGGGCGTAGGCGTCCATGCCCATATCGGCCAGGGCCTTCGGCTCGATCATCATGATGGCGGCCAGGCGGCGCGGCAGGACCGGATCGGGCCGTTCGGTGCGGATCTCCAGCTCCAGCGGCGCGACGGCGCGCACTTCGACGATGCCGCGGGCTTCGGAGCCGATCAGGCTGCGCTTGCCCTGATCCGAGCGCAGGAAGGCGAAGACCTCGGCCGCAGCCTCGGCGTCGAACGGGCGATCGTTGGAGTAACGCACGCCTTCGCGCAGCTTGAAGCGCCAGACCGTCGGTTCGACCAGCGTCCATTCGGTCGCCAGACCCGGCCCCAGCTGGTCGTTGTCGTCGATGGCGGTCAGGCCGTCGTAGATGGCCAGCCACAGCAGGGAGCCGGGACGGCTGTTGCCCCGGAACGGATTGCCCAGACTGGAGGGCAGGCTGCCGGCGGCGACGCGCAGCACCTGGCTGCCGGTCGCAGGCGTCGGCTGGCTCGCGCCGCCCTGTCCGCAGGCGGCGACCAGGGCCGCTCCCAGACACGCGGCGATGAAGAGGCGAAGGCTTTTCGGCGTCATGAGGGGGACTGCTCCTGCATGAGGGCGTTCGCGCCGATGATGTCCATCACGCCCGCCAGCGCCTCGTCCGAGATCGGCCCGCCGGCTTCCAGGGCGGCGCTCAGGCGCGGGTCGGCCAGGGCGGCGGCCGGGTTGAGGGCGGCGGCCAGCAACAACTGCGTATAGGCGCTCTTGGGGTGGTAGAGGACCTCTGCGACCGGCCCCTGTTCTACGACCTGACCGCCTTCGATGACGCAGACGTGGTCGGCCATGCGGCGCACGCTGCGCATGTCGTGCGAGACGAACAGCATGGCCAGATTCAGCCGATCCTTCAGCTCCAGCAGCAGGGCGGAGACCTTGTCCTGATTGGCGAAGTCCAGCGCCGAAAGCGCCTCGTCGGCGATCAGCAGGCGCGGCTCCATGGACAGGGCGCGGGCGATGGCGACGCGCTGTTTCTGCCCGCCGGACAGGGCGGAGGGCCGCAGGTCCAGCAGACGATGGTCCAGATGAACGAGGTCCATCAGTTCTTCGACCCGCCGCCGTCGCGCCGCGCCGTCCAGCTTGCCCACCACGATCAGCGGTTCTTCCAGCACGGTGCGGATCGACTGGCGCGGGTTCAGACTGGCGCCGGGGTCCTGAAAGACCATCTGGATGCCGTGCAGCATAGTCTTGGAGCGTTTGCCCAGAGGCGGCAGGGCGACGCCTTCAAACAGGATTTCTCCCTCGGCGGGCGTCGCCAGCCCGGCGACGGCGCGGACCAGGGTCGACTTGCCCGATCCCGACTCGCCGACGATGGCCATGACCTGACCGGGCGCCAGGTCGAAACCGGCGCCGCGCAGGACGAAGCGGCGGTCACGTCCGCTGCCGTAAGCGACCCCCAGGTTCTGAATCGACAGAAGCGGCGCGGTCATGCCCGTCTCCCCAGGTGGGCGGCGTCCCGCAGGCTGCGGGTGAAGGGATGCCGGGGCTCGTACAGCACCTGCGCCGTGGGGCCTTCCTCGACGATCTCGCCTTCCAGCATGACGGCGATGCGGTCGCAGACGGCGCCGGCGGCGGCGATGTCGTGGGTGATCATCAGGGCGGCGGCCTGCTGGGCCTGACGCCGCAACAGGGCCAGAATCTGCAACTGAACCGTCGGGTCCAGCGCCGTGGTCGGCTCGTCGGCCAGGATCAGCGCGGGCTGATTGATCAGCGCCAGGCCGATCATGGCGCGTTGGCGTTGCCCGCCCGACAACTGGTGCGGGAAGGCGTCGACGCAGGCGTCGGCGCCCGGCAGGCGCATCGCGCGCAGGGTTTCGACAGCCAGGGCGCGGGCGGCCGCCTTGTCAAGGCCGCGATGGCGTCGCGCCGACTCGATCAGAATGGAGCCGACCGTCTTCACCGGGTTGAACGAGGACAGGGGGTCCTGGAACACCATGCCGATGCGACCGCCGCGCACGGCGCGCCATTCCGCCTCGGCCAGATTGTCGATGCGGCGGCCTTCCAGATGAATCTCGCCGCCCGCGACGCGCACGCCCTGCGGAACCAGGCCGCCGACTGCGAAGCAGGTCAGGGTCTTGCCCGACCCCGACTGGCCGACCAGGCCGACGATCTCGCCGCGGCGGATCGTCAGGTCGAGGTTGGGGATCAGGACGCGGCGGTCGGCGACGGTCTCCAGCCTCAGCTTGCGGATATCCAGCACCATTTCGTGCGCCGTGTTCAGCTCAGCAACGCTCATCGGGTCAGATTCCGCAGGTGCTGGCCCACGCTGTGGGCGGCCACGATGATGATGACCATGGCGAAGGCCGGGCCCAGCGTCAGCCATGGGGCCTGCAGCATGAAGGCGCGTCCTTCGCTCAACATGGCGCCCCAGGTCGCGGCCCCCAGCGGCGCGCCGATGCCCAGGAAGGACAGGGCGCTTTCAGCCACGATCATCTCGGCGAAGTGGAAGACCACCAGCACCGACAGCGTCGGGACCAGGGCCGGCAGAACGTGGTGGGCGTAAAGACGCGCGACGCTCATGCCGGTCATTTCGGCGGCCTGGACGTATTCGCGCTGAAACAGGCTGCTGGCCTCGGCGTAGACGACGCGGGAGAAGACCGGCCAGGTCACCAGGCCGAGCGTCAGTGTGACCGCCCAGAAGCCGCTGTCGCCCAGCAGGGCGATCACCGTCACCGCCATGACGAAGGACGGAAAGGACTGGGTGAAGGTGGTCAGCAGCTTCAGGGCGCCGCCCAGCCAGGCGCCCTTGTGCGCCGCCGCCAGGCCGAAGGTCGTGCCGATGCTGAAGGCGATCAGGGTAGCGCACAGGGCCGACCCTGCCGACCAGCGCATGCCGTTCAGCAGGCGCGCCAGCACGTCGCGCCCCAGTTCGTCCGTTCCCAACAGATGGCCCGGCGCCAGCGGCGCGGCCAGACGCATAGACAGATCGATGGCGCGGTGATCGTGGCCGGACAGGGCGTCGCCGAAGATCATGACGGCGAGGCAGAACAGGCCCACCACGCCGGCGCCGACAATGGCGGGGGACAGGCTGCGGCTCATGATGCAGCCCTCGCGCGGCTGCGGATGCGCGGGTCCAGCAGGGCCTGCACCGCCTCGGTGACGGCGTTGCTGAGGAAGACGCTGACCACCATGACGAAGACCACGGCCTGCACCACGGGGAAGTCCAGGTTCAGCGTGGACTGCACCAGCAGCCAGCCGATGCCGGGCCAGGCGAAGATGGTCTCGATGACCACCAGACCCGTCAGCATGAAGGCCAGTTCAGCCCCGATCAGGGCGACGGCGCCCAGCAGGGCGTTGGGTAGAACATGGCGCCACAGGATCTGGTTTTCGGACGCCCCGGTCGAGCGGGCGGTGCGCACGAAGTCGGCGGCCAGGGCGGCATGAGTGTTGGCCTCGACCACGCGGATCAGCTTGGGGGCCAGGAAGGAGACGACCGAGATCACCGGCAGCACCCAGGTCGCCGGCCCGCCGTAGCCGATCGAGGGCAGCCATTCGAGCCCGGCGGCGAACAGGTTGATCAACAGCAGGGCGATGACGAAACCGGGAAATCCCTGCATCACCGTCAGCACGCCGCGCACCGCACGACGCGCCGCCCCGGTGCGCTTCTGCCCCAGCCAGGCGCCCAGCGGCAGGGAGATCAGCAGGTTCAGACTCAGCGCCATTGCGGCCAGGAACAGGGTGGCGGGCAGGGAGGCCAGCACCTTGCCCAGGGCCGGGCTTCCATCGGTCAGCGACTTGCCGAAGTCGCCCTGAAGCAGCCGCAGCATGGTCTGGCCGTACTGGACGATCAGGCTCCTGTCGAAGCCGTATTCGACGCGGATCGCCTCGATCTGAGCCGGAGAGGCGGCTTCGCCCGCAATGACCAGGGCCGGGTCGCCGGTCAGCCGCAGCAGGAAGAACAGCACTGTCATTGCGGCGATCAGGACAAAGGCGAAGTCCCTCAAGCCGCCAAGCATACGAGAAGAGGAAAACATCAGGTGCGGCGGCTCGCTTTGCTGCGGGCCGAAACGCTCGGTAGAGGCTTGGGCATGTCCTGAACGGTCTCCGCCGCAGAGTCGTATCTAAGTTAAGACATCATCCTTAGGGTAAGCGAAGCGCCTGTCAACGGCGCTCAATCGCCGGACTTGAGATCGCCGAGCACATCGTCCGTATCCTGCCCCAGCCTCGGCGGCGGGGCGTCGTATCGCACCTGCGTCTTCGATAGTCGGATGGGCGAGGCGACGGTGCGGATCGGATCGGCCAGATCGGCCCGCGTCTGTTCGACCGTCAGGCCGCGATGGATGGCCTGAGGCTCGGCGAACACCTGATCGATGGTGTTGACCGGGCCGCAGGGCACGCCCGCCGCCTCCAGCGCCTGCATCAGCCCCTGCATGGTGAAGCCCGCCGTCTTCGCCGCGATCAGCGGACCCAGCGCCTCGCGCTCAGCGACCCGCAGGGCGTTGGTGGCGAAGCGGTCCTCGACTTCCAGCCCCAGGGCGCCGCACAGGGCGCGGAACTGGCCGTCGTTGCCCACGGCGATGATCACCATCCCGTCGGAACAGGCGAAGGGCTGATAGGGGGCCAGATTGGGGTGGGCGTTGCCCATCCGCGTCGGCGCCTTGCCGGACACGAAGTAGTTGGTCGCCTGATTGGCCAGCATGGCGGCCTGAACGTCGAACAGGGCGATATCGACGTGCTGGCCCTCGCCGGTCGCCCGCGCGTGCCACAGGGCCGCAAGGATGGCGTTGGAGGCGTAAAGGCCGGTGAACAGGTCGACGACCGCCACCCCGACCTTCATCGGCTCGGCGCCCGGCGCGCCGTCAGGCTGGCCGGTGATCGACATCAGCCCGCCCATGGCCTGGATCATGTAGTCGTAGCCGGCCCGGTGCGCGTCCGGCCCGTCCTGTCCGAAGCCGGTGATCGAGCAGTAGACCAGCCTCGGATTGATCGCCGCCAGCGAGGCGTAGTCGAGGCCGTATTTCTTCAGCCCGCCGGTCTTGAAGTTCTCGACCACCACGTCGCAGGTCGCGGCCAGACGGCGCACGGCCTCGGCGCCTTCCGGGCTGGCGATGTCCAGCTCGACCGACTTCTTGCCCCGGTTGGCGCACAGGAAATAGGCGGCGTCGCCGGGCGCGCCGTCGGTCGTGGTGGTGAAGGGCGGGCCCCAATGGCGGGTGTCGTCGCCGGCGCCCGGCCGTTCGATCTTGATGACCTCGGCCCCAAGATCGGCCAGGGTCTGCGTCGCCCAAGGCCCCGCCAGCACCCGCGACAGGTCCAGAACCCGCACGCCGTGAAGCGGGCCGCAGGCGGTCTTCGAAATCGCGGGGCTGGGGGTCATGACAGTCTCCT